>DASRHQ010000023.1:0-28014 GCA_035650455.1 Solirubrobacteraceae bacterium
CTGCTCTTGCGTCCAGGCGCTGTGGAAGCCAAGCTCCTCGGCTCGCCTGAGGTGCGCACCAAACGCGCCCGGATCAAATCCATTATCGCTTACGTATTGCGGAATCGAGATTGCGAAGTTCATCCGAGAACCGTTGCACAACACGTCTCGCGGATGTGATGGACTGCTTCTCATGACCTCGCTCACGGCGACCCTGCCCGTCTCTGATTGCGACGAAGCGCTCGAACGCTTCCATCCCGCGGTTCGGACCTGGTTTCAGCGGCGGTTCAAAGACGGACCGACCGAGGCCCAGGCGGGAGGATGGCCCGCGATCGTCGCCGGCAAGCACACGCTGATCTGCGCGCCCACCGGCTCGGGCAAGACGCTGGCGGGCTTTCTCGCTGCGATCGACAGCCTCTACAAGGCCCACGAGGCCGGACACCGGATCGAGGGCGCGACCAGGGTCGTTTACCTGAGCCCGCTCAAGGCGCTGGCCGTGGACGTGCACACCAACCTCGAGGAGCCGCTCGAGCAGATCGCGCAAACAGCTCGAGAGCTGGGCTACGAGCCGGCCCCGGTCACCGTTGGCGTGCGAACCGGCGATACGACTTCCTCGCAGCGCCAGACGATGCTGCGCCGCCCCCCCAACCTGCTCGTGACCACCCCCGAGTCCCTCTACCTGTACCTCACCGCGGAGCGGTCCCGGGCGACGCTACGGTCGGTCGAAACGGTGATCGTGGACGAAATCCATGCCCTGGCCAGGGACAAGCGCGGCTCGCACCTGACCCTGTCGCTGGAGCGTCTCGCGGCCGTGACCGAGCGCAAGCCCGTTCGGATCGGCCTCTCTGCGACGGTGAAGCCGGTGCAGACCGCCGCACGGCTACTGGTGGGCGGCGACGAGCCGCTGCCCGAGGTGGTCGACAGCGGCCATCGGCGCGCGCTCGAGCTCTCGCTGGAGCTGCCCGACGGCGAGCTGGAGGCCGTGATTTCCGCCGACCAGATGAGCGAGATCCTCGATCTCATCGCCGCCCACGTCGCAGGCCATCGGACGACATTGGTATTCGTGAACACAAGGACGCTCTCGGAGCGCGTCGCTCACGAGCTCGGTGAGCGCCTCGGCGAGGGCGAGGTCGCGGCGCACCATGGATCGCTCTCCCGGGAGCGCCGCCAGCGCGTCGAGCACCGCCTGCGCGCAGGCGATCTGAGGGCGCTGGTGGCGACGGCGTCGCTGGAGCTTGGAATCGACATCGGCCCCGTGGAGCTCGTGTGCCAGATCGGCTCGCCGCACAGCATCGCCACGTTCCTTCAGCGAGTGGGACGGGCCAACCACCAGCGTGACGGGGTCCCGCGGGGAATCATGTACCCGACCACGCGGGACGAGCTCGTCGAGTGCTCGGCACTTCTGGCGGCGGTCAAGCAGGGCCGCCTCGACTCGCTTCACCCGCCCGAGCTCTCGCTTGACATCCTCGCCCAACAGATCGTCGCGGAGGTGGCGGGCCGGGGAGAGGACGGGATGGGCGAGGAGGAGCTCTTCGCGCTGACGAGGCGCGCCTGGCCCTACCGCAACCTAACCTCGGCGCAGTTCGAGGAGATTCTCGAACTGGTCTCGTCCGGGATCGAGACTGGACGGGGCCGGCGCTTGGCGTACCTGCACCGCGACCGCGTGAACCGGCGCCTGCGCGGACGCAGAGGGGCCCGGCTTGCGAGCCTCACCTCGGGTGGAGCGATCCCCGAGACCGGTGACTATCGAGTGCTGCTCGAGCCGGGTGACGTCTTTTTGGGGACCGTCAACGAGGACTTCGCGATCGAGTCGATGCGGGGCGATGTGTTCCTGTTGGGAACGCACCCCTGGCAGATCGCAGGAGTGACCAACGGCGTCCTGCGTGTCCATGACGCGACCGGCAAACACCCCACGATCCCGTTCTGGCTGGGCGAAGCGCCGGGGCGGACAGACGAGCTCTCGGACGAGGTCTCGCGCTTGCGTCGTGCCGTTACGGAGCGCCTGGATGATGGAGGGCGCGAAGCGGCGGTGGCCTTCGTGGAGGGCACGTCGGGGGTCGATGAGGTGGCCGCCGCGCTGGTGGTCGACTATCTGCGCACGGGACGGGCAGAGCTCGGCGGTGTGCTCCCAAGCGACGAGGACATCGTGTTCGAACGATTCTTCGACGAGACGGGCGGGATGCAGCTGATCATCCACGCGCCTCTGGGATCACGAATCAACCGCGCGCTGGGCCTGGGCCTGCGCAAGAAGTTCTGTCTGAACTTCGACTTCGAGCTCCAGGCGGCTGCCAGCAACGACGCCGCGCTCCTCTCGCTGGGGCCTCAACACTCCTTCCCGCTACAGGATGTGCCCGCGTTCCTGCGCTCTCACAACGTGCAAGACGCCGTCTCCCAGGCAGTGCTGCGCAGCCCCATGTTCACCGCCCGGTGGCGCTGGAACCTCAACCGCTCACTGGCCGTGCTGCGCCGCAAGGGCGGAAAGCGAAACCCCTTCAACATCCAACGCATGGAGGCGGACGACCTCATGGCCGCCGTCTTCCCCTCGCTGGCCGCCTGCCAGGACAACGCCCCAGCAGGTCCGGTGGAGATCCCCGACCATCCCCTCGTGCGCGAGACGATGAACGACTGTCTCACCGAGGCGATGGACATCGACGGGCTAAAAGCGCTTGTGCGCCGCTTCGAGGAAGGGACCGTACGCCTTCACTTCGTCGACACCGTCGAGCCGAGCGTGCTCTCGCACGAGATCCTGAACGGAGCGCCGTTCACCTACCTCGACGAGGACGGGGAGATCGGTGAGCGCCGCTCCCGCGCGGTGCCGCTGCGGCGGGGGCTCCCCGTCGAGCCGCGTGAGCTTGGCCGGCTCGATCCTGAGGCGATTGCGCGAGTCCGAGGCGAGGCTGTCCCCGATGTGCGGGATCCAGATGAGCTGCACGACGTGCTGCTGTCTTTGGTGGTGACGCAACCGTGTCCAGAGTGGCGAGAGCATTTCGAGGCGCTGGCCGCATCCGGACGCTGCTTTGAGGTGAAGCGGCCTGCAGGAGTCTTTTGGGCTGCCACGGAGCGCCGGGGCGAGCTTGAGGCCCTGTTCCCCGACGCGAGCTTCGTGCCCGATCATGCGCTCTTACCCAACCTGGCTGGTAACGCCGACGCCGATGAGGCCGGTGTGACCGCCGTCCAGGGCCACCTGGAGATCTCCGGTCCGATCCGCGAGGAAGAGCTCGTGTCCGCGACGGGACTTACGGCCGGCTCCGTGAGGATCGCGCTGGAGACTCTGCGGACACGCGGTTTCGCGGTTGGCGGCAGCTTTGAGCAGGGCCAAGGGGAGCAGTGGTGCGCCCGGCGGCTGCTCGCGCGCGTCCACAGCTATACGCGCGAGCGCCGGAGAGCCCAGATACGGCCGGTCAGCCAGGAGCGGTGGGAGGAGTTCCTGCAGTCCTGGTGGCACCTGACGCCCGGCACCCAGCTCTATGGGCGAGCCGGCTTGGCCGAGGTGATCGAGCAGCTTCAGGGCTCGGAGTGGCCGGCGGGCGAATGGGAGCGAATCCTGACCGCGCGCATCCACTCCTACCGGCCCGAGTGGCTCGATGACCTCTGCCTATCCGGTGAGGTCGTGTGGGGAAGGCTGTCGCTGATCGAGCGGGCCGTCGCCGCCGGCGACGACCGTCCCGAGGAGGAGCAAACTGCCTGGAGCGGCAAGACGCCGTCCCGGCGCACGCCGATCACCTTCATGCTCCGGCAGGATCTGCCCTGGCTGCTGCAGGCGCATCGTGGGGACACGAGGCCCGCACAGGTGGCGAGCGGCCCTGGTGCCGAGGTGCTCGAGGCGCTTCGCACCCGCGGCGCGCTGTTTCATTCCGAGCTTCAAACCGTCACCGGCCGGCTGCCCACCGAGATCGAGGAGGGGCTGTGGGACGGAGTCGCGAGGGGACTGATAACCGCGGATGGCTTTAACGCAATCCGCTCGCTCCTGCAGGCTCGGACGCGTTTCGCCCGCCGACAGCGCCCCTACCCGCGGCCGGGGTCGCGCGGCAGGCGCGGCGGCTGGCGCCACGGCGTGGAGGGCCGCTGGACGCTGCTGCCTCCAGCGGAACCGATCGAAGAGGTCGACGAACTCGCGGAGACCGTTGCATGTCAACTGCTTCTGCGCTGGGGAGTAGTCTGCCGCGACGTCTATCTGAAAGAACGGCTGGCACTACCGTGGCGTGAGGTCCTGAGGGCCCTGCGCCGATTGGAGGCTCGCGGTCTGACGCGAGGAGGACATTTCGTGACCGGAATAACCGGCGAGCAGTTCGCAAACGAGGACACGATCCCCCGCCTGCGCGGGCGCCGACGCCCCACCGCAGATCCTGCGGTTCGCCGATCAGCATGAAGATCAGGGCCGCTGTTCTAGAGCAATTTGGGGAGCCGTTGGCCGTGACCGAGGTCGACCTGGCCGAACCCTCGGCGGGCGAAGTACTGGTGCGGCTGGAGGCGTGTGGCGTGTGCCATACCGACATGTACACGGCATCGGGCGCGGACCCGTCGGGCTATGCCCCCACGGTCCTTGGGCACGAAGGGGCCGGGGTGGTCGAGCGGCTCGGGCCAGCCGTTACCAGCGTGCAGCCGGGTGACCGTGTTGTGACGCTCTTCTCTCCGCAGTGTCGGGAGTGCGTCCACTGCCGCGATCCGCGCACCAACCTGTGCCTGGCGATCCGCGATCAGCAGAATCGCGGCTTTTTGCCCGATGGGACAACGCGCCTCTCAAGAGGCGGCGAGTCGATCCGCCATTTCATGGGCACGAGCACGTTCGCTCAGTACACGGTGATGCCGGAGATCGCGCTCGCGCGCGTCTCCCCTGAGGCGGAACCAGATCGCGCGTGCCTGTTCGCCTGCGGACTCTCCACCGGCCTCGGCGCGGCCATGAACACCGCCCAGGTGAAACCTGATTCGACCTGCGTGGTGTTCGGGGCAGGGATGGTCGGCCTGGGAGCCGTGGCCGGCTGCCGGCTGAGGCAAGCGGCGCGGATCATCTGCGTCGATCTCTCCGAGGACCGTCTGGAGCTGGCCCGGGGTCAGGGCGCCACCGAGACCTGGATCGGCGGCGAAGGGACCGTTGAGCGGGTGCTCGAGGAGACGGGCGGTTTCGGCGCCGACTACACGTTCGAGGCCACCGGACTGGTCCAGATAATGCGCCAGGCCGTCGAGGCGGCCCGTATGGGCTGGGGCCTGTGCACGGTGATCGGCGTGGCCGGCAAGGGCGAGACGCTCGACATCGTCCCGCGCTACCTCATCACCGGCCGCCGCGTCTGCGGATCGTCCTTCGGCGGCGTCAAGGGGCGCGACCAGGTCCCGGAGCTCGTACAGCTCTACCTGGACGGGCAGCTCGCGGTCGACCCCTTCATCTCCCACCGCATCGCCCTGGACGACGTCAACCACGCCTTCGAGCTGATGGAGCGCCAGGACGGCATCCGCAGCGTGATCATGTTCTGACGCCGTCGGGCGACGAGCTCCCCCACGCCAGGCTCGGCGCGTGGCTCACCATCGCCGCGACGACCAAGAGCCAGACGGCGAGCGCAATCCAGACCCACACCTGCGCGAACGTGGTGATGCCCTCGACCTTGCAAACGGCCCCGACGATGAAGCTGCACGCCGCGTACATCCCGAAGGGGAACACCGTCGACCAGCGGCGCATGTCGTAGTGAAGCCTGGGGCGGAGGATCTCGGCGGCGATGAGCGCCGGGAGCCAAGCCATCGTCAGGCACCAGAGGACCAGCACCGTCGTCTGCAGAGCATCGTGGCCGACGGCGAGGGTGCCCGTCCGCTCGGCGGCCAGCGCGATCCACCCGGCGGCGAGCGTCGAGATCGCCGACGCGCCGCCCGTCACCCAGTGGTCGCCCAGACCAACCGCGAGCTGGCGGAACTGGAAGCGGCTCAGGACAAAGACGTAGAAACAAAGCGCTAGGCCGAGCGCGGCCAGCGCCGCGTACACCAGCCACCCGGTGCGGTCGGCGAAGGCGAGCGTGGCGGCGAGCAGGGCGAGCGAGTCGGTCGCCACTGCCAGCAGGAACGAGGCCCCGATCGTGGGCGTCTGCCAGTGGCGTAGGACGTTCGGCACTAGGCCAAGCCACAACACCATGGCGATGATCAGAAGCGCGGCCCCAGCCCAATCCCAGCCGCTCAGCGTGAGGCGCGAACCCAGGACCGCGGTACCGGCTATCGCGGTGAGCGCCGGCGTATGGCGCAGGTCCGCGGCGAACCGGCGCCCGTCCTGCAGAGCCCGCGCCGGCAGCAGCACCGCGAGTGCTACCCAGAAGATGCCGTCCAGGACCAGAAGGATCGTCGAGAGAACATGCCGGCCGTCCAGGAGCAGCGCGACCGAGACGATTCCGGTCCCCATCACAACGGCGCCGGAGGCCGGCGGGACGGAATCGAGCAGGCGGTGGTAGGTGCGGGCCGGAAGCGTTTCCACTTCCATCAGCGCACGGCTTTGCGGGGCGCCAACCCCTCCACCTCTATGAGGCATCCGGCGCGGTCAGGGTCCTTGGGAACGAAGTTCGCCAATCTCGCCGCCGGTTCGAGTACGTCGAGCAGCCCTTGGGTCAACCCGCGGTGGAGTCCGCAGACCACCGGCTGATTGTCGTGGACCGCGCCGCGGTAGGGGCAGCTGCCGAGGGTGAGGACCACGTGTCCGTTGCTTTTCAACTCGCTCTGCGGAGCGAAGCCGAGCGCCGTCAGCGTGCGTCCCATCGCCTGCACGGCTTCGGATTTCTCATGCGGCGGCGAGATCTCCCGGCCCACCTCACGCCCCGTCCGCTCGACCTCCCGCAGGCGGGCCGGTCGTGGAGGGACGCTGCGCGCCAGCCACCGTGCGAGCGTGCGGTACGCGTCGGGAGGCTCCCCACGCGGAAGCGCGTTCGGCGCGATCTGCCAGCCGTAGCGCGGCCGGCCGCGCGGCTGCGGCAGCCGCTCACGCGAAACCAGCCCAGCAGCACGCAGGCGCTCGAGATGCGCACGCACGCCGCTTCGGTGAAGGCCCAACTCTTCGGAGAGCTCATCGGTGCTGGCAAGTCGACCCAGCCGCGCCAGCCGGCCGAACAGATGGGCACGCGTCGGTTGCGCCAGGACGTCGCTTTCAGAGCCGCGGTCAAGAGTCCGCATCCGTGATATTTTGCTACTTATCCTCGCAAAAGCAACTAAACGCAAAGGACGCCCACTCTGACTTACGTCATCGCAGAGCCGTGCATCGGGGTCAAGGACTACTCATGCGTCGAGGTCTGCCCGGTCGATTGCATCCATCCGACATTGGATGAGCCCGACTACGCGCAGGTCGATCAACTGTTCATCGATCCTGAAGAGTGCATCGACTGCGACGCCTGCGTCGAAGCGTGTCCCGTCGATGCGATCTTCCCCGAGGACCAGGTTCCCGAGGAGTGGCAGGGATTCACCGGGCTCAACGCCGCGTATTACCGCGATCGGGCCGCTTGAGGTCCCTGGCTAATAGCGTGCGTATCTCTCGACGTCCTCGGCGAACGAGTTAAGGATCTCCGTTGACAGGGAGGGCCTCGTGCTGTGGATAGCGATGAGGAAGTCGTCGTCGGTGGCACGGTGGCTGGTGCCCTCAAAGTGCTCCCGCTCAAAAGCGCGCTGAGCGGCCTTGCGTGCGGCGAACTCTATGTCGGCGGGCGTGAACAGATCGCTCTCGGTCGCGAGCGCTTGGAGGTCGATGGGCAAATCGGTGATCTCCTCCACATAACGGCTCCAGATCGCGTGCCGCGCCTCGGCGTCTGGGGCGCCGACCGGAAGCACGTGGTCAAAGCGACCCGGACGCAAGAACGCGGCATCGAGGCGCCGGACCCAGTTGGTCGCGCACACGAGCAGGTGCTCGGGAAGCTCTCGCATCCGCGGGATCTGCTTGAGAAACTCGTTCGTGACACTCGGGCTTACCTTCCGCTCCTCGCTGCGCGCCGAGGCGAGGTCCTCCACCTCGTCGGCAAACACGACGGCTGACGCGAGGTTGTTGCGGACTCGCCCGAAGCTCTCGGCGAGCAGGGTTGCTTGACGCTCGGGGCCTTCGCCCGCAATCTCCGAGGCCTCGATCTCGACAAACGGCCAACCGAGGCGCGAGGCGATTCCCTTGGCAAACGTGGTCTTGCCGGTCCCGGGCGGCCCGAAAAGCACGATCGCCCGCGGCGGAGAGACCCCATGACGCGCCGCCAGCCTGGGCTCGGCAAGCGGTAGGATCACGCGGCGCTCGATGATCTCCTTTGCCTCGTCGAGCCCCCGCAACTCGTCCCACAGACCCGGACCGATGATGTGCGCGTCGAGCTCTTCGAGGGCTGCCGGTGCGGCTACTCCAATTGCAGGTAGGGACCGTTCCAGGTATCGCATCGTCGGGAGCGCACCGTAGCCATACCGGGCCAGCTCCGGCAGCGAAGTCGCGTCCTGCGCTGTCACCGTCGCGACTTTCCGCGCTCCAGCTTCGGCGAGCTTGAGTTCGAGCTCGCCGAGCAGTTGATGCGTGACCTCTGAGGTGTCTCCGTCGCCGGAGACCGTAAGGCGGTAGATCCACCCGACTGCGGCGACAACGCCGCCGATGGCTACGCCGACGACCTCATCGTCGAGTTCGGCCACCAGCGACGAGACGGGCTCGGAGTTCATCAGCTCGACAGCCTGATCGAGAGTAAGGCCGTCCTTTCCCATCGGGATCAACCCCATCTGCTCCCACAGGTGCAGGATCGCCGAGAGATCACTGGGCTCGTAGCTACGGATGGTCGCTCTCATCGGGCAGCCCAGCTCGCGTGCGCGGCGAGGTACGGCGCCAGATGGCGACCGACGATCTTGACTGGAGGCCACCATGGCGACTCTTCACTGAGTTCGGTTTCGCAAGCAGCCGCCGTCAGGGCGAGCCGTAGGTAGCGGGGCGCCCCGCCCGTCAGCAGCATCCCACGCAGAACGGGCTCAAATGGCTTTTCCTCGACCTCTGCGCCCGCTCGTCGCGCGATGTGTGCGGCGACCGCCTCCGCCTGTTGCGCGGCCAGCCCGCCCTGCTTGACAGGAAAGCTTGTGGCATCGCCCGCGGCGTATACGTCCTCCTCCCCTTTCGCGAGCCCGTGGTGATCCACGAGTAGAAACCCATCATCGTCGCTGCGCAGGCCCGTGACTCTCGGACCCAAGAGTCGCGGCAATGCTATGACCGCGTCCGTCGGCGGACGCGGCGGGAGCTCCAGGCAGGTGTGCATGCCCGCACTGCGCTCCATCAGTCCGTCGACGCGCAGCTGAACCGATGAGGCATTCAGGAGTTCTCTCACCATCACGCCCGCCTCGACTCCGAAGACCTCGAGCGGCTGGGACTCGGCCGTCACAATCTCCAGGTCGACATCAGCCTCGACGCTCCGGGCAAGACGCGCGGTTAGAAGCGCCAGCTCGTAGATGGGAAGAGTCCACGTGACGCCTGGCGGGACGACGAAGACCAGGCGCCTGATTGCTCTCGCGCGCAGCCTCTCCACCACCTGACGGAGCAGATCCGGCGCGCCTGGAGTCCCGATCGTGATCGCTCGGGGTACCGTTGGGCGCGCATCGCCGCCGGACGCGATCACCAGAGCATCGAACGGGACGCTGTCCGCGGTGGCGGTCTGGGCCCGACGCTGGTCGAAATCGATGTCCGTGAATACCGCCGAGAGATGACTCACGCCGAGATCATCGACGATCCGCGCCCACGGGATGCGCACCATTGCGTGCTGGTCGAACGGCTCGAGCACCTCGAGCGGCCTGTAGACGAACTCGTCGCCGGGTGATATGAGGTGCAGCCGAACGCGATCGCCGGCGAGCGCGCGGAGAGCAAGCAACGTCTCCAATCCGGCCACGCCGCCACCGGCGACGACCACACGCAGCCCACTTCCTTTCATGCTCACCCAATTCTTAGGCCGCGCGCCCTCGCTCGAATCCGTGGGTTGCCGAAGCGGTCTTGGGAATGTGGCTGCGACGTTCCGTAGTTTTGCGCAGCCGTTAGCGGGATTTGCATCGCTGATCTCTCCGTGAAGCGATCGTAACTTCAGCTGTTGTGCGCCCCGAAGCAGAAACGCTCGAGCTCTCGCGGGAAGAGTGTCTGTACCTGCTCGGTTCGCATCAGTTTGGGCGCTTGGCGGTATGCACGGGTTCGGGACCGCCGCTGATCCGCCCGGTCAATTACCGCTTCGACAAACCGTCTCAGTCTGTGGTGTTCCGAACCGCGCCAGGATCGAAGTTCCATGCGCTCCTGCGCTCGGCTCAGGCGACATTCGAGATCGACGGCACCGACGAGCGTTCCCGCACCGGCTGGAGCGTGATCATTCACGGTGTGACCGATGAGGTCGTCAACCGGAGCGAGATCCGCCGGCTTGACGCGCTCGCGTTGGAGCCATGGGCGCCCGGCCATAGGCCACACTGGTTTCACATCCGTGCGTGGACTGTCTCCGGCCGGCGCATAGAGCGATGCCATTGAACCCCGGCACAGACGAGCCGTACAGGGTCGTGATCGTTGGTGGCGGCGTCGCCGGACTGGAGGCTGCGCTCGCGTTGAACGACCTCGCCGGGGAGCGGGTGGCACCCGTGATTCTGGCCCCTGAAGCCGACTTCGTTTACCGTCCGATGCGCGTCGTCGAGCCGTTCGCCTACCCCCGGGCAAGCCGCTATCCGCTCAAGGAGATCGCGCGGGACGTCGGTGTCGAAATGAGGCGCGATGCGTTCAAGTGGCTCGCCCACAAAGAGCGGATCGTGCATACGGAAGGCGGCGAGCAGCTTGCGTATGACGCACTGCTCTTGGCGCTCGGTGCGAGGGTTCATAAGCGTTTCGAGCACGCGATAACGATCGACGACCGGCGCCTTGATGAGCAGTTGCACGGCCTGATCCAGGATGTCGAAGGCGGCTATGCGCGAAAGCTCGCGTTTCTGATTCCAAATGTGATGCCGTGGCCGCTACCGATTTATGAGCTGGCGCTTATGACCGCCAGGCGTGCCTATGACATGAACACCGAGGTTTCGATCACCCTCGTCACGCCTGAGGACGCCCCGCTTGCGATCTTCGGCCAGCGCGTCTCGGAGACGGTCGGACGGCTGCTCGAGCAACACGGAATCCTCACCATCCCCTCGGCGCACTGCGAGACCCCTTCGGCCGGCGAAGTCGCGATTCACCCGGGCAGACGCAGCCTCCACGTGGACCGAGTCATCGCGCTACCTGAGCTGTGCGGACCCTCGATCCCGGGTGTACCGAGACACGACAGCCACGGTTTCATCCACGTCGACGTGTACGGCAGGGTGCAGGGCTTGGAGCGCGTCTACGCGGCCGGCGACGCGACCAGTTTTCCGGTCAAACACGGCGGTATTGCCGCCCAGCAGGCGGACGTCGCGGCAGAGTCAATTGCCGCGGACGCGGGCGCACCGGTCGAACGACATAAGTTCAAGCCCGTCATACGCGGCGTGCTGCTCGGCGCCGAGAAACCGCTTTACCTGAGTGCCCATATCACCGGCGGGCATGGGTCGGCTTCGGAGGTAAGTGAGTCACCGGCATGGTCGCCACCCACCAAGATCGCGGCCAAATACCTCGCGCCGTACCTGGAGTCGCGCGACAAGAAGAGCCGACAGTGACGTCAGCCCGGGATCACGTTGTGAACGGCGGACACCCTCGGCTGCCCAGGGTCGACGCCGAGCTCAGACAGGATCGGGATGAGCGTTTGCCCGAACGCCTCGAATGCCGCCTGTGATTCCCACAGGTCGAAGACCTGTATCTGACCCTCGCTTTCGAGCGCGACGTGGTAGGACCTGCCTTCGGGCGCCCCGGCGCCGGCCGCGTCGAGTCGCTTGATCGCTTCGTCGTACTTTTCTTTGGTGAACGAGCTGGGTGCGAAGTAAAGCCCTAGTGCCATCTGGTTGCAATCCTTCCTGAGCGATTAGTTGCCGCCGTGGTCATGCTCTCCAAGGCGCTACCTAGGTGGCCGTACTGCGTTCAAGCTTTTCTCGGCCGTCTTCTGAGCCGTCACTTGAGGCTGGCTCCTGAGCGCCCCGGGGGAGTACAAGCAGCGGGCAGCGCGCGGTACGCGCGAGGGCCAGCGAGGTGCTGCCATGCACGAGCCGCCCGAGCGGGCCGTAGCTGCGCGACCCTATCACTAGAAGATCCAGCGACGCGCTGTAGATCGCGAGCTCCTCGGCCGGCACGCCATACGCTGCGTGCGGGGAGACGCCTTCAAGGCGCGCGACTTGCTCGCGCGCGCGGTCGACGAGCTCCTCGTAGCTGTCCTCATCCAGGGTCCCAGGCCCGACGAGTGCAATCGCGGGCAGCGACACCGCCTGGAACGCGGAGAGCTGGGCGTGCCTTTCGCGAGCGAGCTGTCGCGCCACCCGCAGCGCGTGCTCGCTTTCAGGGGAGCCGTCATAGCCAACGCCGATCTCTCTCATGGCGGTCGGCGCCGCGCCGTAGCCCGCGGGGGTGATAGCTACGGCGCAGGGTGCGCCGTTGAGCGCTGCGCGCGTGTCGTCTGAGGCGAAGATGCGACCAAGCACTCCTCGCCCCGCCGAGCCGACCACCAGTAGATCCGCGCCAAGTTCTTCGGCCGCCTCGTGTAGGCCGCGCCCCACCGACGGCGAACCGAGCACGTGAAGCTTCGCCTCGACTCCGATTTCGTCGCGCGCCTTCCCCAGCAGCTCCTCCGCGCTCTCTCGCTGTTGGGTGTCGTAGGCAGGAGTCGTCCCGCGCCACGCACGCGGCTCGCGCGGATAGACGTAGGCGAGCGTAAGGACGCCGTCCTCGCCGCAGAGCCTCTTTCCAAGGGCCGCGGCATCGCGGCCGCCCTCTCGCCCGTCCACGCCGACAATCACGTTCTTGAACATCTCGCCCTCTTCCCTTCGCGGTTGTTCGGGGACGATACGGCAGCAGTGAACTTTTATCCATCGCTGGGCCGCCCACCACCAGTTGCGGCTTTTTACGGAGCGACCGCACGAGGGGCTGTGCGTAAATGCCGTTATGACCACCGAGGCGCAGACGCACGGAGTGACGCTGTCTGCTGAGGAGGCCGGTGCGCTCGATCGCTGGTGGCGGGCAGCCAACTACCTGTCCGTCGGACAGATCTACCTGCTCGACAATCCGCTGCTCCGGGTCAAGCTTCGGCCGGAGCACGTGAAGCCCCGGCTGCTCGGGCATTGGGGAACGACACCCGGGTTGACCTTCCTGTACGCGCATATGAATCGAGCGATCGGCGCGCGTGGGCTGAAAGCCATCTACGTCACCGGCCCTGGCCACGGGGGCCCAGGGCTCGTCGCCAGCACATACCTCGACGGCACCTACAGCGAGGTCTATCCGCACATTGGCCGCGACGAGGAAGGACTTCGGCGCCTGTTTCGCCAGTTCTCGTTTCCAGGAGGAATCCCCAGCCACGTTGCACCGGAGACCCCTGGGTCAATTCATGAGGGCGGAGAGCTGGGTTACGCGCTCCTGCACGCCTATGGCGCCGTATTCGACAACCCAGACTTGGTGGCGCTGTGCGTGGTCGGCGACGGAGAAGCTGAGACCGGCCCCCTCGCGGCGAGCTGGCACTCCAACAAGTTCTTGAACCCGGTCCGGGACGGCGCCGTGCTGCCGGTCCTACACCTGAACGGCTACAAGATCGCCAACCCCACCGTGCTCGCCCGCATTGAGCATAAGGAACTACGCGCACTGCTCTACGGATACGGCTATTCGCCTCGGTTCGTGGAGGGCTCCGACCCGCGGGCCATGCACGCTTCGATGGCCGCAGTGCTGGACGGGGTGCTGGATGAGATCAACGAGATTCAGAGCCATGCCCGCGCCGGGGAGGATGTCGGCCGGCCCCGGTGGCCGATGATCGTGCTGCAGACGCCCAAGGGCTGGACGGGGCCCAAGGAGGTAGACGGACTGCCGGCCGAGGGGACCTTCCGCTCGCACCAGGTGCCGCTGGCGGAGGTCCGCACCAACCCTGAGCACCTCGCGCAGCTTGAGTCATGGATGCGCTCCTACCATCCCGAGGAGCTGTTCGACGACGACGGCGCCGTGCTGGAGCGGGTCACAGCACTAGCGCCCGGGGGCGAGCTCCGCATGAGCGCCAACCCGCACGCCAACGGCGGACTGCTGACGCGCGAGCTCGAGTTGCCGGACTTCCGCGACTACGCGGTTGAGGTCAAGGCTCCTGCGGCGGCGACCAGCGAGGCTACCCGCGTCCTCGGCGCCTGGCTGCGTGACGTCGTGAAAGCGAACCCAGATCGCTTTCGCATCGTGGGCCCCGATGAGACCGTATCCAACCGCCTCGGGGCGGTGCTCGAGGCTACTAACCGAGTGTGGGAGGCGCGGCGCATCGACACCGACGATCACCTCGCGCCACAGGGCCAGGTGATGGAGGTGCTCTCGGAGCACCTCTGCCAGGGGTGGCTCGAGGGGTACCTGCTGACCGGCCGCCATGGCCTCTTCAATTGCTACGAGGCATTCATTCACATCATCGACGCGATGTTCAACCAGCACGCCAAGTGGCTGAAGGTCACCCGCCAGATCCCGTGGCGGCGCCCAATCCCGTCGCTCAACTATTTGCTCTCCAGCCATGTGTGGCGCCAGGATCACAACGGCTTTTCGCACCAAGACCCTGGCTTCATCGACCACGTTGCGAACAAGAAAGCGGAGATCATCCGGGTGTATCTCCCACCGGACGCGAACTGCCTGCTCTCGGTGGCCGACCACTGCTTGCGCAGCCGCCACTACGTCAACGTCATCGTTGCGGGCAAACAGCCCGCGCTCGACTATCTGACGATGGATGAGGCGATCGCTCACTGCACACGGGGGATTGGAATCTGGGATTGGGCCTCAAATGACGCCGGGGTCGAGCCCGACGTGGTGTTGGCGTGCGCCGGCGATGTGCCCACGCTTGAGACGGTTTCGGCGGCGGCGATCTTGCGCGAGCGGCTACCAAACTTGCGCGTACGCGTCATAAACGTGGTCGACCTGATGCGGCTCGAGCCCGAAGCAGAGCACCCGCACGGCCTCTCCGAAGCCCTGTTCGATGCGCTCTTTACGAGCTCGCGACCCGTGATCTTCGCTTACCACGGGTACCCCTGGCTTATCCATCGGCTCACGTACAGCCGCACGAACCATGACAACTTCCACGTGCGCGGGTACCAGGAGGAGGGCACGACCACGACTCCGTTCGACATGGTCATGCTCAACAACCTCGACCGCTTTCACCTCGTGATGGACGTCATCGACCGCGTCCCCGGGTTGGGCGAACGAGCGGCGCACCTGCGCCAGGAAATGGTCGACCAGCGGCTGCGCCATCGCGCGTACACGCGCGAGTACGGGGACGACTCCCCGGAAGTGCGCGACTGGACCTGGCCAGGCAAAGCGGACTGATACGCCGTCGGTAGCCGGCCGCAGGTGGGGCGGGGAGGAATACCGATGGCTTGACGTCGCCGCCCCCCTACGGTCTTTGCATCACCACCGAAATTCGTCCAGGAGTCGACATGTTCACGAACGTGCTAGTCGGCGTGGATGGCCGTCAAGGCGGCCGCGACGCGATTGCCCTTGCCAAGCGCTTGGCCGCTCCGGAGGCCCTAATGGTCCTCGGCCATGTCTGTCCGATCCTGAGCGGGCGGGGCGGGGGGCTCGCCATACCGCTTGAACGGCAAGATGCCGAAGCCCTGCTGGCCCGAGAGCGCGAAGCGACCGCAACCCAGGCTGAGCTAGTCACCAGCGTGGACCCATCGGTCGGTGGGGGCCTTCACTGGATGGCCGAGCACGTGTCCGCTGACCTGCTCGTCGTCGGCTCGTCTCGGCGCGGACTGCTCGGGCGCGTGTTCGTTGGCGACCAGACAAGCCACGCGCTCAACGGAGCTCCTTGCGCCGTAGCGATCGCGCCGCTGGGCTATGCGTCGGCCGCGCACCCCCTCGGCGTGATCGGAATTGGATACGACGGTTCGGCCGAAAGCGACCTGGCCTTGGACGCCGCTCGCGAGCTATCGGCTGGTTCAGGGGCGCGGATAAAGGCGATGCTCGTGGCATCGCTCGAGACTCTTCCGGCCGGCAGGCCGATCCCTGCTCATTGGCCCGAGGTCGTCGTGCGCCTACTCGATGACGGCAAGCGGCGGCTTGCCTCGATCGCCGGTGTCGACGGGACGGTCGCCTACGGCTGGACCGGGGAGGAACTCGCACGCTTCGGACGCGACGTCGACCTGCTCATTGTCGGCTCGCGAAGCTTTGGGCCAGTTGGGCGCCTCTTTCATGGGAGCACGTCGCACTACCTCGCGCGGCACTCTTCGTGTCCATTGCTTGTCTTGCCCCGCAGCGCGGCCCGGCACTCGCAGACCGATCAGACCGTCGCCCAAGACAGAGAGGCGACTGCGGTGGAGCTGTGAGCAACTTAGAGAAGCAGCTTGACGACCGGCCCTATTGCGGACAATTACGTACGAGGCAGACGGCATGTCGCCGATGGACCGTTTCGATTGCACGCTTACGCTCTCGCCAGTAAGTTCCCACAGGAGAAGCCATGACTATTCCCGAGACACCCCTCGCTCATGTGCACGTTCAAGACGTCATGCACACAGGCATGCTTACCACCGATCCCACCACGCCATTGCGGGTCGTCGCCCGGCTGATGGCAGAGCAGCGCGTCCACGCCGTCGCCGTCGCAGACCCCGACCACGCCCGCCGCCCATGGGGCATCATCACCGATCTCGAGGTCGCCGCCGCCGCCGCCGAGGGGACCGACGAAACCGCCGGCGAGGCGGCGAAACACGACGTGGTCATTATCTCCGCCACGGACTCGTTGAGCTGGGCGGCCCATCAGATGATCGAGCATGGCGCCAGCCATCTTGTGGTGGTCGATCCCGGCACCGGCCATCCGATCGGGATCATTTCGACGCTCGACGTGGCCGCCGCGTACGCGGGCTGAAGGCGGAACGCGAGGCGGTCAGATCCTGAGCTCAGGCCCGGGGTCAGCCGACCCGTTGCGGGTGCTGGTTGTCAACGCGGGCTCTAGCAGCCTGAAGCTAACGCTGATCGGAGCGAGGGACGAGACGCTGGCCGAACGCGAGCTGGCTGCACCGCAGGCGTCCATCGACCAGTCTGAGTTGCGCAGTGCTCTTGACGCGGGGCTCGGGAACGCCGACGTCGTCGGGCATCGAATCGTTCACGGTGGCGGACTATTTCGCGAGCCCGTCCGGATAGACGAGGAGGTCGAGTCGGCGCTTCGCCAGCTGGTAGAGCTGGCCCCGCTGCACCAACCCAAGTCGATCGACGCCCTCGACGCCGTCACGGCTGCGCTTCCTGACCTGCCTGCGGTTGCGTGCTTCGACACGGCATTCCACGCGACGCTTCCCGAGGCTGCCGCGACCTATGCGCTGCCCTCCGAGTGGCGGACACGCTGGCAGCTGCGACGGTACGGATTCCACGGGCTATCGCACGCCTGGGTGGCGCGGCGCGTCCCGGAACTGCTGGGGAGTGCCAAAGCGTCACGGATCGTCAGCTGTCACCTGGGCGCCGGTGCCTCTCTGTGTGCGATCAACGAAGGTCGCTCGATCGATACCACGATGGGCTTCACCCCGCTCGAAGGGCTCGTCATGGCGACGCGCTCGGGCAGCGTGGACCCCGGCATGCTGCTCTGGCTGCTCGAACGAAGCGACCTCTCCGAGCGCGCGCTCGCACATGCGCTCGAGCATGAGGCGGGCCTGCTGGGCCTGACCGGGACCGCCGACATGCGCGAGGTATTGGCGCGCGCAGCTGGCGGCGATCACGCCGCGCAGGTCGCGCTCGATATCTACCTCCACCGGCTACTGGGTGGCATCGGTGCGATGACCGCCTCGCTGCGGGGCATCGATGCACTCGTCTTCACAGGCGGCGTCGGCGAGCACGCGGCCCAAATCCGCGAGCATGCCGCTCTCGCGCTTGACTTTCTGGGGATCGCGGTGGACGCCCGGCGAAACCGCGGGCTCGGCCGCGAGGGCGAGATCAGCGCGCACCGCGCACGCGTTAGAACGGTGGTTGTCCGCGCACGGGAAGACCTCGAGATCGCGCGCCAGGTGCGCGCCTTGTTCGCAACGAGCTGAGCCGGATCAAATCCGTGCTTTGCCGCAGGTTTTGCGGGCCATCCAGCGGAGGCCGCGAAGTCAAGCGACGTCGATCATCTCTCGCGATGATGGCCGGTGAGATCGAGTCGGCGTTCCCGCGCTGTGAGTGGTGCGGTGACGTGATCGGTGTCTACGACCCGCTCGTGCATGTGGCCGGCCAGACGGCGCGCCGAACATCACGCGCCGCCGAACCCGATGTCGCCGACTTCGACGGCCGCATCTACCACGACGCGTGCTACCAGCTGGCCGTCGAGGGAAAGTGAGAGACGAATGATCCTTATCTGTTACGACGGCTCCGAGGACGCGCGCGCCGCAATCGAGCATGCCGGCGAGCTGCTGCGTGGCCGGCCCGCCACGGTGCTCACGGTCTGGCCGCCCTTCGCCCACATTCTGGCCAGCACGCCTACCGGGCTCGGACCGATGGCCGGCCTTGCGAATATGGAAGAGATCGACGAAGCAAGCCACGGGCAGGCTCAGCGGCACGCCAGAGAGGGAACGGAGCTGGCGCGCAAATCAGGGCTGAAGGCCACGTCGCGGACCTGCTCGCAGGAGACTACGACGGCGGACGCGATCCTCACCGAGGCGGAGGCCGTGGGCGCAGAGGCTATCGTGCTGGGATCGCGCGGCCTGACCGGCCTGAAGTCTCTTCTGCTGGGCAGCGTGTCGCATGCGGTCATTCAGCATGCCGATCGGACAGTGATCGTCGTGCCGTCTCCACAGGTTGCGTCCGCTCGGGTCCACCGGCACGGCGCCAAACAGCATGCCTGAGCAGGTGAGAGCCGCTGACGGTCCTCTTCAGCGGGCCGCTTGACCCTCGCCGGCAGGCATGGGCAACCTGGCCCGCAGGAGCGTCCCGTTGCCGGTCGCACCGACGTCGACCGTACCCCCCGCCAGCGACACGCGCTCGCGGATGCCTGCCAGTCCAAACCCGGCCGCCGATTCGTTGGCGTGCAAGCCGACGCCATCGTCCTCGACTTCGATCCGTACCTCGCCATCCTGCGTACCGATCGACACCCGGACGGCGTCAGCGTGGGCGTGCTTGACGACGTTTGTGAGCGCCTCCTGGACGACCCGGTACACCGTGGTTTCCAGATCGCGGCCCGGCTGGCCGTCAAACCGCGCCTCCGGCAGGACCACTTCGCCGGTGATCTTAAGACCCTCCTCGCGGCGGCGGTCGAGCAGGGCCTCGAGCGCAGCGGACAGACCGAGATCGTCGAGCACCGACGGTCGCAGGTCGCTGATGATCCCGCGCAGGTTCTCGATTTCGGACTCGATGTCGTCGATCGCCTGACGGATCACGCTGTCCTTGTTCGCCGAGTCGCCCCGATGCAGGACCGCCGAGAGCGCCACGCGGAGCCCTCCAAGAGACTGAAGCGTCTGGTCATGGAGCTCCCGTGCCCAGCGACCGCGTTCGGTCTCGGCGGCGGCAAGCGCGCTGTGTAGCCGCTCGGCCCTCACGCTGCGATTAATGGCCACGGCGTTGCCCGCCGCTGCGGCGAAGGACCGCAGCGTCTGCTCATCCTCCGCGGTAAAGGGCTCTTGCTCTTCACCGCGGTCGAACGCCGCCAGCACACCCAGCCTTTCGCCGTGATGGCGCATCGGAACGAGCAGCGCACACCGAGCATCCGGGACGCCGAGCTCTGCGGGAGCCACTTTGAGACCGCCGCCCGCGTCTTCGATGCGCTCCGGGCGATCCCGTTCAAGGACCTGTCCCGAGGTCGATCGCGACAGAGCGATTCGCCGACCCTCGGCGTCGTCGACGTGTCCGGCGCTCGCCGCGACCACGAGATCGTCACCTTCTCGCAGCAGAATCAGGACCGCCCGCGCATCCACCAGGGCACGACCGCGCTTGGCGATCAGCTCGAGGATCCGCTCGAGGTTGGATTCGCCGCTGATCGCCTCGGTGATGTCGCGTGCGGCATTGAGCGAGTTGACGACGCCCTCCAGCTGCTGTCGCCGGCGCTCGCTGGTCTCGTACAGACGGGCGTTGTCGATCGCTACCGCTGCCCACTGCGCAAGGACGACGATCGCTTCCTCGTCCTGGGCGCTGAACTCCGCTCCGCCCTGTTTGTCGGCGAGGTACAGATTTCCCCACGGGTCCCCACGGATCACCACAGGGACGCCCAGAAAGGTCTTCATCGGGGGATGATTAGCCGGAAAGCCATAGCTGTAGGGATGCTGGGTCACGTCCGCGAGACGCAGAGGCCGGGGATCCTCGATCAGCACGCCGAGTACGCCACGGCCGCGCGGCAGGTCTCCGATCGCGCGGTACGTCTCGGGGTCGATTCCGCGAGTGAGGAACCGTTGAAGTTGCGTGCGCGACTCGTCGAGTACTCCGACCGCGGCATAGCTCGCGCCGGCGACCTTGCACGCTGCCTCGAGGATCCGGTCGAGCACCGCATCTACGTCGTGCTCCGCGACCAGCTCTCGGCCCGCGTCCAGCAGGTGCCTGATCTGATCCCCCTTGAGAAGACTGCTCATCACGCGCTCTAGGGCAATATAGCCTCGGCCTGCCCTCATACCCGAGCGCTTTCGCCACGACTACGTGCCGGAAATCAGTAAGTCTCCCCTCCGGGGTGCAGCGGGTCCACGATTCCAACGCTCCACTGCCTGGGGACCATTGACCGCAACGATGCAAGCGAATGCAACGCATGGCATGCGCCGGTTGCGCTGTGACCACTGCGACGACGTCATCGGCGTGTACGAGCCACTCGTTCACGTCGATCGCGGCATCGTGCGATGCACGTCGCGCGCAGCCGAACCAGGAATCGGGACGGGAGCGGGTGCCTTTTACCATCGCGACTGTTACGAATCGCGGCAACGGCTCGAGGCTCAGAGATTGAGGACGAGGACTCGAGCGAAGCTGCGCAGGCCCCTATCTCACAGAGATACCGCCCGACCACGAGTCGCCTGCGGATCAGATGACTACGCGACTTGATCCCCGAAGTGCCCCCAAGCGCGCTCGGATCCGCCTGAAGCCGCCAGCCGTTCAGCGCGCTGCTTGATGCCGAGCAACATCTTGCGTTCCATCACCAGCGACGCGGGCTCCATTGCAACCATGCCCAGCCGGGCGATCAGCGTCGGCAAGCGGAAGCGATTGCGGCTGATCAGTCGAGTGACCCCTCCGATCTGCACCAGTACGAAGGTCCAGACCCAGTTGCCGTCCTCAGAGCGCCAGGCAAGAACGCGTTCGCGCTCAACACGCTCGAGGCGCATGCGATTTGCGCCGTACCTGATCACCTCTCCCACCTGCGGGTGCTGGAACCTCGGCAGGACCTGATCGACGCTGTGCATGTCGAGGCGCAAAAGGTTCTCGACCCAGTCATAGGTGTATGCGCCCCCGCGAGGTGCGGGACCCATCTGGACGATCCACGGCCAGACCGCGGACGCCGGAGCGTTGATCTTGATCGCGCGCGTCGCCACGCCATCGGCCCGCGCGAGCAGTTCATCGCCCGGGAGACCGGCGGTTGCTTCGCTCGCCGTAGATCCCCACGTCAGGACCCATGGACGAACGCGCCTCGCATAAGCCGGCCACGAGGCCGCTACCAGCCCGGCCGCCACCAACCGCCCGATCACGCCCTGATTATCTCCATACGTAGTTCTCCGAAGGCGGGATGGCATGTAATGCGGATACTCGCCTGACAACCCGCGAGCGATGCTGTGACAACGGCAGACAACCACGGCAGTACAGGAGGTCGAAGACAGTGTTCAAGAAGGTCGTTTGGGCGACGGACGGGTCGGAGCCCGCGGATGAGGCGCTTGAATTTGCCCGCGGCCTGGCGGCTGAGTCAGGGGGTGAGCTTCTGGCGGTTCACTGCAAAGAGCTCACCGCAACGGGCAGAGGAGGCGGCGGGAGGTACCCCGCCCACGCGAACGAAGATCAACTGCAAAAGAAGATTGAGCGACAGGTCTCCGACCTCTCGCGCGACGGTGCCCAAGCGAGCCTGCAGTCGGCGACCACCGCGGTGGGCGGAGCGGCGCATGCGATTTCGGACATAGCCCGGAACGCCGGAGCAGATGTGATTGTCGTCGGGACACGAGGCCGGACGGCACTCACTGGCCTCCTGCTCGGAAGCGTGACTCAACGTCTGCTGCACATCGCGCATTGCCCCGTCCTCGCCGTCCCCAGGCGAGAGGACGTCGACGAGAACTCAGGATCCGTCCGAACGAAGAAATCATGAGTCACCTCACGCGTGCCAACGATTCGTTGTCGTGGGAAACGACGAGCCTCCTCGCCGCGATGCGCCCAGGTGTGGTGTGGAGCCCGTCTGGCGCCACCGTGGCGCAGCTGGCGTCGAGCATGATCCAGCACGGCGTCCATGCCGTGGTGGTCGCCGGCGCAGGCAGCACCACCCCGCTCATGGCGAGCGATCTCGACCTCGTCCGAGCCGCGGTTGAGCGCGCCGACGCACGTGCCGGAGAGATTGCATGCCAGCCGGCCGCGAGCGTGCCGACCGATGCTTCGCTCGAGCAGGCCATCAGGATGATGACCGAACGCTACATCGCCCACCTGCTTGTCACTGACGCTGACTCAGGCGCACCGGCCGGAATCATCTCGAGCTTCGACGTGGCCGCAGTATTCGGTGGCCACGACCCTCGATACGCACGTATCTTGCGTCCGGCGCCGGCGCGGCCGCTGGTGAGCGCCGCGGCGCTACCGCAGGCGCGGGCCGCAGAAGTCATGCACTCTGGTGTTATCACCTGCACGGCCGATGCCTCGCTCGCGGGGGTCGCACGCACGATGGCCGCCTATCGCGTCCACTGTGTCGCCGTGGCCGGCGTCGACCGCCGTCGCGAGCTCTACACCTGGGGTTTGATCGGCGACCTCGACCTGGTGACGGCGCTTGCCCGAGGCGCACAGGACGAGCCAGCGGGGACCATCGCCGTGACCGAGCCACTCGCTGTGGAGGAGGGCGAACCGCTTGACCGAGTGGCCGCGCTCATGGTCAATCACGACACGAGCCATGTCGTCGTGGTGGGTCCCGATGGGCTCCCCGCGGGCATCGTCTCCACCCTCGACGTGGCCGAGATTCTGGCCGGCGCCACCTAGGGCGAGCTGCCCAGACGACGCGCGATGGGCGCCGAAAGCACCACCGCTGGCTCTCCCCCCGTCGCGGCGTACCCGCGCGACAGAGAGGTGGAGATAGTTCTCCGCGACGGGTCCACGGTCCACGTGCGGCCGGTGCGAAGAGACGACCGACCGGCGGTCAGAGCTTTTCTCGCAGGCCTCTCAGAGGAATCCATTGGCTTTCGTTTCTTCGGAATGCCAAGCCTCGAGTGGGTCGCCGACTGGGCAGTAGACGTCGACTACGCCGATCGCTTCGCGCTCGTCGCTGAGAGCGGCACGCCGCGGCAGGTAATCGCCCACTCCGGATACGTCCGCAGCGACCCGCACCGAGCCGAGGTCGCCTTCCTCGTCGCCGATAGGTGGCAAGGCAAGGGAATCTCAACGGTGATGCTCGCTCAACTTGCGGAGGTTGCCGCAAGCCACGGAATCTCAACGTTCACCGCCGAGGTGCTCCCGCACAACCACCGCATGATCGAGGTCTTCCGCGAGAGTGGCTTTCCGGTTCAGATGCGCTCTAGCCCAGACGCGATCGCGGCCGAGTTGCCCACCTCGCTATCCACTGAGGCGCTCGCCCTCTTCGAGGAGCGCGAACGCCACGCTGCGGTCGCCGCCGTGCACAGCGTGCTGCAGCCGCGCTCGATCGCCGTCGTCGGAGCCTCGCGCCACCCTCAGACGGTCGGTGGCGCGATCCTGAACAACGTACTCAGATCGCGGTTCAACGGTCCGGTGTACGCCGTCAATCGCCGCGCCGACGTTGTACAAGGGGTGCCGGCCCACCGCTCGATACTCGACGTCGCAGAGCCGATCGACCTGGCCGTGGTGGCGGTGCCGGCACAACAGGTCCTGACGGTCGCGCGAGAGTGCGCGGCGGCCGACGTCCGTGCCCTGGTCGTCATCTCGGCCGGATTCGCCGAGCTGGGCGGCGAGGGCGCCGAGCGCCAGCGGGAGCTGCTTACCGTCTGCCGGGACGCGGGCATGCGGCTTGTCGGACCAAACTGCTTTGGCGTCCTGAACACCGCTGCGGACATCTCCCTCAACGCCACCTTCGCCCCCCACACCGCCCAGCCGGGCCGCGTGGGCTTCATGTCCCAGAGCGGTGGGCTCGGGATCGCAGTCATCGAGGCCGCTAAACGTCACAGGATCGGTCTCTCCTCCTTCGTCTCGGTCGGCAACAAGGCAGACCTCTCTGGCAACGACTTTCTGCGCTACTGGGAGCAGGATGAGGGGACAGACCTGGCGCTTTTCTACCTGGAATCGTTTGGCAACCCACGCAAATTTGCCCGCCTTGCACCCCGGTTCGCACGGCGAAAGCCCTTGGTAGCGGTCAAGAGCGGCCGCTCCGTCGCAGGGGCGCGGGCAACGTCCTCGCATACCGGAGCGCTGCTCGCGGCCTCCGATGTGACGGTCGACGCGCTCTTCAAGCAGGCGGGCGTGATCCGCACCGACACGCTGCAGGAGATGTTCGCCGTCACCTCCCTGCTTGCCGCTCAGCCTGTTCCCCGTGGCGACCGGGTCGCGATCGTGACAAATGCGGGTGGACCGGGAATTCTCTGCGCCGACGCCTGCCAGGCTCACGGCGTAGCGGTACCGGACCTCTCGGCCCCTGTGCGCGCAAAACTTGCCGCGTCTCTCCCGCCGGCGGCGTCGGTCCACAACCCGATCGACATGATCGCGAGCGCCTCCGCCGACGACTACCGGCGAACCCTTCGCACCCTGATCGAGGAGGATGCATGTGACGCGATTCTGGCGATCTTCGCTCCTCCGCTGGTCACTCGGGCCACGGATGTCGCCGTCGCGCTGCACGAGGTCGCGGCAACGCGTCCTGGAGTGCCGATCGCTGCCGTCTTCATGACCGCCGAGGGCGCGCCCGACGAGCTCTCTGCTGGATCCGTTTGCGTGCCCGATTACGAGTTCCCGGAGGAAGCAGCACAGGCCGTCGCACTCGCTGCCTCCTACGGACGCTGGCGCTCCCGCGATCCGGGCTCCGTGGTAGCCCCGTCGGGAACTCGGCCCGAGAAAGCCGCCGCCATCATCAGCCGGGAGCTCGGCGCGGGATCGGAGTGGCTGTCGCCTGAGAGCGTCGCCTCCCTGCTGCACTGCTATGGGCTGCCGCTGATAGAGACTCAAATGGCAGACGGAGGACCCCAGGCGGCCGCGGTAGCCGCCAAACTCGGCGTTCCGATCGCGCTGAAGGCGAGAGCGCGGGGCCTCCTACACAAGAGCGACGCCGGCGGGGTGCGACTCGGCCTGGAGGGAGCAGCGGACGTGATGGTCGCGGCGCAGGAGATCGAACACACGGTTGCTGCGGCCGGTTATCGACTGGACGGCCTGATCGTGCAGCCGATGGCGCCGCCTGGCGTCGAGCTGATCGTGGGCGTCGTCAACGACCACAACTTCGGGCCTGTGCTCGCGTGCGGTGCGGGCGGGACGGCGGCCGAGTTGATCCGCGATGTCTCCGTGCGGATCACTCCGCTGACCGATCTCGACGCCGGCGAGATGATCAGCTCTCTGAAGACTTTCCCGCTACTGGACGGGTACCGCGGCGCAGCAGGCTGCGACGTCAGCGCGGTTAAGGATGTGCTCGAGCGTGTGAGCGCGATGGTCGAAGCCCACCCCGAGATCGTCGAGCTCGACTGCAATCCCCTGATCGCCACGCCTGATGGCGCCGTGATCGTCGACGCGCGCCTGCGAGTCGAGGCAGCCCCGGCGCGGCTGCCCGTGTCCTCGCTGGGGAGCTAGCGCTCAGAGCAGTGATCCGGCGCTTCGCCGCGACCCATCCGCGGCGAAATACGTAGAGAGATCGCGTGCATGTCCCGATCACGGGACGCGCTCGCCTGCGTACGTTGAGGTCATTGGAACGGTGGATTGCGGAAGCGAGGATCTGATGCCGGTACGGGTAGGAATAAATGGTTTTGGCAGGATCGGGCGGTGCTTTGCGCGCGCAGTAGCCGAGCTGGAGCGCGACGTCGAGCTTGTAGCGGTAAACGACGTGGCCGAGGCGGGCACGATTGCCCATTTGTTCAAGTACGACTCGGTGCTGGGCCCGTATCCCGGCGCCCTCGGCGTCGACGACGGATCGATCACGATCGACGGTCACGCCGTACGCATCCTCAGCGAGCCCGATCCCGTCAACCTGCCCTGGGACGAGCTCGGCGTTGAGGTGGTGATCGAGTCCAGCGGGCGCTTCCGCACGCGCGCCGCCGCGGCCGAGCATCTCGACGCGGGCGCGCGCAAGGTCATCGTCTCTGCCCCAATCAAGGGCTCAGAACCAGCGGACGCGACCGTCGTGCTCGGCGTGAACTTCGACGATGTCTACGACCCTGATGTCCACCACGTGATCTCGAACGCCTCGTGCACCACCAACTGCCTGGCGCCAGTCGCAAAGGTGCTGCATCAAACCGTCGGGATCCGCCATGGGCTGATGACCACCGTGCACGCCTACACCGCCGATCAGGCCCTCATCGACGGCCCTCACAAAGACCTCCGCCGGGCGCGGGCGGCGGCGATCAATATCGTGCCGACCTCGACCGGCGCCGCCAGCGCGTTGGGACTGGTGATCCCCGAGCTGGCCGGTCGGCTGAACGGCTTCGCGGTGCGCGTGCCCGTGGTAACCGGTTCGCTGGTGGACCTCACAGTTGAAGCGGAGCACGAGACCACGAAAGAGCACCTCAACGAAACATTTGCGAGGTTTGCGGACTCCGGGGCCTTCGAAGGGATCCTCGCTTACATCGACGAGCCGATCGTCTCATCGGACATCGTCGGCTCCTCCTACTCGGCGATCTTTGACGCCGCCCTCACCTCGGTCGTCGACGGCACACAGGTCAAGGTGGTCGCCTGGTACGACAACGAATGGGGCTACGCAAGCCGCTTGGTCGAATTGAGCGAGCGAGTCCTGGCGCCGGTGCCGCAGGCGGTATGAGGCGAGCCCATGGTGAACGCGGTGGTCGTATATGAGTCCATCTATGGAAATACGCGCGCGGTCGCCGAGGCCATCGCCGAGGGACTTGGCGCAGGCGATGTCGTTTCAGTAAGGGACGCGGCCAGCGGCATCCATGACGCTGCGCTTTTGATCGTCGGTGGCCCTACTCACATTCACGGGCTCGCGACCGCGAGCAGCCGACGAGCCGCTCTCGAGGCCGTGAGCGAGGACGGCGCGGACCACGTAGAACCCGGGGCCGCCGAGGAGCCTGGCCTACGCTCCTGGCTTCGAGACCTGCCACGACGAGAGAACGTCAGGGCTGCCGCCTTCGACACCCGCCTGGACCGTTCGCCCTGGTTTACCGGTGTAGCCTCGCGCGCAATCGCCAAGCGCCTGCGGCGGCACGGGTATGAGGTCATCGCCACGGAGAGCTTCCTGGTCGAGGACTCCGAGGGGCCACTCGCGGACGGCGAGCTCGAGCGCGCCCGTGCCTGGGGCGCGGACCTCGCTCAGCAGCTCGGCTAGAGGGGGCTTTGCTCGCTCCACTCACCCGCGAGCTCCTAGCCAGGCTCCAACTCTCCGGCCGGCGATCCAACTGGTCTCCGATTTGCCGGTCCCATCGAGAGAGTGGTGGAGCCTCAACGACAAACCCCCGCGCAACTCCTTCGCGCCCATGCTCGCGCGACTCGCCTGATATCGCACGAGCTGAGGACAGCCGCGCTAATAGTTGCGCGCGCAGTCCGCCAGGGCACGGGGTGACAGCGCGGCGTTACGCGCCGCCTCACCGCACTGTCACAGCCATCGAGGACCCTGACGGTGTCGCGGCCGTCACCTTCTGACGATGCCCCGCCTACTTCAACCAGCCCTGCGGCGGTCAGCTTGGCTCGACGGACCTCTCCTTTTACCAGGGATAGCTGACCGTAACCGCCTTGGGCACGTCGAATACGGTCTGGTTGGGGTTGCGAGCACGGCTTCGAAT
>DASRHQ010000024.1:0-64477 GCA_035650455.1 Solirubrobacteraceae bacterium
CCGTGTTCCCACCGAAGGCGCCGGCGAGCTGCTCGCATAGATCGAAGCCCTCCGCCTTGCCCAATCCGCGGCCGCCCGCGACGAGGATGTCGGCGCCCTCGATGTCTACGTCGGCGCCTCTCTGCTCACCGCGCGTGACCATCGTGGCCTGCTCCGACCACGGCGAGAAGGAGACGTCGACGTCCACCACCTCGGCCGAGCCACCGTCACGGGAGACCATCTCGAAGGCGTTGATGCGCCCGATGATGATCCCCAGGTCTCCCCTGTAGCGAGAGACCGAGATCTTTGAGTCCTGGAGGATCGGACGCTCGGCGACAAGTTTCCCGTCCTCGGCACGGACGTTGGTCACCTCCATCGTCACGCCAGCGTGCTTTCGCGCCGCGAGACCGGCCCCGATCTCGAAGCCAAGCAGACCGCCGCCGAACAGCGCGTAGGAGTGGCCGTGTTCGTCGATCACCTTCGCCATGACGTCGACGACGGGTTGCGCTAGGCCCTCCGGTCCGCGCGCACGAAAGACGCGGGTAGCCCCGTGGGCCCCTAGCGAGGAGCAGAGCTCATCGGTCAAGTCGTCGCCGCCGACCACGACGGCATGGCACTGGCCGCCGATCTCCTCCGCTCGGGCTGCGCCTTCCGAAACCGCACCAAGCGAGTTCTTGTTGAAGGCGCCCTCGTAGTGCAGGACGTAGGTCAGAACATCGGCCATCAGTGGTTCCTCCAGGAGGTCATGGCACGTTCGGCCACCATCAGATCAGCTTCCTTTCCTCGAGCCAAGCGACGATTTTTTCGACCGTCTCGTTCGTGTCCTCGTCTTCGATCACCTGCCCTGGAGCTTTGGCCGGTGGATCGTGGAAATCGCCGCACTGGACGCGCGAGCCCTCCTCGCCTACGAGCGCCGAATCGATCCCGATATCGCCGGGGGCCTTCTGCTCAAGCGGCTTTTTCCTCGCGCCCATGATCGCCTTGAGCGAGGGGTAGCGCGGCTCGTTGATCGCGTCGCCGACCGAGATCACGGCGGGCAGCTTCACCTGGACGGTGTCGTAGCCGTACTCAGCCTGCCGCTCACAGCGCAACGCTCCATCTTCCACGTCCAACTGGATCACCTGCGTCAGCGACGGCATGTGCAGGTGGTCAGCCACCACCGCCCCGATCGTGTAGCACTCGCCGTCGTCCGACTGCTGGCCGAGCAGGACCAGATCCGGTTGTTCAGACTCGAGCGCCTTTGCGAGGGCATAGCCGGTCGCGGCCACATCTGAGCCGGCCAACGCGGCGTCGGTCAGATGCACCGAGCGGTCAGCGCCAAGCGAGACCGCCTTATGCAAAGCGCGCACCGCTGACTCGGGCCCCATCGTCACCGCGACGATCTCCTCGACCTCGGCATTTCCGCCCTCGCGGATCTGCATTGCCGCCTCGATCGCGTGCGTGTCATAAGGGTTGAGGTTCTTCTCTCCGGAGCGGTCCATCCGCCCGGTCGACGGATCAATCCGCTTCTCGACGGCGGCATCCGGGACCTCTTTCACCAGGACGCAAATCTTCAACTGCAGCCTCCAATCGCTTGACTCGGGGATATTACCCTGCGAGTTGACTGACTAGTCAATCGATCACCAGAGGCGGATGCAGCCCACCTAGGTCTGTACGGGGCCACCCTTCGCACCCACCTTCTCGCGAAGGAAGTCGACGATCTGCTGAGTGTTCGCGCCCGGGCCGAAGACCTCGGCCACGCCCAGTTCTTTTAGCTGCGGGATGTCGTCGGCGGGAATGGTGCCCCCCACCGTCACCAGCACGTCGTCGATCCCCTGCTCGGAAAAGAGCTCGAGCACCCGCGGGACAAGGGTCATGTGCGCGCCTGAGAGGATCGACAGCCCCACCGCGTCGGCGTCCTCCTGGATCACGGTCTCGACTATCTGCTCGGGCGTCTGGTGAAGACCCGTGTAAATAACCTCCATGCCTGCATCGCGCAGGGCGCGGGCGATGATCTTGGCGCCGCGATCGTGGCCGTCGAGGCCGGGCTTGGCGACGACGACGCGGATTTTCTTGCCGGAGGTCATGGACCCCAAAACTATATGTGCGAGCTGCGCTTTGGTATCTTGTCGCGCGGGGTCGGCCAGCACAGAGGGCAAGGAGAGAGCATGCGGGGCAAATGGATCTCCACGGTCGCCATGGCGCTTGCAATTACGGCGTGGTTGGCGCTCGCGGCGCCGGCTGGGGCGACGACTATCGCCCACACGCACATAACCGCGCCTGCGAAAAACCCCACTTACCTCACGTACAACTACAACACGGGAAACAGCTTCAAGGTGGCGGGGACGACCGATTCGACCGCCCCCACGACCGATACGGTCGACATCCTCTGCTTCTACGGCGACTACGGCCAATACCTAACCGTTCAAGACGGGGTCACGCTTAGCAGCAATAAGACCTTCTCGGTACCCAAGGCCCCGTTGAGCGCGGTTGCCGACCACCGGTGCCGGCTCGCCGCTGTCCCCTCTGGCACGACCACGCTCGGGCCCGGGTACAGGGGCCCGTGGATCAATGTCAGCCAGCGCAAGACGTATTCGGTCTCCGGCGGTCCCAATGACGGCATGCCCTACGACCTCTATGCCTTCGGCCAGCAGACCGCGGTTGCAGACGACTACGACTCGATCGGGACCTGCGGGCTGTGCGACTCCTACCTCCAAGACGTCGCCGGCGGCGTCACCTCGATCGTTTTTTACGCCAACTCCTTCCTGTGGTACGGCAACGAGGAACAAAACGGGAACACGCGCTCGGAGATCCAGGTGAACGGGCGAAACGCCTACGTGCCTGCCGCGGCCCAGGCGCTGTTCACCAATAGCGACGACAACCCCGGCTTCCCCGCTTTCAGCTGGCATTTCTCGCAAAACTCCCTCACCGGCGACGTCACGATCACGGAGACAGACGGAATCGCCCGCTGCACCGGGTCATCCTCGTCATCCTCTTATCCCCCGACTGCGACCTCCTGCCCGAAGTTCAAGTCGACCGGGGTCGAGGTCGATCGCAAGATCGTCCAATCCGCCTCGGGTCACGTGGTCTCGATCACCGACACCTACAAGAGCACCGACGGCCATAGCCACCGGCTCGACCTGCTTTATGAGAACGCCCAGTGCTTGGGCAACAACGGTTGCCTCGCCGGGTCCGTTGGCTACCGGTTCCCTGGGAAGCCTGCCTACAACTCACACGCGCCGGGCGACGTCGTGAATGTCCGCGCCGGAATCGGATCGATCTACGTCAGATCGCGCAGCGCCCCTGACGGCGATCCATACGCAGGTCAGGGCGCGATCACTTACGGGCGGGCGCCCGACGAGGTCCTGTTCATTCAAGGCTTCAACACAGGCTTTGGCCCCGTGAGCGACTTCACCGCACACTACGTGGGTAAGGTGCCGGCCAAGGGCAGTCTCACCTACCGGTTTGTGTACTCGACCGCGTACACCTACGCCCAGGTGCATCAGGAGGCTCTGGCCGCGCAGCGGGCGCTCAAGAAGGGCGGGCCGGTGGTCGCACCAGCCGACGCCCAGGCGGAGCAGCTTCCGGGATCGACCCCCGCCGAGGTGCCTGCCCGGACGGCAGCCCTAAAACACGGGCGCTTCTGAGTAGCCCCCGAAGACGTCCTGCAGCGCCTGGACCATCTCGCCCTCGGTGGCATCGGCCCGCGTCGCCTCCAGCAGGTGGGGCATGAGGTTCTCGTGCTCGTCGGTGGCGGCCCGGCGCAGCCGCTCGAGCGCCTCCGCCGTCGCGCCCCCGTCGCGCTTGTCGCGCACGGCCTGTACGCGCCCGATCTGCTTACGCTCGAGCTGGGGGTCGATGCGCAGGATGGGGATCGCGCCGTCGGGGGTTCCCTCGGTGAATGAATTCACTCCGACAAGCCTGCGCTGACCCGACTCGACCTCGCGCTGATACCGGAATGCGGCGTCCGCGATCTCGCGCTGCGGGAAACCCCGTTTGACCGCTTCGACCATTCCCCCCAGCTGGTCGATCTTGTCGAAGTACTCGTAGCAGCGCTGTTCCATCAGATCGGTCATGGCCTCGACGAAGTAGGAGCCGCCGAGGGGGTCGATGGTGTTCGCAACGCCCGTCTCGGAGGCGATGATCTGCTGCGTTCTGAGCGCGACCCGAACCGCCTCCTCAGTGGGCAGGGCCAGCGCCTCGTCGAAGCTGTTGGTGTGTAGCGATTGCGTCCCTCCCAGCACTCCCGCCAGCGCCTCGATCGCCGTCCGCACGATGTTGTTGAGGGGTTGCTGGGCCGTCAGCGAGACGCCTGCCGTCTGGGTGTGAAAGCGCATCAGCAGGGACCGCTCGTCCTGGGCGCCGAACCGCTCGCGCAGCTCGCGCGCCCAGATGCGCCGGGCCGCGCGGTACTTGGCGATCTCCTCGAAGAAGTCGATGTGCGCGTTGAAGAAGAACGACAGACCCGCGGCGAAGTCATCTACGTGGAGTCCCCGGGCCACGGCGTGCTCGACGTAGGTAAGCCCGTCCTTGAGCGTGAAGGCGAGCTCCTGCGCGGCCGTCGACCCCGCCTCCCGGATGTGGTAACCGGAGATCGAAATCGGGTGCCAGCGCGGCATGTGCCGCGAGCACCACTCGATCATGTCGGTCACCAGCCGCATCGCGGGGTCGACCGGGAAGCACCATTCCTTCTGGGCGATGTACTCCTTGAGGATGTCCGTCTGGATCGTGCCGTCGAGCTGCTGCGACGATATTCCTCGGCGCTCGGCCGCGACCACGTAGAAGGCGAGCATGATCGCCGCCGGGGCGTTGATGGTCATCGAGACAGAAACCCGGTCGAGCGGGATTCCCTCAAACAGAGCCTCCATGTCCGAAAGCGTGTCGACTGCGACACCCTCGCGACCGACCTCGCCCAGCGAGCGGGGATGGTCCGAGTCGTGGCCCATCAGGGACGGCATGTCGAACGCCGTAGACAATCCGGTCTGACCATGGTCGAGCAGGTACCGGAAGCGCAAGTTCGTCTCTTCGGCGGTCCCGAAGCCGGCGAACTGACGCATCGTCCACAGCCGGCCTCGATACATCGATCCGTACACGCCGCGCGTGTAGGGATATTCGCCGGGAAGACCGATCGCCGCGTCGACATCGACCGGCAGATCGGCATCGGTGTACAGCGGCGCCACCGGCTCGCCCGAGATCGTCTCGAATAGATCGTCGCGCTCGGGCGCACGCATGAATTTCTCGCGCCGCCACCGCTCAAGGCGCTCGCTCCCCCGCCGCTCGGTTGGGATCGCCATCTAGCGAAGTCTACGGGGGGCCGAAGCGCGCACGTTGGCCTGCCTGAGCCTCCGCGGGCGGCCCCTTCCGCGCGTCAGCACGGCGCTGCCGATGCTGCCGGCGAGCGCCGCACTGGCGACCGCCAGCCCGGCCTTCAGTCTTCGGCCCAGGCGGTCGAAGCGCAGTACCTCCCACCCTTCGTCTCGCGCGATCCGAGCGAGCTCCTGATCGGGGTTGACCGCCACCGGGCGCCCGACCAAGCGCAGCATCGGCAGGTCAGATCCAGAATCGGAGTACGCATAGGAGGAGGCCAGATCGATCCCCTCACGCTGCGCCAGCTCGGCGATCGCCTGGGCCTTGCCGTCGCCGTAAATGAACAGACCGGTCGGGCGGCCCGTGTAGACGCCGTCGCGGACCTCGGAGAATTGCGACCCGATCCCGCCGTCGAACACGAGCACCTGGGCAAGCATCTCGGCGAGTTCGTGCGCGGCCGCAGTGAAGATGTACACCCGCCTGCCTGCATCCTGGTGTTCGTAAGCGATCTGGAGCATCTGGGGATAGATCCTCGGCAGCACCCGCACGAGCAGATCTGCACCACGACGTTCCATATCGCGCACGCGTACTCCCGCCACCCCCGCCGAGATGCGGTCCCGCACAGCCGTGGTGTCGGCCTCGGTCGAGCCGCGTAGCCGGAAGCGGAGATTCGCCCAGGCGTCGGCGGCGAGCTGGCGCCGCGAAACCAGCCCGGTCGCGTAGGCGACACGCACGAACTGGAAGGCCGAAGAGCCCTCCATGAGGGTGCGATCGAGGTCGAAGAATGCCGCCGCCGATTGGCCGGAGCCGTCGCTGCGGTCGGCGTTGCGCGGCCGCTCGCCTCGCTTATCGTTGCCCCCGGCCCGATCGCCGCTCAGCGGCCGTTCACCTCCACGATCACCGCGTCGCCCTGTCCGCCGCCGGAGCAGATCGCGGCGCAGCCGAGGCCGCCGCCCCGCCTACGCAGCTCGAGCACGAGAGAGCCCAGGATGCGCGCGCCGGAGGCGCCGATCGGATGGCCCAGGGCGATCGCGCCGCCGTTGACGTTTACGCGGTTCTCGTCGATCCCCAGCATGCGGATGGAGTTGAGCACCACCGACGCAAAGGCCTCATTGATCTCCCAAAGGTCGATTTCCGAGGCGTCCAGCCCGGCCTTCTGGAGCGCTTGTTGGGCGGCCTTGGCAGGCGTGCGCGCGAGGTAGGGAAAGTCGTCGGCGACCGCGCCCTGGGCCACGATCGTGGCCAGCGGTTGACGGTCGTTGCGGCGCGCCCACTCGTCGCTTGAGAGCACCAACGCGCCTGCGCCGTCGTTGACGCCAGGAGAGTTGCCGGCGGTGTGGGAGCCGTTCTCGAGAAAGATCGGGGGCAGCTTGGCGAGCTGCTCGAGGCTGGTCTCGCGCCTCGGCCCCTCGTCGATTTCCACGGTCGTTTCGCTCTTGCGCTCCTTGACCGTCACCGGGACGATCTCCTCCGGGAGCCGTGCCTCGTCGGTCGCCTTCACCGCCAGCTCGTGGGAGCGCAGCGCCCAGCGATCCATGTCCGGGCGGCTCAGCTCGAGCTCAGCCGCGACCTCGCTGGCTTCGTGGGCCATGTGCTTGCCCGAGAAGGGGTTGCGCAGACCGTCGTTGATCATCGCGTCGAGCGCCTTGGCGTCGCCCATGCGATAGCCGAAGCGCGCCTGCTTGAGCAGGTAGGGAGCGTTTGACATCGACTCCATCCCGCCGCCGACCCCAAGCTCGAGGTCGCCGGCCCGGATCGAGGCGTCCAGCATCCCGGCGGCACGAATGCCCGACGCGCAGACCTTGTTGATGGTCTCCGAGGAGACCTCCTTGGGGATCCCCGCCTTGATCTGGGCCTGGCGTGAAGGGATCTGCCCCTGACCGGCCTGGATGACCTGGCCCATCACGACGTGCTGGACCTGTTCGGGCTTGACCTCGGCGCGCTCGAGCGCACCGGCGATCGCGGTGCCGCCGAGATCGGTCGCGTCCACTGACTTCAACCCGCCGCCCAGCTTCCCGACTGGGGTTCGGGCGGCAGAAAGGATCACGGTCTTAGGCATCTCGGCCTCACTCTCTTGCGGTCAGGGTTGCAGCGGCTCACTCGTTCCAATCCTAGTCCCGCGTTTCGCTCGCCGCGCGGGCCTCGAGGATCCTCGCGGCCGCGGTTGCGGGGTCCATCTCTCGCGCCACTACCCGGTCAAGCAGCTCTCTCACCGCGGGGTCTTCCTGCACCGAGGTTTCCAGCTCGCGGCGCATGTGGTAGGTCGCCAGCGAGAGGACCTCGTTCATGAGGTTGCGCCGCCGGCGTGCGGAGAGCGTTCCTCCTGATTGGATGTGGGCGCGATGGTCGGCGAGCGCGGCGGCCACCTCGGCCACACCCTGGCCGCGCACGGCCTCGGTCCTGAGCACCGGCACTTCCCAATCAGCGCGCGGTCCGAGCGCGAGCACGCTCTTGATCTCGCGCACCATGGTGTCGGTCAGTGGGTGGTCGGCCTTGTTGACCACGATCACATCCGGGATCTCCATCACTCCGGCCTTGAGTGCCTGGATCGAATCCCCCGATCCGGGCATGAGCACAAGCACGATCGTGTCGGCGTGGTCGATGATGTCGACCTCCGCCTGACCCACGCCGACGGTCTCGAGCAGGATCAAGTCGCGACCGGCGGCATCCATCAACAACGCGGCCTGGAGCGCCGCCTCGCTGAGGCCGCCGAGTGCGCCGCGGCTGGCCATGGAGCGGATGAACACGCCGGGATCCAGGAAATGGTCCGCCAGCCGGATCCGGTCGCCGAGGAGAGCCCCCTTGGTGAAGGGCGACGAGGGGTCGATGGAGAGCACCCCAACGGTGCGGTCGTGTTGGCGCTCGTGCTTGGTAAGCGCGCCGAGCAGGGTGGACTTGCCCGAGCCGGGCGGCCCGGTGAAGCCGACGATCGCCGCTTGACCGGTACGGGGGTAGAGCTCGCGCACGAGCCTCCAGCCCTCGGGGTCATTGTTTTCGACCAGCGAGATGGCGCGAGCGAGTGCGCGCTTGTCACCGTCGAGGAGGCGCTGCGCCAGCGAGGCGTTCCGATCGGCCATGGCGCGAGCAATCATGCCAACCGCCGAGGATTACGATGACGCCCGTGCGTCCTTCGACGCTCGAACCGAGCGCTGCCACCGAGCCGGCCCCACGTCGGCCGCCGACGCCGTTGCGCGGCAGCCTGCTGACCTTCTTGCGTTTCGCCCGCGAGCACGACATGTTGCGGCCCTCGTACGCGCCGCTGGTTCTCCGCTGGCTGTGGTTGAAGGCTCGCTGGCGGGGCCGCCTGAGGACAGACGGACTGTGCTTCGTCGGCCGGGGCGTGAAACTCGAGATCGGACGCAGCGCGACCCTCGCGCTGGGCCGGTGGAGCTGGGTCGGGCAGGGCACGAAGATCCGCGTACACGAGGGCCGCGTCTCGATCGGGGCGAAGTCGGTGCTTGGACAGGAGTGCACGATCTCCGCCTACCAGCGGATCGATATCGGACGCGAATGCATCGTCGCCGACCGCGTGATGTTGATCGACTTCGACCATGGGGTGGTCGAAGTCGAGCGACCCATTCGACTCCAGGGGATCTACAAACGCGACGTGCGCGTGGGGCACAACGCGTGGATCGGCTATGGCGCGTGCATCCTGCGAGGCGTGTCGATCGGCGACAACTGCATAGTTGGCACTTCGGCTGTGGTGACGGCGTCGCTCCCCGACAACGCGGTTGCCGCGGGCATCCCGGCGCGGGTGATCAGGATGCGCGACACGCCGAAAAGCTTTGTCTGGGAGGACTAGGTTGGGATATCACCCCTCAAAAATGGGGGGTGATATCCCAACGACCCTCGATGCGAGACCCCCGCACGAGCGCCTCACCCTGGCCAAGCCACCAGGTCGGGCGCGAGATTTCGGAGCTCCGGCGCCAGACCGGGGTCACCCGCCAGCGCGAGCTCGAGCGACCTGACATGCGCCTCCATGCGCTCGCGCGGATAGTCGCCCGCCAGCCGGTGGTGCATGAGAAAGAGCCAGTCACTCGCCTGCAGTGCGAGCAGCTCGCGCACGGCCCGGGGTGATGGCCTGCGGGCCGCCATGACCTTCAGCTCCGCCGTGCGGGCGCTCCAGGCGAGGTCGGCCACGGCGGGGCCACTCCACGTTCGCAGGTCGCCCCCCAGCCCCCAGGTGACCACGCCAGCGGACTGATCATCGGCTGCGAGCTCGCGGGGAACGGGAAGCGGCTCTTGCCGCTCGAGGGCGTCGTCCAGAGTGGTGAGGGCAAGGCCCTGGTTCGCGGCCTCCTCAAGGACCGCATCAAGCCAATCGATCCCCTCATGCCACCAATGGCCGAGCAGCTCGGTGTCAAGCGCGCACACGCACACCCCGCCGCCGCTCACGCGCCGGCGGACCCGCGCGACGAAGTCGCGGGCGTCGGCGCGGACCTGGATCAGGGCGGCCTGGTGGTCGTAGACCTCCCCGTCGTTACGCCACGCCCGGCGGTGGTTGGCGGTGAGGCGATGGCTGTCGCGGTAAGGCGCTCGGGCCGGATATCCGTCGGCGGCCCACACGAGCGAGATCACCTCTCGGTCAAGCGGCCAGAGCACTACCCCCTCGTCGCTGTGGAGCGGCCCGGGTGAGACGTCAGAGCGCGCCAGCAAGCGCGTGGGGAGCTCGACGCAGGTCGCTCTGACCCCGGCCTGGGCGAGTGCCGAGTGAAGCCACGGTGCGTATGCGCACTCCGGCAGCCAGAGCCCTCCGCCCCAAGTCCCGAACCGGCGCCTGAACGACGCCACGCCGGTTTGCAATTGGACCGCGACGGCCGCGTCGCTGGCCAGAAGGGGGAGCACTGGGTGCGTAGCGGCCGAGGTCCAGCCGGCGTGTGGTCCGAGCGCTCCGAGTAGGCCGTCTGGAAGGGCGCGCAGCTCCTGCACCGCCGACGCGTAGATCGTCGCCGAGCGTTCGAGCTCCAAAACCAGCTCATCCTGGCCGCGCTCCCGAGCCAGCTCGATGTCGCGCCGATGGGACTCCGGCCGGACCTCGGTGAGAAAGCGCAGGCAGCGCTGGAGTGCTCCCGGGCTCTCCAGCTGGTCGCAGAGCACCGGCGTCAAGGAGAGCGTTATTGGCGCTCGCCCCAGCACGCCGAGGAGCGGCACGTAACAGGTCGCGATCGCCTCCCACAGCCATTCCTCGCCGAAAGGCCAGGTGCCGAAGCCGAGGGGGTTTCGCTCCTCGGGTGGCCGCGGCCAGGGCGCCCCACCCTCCACATAGGGCATGTGCGTGTGCAGCACCAGCGCCAAGGCCCCGGCGCCGTGCCGGCGGCCATGCCGCTCGGCATGGCCGCCGTGCCGGCGGCCATGCCGAGCGAGCTGGGCTCGAGTCTGCGGATGGCCCGTCACGTTCGCGAGCAGACCGCGAGGAAATCGAGCGCGTGGTCAAGCCGGCGGGTCCGCAGGGCAAAGTCCTCGCTGGAGATTGCGGGGGTGAACCAGTCGTAAAAGCGCTCCGTGACGCCGAGGCGGCGGTGCAGGCGATCCCATCCGAGCTGCAGGGCCACCGCGTGAAGGCGCAGCTTGCGCGCATGCTGAAGCCCGAGCATCACGACCGATGGAAAGGCGCTCTCGCACTGAGCTAGGAACTCCTCGTGGCGGTATTCGCGGACGTGCCATGGGTTGCCGGAATGCGAGGAGCCACGTGGAGCGAGCGTGAGAACGTTGGGCGTGGAGATGTACGCGGTCCCCCCGGGCGTCAGCAGGTCATGGAGGTGACCGAGGACCGTGCCGGGGTCCTCGACGTGCTCGATCGTCTGCAGAAACACGACCGCCTCGCAGGAGCCCTGATCGCCGTAACTCTCGATCGGGGCGCGCTCGAAGCGCAGGTTCGGGCGCCGGTAGCGCAGCCGCGCGTGCTCATGGGCCTCGGGGTTGGCGTCGATGCCCACCACGCAAGCCGCACTATGGGCCAGCACATCGGACCCGTAGCCCTCGCCGCAGGCCATGTCAAGTACCCGCAACCCGTCCACCCGCGCAGCGATCCACTCGTACACCGCGAGATGGCGGCGATACCAGTAATTCTCCGCGGGAACGTCTGGCAGGGTGCGCTCGCCCGTAAGCTGGAGCGGGGGAACACCCGGCGGCTGATTTTGTTGGTTGTAGGCCTCCGTCGGCATCCAGATCAGACGTCCGCCGCCAGACATCGGGTGGCGAGCCGGGACAGGGTAGAGTGCCGCGGGTCATGGTGGTGGTGCGGAGCGCGGCGGAGATTCGCGACGTCAACACCCGCTATCACGACGGGGCTGCAGCCACCTACGATGCCAAGTGGGGCATCGACTTCGGACCGGTCGGGCAGGCACAGGTGCTCAGCAAGGTTCGCAAGGCACTCGGTGGACGGCCGCAGGGCTATCCGCAGTCGCTCGAGATCGGCGCTGGGACCGGTTACTTCAGCCTCAACCTGCTGCGTGCCGGAGTGGTGCGGGAGGCCACCTGCACTGACATCTCTGAAGGCATGGTGGCGATGCTGGCCGAGAACGCGACGCAGCTCGGTCTGAATGTGAGAGCGATGCGGGCCGACGCTGAGTCACTGCCGTTCGAGGGCGCCAGCTTCGACCTCGTCCTGGGCCACGCGGTGCTCCATCACCTGCCCGACCTGGCGCGCGCGTTTGCCGAATTTCATCGTGTACTGCGCCCCGGAGGCAGGATCGTGTTTGCCGGGGAGCCGTCGCTGATCGGAGACCGCCTGGCTTCGATCCCCAAGCGCAGCGCCGCGGCCGTGGCGCCCCTGTGGAGGGCGCTTCTGCGGGCGGATGTCGCCTCGATCGACAAATCGGATGGACAGCTGGAAAGCTCGGTCGATATCCACGCGTTCACTCCGGGCACGCTCACCACCTACGCACGCGCGGCGGGCTTCGAGGAGGTTGCGGTGGGCGGTGAGGAACTGCTCGCGAACTGGTTCGGGTGGTTCAACCGCGCGCTCGAGGCGACCGCCGACCCCGACGCCGTGCCCATGCTCTGGCGACACTACGCGCACGGCGGGTATCTGCTGCTGCAGCGACTGGACGGCCGCGTACTGGAGCCGCGCCTGCCGCCGGCGATCTTTTACAACCTGCTGCTGACCGCGCGCAAGCGATGAGACGGGCCCACGTCCACGTGCCCGGCATCGGGCGTGTGGATCCGAATAAGGACCTTCCCGACGCATAAACTCCACACGGATGCCCGATGGGCCCGTCCGGGAATTCCCCCTCTTCTTGCTGCCGACCGTCGCGCTTCCGGGCGAGCTCATTCCGCTGCACGTCTTCGAGGAGCGCTACAAGACGATGGTGCAGGAGTGTCTCGAGGGCGAGCAGCAATTCGGGATCCTTTGGCTCTCAGACGACGGGCTGCGCGAGGTCGGCTGCGCGGTGCACATCGAGAAGTTGCTGGAGCGCCACGACGATGGGCGCATGAACGTGCTCGTGCGCGGGACCCGTCCATTCCGGGTCCTCGAGCGCCAGTCGCACCTGGCGTATCCCGCCGGAGTCGTTGAGTTCGTGCAGGACCGCTCCGAGGATCCCGATCAGGGCCTGCTCGAGGGCGCCCACGAGGCGTATGCCGAGCTCGTGCAGCGCGCCACAGACCGCACGCCTGAGGAATCCGAGCTGCGCGACATGAGCGCGTACGCCATGGCGGCGACGGTCGACTTTGGGCTCGACGCCAAACAGGGATTACTCGACCTGCGCTCGGAGAAGGCCCGGCTGCGGCTTGTCACGCGCCTGTTCCGAGCGGCCATGAAGCGACTCGACCTGGTCGACCGCGCCCAGGAGCGGGCGCGCTCGAACGGCAAGGTCAAGTTCCGCTAGCCGGAACCGTTTGCCCCGCTGCAGGGGCCCTGCGCGAGTTGCACCGCGATCAGTTCGAGCTGGGCCAGTTCGGGGTGACTGTGCGCGGCGGTGTCGGGAAAGACGATCGTGCCTCCCTGGAGCTTGACCCGATACAGGTAGACCGAGTTGCGGCTCGGAGCGATCCGGAGATGATGGCGTGCGTCCCGATCGAGTCGTCCGGTCAGGTTGCGCGCCTGCAGCAACAGCTTGTCCGGTACCTGTTTGGTTCGAGCACCGTTGCACCGAACCGTGCCTCCGCTGTTGACCAGCAGAGTCTCCTTGGATCCGCCTCCGGTCCGCGTCAGCAAGAACAGGTCTCCCTGCTGAACCTCAAACCCGCACCCGGCGGCCGCACAGGCGGCCAATATGAGCGCAGTCAGCGCGCGCAGGCGCATGTTTTGAGGCTACTCGCGCGCGGCGCTTGAGCGAGCGATTGCCCGGGACGGGTCCGGCCTCATCACTCGTTTCCATCGACGACGATCGCGGCGCCGCCGCGACGGGGGTCCCCGGCCCCGCCGAAGCGCCCATCGGGCTCGCGCGCCACCGCCTGTACGCCCCCGAAGAACAGGTTGCGCTCGCCAAAGCGGCCGATCGCGCGCCCGGCGGCCTCGAGCTTTTTGGTCTCGATTCCCGGCTCCGCGTAGACCACGCCGTCCTCGAAGTGCACCCGAGGTGATTGCACCGCCTCCCGCACCGGGAGGCGGTCGTCGATCACGCGCAAGATCGTCTGCAGAATCGCCGAACGGATGCGGTTCGAACCGGCACTGCCGAGGGCGAGTTCCGGTTCTGAGTCGCGCAGGACGACCGTCGGCGCCATCATGCTGGGCAGCCGCCGGCCCGGCGGGTGCCGGTGGAATCCGAGCGGGTTGAGGTCCTGCTCACCAAGCATGTTGTTGAGGTGAATGCCCGTGCCGGGCACAACGATTCCCGAGCACGAGCCGTTCGAACAGGTCACCGAGCAAGCCCAGCCGCCTGCATCGAGGACCGCGATGTGCGTGGTCGAACCCAAAGGCGGGGGCGAAAGGCGCCCGAGGAACTGCCGTACGAACTCCGGATCGGAGAGCCCTTCGAGGAACTCGGGGGTGCGCTCCGACTGGGTCCGCTCCATCGCCGCAATGATCCGGTCGGTGTCGGGTGGGCCGGGGATCGTGTCCAGCCAGCCGAGCGCGTGGGCGATCAGGATGCCGCCGGCGGAAGGGGGTGGGTTCGTCATCACGGTCCGCGCGCGGTAGGAGATGTGAACCGGCTCCCTCGGGACGACCGCGTACTGCTCGAGATCGCCCGCAGTCAAGGTGCCGCCGTGCGAGCTGACCCAGGAGACCGTCGCGTGCGCGATCTCGCCCGTGTAGAACGGAGCGGCGCCCTGCGCCGCCAGCAGCTCGAGCGTGTCGGCGAGCTCAGGCTGTCGGACGAGCTCGCCCTCTTGTGGAACCCTGCCCTCCGGCGCGAACAGCGCAGCGCATTCGGGGGTTGCGGTGACGATGTCCCTGAGGATCGCGAACACGTAGGCCTGCTGGCGAGTGAGCGCGACCCCGTCGCGGGCCAACCTGGCGGCAGGTACGACCAGCTCGGAGAGCGGTATGCGGCCGAACCGTGTACAAGCCTCCGCTATGCCCGCCGGAACCCCGTAGGTCCCAACCGACGCGGCACCGATGTTGAACACTTGGATCGCGTCACCGAACGAGACCGTGATCGGGCGCAGCTCGGCGCGGCTGGAAGGATCAATTCCCCTCCCAGGGGCCTCGACGAAGAAGTCGAGCAGCACCGGATCCTGTTCAGGCGCGACGACGAGCATGTATCCCCCCGCGCCGAGCCCGGTCAGCAACGGCTCACAGACAAAGGAGGCCACCATCGCCCCCAGCGCGGCGTCGACCGCGTTGCCGCCACGGCGCAGGACCTCGGCTCCGACTCGGGCGGTCTCAGGATGACCGGCGGCGATGACGCCGAGCTGCGAGCTCAAGGACCGTCAGCGCCGCGGAATGAATTCCGGCACGTCCAGCGGCTCGGTGATCGAGCCGGAATCGCCGCCCCGGCGGCTGAAGGCAGGCTCGCGGGCGCGGCTGATGCGCGGCTCGCCCTGCGGTTCGCGCACATCGGTCGGGCCGATTCGTCCCATCCAGGCGGGCTCCCTTCCGGCGTCGCGCGATGAGCGCCCACCGAAGCCGGTCGCCACAACGGTGACCCAAACCTGCTCTGAGATCTTCTCGTCGACCATCGCGCCGAAGATGATGTTCGCTTCGGGATGCGCCGCGTCGGAGACCGCGCGAGCAGCTTCGTTGACCTCCCACAGCGAGAGGTCGAGGCCACCGGTGATCGATAGCAGAATGGAGCGGGCGCCCTCCATGCTTGTTTCGAGCAAGGGAGATGAGACCGCCTTCGCCGCTGCGTCAATCGAGCGGTTCTCCCCGGTGCCCATGCCAATACCGAGCAGTGCGGTACCCGCTCCCGCCATGATCGTCCGGACGTCGGCGAAGTCGAGATTGATCAGACCTGGCAGCGTGACCAGATCCGATACGCCCTGGACGCCCTGACGAAGGACGTCGTCGGCGACCCGGAAGGCGTCGACCATCGAGGTGTTGCGGTCAAGGATCGTCAGCAGCTTGTTATTGGGCACCACGATCAGAGTGTCGACCTCGTCGCCGAGAGCCCGGATCCCGACCTCGGCCTGGTCGCGCCGCCGCGACCCCTCGAACTGAAACGGCCGCGTCACAATCCCCACGGTCAATGCCCCGACCTCGCGGGCGATCTGGGCGATGATCGGAGCCGCGCCGGTTCCCGTGCCTCCTCCTGCGCCGGCCGCGATGAAGATCATGTCCGATCCGCGCAGAAGCGCTTTGATGCGGTCGTACTCCTCGCGCGCAGCGAGCCGGCCCAGCTCCGGATCAGACCCGGAGCCAAGACCGCGGGTGACGCTGCCGCCGATGTGCAGAGTGTCGTGTGCGGCGGATGTCTGCAGCGACTGAAGGTCGGTGTTGATCGCGAGGAACTCGACCCCCTCGATCTCGGCCTCGACCATCCTGTTGATGGCATTGACGCCCGCGCCGCCTACGCCGACCACGCGGATGACGGGCTTGCCGGCAGACCGCTCGGTGGCGAGGCTCGGCGCCGCATAGGCCGACGTCGCACGCTGCGGTCTGGCGAATACATCCAGCTCCTCCGGCGACTGGCCCGAGTTGTCGACAAGGCTTTGAGGTATGTCGGCCGCGAAGGCATGGCGCAAGCGCTCGCGCGGCGTGGGCACCTGCGGCTCCGGCTCAGGCTCGGAGGCGGGCTGTTCGGGGACGGGCTCCGATTGCTTGCGGGCCTTCTGGCGCTGGGCGGACGCGGCCTGCCGGGGCTTTGCGCGCTTCTCGGACTCTTCCTCCTCGGGCAGGTCCTCGCTTGTCTTGCGAAACAGAGCCGCGAGTGGACCCTCGCGCATGCTCGCGCGCTTAGGTGTTGGCATGTGAGAGGACCTCCTTCGCGAGCTGCCTGTAGGCGTGGGCGGCCAGACCGTCCGGATCGTACTTCAGGACCGACATACCCTTCACGGGCGCCTCGGCGAACCGAATCGTCTTGCGGATTCGCGAAGCGAAGACGCGTTCGCCAAAGTTCTCCTCCAGCAACTCGATTGCCTCCTTGGCGTGAAGGGTGCGTGTGTCCACGAGCGTAGGCAGGATGCCCTCGATGTCGACGTCCGGGTTGAGGTTCTCCCGGATCATGGCGAGCGTGTTCTGCAGCTGGATCAGACCCCGCATGGACAGATACTCGCATTGGACGGGGACGATCACCTTGTGGGCGGCCGTCAGCGCGTTGATCGTGAGCAGGCCGAGGCTGGGTGGAGTGTCGATAAAGACGAAGTCATAGTCGGATTTGACGTCGACAAGGGCCTTCTCCAGAGAGCGTTCGCGACCGATCATCGTCGACATCGCGATCTCGGCCCCGGCCAGGTCGATCGACGCGCACGCCACATCAACCTCGCGATGGTGGATGACCTCGCGAATCGGCATGTGGTGCACGAGCACGTCGTACATCGAGCGCTCGAGAGTGTCCGGGTCGATGCCCTGCGACATAGTGAGATTCCCCTGTGGATCCATGTCGATGCACAAGACCCTGTGACCTTCCTCGGCGAACGCCACCGCAAGATTGAGCGTCGTCGTGGTCTTGGCGACGCCACCCTTCTGGTTTGCGAACACGATCACTTTGCAGCTGGTCGACACTCGCTGCTCCCGTCGGTCGGGGAACTCCATACGCGGTGAGTATTCGCAGGAGATATGGGAAATCCTCCGCCCCTGACCATGTGTAAGCCGGCTCGCATGCGAGCCGGCTCCGGCCAGAACATGTTCTGGCCGGCCGGTCGGCGCATGCGCCGACCGGAAATTCGTATTGACTATCTGCCGCCATGTCCGGATTGTTCGATCGTCGCCTGATCTTCGTCACCGGTAAAGGTGGCGTCGGTAAGTCCACCGTCGCGATCATGCTGGGGCTGGTGGCCGCCCGGCGCGGCCTACGTACGATCGTGGCCGAGCTGCACAGCCAGGAACATGTGCAGGACAGCTTCGCGCGCCATGGCGCGCGCTTTGAAGAGCTCGAGCTCGCTCCGGGCCTCTTCACGATCTCGATCGAGGCCGAGCGAGCGATGGACGAATACATGCAGGTGAAAGCCGGGCCGCTCGGTCATGCCGTTTCGTCCAGCCGCGTTTTCCAAGCCCTGGCTATGGCCACGCCCGGGATGCGCGAGTTGCTCAGCATGGGCAAGGTTTGGGAGCTGGCCCAGCTTCAGCGCCGTACCCGCGGCGCGGCGCCGTATGACCTCGTCATCGTCGATGCTCCCGCGACCGGGCACGGGGTGGGCATTCTGCGAACCCCCAAGACGTTTGCAGACATTGCCCGTGTGGGTCCGATCGCCCACCAGGGACGCCAGATCGCAGCGATGATTTATGATCGCCGGCTCACCGCGGTAGTGGCAGTCGCCACGCCTGAGGAGATTCCTGTCAACGAGACCCTGTCACTACGCGAGTCGCTCGCGCATGAGAACCTCGCGCTCGAACTCGTCATCGTCAACGGGGTGTATCCGGCCAGATTTGGCGACGATGAGGTTGGCTCGCTCGAGCACGCGTTCGAGCGTTCCGAGGACGCACTTGCCCGCGCCGCGGTACGAGCCGCCCTGTCAGAGCATGTGCGCGTCGAGACCCAGCGCACCCAGCTGGACCGCTTGCGCGCCGGGTTGAACCTGGACGGCCGGGTCGCGGAGCTGCCGTTCGTCTTCAGCGAGAATCTCGACCGGCCCGAGCTCGAGCGATTGGCAGATCAGCTCGAGGTTCAACTGTGAAGCGGCCTGGAAACGCTCCCGGGGCCGGTCCGTGAGCGTCACGCGGCTGCTTGCCGGAAAGCGAGTATGCGTATGTGGAGGATCGGGCGGCGTAGGTAAGACGACCGTCTCGGCCGCGGTCGCCCTGGGGATGGCCGCGGAGGGGGCAAAGGTGGCCGTCGTCACCATCGATCCGGCAAAGCGGCTGGCCAACGCCCTCGGATTGCGTGAACTCGACAATGAGCCGCGCAGGGTCACGCCCGAGGTGCTTTCAGGCAATGGAGCGCGAGTGCCGGGCGAGGTGTGGGCGATGATGCTCGACCCCAAACGCACGTTCGACGAGTTGATCGATCGCGTAGCTTCGGACCCATCCAGGGCGCGCGAGATCAAGGCCAACCGCATCTACCGCGAGCTCTCGACCGCGGTCTCGGGCTCACAGGAATTTACGGCCATCGCAAAGCTATACGAACTTGATCAAGGGCAGGATTTCGACCTGCTCGTGCTCGACACGCCCCCCTCCCGAAACGCACTGGACTTCCTGTATGCGCCCCGGCGACTGACCGCCTTCTTGGACGGACGGGCGCTGAAGACGTTCGTAAGGCCGACTGGCCTCGGGATGCGCACACTCGGGCGGGGCGCCGCCCCCTTGCTCGGCGGCCTGCGCCGCATCACGGGCGTCGACATGCTTTCGGACCTCTCGGCATTCTTCGGCCTTCTTGGTGACACGACCGAGAGCTTCTCGCTGCGCGCGGCCAAGGTGCAGGAGATGCTCGCCGCGCCAACCACGGCGTTCTTGCTGGTCACCTCGGCTCAGCGAGAGCCGATCAAGGAGGCGATCTGGTTACGGCGCACGCTGGAGGAGATTGGAGTTCCATTCTCCGGAGTGGTCGTAAACCGAGTCCATCACGACATACTCGCCGGCCGCGAGCCGGATGAGCTTGACGCAACGCTGGCCGAGGAGCTCGGGCCGCAGCTCGCTCGGGCGGTTGCGCTGAATTTCCACGACTATCACGTACTCGCGCGGCGCGATGAGCGCAACATCGCGCGTCTTGAGCGCGAGCTCGACGGCAAGCCTTTGTTGCTGGTGCCCTACCTCGACGACGACGTCCATGACCTCGAGGGGCTGTGGCGTGTGCACCGCTACCTGTTCTCCGGCGATCAGGAGCGGGCGCAGTTGATCGCCGAGGTTGTTGCGTGACCAACCCGCGACGAGTGTGGTGGCTCGCGGCGCTCGCCATCGTCGCCGCATGCTTGGGGCTCGTCGTGGCGTGTGGCGGGGGCGGTTCAACGCCCGCAAAGCCCAAGGCCCACGCGGAGATCAAGACCAACTTCCACCCTCCGCCTGAGCCCAGTCTGAGCGGGATCCACAAGATCCGCCACGTGGTGGTCATCATGCAGGAGAACCGCTCCTTCGACTCCTACTTCGGAACCTATCCGGGTGCCGACGGCATTCCCGGCCTCGCCGGCAACCCTGGCCAGGTGCCGTGCGTGCCCTACGGCCACGCGCGATTTGGGGCCGGCCGCCACAGGCATGGACGTCGTCCCAAACTGCATCTGAGTCAAAGGTGCCAGCGGCCCTTCCACGACCGCCGCGACGTGAACGTTGGCGGGCCACACAGCGCCGGCGCCTCCGTCGTGGACATCAACAACGGGCTCATGAACGGGTTCATAGCCGCCGCGCGCAAGAGCAAGCGCAACTGCGAGCAGAGCTTCAACCCGGCGTGCGGCGGGGCCAGCTCGAAAAAGCCCGACGTCATGGGCTACCACACCGGCGCCGACATTCCCAACTACTGGGCCTACGCCCACGACTTCGTGCTCCAAGACCACATGTTCGAGTCAAATGCGTCGTGGAGCCTGCCCTCGCACCTGTACATGGTCTCGGAGTGGTCGGCAAGGTGCGCCAACAGCGACCCCATGAGCTGCCGCAACAAGCTGGAGCGTCCCGGGAACCCGATCGGCTTTCCTCGGAACCACCCCCAGCACGCGCCGCCCGATTACGCGTGGACCGACCTGACCTATCTGATGCACAAGTACCACGTCCCCTGGCGGTATTACGTGCTCAAGGGGACAGAGCCCGACTGTGAGCTCAACAACGCAATCACGTGTGCGCCGGTGGCTCAGGGCGCGCGGACGCCGGGGATCTGGAACCCGCTGCCGTACTTCGAAGACGTTCATCAGGACGGTCAGCTCGGCGACATCCAGTCGCTCTCGCGGTTCTACACGGCGGCCCGCCAGGGGAACCTGCCCGCGGTCTCATGGATCGTGCCCAACGGGCACGTCTCAGAGCATCCACCGGGACTGATCAGCGCAGGCCAGACCTACGTCACGGGGCTGATCAACACCATCATGCGCAGCCCTGACTGGAAGTCGACCGCGATCTTCCTCGCCTGGGACGACTGGGGCGGGTTCTACGACAACGTCGAGCCGCCGCGTGTCGACCAGAACGGCTACGGCCTGCGCGTCCCCGCACTGGTGATCAGCCCCTTTGCCAGACGCGGCTATATCGACCACCAGACGCTCAGCTTCGACGCCTACGTGAAGTTCATCGAGGACGACTTCCTCAATGGCCAGCGGCTGGACCCCCGGACGGACGGACGGCCCGACCCCCGCCCTGACGTCCGCGAGGACGCCCCCCAGCTTGGCAACCTCATTCACGACTTCAACTTCCACCAGGCGCCTCGAGCTCCGATCCTCTTATCGGTGCACCCGAAGACGGATCTGAAGGAGCCCTTCCTCTACAAATTCCTGCACATCGGCTGATCGGAGGTCACGGATCGGCCGCGCCTGGGGCCGGATCGGCCGCGCCTGGGGCCGCAACAAAGCGGGGTGGCCCTACGGGCGGGCGCTGTATAGTCGCTGCCCGTGGGGCAGGCTAGATGAGGTGGGCGCGATTAGTCGCTTTGGTCGCGGTCGTGGCACTAGTGGCGGTCGCCGCCGGCGAGAGCTCGGCGCAAAGCGGCCACGTCGGCGCCCACCCCTCGGCGCCTCACCAGTCGGCTCCTTCTCCGATCACGAAGATCCGCCACATCGTGATCATCATGCAGGAGAACCGCTCCTACGATCACTACTTCGGTACCTACCGGGGCGCGGACGGGATTCCAGGCCTCGCCGGGCACCCAGGGCGCGTTCCCTGCATACCCGACCCCGAGCACCACAGGTGCGTGCGGCCATACCACGACCGGCGAAACCTCGACTACGGCGGTCCCCACAACGAGGCGGCCTCTGTGGCGGACGTCAACGGCGGCAAGATGAATGGTTTCATCGCCGAGCATGAGAAGGGACTGAGGGGCTGCAGGTGCCACATCCCCCCCGGCAGCGTGGTCGGTTACCACGATGGGAGGGACATCCCCAACTACTGGAAATATGCGCACAACTTCGTGCTGCAGGACCACATGTTCGAATCCGCCCGCTCACGGAGCCTGGTGTCGCACCTCTACCTCGTCTCGCTGTGGTCGGCCCATTGCACCCGGCACAACGATCCGTCCAGCTGTCGCAACGCGCTCGAGAATCCGGGAAACCCTGGCAAGTCGCCCTACGCATGGACGGACCTCACCTACCTGCTCTACAAGCACCACGTCAGCTGGCGGTATTACGTCTTCAAGGGGACCGAGCCCGATTGCGAGTCCGACACGTCGCTCAAGTGCTCTCCGAGAACCCAGGGTCCCAGGACTCCCTCGTTCTGGAATCCGTTGCCCGCGTTCGACACCGTCCGCGACGACCACCAGGAGAGCAACATCCAGTCGCTCAACGGCTTCTTCGCCGACGTCTATAGGAACCGGCTGCCGTCCGTCTCGTGGATCGTGCCAAGCAGTCAGGTCTCAGACCATCCCGAGACGTCACTGGTGAGCACCGCGCAGACCTACGTCACGGGGCTGATCAACACGATCATGGAGAGCTCGGTGTGGAAGTCGACCGCGATCTTTCTCGTCTGGGACGACTGGGGCGGCATGTACGACCACGTGCGCCCTCCTCACGTCGATCAAAACGGCTACGGGCTGCGGGTGCCGGGGCTCTTGATCAGCCCGTACGCGAAGCGCGGCTTCGTCGACCACCAGCCGCTCAGCTTCGACGCCTACGCCAAGTTCATCGAGGCGGACTTCCTTGGCAATCAGCGCCTCAATCCAAAAACGGATGGGCGACCCGATCCCCGCCCCGACGTGCGCGAGGACGCCCCCCAGCTTGGTGCTCTGATCAAGGAATTCGACTTCTCTCAGGCACCGCGCAAACCCATGCTCTTGCCGGTCCACCCAAAGACCGACCTGATCAGCCGGTAGCGGCTAGCTCCTCGGTGGGTTGATCTGAAGGCGCCTGGCTCGCCGGGGCCGGCACGGGCGGGACAACGGCTGCCGTACCTGCCTGCACGAGCAGCTGATCGGCGAGCGCGGAGACGTCGCCTTCGAGGTGGCCACAGAGCATGTCGCGGAGCAGAGCTCGGACGTTTTCGCACAGCTCGGAGACGAGTTCCTCGGACTCTTGATCTGAGGGCGCCGTGCCAGACGCGACCTGTCGCTCCAATCGCTGTGCCTCCGCGATGCGCCCGCTGACGCGAGCACGGTGGTCGGGTGCGGCGCAGATCGCCGCGAGCCGATCGGCGAGCCGCCCCGCCCCGGGACCCTCGGGCTCGAGCAGCGCGCGTGCGGCGAGCAAGCAGTCTGTCAGCGCCTCGAAGGGCGTCGCGCGCTCGCCGGCCATCTCGAACCGCGCGAGGGCCCAGCCGAGTCTGCCGCTTGCCGTTGCGCGGGCAGCGATCAAGTTGAAAAAGCCCCGCAGTTCGTCCTCGTGTTCAGCGGGCAGCATCGTTCTGACACCCGGGTCGCCGCAGAACGGCAGGGCGAGGGGCCGCCAGCTGCCCGTGTCCACCTTCATCCAGGCGGTCGCGCCGAGCGCGTAGGCACCAGGCTCGAACAACCGCAGCGCGGTCACCACCCGTCGCACCTGCGACCGTACGAGGGCGATCGGGTCAGGCGCCCGGCGATCTCCGACGACAGTGAACACAACCAATACGCTCGCTTCTCCCTCGCCCCAAACGGCGTCGTAGGGAGCCTCCTCAAAGGTGTCGCCCCGCACGAGCGCGAGACCGTCTCCGAGCTCGACTTTTGTGGTGTAGCGGTCCAGTGCGAGGCCGAGCAGAGGCGCAACAGCTGTCGTGACGCAGCGACCGTGGTAGAGGGCACGCTCGAGTGCCGACAAGGCCGCCGAGAAATGTTCCCGCTCGAATTCAAACTGGCTGCGGTCATCGAAAACCGCCGCGATGAACTGCTCGAGCGCGATCTCTGCGCGCTCGCGCGGCCCGGAGGGAACTTCGCGCACGCCCCGCTGGCGCAGGTAGGCCCCGGTGGTATCAATCGCCTCCAGCGCACGGACCGCCGCGGCGTACGTCGGCAAGGCGCTGAGCAGCCCAAGGCGCTCGCCAATGAACTCCCCGCTTCGCGCGCGGTAGCAGTACAGCGGCGTCGGGCCTCCCGCCTTCTCGACCACCTCGAACGGAACCTCTGCGCCTTGAGCCCTAGAGGTCTCAAGCGCGGCGGAGACGTCTAGCGTGAACGCCTCCAGAGCCGAAGACAGGGTGCCGTTGCGCATGACAAAGACGTTTCGTCCTCGGCCGCGGCGCTCCTGCCCGAGCGGCCAACAGCTTGCCGTCAGCTTCTATCGGCGGGTTCGAGGTCAGCCGCAGGCGCGACGTCAGGCAGCCGCTACGACGGGCGCGCGTTCGTCTAGAACCGAGCGCTCATCCCCGGCGCAAAGCCATTCGCGACCGTAGGCGCGCATGTCTTCGATCAGCGGCACCAGGGCCTTGCCCTTCGCGGTCAGCGAGTACTCCACGCGCGGAGGGACTTCGGGAAAGGTCTGACGCTCCACGATCCCCTCTTCCTCGAGCGCCCTCAGGCGCAGGGAGAGAGTGCGCGGACTGATGCCCTGCAGCGAACGCTCGAGCTCACAAAAGCGGGAACGTCCATCGGCGAGATCGCGGATCACGAGCAGGGTCCATTTTCCGCATACGATCTCTGCCGTCCTGCACACGGGGCAATCGCTCGAAACCATCACGAAGCCAATTCTAGCGCAATGCTTCACGAACTGAAGTGAGTGCGAAGGTTTCCACCTCCGGACACTGCCCGCTCGAGCGTCCGGAGGTGGGATGCCTCGGGACGCTCTCGGCCCTCCGACGCGCTCCCGTTTGGCGCAGCGAGGCGCAGCATCGAGGCCTGAGACAGCGGTTACAGCTTTTTCACATCCCGGTTACGGCTCAGAAACACCGCGGGGCCACGGCGGGGTCAGGATCAGCCTCATGAAAAAGAAACTTATTCGCACAAGTACGGTGCTCTTTGCCGTCGCGGCGTCGCTGGGGCTGGCGGCGTGCGGTTCGAGCTCGAACAACTCCGGCAGTGGGGGCAGCAGCAACTCCTCGTCCTCCAGCAACCTCACCGGCGCTGGAAGCACCCTCGTCGCGCCGTTGTTGTCGCAATGGCAGCCCAAGTACGACGAGGAGCACGGCGTCGCGGTCACCTACGGCGCGATCGGCTCGGGCGGCGGAATCGAGCAGATCACCGCACGCACCGTCGACTTCGGGGCGAGCGACGCCCCGCTGACCTCGAGCCAGGCCTCGGCCTGCAAGGGCTGTGTTCAGATCCCATGGGCGCTCTCGGCGACCGCGATCGCCTACCACGTTCAGGGAGTCCCGACCGGCCTGAAGCTCACCGGCCCCATCCTCTCCGACATCTGGCTGGGGAAGATCAAGGCCTGGAATGACCCCGCCATCAAGAAGCTCAACCCGGGGGTCAACCTTCCCTCCACGAAGATCACTCCGGTGTACCGGACGGACGGCAGTGGCGACACGTATGCGTTCACCAACTACCTGTCGCACGTCAGCTCGGAGTGGAAGTCGAAGGTGGGCACCTCCACTCAGGTCCACTTCCCGGTCGGGCTCGGCGGCAAGGGCAATTCGGGAGTGGGCGGCGTGCTCACCTCGACCAATGGGTCAATCGCTTACGTCGCGCTCGCGTACGTGGTCTCGAACAAGTTCACCGACGCCGCGGTCCAGAACGCCGCGGGCAAGTTCGAGACGCCTGGAATCTCGAGCATCTCGGCCGCCGCCGCGACGGTGAAGTCGGTGCCCTCGGACAACGCCATCTCGATCGTGGACCCGCCTGCCTCGGCGTCGGGCGCCTACCCGATCTCGACCTTCACCTACGTGATAGTGCCGAAGAAGAGCCCGAAGGCAAGCGGGCTGAAGAAGTTCATCACCTGGGCACTCGGTTCAGAGGCCCAGGCTCTCGGCCCGAAGCTTGACTTCGCGCCGCTGCCGGCGAAGGTCGTGACCGCGGGCAAGAACACGCTCAACACGCTCGGCTAAGGGGGCGGCTGAGGCTGGGCCCCACCCAAGTGATCGGGCGAGGGATGGAGGACATCCCTCGCCCGAGGCAGTTCCGCGACGCGCTATCCGCGTGACCACCACATCTGACCGGCTCTGACAAGACCAACCTGATGTCCGTCTCAGCAGAACAGATTCCCCGGGGCCCACTGCTCGCAGGCCGCGAGAAGCTCTCCGATCGAATCGGAGACCCGCTTCTGCGCGCGCTGACTGGGCTCGCCGCACTCGTCGGCGTCGGCGTGCTCGTCTGGATTGCGTACACGCTGTTCGATCACGCCAGCCCGGCGATCTCCCGGTTTGGCCTTGGATTCATCGGCACGTCGGCCTGGGACCCCGTGCATCTGCACTTCGGCGCGGCGGACTTCATATTCGGGACGATCGTGAGCTCGTTCTTGGCGCTCCTCGTCGCCGCGCCGATGTCGATTGCCATCGCGGTGTTCCTCACCGAGCTGGCACCGCGGGTCGCGCGCCGTCCCACGCAGATTCTTGTCGAGCTGTTGGCGGCAATCCCGAGCGTCATCCTCGGGCTCTGGGGGATCATCGTGCTCGGACCCGTCCTCAGCAACCACATCGAGCCTGCGCTGCACAGCGTGCTCGGATGGATCCCCCTATTCAGCGGTACGCCCTCTCCCTACGGGATGCTCAGCGCCGCGATCATCCTCACGATCATGACGGTGCCGATCGTCACCTCGATCACGCGCGAGATCTTTGAAACGACGCCATCGGAGTTCAAGGAAGGCGCCTATGCGTTGGGAGCGACGAGGTGGGAGATGGTGCGGATGGTGGTGCTTCCTTATGCCGGCCCCGGAGTCGTCGGAGCCGTGATCCTCGGTCTGGGGCGCGCGCTCGGGGAGGCGATCGCCGTCACCCAGGTGATCGGCAATACCGCCGGAATCCACGCCTCGCTATTTCAGCCCTCCGGCACGCTCGCCGCGCAGATCGCCTCCGAGTACCAGGGCGCCACAACCAACCTGCAGATCGCGTCGCTCGTGTATCTGGCCGCGATCCTGCTGGTGATTACCTTGATCGCAAACGTCATGGCTCGGCTGATCGTGCGCCGCGTCAGCGCGGGGAGGGCGCAGTGGGCGCGATAAGTCCGGAGCGCTCGGCGCTGCTCGCGGTGCAGCCACGGGACCGTCGCCGCAGGGTGGTCAACCGGACGATGGAGGTGATCGCTTCGGTGGCGGCGTTGCTGGCCGTCGCAGTGCTGCTGCTCGTGATCGGATCGGTGGTCGTGAAGGGCATCGGGGCGATCAGCTTTTCGTTCATCACCCAGAACCCGGCGCCGTTCGGCCAACCCGGAGGCGGCATCGCCAACTCGATCGTCGGCACCATCGAGCTGGTGGGGATCGCGAGCTTGATCGCGATCCCGATCGGGATTCTGATCGGCATCTACACGGCCGAGTTCGCACCGCCGTTCATCGGAAACTCGGTCCGCTTCGCACTCGACATCCTCAACGGGGTGCCGACGATCATCACCGGGGTGTTCATCTTCGGTGTGCTCGTGGTGGGCAGCCAGCAGAGCGGCTGGGCCGGTGCCATCGCTCTCGGGATAGTCATGCTGCCGATCGTCGCCCGCTCGGCCCAGGAGGTGCTGGCTCTGGTTCCGCGCTCGCTGCACGAAGCCGCACTGGCACTCGGCCTCAAACGCTGGCGAGTCGTGTCGCGAATCGTGATACCCACGGCCGCGGGTGGGCTTGTCACCGGAGCCATATTGGGCATAGCGCGCGTGGCCGGCGAGACGGCCCCGTTGTTGTTCACATCCTCTGTCTTCTCGAACCTGGGCGTCACGACGAGCCCTTCGCAAGCACTGCCGAACATTCCCGTGACGATCTTCACGCTGTCTGAATCTCCGAGTCCCGCCGACCACCAGCGGGCTTGGGCCGCCGCGCTCATTCTGATCTTCGGCGTGCTCGTCTTGAACATCGTCGCTCGGACCTTCCACGACCGCAGCCGGAGACGCCTGCGTGGCTGAGCAAACAGACAAGGAGCAAGCTGGCATGATCTCTCCCGAAACCGCCAGAGACGGGCAGATGACAAACCCGGATCCCCCATTTCCGCAACCGCAGGTGCAGGCCGCCGCAGAGGACCGACAGCGTTCCAAGCAGCGCGGCGGCCACAGCGTGTCGGTCAAGCGACTGAACGCGTATTACGGCGACAGCCGCACGATCAAGGACATGACGATCGAATTTCCAGCCAGGGAGGTCACCGCGATCATCGGTCCCTCAGGCTCGGGTAAGTCGACCGTGGTGCGCTGTATCAACCGCATGCACGAGGAGATCCCCGGCGCTCGCGCCGAGGGCCAGATCGAGCTGGACGGAACCGACGTGTACGACCGTCGAGTTGACGTGACCCACGTCAGGCGGCTGATCGGCATGGTCTTCCAGAAGCCCAATCCTTTCCCCACGATGTCGATATTCGACAACGTCGCGTCCGGTCTGAAGCTGGCAGGGATGCGCAAACGCGATCTCCGCGACCGGGTCAATCAGTCGCTGCGATCGGTTGGCCTGTGGGAGGAGGTGCAGGACAGGCTCGGTACGCCCGGGATGGCTCTCTCGGGCGGCCAGCAGCAGCGGCTGTGCATCGCGCGCACGATCGCGGTGGAGCCCGAGGTGATTCTGATGGACGAGCCATGCTCCGCCCTCGATCCCGTTGCGACCCTAAGGATCGAGGAGCTCATCGGCGAGCTCAAGGAGCGGTTTACGATCGTGATCGTGACCCACAACATGCAGCAGGCGGCGCGTGTAGCGGATACCACCGCATTCATGCTCGAGGGCGAACTGATCGAGCATGGCCCCACAACGCAGATCTTCACCAAGCCAGACGACGAGCGCACCGAGCGCTATGTCACCGGGAAGTTCGGGTGATCGGCGCCATGGAGCACGAGGTCCGTCATCAGTTCCACGAAGCCCTCCGGCAGCTCGAAGAACAGGCGCTCGGAGGCCTCGACCTCGATATCCGCCAGCTCGATCGAGTGCTTGAGGCGGTCTCCTACCAGGACGTTGAGCTGGCGGGGATGGTGGTTGCCGACGATGACCAGGTGGACGGCCGCTACCTCGAAGTCCAACAGGGTCTGCTCTCGCTGCTCGCAACGCAGACTCCGGTGGCAACCGACCTGCGCATCGTGGCCGCGCTGATTCACGTCATTCGCTGCATCGAGCGGATCGGAGACCAGTGCGTCAACATCGCCAAGCTCGTCCCGCTGTCAGGCCACGAGCAACCCAAGGACAAGGAGATCCTCGACGCGATCGATCGCATGGCGCGCTTGGCGCGCTCGCAGCTCTCCCAGGCCAAGGAGGCATTTGGCGGACGCAACGTGGAGCTCGCCGAAGACCTCGTGCGTCAGGACGCGGAGATCAATCGGCTGCAACGCGCCATCTTCAAGCGAGCCGTCGAGATCGGCGATGACATCGAAATGCGGGAGTGGGCGATGCTGATGATTCTCGTGGCGCGCGCTCTGGAGCGGATCGGTGACAACACCGTCGACATCGCCGAGCAGGTTGTGTTCGTGGTCACGGGTCTGTTTCGAGAGTTCGCCGATGCATCCCATCCGGTGCCCGAGCGCTACGAGATCACCAGCAGCTAGGCGGCGGTTAGAAGTTCGCAATTTGCGTGTGAATAGCTTGTAATCCGCTATGGCCTCGCGCTGAAGCTGCGTATGGTGCGCGCCGAGATGGTCCAGGGCGACACGGCGGGCATTTACGACGCGGCGACCTTGGGAACGCCGCGTCGCCTCAGAGTAGGGATCGCCGATCGCGACTCTGGATTCGTGCAAACGCTCGTGAAGCGGTTGCCCGGAGTCGCGATGGAACCGGTCTTTGCGATGGCAATCAACCCGGAAGCGCTCATTCCGCACCGCTTGGACGCGCTCGTGCTGAATGTCGAGATCGTCGGCGACGACTTCTGGACCATTTTGGAGCGCCTCTGCCAGCGCCTCCCCGCGCTCGCGGTGATCGTCTGTACGGGTCCTTCCTCGGTGGCCCAGCGAGTGCGGGCGCTACGACTGGGTGTCGATGCCTGGGTCACCAAGCCATGCCACCCGGAAGAGCTCATAGGCGTGGTCGGCGCGGTGCTTCGCCGCCAGCGCCGCGGCGAGCTGCCCGCGGACAACGGGCCGCTACGCGCCGGCGAGCTCACGGTCCGCCCGGATCGCTATCAGGCCTATGTGGGTGAGCGAAGCATCGAGCTGACCGCCCGCGAATTTCAGCTCCTGCTCCTGCTCGCGCACAATGATCGCGTGCTTGAGCGCGCGGAGATCTATGAACGTGTGTGGGGGTATGCGATGGCCCACGGAGATCGCTCCGTCGACGTGTTCGTGCGCAAGTTGCGTCAGAAGCTCCTCGCCGCCTCGCCGGGATGGGCCTATATCCACACGCACTTCGGCATCGGCTACCGGTTCGCGCCCGAAGCCAGGCAGGAAAGGCTCCAGAAGGCGCCGCGAATCGAACATCCCGAGGCCGCGGACGGCGGCCGCAAACATGGAGGGGACGACAAACGCGCAGAGGAGCTGCTGGCCGCCCTTCGCTAAGGCGGTTACAGCCTGTTCACATCTGAGTCACCACTTGTTGACCTCGTTGAGGCGGCAGGAGCGGAGCATTCTGGTATGACTGCTCTCCCTCCGAGTCAGGACGAGATAATTGCCGCAGGACCGCTCGAGGTCATGCCCGAGGAGCATTTGGCGCGAGTCAACGGCGACGCGCTCACCCTGTCTCTGATTGAACTGCGCATGCTCACCGAGCTTGCGCGCCGTGCCGACAAGATCGTTTCCAGGGAGGAGCTCTGCACCGCGGTGTGGGGGCGAGAGTTCCGACCAGGGGATCGCTCGATCGACGTATATGTGCACAAGCTGCGCGTGAAGCTCGAAGCGGCCCTGCCGGGCTGGAGCTTCATCCACACGCACTCCGGGTTTGGCTACCGGCTCTGGCCCCAGGGCCAGAAGCAAAAGCGCTTATAAGCGCCAAAGCCCCCACCGCGCAGGTGCCGCCAGGGAGTGGTGCAGCAGCCGCGAGGCCCGCTTAGCTTCCGGTTAGGCGCTCTTCGCTAGGTTTCCGCGTTCGTGCTAGTCCTCGCACTCACCCACGGGTTCGATGTCTTCCGGGCGATCGTGCTCGGTCTCATTCAAGGCGTGACCGAGCTGTTTCCGATCTCGAGCCTCGGGCACACTGTGCTGCTGCCGAATCTTTTCGGCTGGGACCAGCTCGTGGCCTATCAGTCCAGCTCGACAGAGAACGCCTGGCTCGCCTTCATTGTGATGCTCCACGTCGGCAGCGCCGTGGGGCTGTTGATCTACTTCTGGCGCGACTGGGTCCAGATCATCAAGGCGTTCTTCGCGACGCTCGGCAAGCGGCGCATCGAAACGCCCACCGAGCGGCTCGCGTGGATCATCATCTGCGCCAGCATCCCCACCGGCATCATCGGAATCGCGCTCGAGCACACCGCGCGCGTGGCCACGGGAACGCCGGAGATCGCGGCGATCTTCTTGGTCATCAACGGGTTCATCCTGTTCCTCGCTCAGTGGCTCACGCGGAGATCCGAGGTGAGAGCGCTTGCCCGTCGTGAGGGCGTCAAGCGCGACGGTGGGCGCAGGCTTGACACCCTCGAATACCGGGAAGCGGGATTCCTGGGGATCGCACAGTCGGGGGGACTCATCGCCGGCATCAGCCGTGACGGGATGGTCATGGCCGGCGGCCTAGCACGCGGGCTCGACAACTTCGACGCGGCGCGGATCAGCTTCCTGATGGCGACGCCGATCATCCTCGCTGCGGGCGTTTACAAACTCCCCGACCTCACCGGTCCCAACGGCAACGGAATCCGTGTGTATGCGTTGATCGCCTCTGCGGCGGCCGCGGTCGCGGCCGTGTTCACCGTGCACTTCCTGTCTCGGTACTTCAAGCGCGGGAACCTGATCCCGTTCGCGATCTACTGCGTGGCCTTCGGGACGGCCATGGTGATCTACAACGCTTAGCTTCTTCGGGCGGCCGACGGCCCTGGGGGCGTCGCTCGTCCTGGGGGCGTCGCTCGTCCTGGGGGCGCCGCTCGTCCTGGGGGCGCCGCTCGCCCCAGCACCGCCGCGAGCCCGACGCCCTGCCGGCGCTCGCCACCCCGGCAATTGGCCGGTTTACTGCATCTTTACTGAAGTTTGACGTCCTGATGACGGCATTCGCCCTCGTGCGCCCGAACCTGGTGGCATGCACGATTCCAAAGCCCTAGCCGCCGATCCGCGCGAGCGCGTTCAGACGGCAACCACTTCCGCCACGAGGGCGGACCTTCACTGTCACTCCAGCGCGTCAGCGCTCGCCAGGCTCGAGGTTCAGCGGGCCGTTGCGCTTCCCGAATGCGCCACCGCCCCACGCGAGGTCTACGAGCTGGCCAAAAGACGCAACATGGACTTCGTCACGATCACCGACCACGACACGATCGCTGGTGTCCTCGAGATCGCCGGCCAGCCCGACGTCTTCATATCCGAGGAGCTGACTGCCTGGTTCGCCGAGGAGCCCCAGGCCGTCCACGTGCTGTGCTGGGGGATTACGCCCGATGACCATAAGTGGCTTCAAGCACATCAGCGTGACGTGGTGGCCTGTGCCGATTACCTGCATCGAAACGAGATCGCGTGCGCCCTCGCTCATCCATTCTTCAACGTCGCCGCTCCGCTCTCGGCGGGTCACCGCCGGGTGCTGGCACAACTGTTTCCGACCTGGGAGACGCGTAACGGCACGAGGCCACGCGAGCTCAATGCGCCCGCCGCCGTCTACATCGAGACCCACGGCGGCACCGGAGTCGGTGGATCCGACGACCACGCCGGAATCGATATCGGGCGCACGTTCACCGAGGCACCCGCTGCGGGATCCCCGCCAGAGTTCCTGCGGCATCTCATGGCGGGACGCGTCACGCCGTGCGGCGATGAGGGAAGCGTTGCCAAGTGGGCGCACGGCGCGCTGGTGCTTACTACGCGTGCGATGACTGCGCGCTCAAGCCAATGGAATCAGGTCGCCCAGCCCGACCCGGCGGCAATCCTAGCGCTCGCCGAAGGCATCATCCGCGAGCGAGTGGGAGGCGGCGAACGCACCACAAGCCTCGGCCTGGAAGATGTCCGCCGTTTGCTCGTCGGCTGGCTGACGGAGATGGAGCTTGACCCTGGGCTTGACGCACTGCTGCGGACGCTCCAGATCGAGGAAGGCGGTCACGCCGCGCTTGCGCTGCGAGCGCGGCGGGTCCACGAACGAAAGCTCGCGGGCGCGATCACGGAACTCGTTGACGGCGAGCGATCGGAACGGATCACACAGGCGGTACCAGCGTTGGTCGGAGCTCTGCTGCCGGTGGTTCCATACATGCCCGCCAGCGCGATGCTGGCGCGCGAAAGGGCAAAGCTCGTTGCACGCGCCGGCGATCCCATGCGCGTGGCAGTGGTCGCCGACGGACTCGCGCACGTCCATGGTGTCGGCCAGACCCTCGCCCAACTGCGCGAGCGTGGGCTCAGAGGCCACGAAACCGACCTGATCGGGACCGACGCCAACGTCGACCGCCGGCTTCCTGCGGTGACCGAGGTCGAGCTTCCGCATTACCCCGGGCTGAGCCTTGGAGTGCCAAGCCTTTCCGCGGTGGCAGAAGCCCTGACCGAGCGCCATTACGACCTGGTCCATGTGTGCGCCCCCGGGCCGGCGGGAATCGCGGCCGCGCTTATGGCGAGAGTCATGGCGCTACCGCTTCTGGGCAGCTACCACACCGAGCTACAGGCCTATGTGCGGGCGCGCACCGGCGACACCACACTCGAGGGCACCGTCGGTGCGATTGTGGCCAAGTTCTATGCCAGCTGCGCGGTCGTGCTTTCCCCCAGCAGTTCGGCCGACGCGTCGCTTGAGCGACTTGGTATCCCCACCGAGCGCGTGTTTCGCTGGCAGCGAGGCGTGGATACCACGCGGTTCGATCCTTTGCGCCGCAGTACGACTCGTTTGCCGGGCCGCTTCAACATCCTCTACGTCGGACGACTGAGCCGCGAGAAGGGTGTGGATCTGCTCGCCGAGGCGTATCTAGAGGCGCGTCAGCGCGATCGCCGCCTCCATCTTGTGCTCGCCGGGAGAGGGCCGGAAGAAGAGCTCCTGCGCAAGCGACTGGGCGCGCAGGCCACGTTCCTCGGCTGGCTCGAGGGCGACGAGTTGGCGAACACATACGCGAGCGCCGACCTGTTCGTGTTCCCGAGCACGACCGATACGTTCGGGCAGGTCATTCTCGAGGCCCAGGCCAGCGGCCTGCCCGTGCTTGCGGTGCGAGCGGGTGGCCCGACCGAGCTGATCGAGGATGGGCGAACGGGCTGCCTGGTCTCACCACACCCTGAAGAGCTGGCAACCGCGATCAGAGGCATCGCCTGCCGAAAGGCCCTTCTGCTGCGGCTGACCAACGGTGCGCTGCTTGCGGTCCGTGAGCGAACCTGGGAACGTTCGCTGGCAGAGTTGGCGGCGGGATACGCGCGGGCCCTAGGCGATCGTCCGGCCGCTGGCGCTGGGAAGCCTTCGAGCGACCGAGCCACCGCCTCCGCCGAGACGACTCTCAGCCCGGGTTCAGAGATGCCCCAGGCCGCGTGACGGCCGGCCATGTTCTAGGTGACATTACGCGGCCAGTTCAGCGGGCGCTCGGGGCAGTCCATGCGTGAGTAACGCCTCAGGGGTCGTTGACGTCAAGCACTCAGGGTTCTTGTGGCCAAGCCTTGCCAGTACATCGACGGCCAGCCGCAGAGAGGGCACCCGGTGTGTCCCGTGCGCGTCGGAAGAGACAACGACACGTCGAGCCAGGCGCAATATGCGCAGCGCCTCGATTCGAGCGTGCTCCCCGTGGAGGCCGGCCACCGACCACGCATTTACCTGCATCGCGCTCCCCACCCCAATCTCGCGCTCGATCACGCGCCAGCCGGCCTGAAGGTTCGCCAAGGAGCGCTCAGGGTGCGCCACGACAATCCCGAAGCCGCGCTGACGAAGTTCGTCCGCGGTGGCAGTAAATGTGTCATCGAGGCCGCCGAACGGCGCCTCAAGCAGTAGCCAGCGACATTCCGCAGGGCCCTGCGCTATGGATTCCAGTTGACCCTGAGAGAGACGGTCCGCCACATCGTGGGCAAGCTCGCCACCTGCCAACACCCGTACCGGAACGCGCTCGCGTCGTATCCGTTCGGCGACCTGCCTCACCCGCTCGGAAAGCGTGTTCACGTCGAGCACAAACGTTGAGTTCACGTGCGGAGTGGCGACGATGGTACGGGTCCCTTCCGTTCGCAGCGGTCCGGGCGAGCCAGACGGCTTCCTCAAGCGTCCGCGGGCCATCGTCAACCGCGGGAAGCAAGTGAAAATGGATCTCGACAGATCTCAACGCCACCATCCTCGTACACGAACCCAGCGTGGTCACGAATCGGTGAATCCGCTTGCCTTGACGCTGAGAGGCCTATGCTCAGCGCGGACTAGTACCGGTAGCTTCATCGGTGACTGGAAGATTCCCGTCACTGAGATGAAATTCTCGTGTAAAAGGGTTGTAACCCGACGGCCGGTGTGTCAGATCCGGAACACGGTGATCAAGCGTTCCTCGTGCTCGGCCTCGACGCTGGCGATCACCTCCACGTACTGCTCTATCCCTGAGCCTCTCAGCTTCGTAGCCAGTAACTCGTCGACCTGAAAGATCCCCGCGCTGTTTGACATCGCAATCTCGACCTTGACCGGGCGCTGCTCGCCGCGGCCGATCGTCACCTCCTCAATTGCGTACGCGGAGAGGGAGTGAATGTTGCGGTGACCGGCTTCGAATGGGACTCGCGAACGGCCACGGGCCATATCGAGTGCGTCCGCCACGCGTACGATCCCGCCTTCGATCGTGAACGGCGCGCCCCCGCGGCGGTGTGAGATGACCGCGTGCATCGCCTCGGTCACCAGGATCGACCGTTCCGGCTCCGCATAGATGCCGTCGAGCAGGTCTCCCAGCTTGTCGGCGGTCATGAACAGGCTGTATGCCTCGTGGTCCACGCGATGAACGGCCATCCCGACACAGTGGAAGAAGCATGCAGCGGCGATGACGACCTCCGCATCGCGCGTCTCGAGCCCGTGGTCGGACACCACGCTGGGCGTCACGCCCGCGCGAAAGAGCAGTCGGGCCAACCGCAGCCCGATGTTCACCACGATCTGCACGTGCACCCACGAGTGATCTGACATCCCAAGCCGCCGCGTCGCGTTTACGGCGGAGGCGTGCCACCAGGCTTTGACTTGCGGATCGGCGTTGACGCGCTCGATCAACTGCGCCAGACGGCGGTTGCGCTCGGCCGGCGCTCTGATGCGGATCTCCGCGACCGCCTCCTCGGGCGACCGCACGGGCTCGAGCTGCGGTGTGCCGGTCTCGTCGAGTGCCACGAGCCAAACCTAGCGTGGCGCCCAGACCGGCTTGCGTGGCGCCCAGACCGGCTTGCGGGCCGTGAGACTGCTCAGCCCGCTGGCGCGAGCTGCGCGAGCTCGCCAAGAAAGCTCTGCAGCTCATCGCGCAGCGCAGCTACCAGTGGCGACTGCGGCAGCCGCTCCTCGAGTAGAGCCAGCGATCGCTGATAGTGCCTGAGGCGGCGAGCCCGGGGTTCTCGCGGCCGCCCCTGGGTGGTGGGGTCACCATCATTCTGCGCCGTCGTCTCACGGCGCAGCTCGCGCAGCTTGGAGAGCTTGTCAGCGGCGAAGAGGGTCAGCGCCTCATCGCCGGCACCCGCCACCTGCCGGCGTAACGCGGCTTTGCGCCTCGCGTAACCAGCGATGCGATCGTCGTCGCTGACCGACACGACCAGTGCGGTGATTGCGGGACCAAATTGCGCCCGAAGATCCGAGACTGTGGCCTCGGTCTTCTCGATCACGTCGTGCAGGACTCCCGCGGCCACCAGGTGATCCGGCGCGCCGGCATCGTGGAGCAACGTAGCGAGTTCGACCGGATGAAGGATGAATGGTGATCCGTCGGCCCGGCTCTGCCCAGCATGCATCTGCTCCGCGTATGCGAAGGCCCTCTGCGTAAGCGGTAGCCGATCGATAAAGGTTGGAATCCAACTCGCGCGCGTCTTGGGACCTTATCGGATGGTGCAAGGGCACAAACGGAAAACCAACCTCGCGATGCGCGATTGGCCGGCGGGTCGCGTCCGCACGGCTTGCTATCACGATTGGCCTGCCCTCGGACACAGCATTTTCACACGGGAACGGGCCTGGGCGGTCATCTTGGACAGCCATGATCGAGGTCGTCATCGGTGATGTTCACGGGCGGGTTGATTTGCTGCGGGCGCTGCTACGCGCGCTCGGCGCTCTGGATTCGCATGAGCAGCGCCGCCGAGGTTTCTGGATCGTCCAGGTTGGCGACTTGCTTGATCGCCGCGCTTCCCGCGAGGCCAACCTGGAGGTGGCGAGGCTCGCCGTCGAGTCGCTCGACGTGGTGCTCGCCGGCAACCACGAGGTGGAGATGCTTTCCGAGGACGCCACCGAACACGGTGCAGCGCTCTCCGCGCTCGCAAGCCGGGGCTGGCCCCATGCCGCGGCCGCGCTGAGCGGCTGGCTGGTGACTCACGCCGGAGTTCATCCCGAGCTCACCCACGGATTGCCGCGGCGGGCCGAGGAATGCGTCGCCGAGATCAACGACCGTTGGCATCGACGCTCGCGCGATTCGGGTTGCGACCCGCTGTTCGACTGGGTCGGTCCCACGAAGGGCGGGGTTGCCCCATATGGCGGGCTGTTCTGGCGCGCTGAGTCCGAGTGGCCGCCCGGCGGACGCACCCCGTGGGGACAGATCTGTGGACACGCTCCCCAGCCCCGGCCTCGCTTGCTGGCGGGACCGCGTTGGCTGATCGATGTCGGAGCAGGCGGGTCGCGCCTGGCCGCCGTCGTTCGCCGTGGACCCGCCGCGCAGTGGTCCCCCTGGGTGGTCCGGCTCACCCGCGGCCGAGCAGAGGTGGCTCGCAGGTCCGCCGAGCGCGCCCCGCTTGCGGCATAAACGTCTATTCAGCCCAGCGCCAGCGCTCGGCTGCAGCGGCGCGCGCCCAAACGGACTGAAAGCGGTCGCGATCCTCGGCCGCGCGGGCAATCGCCAGCCCGCCGAGCAGGCCGGCAGCCCAAACCCCCGCCGGGCCGGTCCTAGGGCCGAGCGCCCGCAGGCGTACGGCGGCGGCGGTCGCATCGTGGTGGTCGCCGAGCACGTCTTGCACCTGAGCGAGACCCCGTGCGGCCTGTCGGGCCTTCTTGCCGACGACGGGCGCCGCGAGCTCGGTGGCATAGCGAACGCGCTTGGCGTCGATGCGCAACCGGTGAAGGGACTCGTCGTCGGGTGCGGGACCTAGTTTCTTCGCGTCTCGTCGCAGATCCGCAAGCGGCTTTTTGACGAGCTTGGGGACCACCTCCGCCGCCGGATTCTGCACGGCGCGCCCTTTGAACGGCGGCGCGGTGGCGATGCGCGCAGTCTCGCCCAATAGATCGCCGCAGCGTTGTGTGCGTAAAGCGCCTCGCAGCGCCTCGTATGCCGCCGCACGGTCCTTCGCGCCCTCGGCAAGGACGTCCTCAGCACCCCCCCGGGCGTACTGATCCAAAAGCCGGAGATCCTTCGGGAGCCGCTCGAGCAGAACATCGAGGTCACGCACCTCTCCGAAGTGGCCCATCAACCAGCGAAGCTCACGCCGAAGCGAGCGAACGACACCGTGGTCGAGGAGCGACCGTGCGGTCCACAGATCCGATCGGAGCCTCCTGATCCCGACACGTGCCTGATGGACGCCCTCGACATCCTCGTCGAGGACCACGATCGCGATGTGATCGACAAGCCGTGCGGCGGAGGCGATCAGCCCGGCCGTAATGAGCTCCGCCGCCGTTGGGCGCGCGCCGAGCTCCGGCACCGCGAGGTCCCAGGGTGCAAGCGCCGAAGGCCCCAGGGCCCGCACCACCTTGGGGATCTGGTCGACCGGCTGAGCGCCGGCCGCGCGAAGCTGACCCGCCACCCGGTCCAGCAGCTTGGGCGGAGCGCCGTCGATGAGTTCGACCTCGAGCTCGCGAAAGCGGGCCGCCACACGTGACCCCTGAAGAATCGAGACCTCATCGTCATCGATTTCCGCCACTGGCGCACGGTTGTGACCACGCAAGATCGTCCGGTTGCGCACCGTCCGCAGCCGAGCCACGGGCACAAGTGAATCGCCAAGCGCCCAGCCCCGCACGAGGTCCTCCAGCGCGACGGGGATGGTCGAGGGTCCTGACGGCACCGAGATCTCGCGACGCGAGAGACCGACCGCCGGAGCTTCCTCTGCGAGCTTTACCGTCCAGAGTTCCTGTGGTTCCTCCCCGCGTCTGAAGCGAAGGGTCACGCCCCGGCGCAGCAGACGCAGGTCCGGAGTATCGAAGTACACCGCCTCCAGTCGCCGCTCCTGAGGGGCGCCGGCGACGACCCCATCGAAGGTTCCTCGCAGGTCAGGAAGCGCGAAGCCGGGCCAAACACCCAGCTTCACCTCGCGTTCGACGGTTCCTTCCGTACTCACCTAGGGACGCCCAGGGTCATCAGCAGTGGACTACGGCCCCGAGAAAACAACATCTGCGAAGCACGCCCATGCTAAGGCATTCCACTCATACTGGGAAGCGTGCCTCGGGTGAATCGTTGACCCATCGAGGGAAGCTTCGGTTATTCTGCGCGCCCACGCGCGCCCAGCTCCTGCGCCTGACCGTCGTCGCTCGCCGCGGTTGCACCGTCACCGTCCAGGGCGCCGTCCCGACGCCCGGGATCGTCATCGCCACCGGCCGCCGCAGTTCTGCCCCTTTCGGCGTCCTCGTGATCGTGCCGCACGGCTTCGGCAGCGGCGTCGAAGTCCTGTTCTCCCCTGGGACCGGACCCCTCCAGATACCAGTGCCGGACGATCGTCGCGATCCAAACATCGTCGAACGGAGTGAGGCCCAATCGGGTGATGGTTCGCTGGTGGCCGACGAGATCTGAGTAAAGAAGCTCGATCGTAATCGGCTCGCGTGAATCAATTGCCTCGGCGATCTCGGCGCGGACGGAATCATGCGGATTGCGCAGCGCTCCCTGCCACATGCCGATGTCGCCGGGCGGGATGTAGAGGTCCCGCGCTTGGTCGCGGAACTCCTGGTCGGTCATGTGGCGCGGGAACTGGCGTGATGACGCCGGGGCACGCCTGACGGCCCAGCGTTGGCAGACCCCGATGCCACTTCCGACGTTGCGCAGGCTCACCGCGAGATACACGACACCGTCGATGTGCTCGGCAACCGCGCCTCCACCCGCCGCCTTTACCCAATGCCCCTCGACAAAGTTGATCTTCTGCATTGGATCGTCGAAGCGGGATTGGGTGAAGATCGGGCGTCGCTGCTCCTGAAGGGCCGCCTCGGCAATGCGGGTCGAGCGTCTACCGGACTGAACGGCGTAGAACGTGGCGAGGGCGAGCACGAGTGTCCCGCCGGCCGTGGCCAGCGAAGAAATGGTCGCCCAATCGGTTCCGATAGCGAGCATCAGGCCTCAGTTTGGCACCGCAGCGACGATCCGACCCTCACGGCCATGAAAGCGAGCGAGTCGCAGAAACCGCGCGCCTTTGTGCGAGCTGAAGAGAGCCCGGACAGTTTTCGGCCTGCGACACTCGCGACCAAGCGGTGTCGCGGGCGAAAGCTGTCCGGACTCTCTAAATAACTACGCGACGTCGCGCAGCTTCTGCGCCTCGGCGAGCGACTGAAGCTTTTTGAGCGACTGATTCTCGATCTGCCGAATTCGCTCGCGCGTGACGTTGAAAGTCCGGCCAACCTCGTCCAGCGTGCGGGGGTGCTCGCCGCCGAGTCCGTAGCGCAGCTCGAGCACGCGACGCTCGCGGTAGCTGAGGTTCTCCAGCGCCTCGCGCAGCGCCTCCTTGGTCAGGATTTCGGCCGCCCGCTCGTACGGAGATTCGGCCCGCTCGTCGGCGATGAACTGACCAAACTCGGACTCTTCCTCGTCCCCGACGGGCTTCTCGAGCGACACCGGTGCCTGGGCGGAGCGCTTGATCGACTCGACTTCCTCGGGCTCGATGCCGGTCACTTCAGCGATCTCCTCGGCAGTCGGTTCGCGGCCGAGTTCGGTCACGAGCTTGCGCTCAGCTCGCCCGATCTTGTTGAGCTTCTCGACGACGTGCACGGGAATGCGGATCGTGCGGGCCTTGTCCGCGAGGGCGCGGGCGATGGCCTGGCGGATCCACCAGGTCGCATACGTCGAGAACTTGAAGCCCTTGCGGTAGTCGAATTTCTCGGCCGCGCGCACCAGGCCGAGCGTCCCTTCCTGGATCAGGTCCAGGAACGGCAACCCCTGGTTGCGGTAGTTCTTTGCGATGGAGACCACAAGCCGGAGGTTTGACTCGACCATCTTCTGCTTCGCGTCAAGGTCACCACGTTCGATCCGCTTTGCCAGGTCGACCTCCTCCTGAGCCGTGAGCAGCCTGACCTTGCCGATGTCCTTCAGGAACAGCTGAAGCGAGTCGGTGGTCATATCGGGCTTGAGGTCGAGCGTCGTCTTGGGCTTGCGCCGACCCCGCTTGTCGGGCGCCCGCTCGAGCTCTGTCGCCGCCAGCGCGGGGTCGAGCTCCTCTACCAGCTCGATCTCCGCCCGCTCGATGAAGCCGTGTAGCTCCTCGACGTCGGCCTCGTCGAGATCGAGTTCCGAGACCGCGCCGGCGACCTCGGCATAGGTCAACACCCCAAGCGTCTGCCCGCGGGTCATCAGAACCTTGATCTCTTCGAGTTCCTGAAGTTCAGCTACTGACATCTGATTCCGTTTCCTCGGGTGTCAACCGGTGCCCGTCCTGAGCATAGGCTCGGAGGGCGGAAGCGTCCACACGCGGCGTACTACCGCCGATTAACGAGTTAGGCTAGTCACTATATTTTTTGAAGTCAACGCGGGACGCTCGCATCCGAAGCTTCCGCCGCGACGCCCGCACTGAGCAATACGTAGAACTTCCCCGCTCGTTTCAATCTGGTTTCCCATAACCGGGGAATCGAGCCCGCCCCTGAGGGACGGCATCACGAGCCGGCGCAGTGCGGGATCATTAGCTGGGTAGGGAAGACCCACAGCCATGACGCAAGAACCGCAACGACCAACCGAGGTCCTCGGGGCGCTCCCGCACCGTCGCCCCAGCCGCCGCAGCCAGAAGCGGGCCGCATCGGCGCCGCCCGAAGGCGAGGGCGGCTCCGCCGAGGCCACTCCGGCGCCGCCTACCGACGAGCCGCCCCCTCCCCGCGAGACACGCCACGCGCCAAGCCCGCCGCGCCGCGCGCCCGACGAGCCGGCCCCTCCCTGCGGCAGGGAGATCGTCGGCACGATGGTCCAGGCAGCAGCCGAGCTTGCAGAAATCGGGCTATCGGTGTCCGCGCGCGCCTTCAAAGAAGCGGTCGCAAGACTTCCGCGGCCATAGCGAGAAGCCAGGATGGCATCGCAACCGCTCACCATCGCCGAGGCGCGCCGCGTCGTCCTCGACACGGTGCGGCCTCTCGACGCCGTGACTGTGGAGGTGGAGCACGCGCTCGGATCGGTTCTTGCTTCCGAGGTCAGGGCGGCAACTGACGTTCCGCCCTTCTCCTCCTCGGCCATGGACGGATACGCCGCCGAGACCGGACCGGCGGGGAGGACGTTGGAAGTGGTCGGCGAATCGCGCGCCGGCTCGCCGAGCGACCGTGCCGTGCAACCCGGTCAGGCTATTCGGGTCTCCACCGGCGCGGCGATCCCGACGGCAACCGGTGGAGTGATCCGGCAGGAGGACGTGGACGACCTCGGCGACGCCATCCATACGAATGCGCCGATCAACGAGGGTCAGAACATCCGCGAGGCCGGCGAGGAGATGCGCGCCGCCACCCTCGTGCTCCCGCCGGGCACACTGCTGGGTACAGCGGAGTTGGGAGCTGCAGTCAGCGCCGGCGCCGGCACTGTCAGGGTGGCGCGACGACCTCGCGTCGCAGTGCTATGCACGGGCGATGAGCTGCGTTCTCCCGGCGAGCCGCTCGGTCCCGGTGAGATACACAACTCAAATGGCCCCATGCTCCGTTCGCTGGCCCAGTCCGCGGGAGCGATCGTCGCGACGTGTGAACGGCTGCCCGACGAGCCGACGGTGACTCGCGCCGCGCTTGCGCGAAGCCTCGACGAGGTGGACGTACTGGTGATCTCTGGGGGAGTTTCCGTCGGGCCACACGACCATGTGAAGCCGGCGCTCTCGGCGCTTGGAGTGCAGGAGCACTTCTGGAGGGTTTCGCTGCAGCCCGGGGGCCCCACTTGGTTTGGCTCGCGCGGTGACACGCTCGTCTTCGGACTGCCCGGCAATCCGGTCTCGGTTGTGGTCACCTTCACCCTCTTCGCGCGTCGGGCGCTCGGCGCGATGCAGGGCCTGTCGCCCAGGCCCAGCCTCGATACCGAGGGTCGACTCGCCGTCCCGGTAACTCGCAATCCTCGACGCGAGCAGGCGCTGCGCGTGAGGGTGCAGCGGAGCAACGGGACGCTGGAGGTGACCCCCAACGGCCCTCAGGGCTCGCACTTGGTGACCTCTCTCGTCGGCGCCGACGCGCTGGCCTTTATCCCGCCTGGCGAGGGAGAGCTTTCCGCGGGAAGCGTGGTCACGCTCGAGGAGCTGGCGGACTGAGATGCTAAGGCGCACTGCGCGGTCGCGCCCGAGCCGGACCGGACCGGCCGGCATCACGACTGCTGTTGCCACATTGGTCCTGTTCCTCTTCGGGGCGATCGGCGCGGTGCTGCGACGGCGGCGCCGGCACCTGCCGGCGCGCGCGGCGATCGTGTCCCCCCGCAAATCGACGGTGATCGCGGCCGACGGGGCCGTTCGGTCGGCCCAGGTCGCCGAGATTTCCATTCCCGACGATCGCCTCGAAGAACTTTGGACTCCGTCGAACCTCGAGAACCTGGCGCGCACTTATTGGCGCTTTTTGACCCGCGTCACGCTCGGTCTCGTACGGATCATCTACGGCCGTCGAGAGCGCGCGGTGGTCCTGGTTTCATCGCCGTTGACGCTGCTTCGCTTCGACAGTCCGGAGTACCTGCTCGAGGCCGATCACGGCAACGTACGCTGGCGGATCCACGACGGCTTGCTGGTAGCGCGCGCGGGTCGGGGCTGCGGGTTCTTGGCGCTCGACGTGTCTCGACAGCGGATCGCTGACGGTGTCTCGAAGCTCCGGATCGAAGTCGAGGTAGCGAACTTCTATCCGTCGATCGCCGCTGGGCTGAGCATTCCCGTGTACATGGTCACGCAGGGGGTCATCCATGTGGCCGTCACGCACGCGTTCCTGCGCTCGCTGGCGAAGCTCGACCTGGCCGAGTCGAAGGTCAAGGCTCTCGCCGCCCTCGAGGCCCCTGACGCCCTCGAGGCCCCTGACACCGTCGAGGCCCCTGACGCCGTAGACGCCCCAGAGCCGGCCGACACGGCCGCTCAGCCGTAGCGCACGCCGCTGAGCGTGCGCAGCTTGCTGCGGTCGTGGCGGGCCGCGACTCGCCGTACCGTCCCCGAGCGCGAGCGCATGACGAGCGACTCGGTGGTCGCGCCCCGGTCGCCCTGGTACCGCACGCCCTGGAGCACATCGCCGTCGGTCACGCCGCTCGCCGAGAAGAACACGTCCTCGCCTGCGACCAGATCGTCACATGTCAGCAGCCGATCCAGGTCGTAACCGGCGTCCTGCGCTGCCTCTCGCTCCGAGTCGTCGCGCGGCCACAGCCGCCCCAGCAGCTCTCCCCCGATGCACTTGATCGCGGCGGCGGAGATGACCCCCTCGGGGGTGCCGCCGATCCCCCAGAGCAGATCCACCGGGGAGTTCTCGCTGACTGCCAACAACGCGGCCGAGACGTCTCCGTCCAAGATCAGTCTCACGCGCGCTCCCGCTTCACGCACCTCGCGCATCGCCGCGTGATGGCGTTCGCGATCCAGCATCACCACCATCACGTCGCGGATATCCACTTGCTTGCGCTCGGCGATGAGCCCGAGCGTCTCGCCCAGCGGCCGGTCGAGATCGAGCAGGTCGGCAATCTCGGGTCCGCCGGCGATCTTCTCCATGTACACGATCGGACCCGGAGAGAACATGGCCCCCCGCTCGGCCAGCGCGATCACGGCGATCGCGCTTGGCATCCCCAACGCGGTGAGCCTCGTTCCCTCCAGCGGATCGACCGCCACGTCGACCTGCGGCGGACTGCCGTCCCCGATCTGTTCGCCGTTGTAGAGCATCGGGGCCTTGTCCTTCTCCCCCTCGCCGATCACCACGACGCCGTCCATCGAGACCGAATCGAGCACCGCCCGCATCGCGTCCACGGCCGCCTGATCGGCACCCTCCTTGTCTCCGCGTCCGACCATGCGTGCGGCCGCGAGCGCCGCTGCCTCGGTTACCCGGACCAGCTCTAGAGCCAAGTTCCGGTCCGGACGGGCGGTTGTTGGCGAGGCCGTCACAGGACTCCCGGCGGTTTGCGTCGCGCGCCGCTCTCACGCGATCGCCAGATCGAACCGGCGAGGATCAGCAGACCGCCCAAAAGGGCGACAAACCAGCCGTAGTCGATCCCTATCTGTCCGCTTGGCTGACCCGGCTTGTCGATCAGACCTCGGAAGATGATGAACGTGAGCGCGGCGATCGCGATCACAGCAGTCATCTCTCCGCGAGGCCACGAGAGGGCGTGACCACGCACGATGATCCACGCGAGGATGATCGGCGCGACCGCCGCGGCCAGAAGGAAGTACCGGAGCACGGTCATCGACTGCCAGGCGGTGCACGAGGAACTTGGCCCTCGGCAGCTGTTGAGGCTGGCGTTCGAGTTGCCGAGCGTGAACCACGCGAGAAACACGGAGACCGCGAGCAGTGCTCCTCCCGCCACAGCGATCACCTCGCCTCTGTCCAGCTCGCCGAAATCAACCAGGGGCCGTCTGGTCCCCTGCGCCGAGGCTGGCGACTCGCCCACTGTTCGTTGCGTGGCCACCGATGAGAGATATACCGCATCGCGCCCGACCGCGGGCTCGTTCGGGTACGGCCACGCACCCGACCGCGCGCTCGTCCGGGTAGGGCCACCACTTCCTCTGCCCGTCTGGCAGGGTTATGGAGTCGTGGAGATGAACTTCAGGCAGCTCTTCCCCGAGCCGGCGCAGCTCCCGCTGGCCGCGTTCTCCGACATTCTCGCGTCGCTGCGCGACCGTGCTTCGGCGCGGCCCTACACGTTGGCCAATTTCGTCTCGAGCGTCGACGGTCGCGCCACCATCGGCGGCCGCTCCGCGCCGCTGTCGGTTGCCAGCGATCGGGCGCTCTTTCACGCCCTGCGCGAGGCGGTCGATGCCGTGATGGCGGGCACGGGCACGCTGCGTGTCGAGCACTACGGTCGCATGATCAAGGATCCGGCTGCGCGTCAGCGGCGCATCGACAGCGGCCTCGCTCCCGAGCCGCTGGCGGTCGTCGTCTCCAGAAGCGGACAGATCCCGTACGAGATTCCGCTGTTCACCGAACCCGAGGCGCGGATCGTCGAGTTCACCGGCGCCACTGCCCCGAGACCGGTGGCTGCGCAGCGGGAACTCGTATCGCTCGAACCCGGCGAGGTGACGCTGCGGATGGTGATGGAACGACTGCGGTCGGACTTCGGCGTCCGCACTCTGCTGTGCGAGGGCGGACCGACCCTCTTCGGCGCGCTCGTCGCTGAGGGACTGGTCGACGAGCTTTTCCTGACGGTTGCTCCCAAGCTGGTGGGTGGAGATAGCAACCCCGCAATCCTCAGCGGACCCCCGCTCCCTGAGCCGGCCGGACTCGAGCTGCGCTCCGCGCTGGAGCGCGAGGGTGCGCTCTTTCTACGATTCGCGGTACGCACATGACGGCTCACGCAACCGAGAACGAGGTCGTGGTCCGACAGCTCGAGGCCTTGAGCGAATCCCGGCGGCGCACCCTCGCGCTGGTGGAGGGGATCAAGGAGGAGGATCTTGTCCGGGTCCATTCACCGCTGATGAGCCCGCTGGTATGGGATCTCGGCCACATCGCCGCGTTCGAGGATCTCTGGCTCGTACATCGTTTCGCGCACCGACCCATGGTCAGAGAGGATCTCGCCACCGTCTACGACGCATTCGAGACGCCGCGCGCCGACCGGGGAGACCTGCCGTTCCTGGAGCCTGAAGAGGCGCTGGACTACCTGGCGCAGGTGCGGGAGCTTGCGGTCTCGCTGGCGCACGACCTAGGAGTCGGCGATGGAGCGCTGCACGAGATGGTCGCCCGCCACGAACACCAGCACTGCGAGACCATGCTGCAGACGATCCAGCTGGCGCGGCTCGAGGGGTATCCGGCCTTGGCGCGCACCGACGCCTCTGCCGAGACCACCCGCTCGACCAACCCCAGTACCGGGCTCGAGCTGATCGAGGTTCCCGCCGGCCCGTGCACGGTCGGGGCGCCGCCGGAGGGATTCGCCTACGACAACGAACGGCCTCGCCACCGCGTAGACGTCGACCGGTTCTCGATCGCCCGGACGGCCGTCACCAACGGCGCCTACCGGGAGTTCATCGAGGCCGGCGGCTACCGCCGACCGGAGGTGTGGTCCAAGGAGGGGTGGGAGTGGAGACAGCGGCACGAGATCGAGCGACCGGCCGGCTGGACCGAGGATCTGCGCGCCGAGTGGCGGCTGAGCGCCTACCAGCCCCTCGATCCGGCGAGCCCGGTCGTTCACGTTTCGTGGTTCGAGGCTGATGCGTTCGCCCGCGCCCACGGCGCCAGGCTGCCCAGCGAGCTCGAGTGGGAGAAGGCGGCCGGTTGGGATCCAGCCGCCGGCGAGGCTCGGACGTATCCGTGGGGCGAGGGTGCTCCGACACCGGGTCGGCACGGCAATCTCGACCAGCTCCACCGCGGACCCGTGGCCGCGGGCCGCTACCCGGCGGGCGACTCGCCCTATGGAGTCAGCGACGCGATCGGGCAGGTGTGGGAGTGGACGGCCTCGATCTTCGACGGCTACTCCGGCTTTTCCGCCCATCCGTATCCGGAGTACTCCGAGGTGTTCTTCGACCAGGGCTATCGCGTCCTCCGAGGCGGCTCTTGGGCGACGCGGGTGCGCGTAGCCACCCCGTCCTTTCGCAACTGGGATTTTCCGGAGCGCCGTCAGATCTTTGCGGGAATCCGACTCGCGAAGTAGGCGCGGGTCGGTCCTAGGCGAGTCGCTGCACCAGCATCGCCTGACCCATCCCGCCGGCAACGCACATCGACTCGACGCCGTAGGTTCCATCGAGCGCTTCCAAGCCGTTGAGGAGCGTAGTCATGATGCGCGCGCCGGTCATGCCGAAGGGATGGCCGAGCGCGATCGCGCCGCCGAAGGGGTTGAGCTTCTCGTCGGGGATCTCGAGTTCCTCCTTGCACGGCACGATCTGTGCCGCGAAGGCCTCGTTGATCTCCACCACGTCGACGTCGGAGATCCGCATTCCGGTCTGCGCGAGCAGAGCTCGGATCGCCGGGATCGGCCCGAGTCCCATGATCTCCGGACGCAGCGCGGCGACGGTCGAGGCGAGGATCCGCGCCTTCGGTTTGAGCCCCAGACGCTTGGCCTTTTCTTCTGACATGACCAGCACCGCCGCGGCTCCGTCGTTGAGCGGACAGGAGTTGCCTGCGGTCACGGTGCCGTCGGGCTTGAATGCCGGCTTGAGCTGCGCGAGCACGTCCATCGTCGTTCCCGGCCGCGGGCCGTCGTCCTTGGACACGACGGTCTCGGGCACCTCGACTTCGTGGCCCTCCTTGTCGATGTCACGATGGGCCGGCACGGTGACGGGCCCGATCTCTGCGTCGAAGTGGCCCGAGTCGCGCGCCTGCACCGCTCGTGACTGTGAGACGACCGCCCAGTCGTCTTGCGCTTCGCGAGTGACGTGGCAGCGCGCTGCAACGTTCTCGGCTGTCAGCCCCATCGGGATGTACACGTCGTACACGGCGCCGTCGTGCCCGTCCAGTCGCGGATGCCTGCTTTCCTGCGTCATGCCGGCGCCGACGCCGGCCCGCGACACCGCCTCCACCCCAGCGGCGATGTACTGATCGCCCTCGCCGGCCCTGATCGCGTGGAACGCCATCCTGATCGTCTGCAGCGATGAGGCGCAGAAGCGGTTGACGGTGCACGCCGGGACGTGGTGGTCGATCCCCGCCAGGAGCGCTGCGTTGCGGCCTACGTTGTAGCCCTGCTCGCCGACCGAGGAGGCCGCCCCCATCATCACGTCATTGGTCTCGCCGAAGTCAACCTCGGGATTTCGCTCGATCAGGGTTCGGAGCGGAATCGCGGCCAGATCGTCGGCGCGAACGGTCTTCAACGAGCCCTTCACCGCACGGCCGATTGGGGTGCGGACCGCGTCGACAATCACGGCATCTGGCATATGCGCTGACTCCTCGGGTCGGGGAACCTATGGTATGTGCGAGCCGCGCGCAGGGCCGGACACCGGGGACCCTACCCCGGCGCCCCCCGCTAACTCGGGTCCGTGATGTCCGCATACCGGACACGAGGGACCCAACCTCTCACCACTGCAGGGGGTCGGGTCCGTGATGTCCGCATACGCGGATTGACGCGGCCGGTCGCCCGGCCGCCCCGAAAGCTCTACGGCGGCCAGTCGCCTGGCCGCCCCGAAAGCCCTACAGCCCCAGTCCGCGCACGCCCCGCTCGCCCCATCCAAGGTGGTGGGCGAGTTCGTGGCGCACGGTGCGTGTGACCTGAGCCTTCAGCAACTCGGGCTCGTGGCCGAAGTCGCGCAGGAGCGTGTCCCGGAAGATCACGATGCGGTCGTGGAAGTAATCCCGGGCGACGGTGTCACCCTCGTAGAAGCCGTAGGCGTGGCGTTCCGCACCGCCGTCCGAAATGACCACGGCAACGTGCTCGAGCGCTGCGTGGAACTCGAGTGGCAGCTCGTCGATCGCCGCGCGCACTAAGAGCTTGAAGCCCTGCTCGGTGTAGGGGTCTGGCTCTGTCTCCTGCACCCACTCTTCCCCCTGTTCTTCTGCAACTCCTCTAAAAGCGCCGGGGCCGTGCGCTGCGAGCTCCTCCGCTCGGCGCACGATCGCCTCGAAGTCCTCCTCCGACTCCGGGTCCCGCCACCCGGCCAGCCGCAGCATCACCATCAGCGCCGCTCCGCCGATCACCACTACGCCGGCCCCGAATATCGCAAGACCCTGCAAGAGCCGAACCGGGAACGATGTGCTGAACCCTCCAATCAGGCTGATGACCGCGATGCCTACCGTCAACGCGGCGAGCGCCGAGAGCAGGGTCCTACGCAGCGTCGGCGGCGATCCTGATGGTGGCCGCAGATGAAAACTTCGCTCGGGCATCGCTACCTCATGGTTCGGGCGATCACGAGGCGCTGGATCTCGTTCGTGCCCTCGTATATCTGAGTGATCTTCGCGTCGCGAAGCATGCGCTCCACCGGGTACTCCTTGACGTAACCGTAGCCGCCCAGCACCTGCACGGCCTCGACCGTCACCTGCATCGCGATGTCCGAGCAGAACAGCTTGGCCATGGCCGAGTACTTGCCGATATCCGGGTCGGAGCGGTCGATGCGCGCGCATGCCTGATAGAGCAGCTCGCGCCCCGCGGCGCACTGCGTCTCCATGTCAGCGAGCTTGAACTGGATCGCCTGAAAGGAGTTGATGGGCTTGCCGAACTGTTTGCGCTCGCGTGCGTACGCAGCGGCGTAGTCGGTTGCCCCCTGGGCGATGCCGAGCGCCTGGGCAGCGACTCCGAGACGGGATCGATCAAGCGTTGCCATCGCCACTTTGAAGCCTTCCCCCACGTCGCCGACCACGTTCTCGGCGGGCACCCGGACGCGCTCGAAGATGGGCTGACCGGTGGGCGACCCCCTGATACCCAGCTTGTGCTCGAGCTTGCCGACCGAGAACCCGGGCCGATCGGCCTCCACCACAAACGCGGTGATTCCGCGCGAGTGACCGGCGCCGGGCTCGGTCACCGCGAAGACCACGTAGAAGTCGGCGATGCCCAGGTTTGTGATCCAGTTCTTGGTGCCGGTGATCACCCACTCGCCGTCTTCAAAGACCGCGCGGGTCAGCATCCCTCCCGGGTCAGACCCCGCCTCCGGCTCGGAGAGCGCGAACGCGGGCGACCACTCGCCGCTGGCACAGCGCGGCAGGAAGCGGTCCTTCAGCTCGGAGGAGCCGAACAGCTTGATCGGGAGCGTCCCGAGCTCCTGGATCATGAGGATGAGCGCAGTCGAGGCGCACGCCTTGGCGATCTCCTCGACCGCGATGTTCTGCATCAGCGTGCCCGTGCCGGTTCCTCCGTGCTCGGGCTCGAACGGCAGCCCGAGGATGTCCTGCTCGGAGAGCAGCCGGCGCAGATCGTGCGGATAGGCGGCCTGCTCGTCGATCTCAGCTGCCCGCGGCGCGATCCGCTCGCGTGCGATCTGGCGAATCGTGTTCCGAAATTCGGCGTGTTCGGTGGGGATCGTGTACAGCTCGGCGAGCGCTGACATCTTCACTGGATCCTACGTTACGAGCGGCTTCGGTTAGCGGACGTGACCTGCGCCGGTACGCTGGCGAGGATATGGAAGCGCAGTACACCCCGCGCGAGGTGGCGGAGCTGCTCGCACGCGACGAGATCCAGCTGGTAGACGTCCGCCAGCGCTACGAGCATGAGGCTGGCCGGGTGGCCGGCGATCGCCTCGTCGAGCTGGACGAACTCGGCGCACGGGCACAGGAGATCGACCGTGCCATGCCCGTCGTGTTCTACTGCCGCAGCGGGGCCCGGTCCGCCATGGCGACGCAGGCATTCCGTCAGGCCGGCTTCGACGCCTACAACATGACCGGCGGCCTTATGGAGTGGGAGGCCTCAGGCCTGCCGCTCGAGCCCGACGGCGGCTACGTGGCCAGCTCCTAGCGCCCCGCTAGGGCTTCCACTTGATCGAGCAACCGACCGGGCGCGTCTCCGCAGGCTCCGGCTCCCCTCCGGCCAGGACCGCGTCGAGCGCCTCGCGCAGCCATCCGGCGTTCTGCGAGGGATCGTCGTAGTCGGAATCCGGCGCGCCGCGGTACCGCAAGCGGCGCTCACCGTCGAGCACGAAGACGTCGGGAGTGGTCTTTGCGCCGTAGCCGCTCGCGACCGCCTGGCTTGCATCGTGGAGGTAGGGCACGGGCCATTGCTCCTGCCCAACTCGGCGCTTCATCGCCTCGATGGAGTCCCGCGGATAGCGGTCGGCATCGTTTGAGTTGATCGCGAGAAAGCGCACGCCGCGGCCGGCGTAATCGGTGGCAGCCTCCATGATGCGATCGTGCCAGGCCAGCGCGTATGGACAGTGGTTGCAGGTGAAGACGACCACGGTGGCAGGAGCATCGTTGGGCGAGTGGATCTCGCCGGAGGTGTCCGGCAGCTCGAAGTCGGGGGCCTGCTGGCCAATCGCGAGAGTCATCTCATCACCTCTTCGGGGGTGGGGCGTCCCTGGGCGCGCCGCAGTGCGTCGCGCAGCACCTCCGGGTCGGGCGTCGGCGAGACGCTCCCATCGCGGCGGCGATAGACGCGGCAGTTCAGGCCGACCGGCTCATCGCGAGGCGGCGCCACGTCTGCACCGTCCACCAGGATCGTCGGCGAGCCAGCAAACGCGCGCTCCCGGGCCTGGTCTTCGGTCTGGATCTCGGTCATACGGACCTCATGGCCGGAGATGCCGGCATCCTGGAGCGCGGCTTCCAACTCGCCAAGCGCTTTCTCGGTCGAGGGACACCCGGCCCACCAGAGCAGCTCGATGTCGGGGACATGCATGCCTTGAGCCTAGCCATGTCAATCCCCCGACCGCCCGAGGGTGCTCAGGCGATGGTCCAGGCGTCCTCGGTGAACAGCAGCCGACCCAGCTGGTCCTCTGAGGGAGGATCCACAGAGCCCTGGGCGCGGCGGAAGGCAGGCCGGTGCACCTCGCGGAAGATGCCGATCGGCGTTGGACCGCTCGGCTCTTCGGCCAAGTGCGCGAGGGAGTAGGCAAGTCCCGGGTCGGCGGCTCGCGGGTCGTGGACGACGAGCGCTTGCTTGCCCACATCGGCGACTTGCACCACCTCGATCGAGCCGTCGCCGGTTCGCGCGATCCCGCGCTCGCCATCTGCGCCGAATCTGATCGGACTTCCCGCTTCGAGGCGGATCTGGTTTGAGTCCTTGATCCCCTTGTCGGTCAGCGCCGAGAAGGCGCCGTCGTTGAAGACCGGACAGTTTTGGTAAATCTCGATCAGGGCCGCACCATCGTGATTGGCGGCAGCGCGGAGAATTTCGGCCAGGTGATGACGGTCGCGGTCGATCGTCCGCGCGACGAAGGTCGCCTCCGCCCCGAGAGCCAACCCGATCGGGTTGAAGGGATGGTCCGCCACCCCGAACGGCGTCGATTTGGTGACCTTGCCGAGCTCCGAGGTGGGCGAGGCCTGGCCCTTGGTTAGGCCGTAGATCTGGTTGTTGAACAGAAGGATCTTGACTGGCACGTTGCGGCGCAGTGCATGGATGAGGTGGTTGCCCCCGATGGAGAGCGCGTCGCCATCGCCGGTCACCACCCAGATCGAGAGATCGTTTCGCGTCGCCGCGAGGCCGGTGGCGATGGCCGGGGCGCGCCCGTGGATGCCGTGCATCCCATAGGTGTCCATGTAGTAGGCGAAACGTCCCGCGCATCCGATCCCCGTGACGAACACGATGCGTTCTGGCGGGATCCCCAGCTCGGGCATGAACTGCTGAACCGCAGAAAGCACGGCGTAATCGCCGCAACCGGGGCACCAGCGCGTCTCCTGGTCAGACTGAAAGTCGGCCTTGGTGAGCTCGTCGGGAGCCCCGCCGTTGGCGTGCGGAGTGGAGCCGTTGCCGTTGCCGTTGCCCGCGCTCATGATTCCGCCCGCGCGAGAATCTCGCGCTCAACCTCGGCGGCGAAGATCGGCTGGCCCTGGACCTTGCAGAACGATTCTACGTCGACCAGATAGCGGCCGCGCAGCAGGAGCGCGAGCTGACCGGTGTTCATCTCGGGCACCAGGACGCGGTCGAAGAAGCTCAGCACGTCGCCGGTGTTGGCGGGCAGCGGGTTGAGATGGCGGATGTGCGCACAGGCCACGTCGACGCCCTGCTCCCTCGCGCGGCGCACCCCGGCGCGGATCGCACCCTCGCTCGAACCCCAGCCGAGCACCAGCAGCTTCGCCTCCGGACTACCGTCGACGGCGAGCGGGGGCACCTCTCGCGAGATCCCCGCTACCTTGGCGGCCCTCAGCTCGGTCATGCGAGCGTGGTTGGCGGCGTCGTAGGAGACGTTGCCCGTGTCGGCTTCCTTCTCGAGTCCGCCGATCCGATGCTGGAGACCGGGCGTTCCTGGTATGGCCCAGGGACGCGCGAGGCGCTCGTCGCGTGCGTAGGGCAAAAGCGGGTCATCGCGCTCTGGTGCTGCAAAGGCAGGGTCGATCTCGGCCAGCTCCCCCACCTCCGGAATCCGCCAGGGCTCCGATGACGAGGCCAGGAACGTATCCGACAGCAGGATCACCGGGGTCCGGTAGCGGATCGCAATTCGCACGGCCTCGAACGCAGCGTCGAAGCAGCCCCCGGGCGTCGAGGGTGCGATCACCGGGACCGGCGATTCCCCGTGGCGGCCGAAGAGGGCCATCAGCAGATCCGACTGCTCGGTCTTTGTCGGCATCCCCGTCGAGGGACCCGCCCGCTGCACGTCGACCACGACCATGGGCAGCTCCAGGGCCACCGCCAAGCCAACCGTCTCGGCCTTGAGGTCCATGCCCGGCCCGCTGGTTGCGGTAACGCCGATCTGGCCGCCGAACGCGGCGCCCAGCGCCATGCCGGCCGCCGCGATCTCGTCCTCGGCCTGGATCGTGGAGACCGCGAACCCCTTGTGCCGCGAGAGCTCGTGCAGAAGCTCGGATGCCGGCGTGATCGGATAACTCGCCAACAGCAGCGGCAGGCGGCTGCGGACGCTGGCGGCGACCAGCCCAAGCGACAGCGCCTTGGTTCCGTTGACATTGCGGTACGTGCCGGGCGGCACGTCGGTGGCGCGGGCCACGTGGTACTGAACATCGAGCAGCTCCGTCGTTTCGCCAAACGACCAGCCGGCTTTGAAGGCTTGCACGTTGGCCTGCGCCACCGCCGGCTTGGAGCCGAACTTCTGCTCGATCCAGTGCTCGGTGACCTCTGTGGGCCGGCCGTACATCCACGAGAGCAAGCCCAGCGCGAACAGATTCTTCGCTCGGCCCGCATCTCGGGTGGAGGCGCCCTCGACCTCTTCCACCGCTCGCGTAGTAAGCGTCGTCATGGGGATGCGATGCAGTCGGTAGGCCGTGAGCGAGCCGTCCTCGAGAGGGTTCGAGTCATAGCCGGCCTTTTCGAGGTTGCGCTTCGTGAAGGCATCCTCGTTGGCCACGATCGTCGCGCCTTTGGGCAGCTCGGAGAGGTTGGCTCGCAGCGCGGCCGGGTTCATGGCCACGAGCACGTTGGGCGCGTCGCCTGGGGTCAGGATGTCGCGCGAAGCGAAGTGGATCTGGAAGGCGGAGACGCCCGCCAGCGTGCCCGCGGGGGCCCGGATCTCGGCCGGGAAGTTCGGCAGCGTGGCGAGATCGTTACCCAGCGCGGCAGTCGCGTCGGTGAACCGCGTCCCGGCAAGCTGCATGCCGTCGCCGGAGTCGCCCGCGAAGCGGACAACGACCCGTTCCCGTTCTTCGACGGTCTTGGTCATGATTCCCCAGGAGTTCCCACCAGCGTCAACCGCTTACTGATTGTACGTAGGCGCGGAGACGGGCGCCGCCGATGTTGGTTTCTTAACCTCAATCCCGAATAGGGCGGGCGCACGCGCCCGCCCTGGGTCGGCGCATGCGCCGACCCCCGCCGCGCACATGTGCGCGGCGGCCCGGGGCGCATGCGCCCCGGGCTACCACGATTCAGATCTTTTGGACGTTGATCGCCTTGGGGCCCTTGGGTCCGGCCTCCTCTTCGTAGGAGACCTTCGCGCCCTCGGCCAGCGAGCGGTAGCCCTCGGCGTTGATCGACGTGTGGTGGACGAAGAGGTCGCGGCTGCCCTCGTCAGGCGTGATAAAGCCGAATCCCTTCTCGTCGCTGAACCACTTGACTGTTCCTGTTGGCATGTGGAGTCCTCCTCCGGAGCCAGAAGTGCTGCTACGCGGAGGACTTCAGTGGTCCCAGCGCCTGCACCTGCTTTTGCCGCGGACACGACCGTGGCCTTACGGTCGCAGACGCTACCACGGTTGGTACACGGGTCGTCGCGCGATGTCCAAAGACGTAGGCTGCAGAAGTGCGGTGGCTGATCGATGGCATGAACGTGATCGGGACAAGGCCCGACGGCTGGTGGAAAGATCGCGACGGAGCCATGCTGCGCCTGGTCGACCAGATCGAACGTTGGGCCGCGTCCGCCGGCGAGGACGTCACCGTGGTGTTCGAGCGCCCGCCCTCGCCGCCCATCCGCTCCAGCGTGGTTGATGTCGCGCACGCACCGAGACCCAAACCACACGCCGCCGACGACGAGATCGTGCGCCGGCTGCGGGAATTGTCGGGCAATGCCGAGGTGCGGGTCGTCACCTCCGACCGCTGGCTGGCCGATCAAGCCTTCGCCCTGGGCGCGGTCGTTATGTCCGCGGAATCGTTTCGGGGATGGCTGGAGGACGACTAGAGGTCAGAGCGGGACCTCGTACTCCACCATCGAGGTGAGCCGGCCCACGGTGTCGTAAAGCGATCTTGCGGCGCCGTTGAACTGCTGGGTGTGCCAGTACACGCGCTCGCTGCCCCGCGCCCGGGCCTCGGCGAACACCGCGTCGAAAAGAGCCCGCGAGACATGACTCCCACGCGCCGCCCGATCCACGTAGAGATCCTCTAGGTAGCAGTACCCGTCCGTGGCCCAGGTGCTGGGGTGAAAGACCAGATGGGCGAGCCCGACCGGCTCCCCGTCGGGTGCTGTCGCGACCAGCCCGAGCATGCCTTCGCTGCCGTCGCGCAGCCGCTGGAAGGTCAGGTCAGTGACGTCGTCGGGGACCTCGGCGCGGTAGAACGACAGGTAGCCCGCCCACAGTTCAAGCCAGCGTCCACGGTCTCCATCCTGGACGCGTCGCACGCTATATGGGCCGCCCGAAGACACGGACCGATCTTACGGTGACGATTGGGTTAAAGGCTCGTGCCGAGCGAAGGACCTTGCGACAATGGACGCATGGCGGAACAGCGCCAGCAAAGCTCGCCACCCTCCACCCGGCGCCAAACGGGCCAGCGCGGTCAGGGACAGGCCCCGGCGCCGCCCGCTTGGCGGGTGACACCTGCGCCGGACGGGCGTGGACGCCAGCCCCAGCAACAGACTCCCCGGGGGCCCAGCGCCCGCTGGATGCTGCTGCTGCTCGCGGTCGGCTTGCTGGCGCTCAACCTCTGGATCTCCTCCCAGGCTTTGCAACCCTCGCCGCGAGTCCAGATCCCGTACAGCCCGACGTTCACCAACCAGGTCAACGCGGGCAATGTCAGCTCGATCTCCTCGACCGGCAGCTCGATCGAGGGCACGCTCAAGCATCAGATCACCTACCCGCCCAACAGCAAGAGCAGCCAGACGACGACGCTGTTCTCGACCCAGATCCCGTCGTTCGTCCCGGGGTCCTCGCTGTTCAGCCAGCTCGAGAAACAACACGTCATGATCAACGCACACCCGGCGTCGAGCGGACCCTCGTTCCTGGCGGAGCTGCTGCTGGGGTTCGGCCCGACGCTGTTGTTGATCCTATTGTTCGTCTTCATCATGCGGCGCGCCGCTGCGGCCGCCGGCGGGGGCGGACCCGGCGGATTGATGTCCTTCGGCCGCTCGCGCGCGCGTCGCGTGGAGGGCGCGGAGCAGCAGGTTACCTTCGCTGATGTGGCGGGCATCGACGAGGCCAAGGAAGAGCTCACCGAGATCGTCGACTTTCTGCGCAACCCCGATAAGTACCTGAAACTTGGCGGCAAGATCCCGCGCGGGGTATTGCTGTCGGGCGCGCCCGGCACGGGCAAGACGCTGCTGGCTCGCGCGGTGGCGGGCGAGGCCGGCGTGCCCTTCTTCCAGATGTCCGCCTCAGAGTTCGTCGAGATGATCGTCGGAGTCGGCGCCTCGCGCGTACGCGACCTGTTTCAGCAGGCCAAGACGGCCGCCCCGGCGATCATCTTCATCGACGAACTCGATGCGATCGGGCGCTCGCGCGCCGGCGGGGGGGCCAACATCACGGGTGGTCACGACGAGCGCGAGCAGACCCTCAATCAGATCCTCACCGAGATGGACGGCTTTGACCCGCGCACCGGCGTGATCGTCCTCGGCGCGACCAACCGGCCGGAGATTCTCGACCAGGCACTGCTGCGTCCCGGTCGCTTCGACCGTCGGGTGGCCGTACAGCCTCCCGACCGCGCCGGCCGGGAGGCGATCCTCCGCGTTCACACCCGCTCCGTCCCTCTTTCGCCCGAGGTCAAGCTGGGCTCACTTGCATCGGCAACGCCCGGCATGGTCGGGGCCGACCTGGCGAACCTGGTCAACGAGGCGGCGTTGCTCGCGGCGCGGCGAAACCACCAGCAGGTCTCTCGCGAGGACCTCACAGACGCGCTCGAGCGCATTGTCTTAGGAGCGGAGCGCAAGGTCATGCTCTCCGAGGATGATCGCCGCCGGACCGCCTACCACGAGTCCGGTCACGCGATCGTCGGCATGCTGACCGACGGCGCCGACCCGGTGCGGAAAGTCTCGATCATCCCCCGCGGGCAAGCGCTCGGAGTGACATTCGCGGCGCCTGACGCCGATCGCTTCAACTTCGACGAGCGCCACCTCATAGCGCAGATCAAGGTCGCGCTCGGCGGCCGCACGGCGGAGGAGCTCGTATTCGGCGATCTCACGACAGGTGCTGAATCGGACATCCAACAGCTGACCAGGATCGCGCGGCACATGGTCGGCCGGTGGGGCATGAGCCCAGCGATTGGCCCGATCGCAGTGCTCCCCACCGACGGCGTCAATCCTTTCCTCCCCGGCGCCTCGGAGACCTCGGAGGCCACACAGCGGCTGATCGACGACGAGGTCCGCCGCATCGTCGAGACCGCCCACGCAGAAGTCGGCGACCTGCTCCGTGACCACCGGGGCAACCTCGACTCGCTCGTTTCAGCGCTGCTCGAGCACGAGACGCTCGACGAGGCCGACGCCTACGCGGCCGCCGGCCTTCCCCGCCGCCAGGTCGCAGAGCCCGAGCCCCAGCCGGCGGTAACCGAAGAGGTCTAGCTCAATCCTGCAGGTGGGTGAGACGGGCCAGTGCCTCGTGACACTCGACGACCCGCTGTTTGACGGGATCGTCATCGGGCCGGTCGTGAACCATGTCCCAGGTCCGGTCAGCGACTTCGCGGGCGGTCTCCGGGGTGGCCAGTTCCCAGAGGCGATCGACCACCTGCAGCTCGAAGGTCTGCAGCTGGTCGGCAGGCTCGCCCGGCGCGAGCCGCGGGAGCGGTTCACCGACCGCCTCCTTCCACATCGCGGTCGCGACCAGAAGCCGGTTACGCAGCGTGATCTGGTCCATCAGGAGCCCCCATGCTAAGGAATGCGCGACCCGGCGCGGGCACTTTCACATCCCGGCGTGTTACGGTCGGCCCATGCAGAACGACACATCTGCCGGCGACCATTCCGAGGACGAGCGCGAAGACGGCGACTCCGGGGGCGGTGGCACCATCGAAGAGCAGGGCTACGAGGGCGCCGGCGTGGAAGAGGGCGGCGGCTACCAGCGCAGCGCCGAAGGCGGTGGAGGCTACGAGCGCAGCGGCACCGAAGGAGAGGGCTACGACCCGCGCCGCGAGGCTGACGGCGAGGACTAGGAGGATCAGCTTTTAGCGGGTCGCGGGAAGCTCCTGTTGGAGGCTCTCCACGGGCGCGAACAGGTCGCCATTGGTGGCGATCCGTCCGAGTACCTGCTCCGTGGTAAACGTCAGCAGTTCGGGGTCGCCCTCCTCGCGGCAGCGAATCACCTCTTCCCATGTGACCGGCGTGGACACGGTGGGACGCTCTCGCGCACGCACTGAGTAGGCGTTGACGGTGGTCTTGTGCTCATCGTTCTGGCTCCAGTCGACCAGCACCCTTCCTGGACGAAGGCGTTTGGTCATGCGCGCAGTGACTAGGTCGGGAAGCCGCTGTTCCAAGAGCTCCGCGAGCCGGCGCGCGAACGGCTTCGTGACGCTGTAAGAGGTAGGCGTGTTGAGCGGCACGCACACCTGCATGCCCTTGGAGCCCGAGGTCTTGGCAAACGCTTGGAGGCCCAAGCGCTCGAACAGGTCGGCCAGCAGTTGCGCGACCTCGCAGCAGCGGACGATGTCGGCGGGGGGACCGGGATCAAGATCGAACATGACCATGGTCGGCCTTTCCGGCTCCTGCGCCCGAGAGAGCGATGTATGAAGCTCGACGTCCGCCAGATTGCCGAGCCACACCAGGGTCGCGCGCTCCTGCACCAGCGTGTAGTCGATGCCGCCGATCTTGCGGGTCTGTACCCATTCCGGCCGGTGTGAGGGCGACTGCTTCTCGTAGAAGTACTGGCTGTCGACGCCGTTGGGATAGCGCTTCAAGGTCAACGCCCGGTCGCGCAGATGGGGAAGTGCAGTGTCCGCCACGCGCGCGTGATACGAGATCAGATCGCCCTTGGTAAAGCCCGTCTGCGGAAAGAGGACTTTGTCCCAGTTGGAGATCTTCAGCTGGCGGCCGTCCAAACGGACGCCCAAGGAGCCATCCGGGAGGCGCTGAACCTGATCGAAGAGTGCCTCGGGGCCGTCGCTCGCTGAGGGTTGTGTTGCGCGGGCCGTCGTCGCGTCGGGGTCGGGTGAATCGTCGGGCCGCTCGCGCACGACCTCGGCTGGGTCGCGGTCGTCGCGCAGGCCCTTGAAGGAGGGAGCGCGCAGGACGCCCTCGGCCGTCCACTCGGCGAACTCAACCTGAGCGACCAGCCGCGGCTCCACGAACACCGCTCCCTTCGGCGGCGCGAGCCCGCGCTTGAAGGGCTTGCCTGCGCTTCGAAGCGGCGCGAGCTTTTGCGCGAGTTCCTCCAGCGTGCGTTCGGTGAAGCCGGTCCCCACGCGACCCGCGAACGTCAGCTCGCCGTCCTGGAAGTGGCCAACAAGCAGCGCGCCGATGCGGTCCGTGCGCCTCCCCTCCCCCGGCAGCCAACCACCGATCACGAACTCCTGGCTGAGACGATTCTTGACCTTCAACCACGCTCCGCTGCGCCTGCCTGGCTCATAGCACGAGCGCAGCCGCTTGGCGATGACTCCTTCCAGGCCTCGCTGCCGCGTCGCCTTCAGCAGGCTGGTCCCCGTTCCGCGGTGGGCGGCGGGAACTTGCCAGGCGGCGCCGCCGAGGCCGAGGTCTTCGAGCCGAGTGCGTCGCCGTTCGTAGGGAACCTCGAGCAGAGTCTCGCCGTCGAGGTAGAGCAGATCGAAGATCGCGTAGACGACCGGAATGCTGCCCTGCAAACGCCGGACCGCCGCCGGCGAGGTGACATGCATGCGGCTTTGAAGCCGCTCGAAGCTGGGTTTGCCGCTGTCGTCAAACGCCACGATCTCACCGTCGAGCACCGCCTCGCGCATGCCGAGATCCGTCAGCAGCCCACGCACCTCCGGGTAGGAGTCGGTGATCTCACGCTGGTTGCGGCTCTCCAACCGCAGACGGCCCGGGCGTACATACGCGATCGCCCTGATCCCGTCCCATTTGAGCTCGAACGACCACTCCTTTTCTGGCTTGGGGACGTCGGTCGCGGGGCGCGCGAGCATCGGAACGATCCTCTCGGGCATTGGCTGACGGCCGGGGTCGGCCGCGGCGTCCATGCGGTGGATCATCCAGTCGCGCTGATCGCCGCCCTCGCGCTGTGCGGCCGCTACCTTCTTGCCCGAATCAAGCGCGAACAGCGCGTAGCGGCCCTGGAGCCGCTCTCCGTGGAAGGTGATCTCGATCTTGTTTGGCTCCCACTTGTGCTGCTCGAAGGTCCCCGTATCCCAGACCATCATGGTTCCGGCTCCGTATTCGCCGGCCGGGATCTCACCCGCGAACTCGAGGTACTCCATGGGGTGATCCTCGGTGCGTACGGCCAGCCGGTTGTCGGCTGGCACCGGGGGGATGCCGTTGGGGATCGCCCACGACGCGAGGGCGCCGTCGTGCTCGAGACGAAGGTCCCAGTGAAGCCTTCTGGCGTGGTGCTCCTGGACGGTGAAGCGCGGGCGCCTGCTCGCTTGAGCCCGCCCGTCGCCGGCGGGTTCGGGCGTGGCCTTGAAGTCACGCTTCCGGCGGTAGGTCTTGAGCTTCTCGCCGGGCATGGCCGTGCGCTTAGGGCGCGGGCGGTCGCGCGATCCGGGCCTGGCGGGCGCTCATGAACCGGCGGCGCAGGAAATAGAACAGCAACCCGAACACGGGCACCGCCGCGACGACGAGCACCACACGATTGCTTGCGGTTCCCACGGTCAGCTCGAGCGCTGTGACTACCGCCAGCGAGGGGATGGCCGCGAGCAGGGTGGTGTGAGACCGGTAGCCCGCGAAGTGCTCGCGGGCGGTGAACTCGACGACGCCAAGAGCAAGAACGATCAGCCCCACGTAAAGAGCCGGTCCTCCTCCCCGAATCATGCCGATCACGAACGCAATCCCCCCAGCGAGGATCGCCAGCTCGGACACCGGGATGCCGCCAAACGGCCCCGGCGGGCGCTCTCCGACCGCCCCCAGCGTGCGATGCTCGGCGTGCCGCTGCCGCTGGGCAGCGACCTCGCGTTCGGCGCTTCGCTCTCGCCGCGTCGACGTCGCCACGCGTGGTTGGCGAGCTCGCGTGCGCCGCTTGCGCTTGGACCTCTGGCTGGCCACGACTGCCGGCCAGGATAGTCCGCTCCTGCTCTCCGGCCGCCGATTACGCTGCCGTGGAGGTCGGCTAATCGAAAGCGGCGACCGGCAGGCTGGTCACGGGTAAGCCGCCCGGCGGCTCGACGAAACCCGTTTGCGGGGCCGCTGGGTCCCTCGCGCGATCGGCCGCTTCGCCGTATCGCTCCACGACGCCGTCCCTCTCCGCGGCGAAGCGATAGCCGACGCCGAAGTGGGTGTGGATATACCTCCACCCCGGGGAGCCGCTGCGCAGCTTCTGGCGCAGCTTGCCGACAAAGACGTCCACCGACCGATCGCCGCGCGCCATCGCATAGCCCCAGAGGGTCTCGTAGATCTCCTCACGTCTCAGAACCCGCTCCGCCTGGTAGAGGAGATAGAGAATCTCGAACTCGCGGGCCGTTAGCTCGAGGCTCTGCTCGCCGACATATGCCTGATGCCGGTCGGCGCGGATGGTGATCTCGCCAACCTCGTCTGACTGCTCCAGCACCGGCAGTTCGCTGCGGCGCTGTCGGCGCACAGCGGCCTGCACGACCGCAATCAGCTCCTCGGGGTGGCACGGCTTGGTGATCCATGCATCGGCAGCGAGTCGGAGTCCGCGCACCCGCTGTGCCAGCGAGGACTGGCCGGTGCAGATGACCACCACCAAGGTGGGGAGCCGCGCGCTGAGGCGCTCGAGGTATTGCCAGCTGTCGGGTCCAAGCAGCGCCAGATCGACGACGACGGCGTGCAGACGCATCTCGACGAGCCGCTCCGGCGTGACGGGGGCAGGTAGAGCCCGAAACTCCCAGCCGGCGGCTTCGACGCGGTTCGCGAGGACGCGCACAAAGCCAGAGTCGCGGTCGATCACGGCGACCCGGAGCCGACCTGCCGGCTCTCTCAAAGTGGCGACGCTGTCGCTGTTCGCGAGCCCCGTTTCAGGCGACATCATCGTGCGCAGAAGGATAGCGGTCGGTGGGGCGCGATCGCTATCGTCTGGCGCCGCACCATTGGCCACGCCGACAAAGCCAAGAGACCCGGCTAGCTCCGACCCAACCGGGCAAGAGGACGGGCGCCCCCTAAGGGATCGTCGCGATCGGCGCTTGCGCCGCACGGTCGGGTTGACCCTGATCGTGGTCGCTTTCGTGGCCGTCGGGGTCGCGATCTCTCGAGGAGGCGGCGCCGCTCCACCCAAGCCCGGCAGCCCGCAGGCAAAGAGGGACGTTGGCGCCGTGGAGGGACTCTTGGCCGGGATCCCCCAATCTGGGGTCAGGCTTGGGCCGCCGCGAGCACCGGTGACGGTGACCGAGTTCGCGGACCTCGAGTGCTCGTTCTGCCGGACATTCGCGCTCGGCGCCGAGCGCCAGCTCATCTCTCACCAGGTCAGGGATGGCCGCGTCAAGATCGTCTACCGCTCCCTTTGCACCGCGACCTGCACCGGCCCACTCGGACATGCGGGCTTCGCCGGCCAGCAGTCGGCAGCGTACGCCGCCGGCATCCAGAACCGCGGCTGGTCCTACATCGAGCTCTTCTACGAGGAGCAGGGGGGTGAGGGCACCAGCTACGTCACGCCTCAATACCTCGACGGCCTCGCCCGCCAACTCTCCGGACTTGGCTACGGGAAGTGGAGGTCCGACAGGGGCCTGGCGCCAATGCGACGACAAGTCGCCGCCGACGAGCGGGCGGCGAGCGCTCAAGGTTTCACAACGACTCCTACGGTCGTCGTGCGAGGTCCTCGGGGCGCTGCCCATCCGCTCGTTGGCGAACCCACCTACGGGCAGCTCCGGACAGCGATCGCGTCGGTTCAGTGACCCTGGGCGCGACCCGTCCGGCCGGTATCGGCAGCAGCGATGCCCGTAGCGTCGCGGTGATCGATCTCGGTTCGAATTCCTGGCGGCTGGTTGTGTTCGGCTACGGCGACGGATGGTGGAGGCGGACGGATG
>DASRHQ010000025.1:0-51106 GCA_035650455.1 Solirubrobacteraceae bacterium
TAAAGCCGCCGATCAGAGGCCACCACATGATGGAAAAGATATACGGGATGGCGGGCGCGCATGCGCGCCCGCCCCGGGCCGATCATGATCGGCCCGCCGGCCGGCTCATGAGCCGGCCGGGTCAACGAATCAGGAATGGAGCGCCACCTGCTCCTGGGCCGACGGGAAGGCCCATGCGACCTGAAGGCGCCGTTCCTGATCAAAGACAAACCGCAGCTGGTGGGGAGGGCGCAGGCCCTCGGGGCGGGCCGGGCGGTAGGTCGCACACGGTCCTGTACCCGAGAGTGCGCAGAGCAGGTTCTGGTGAAAGAAGCAGCTCTCACAGCTCGCCTTCTTGGTCTGTACGCGCCCCGATGCCATCTGCCTCGCCCCTCTCTCGTTCGCGTTCTTCAACGTCGCGCAAACGGCATGAAAGCGGACCGCGCGGGAGGAGCGCAACCACGATTTCCGCAAGGAGCAACAACTTTGTAACAAGTTCAAACCCTCCAATATGCGGGTGTTTTTACTCGACGGCCGCATTTTCCGTAGCTTTGAGCGGTGGCCGATCAAGCGCTCCTGTCGATCCCCGACTACGAACTGGCGGCCCGGGCCGCGCTCGAACCGGGGGCCCTTGCCTATCTCGACGGTGGCGCCGGCGACGAGCTCACGCTGCGCGACAACGTGGCGGCGTGGCGGCGGTGGGTGATAAGACCACGGCCGCTGGTCCCCGTCGGCACACGCGATGCGGGTGTCACTCTGCTCGGCAAGGCGCGGGCGCACCCGCTGATCGTCGCGCCAATGGCCTTCCAGCGGCTCGCGCACGCCGACGGCGAGCTCGGGATCGCACGCGCGGCGCAGGCCACAGACACCGTCATGTGCCTGTCGACGCTTGCGACAGTGGCGCCCGCCGCGCTCGCGGAGGTGGTGCCGGAGCTGCCGCGGTGGTACCAGCTGTATGTGTTGTCCGACCGGGGAGTGACCCGCGAACTGATGGCTGCCGCCACCGAGCACGGGTATGAGGCCTTGGTGGTGACCGTCGACCTGCCGGTGTTGGGCGTCCGCGAGCGTGAGCTTCGCACGCCGCCGCGTATGGACGCAGCCGACATCCCGGCGGCGGTTGCCGCAGGCGCAGCAGGATCGATGACGACCCCGGAGTTCGCGCGACTGATCGACCCCGATCTGAGCTGGTCGGATGTAGAGCAGCTGGTGCGCGAGAGCCCGCTGCCGGTGATCGTCAAGGGTGTGCTGACGGCCGAGGCCGCGCGGTTGGCCGCCGATCATGGGGCCAGCGGTGTGGTGGTCTCAAACCATGGGGGTCGCCAGCTCGACGCCGTGCTATCGGGCGCCGACGCGCTGCCCGAGGTGGTGGAGGCGGTCGGAGACCGGCTCGACGTGCTCGTCGACGGCGGCATTCGTCGCGGTGGCGACGTGCTCAAGGCCCTTGCGCTCGGCGCCCGCGCGGTGATGGTGGGACGACCGGTGGCGTGGGGTCTCGCTGTCGGCGGCACGCAAGGGGCACGCAAGGTGCTGGAGATCCTGCTCTCGGAACTCGACACGGCGCTTGCGCTCGCGGGCGCCCCTATGGCCACAGAGCTCGACCACAGTTTCGTTAAAGCGGCGCCGAGATGAACGTCCTGGTCACGGGGATCACCGGTTACGTGGGCTCGCGCCTGGCGCCTGCACTCGCGCGCGACGGCCACGCCGTGCGCGGCTTCACTCGCCGCAGCGACGCGACCGTCCAGTTCCCGGTGACGAGGGGAGATCTCGTTTCGGGGGAGGGGCTCAAGGAGGCGTTCGACGGCATCGACATCGCCTACTTCCTGATCCACTCGATGGAGACATCACCCGACGGTTCCTTCCCCGCGAGAGAGCGCCGGGCGGCGGAAAACTTCGCGCGCGCTGCCAGGGAGGCTGGAACCGGCCGGATCATCTATCTGGGCGGGCTCGCGCCCGCCGCGAGCTCGGCCTCGGTCCACCTGCGTTCGCGGCTCGAGGTCGAGCGGATCCTCCAGGAGGCCTCGTCGTGCTCGGTCGCGCTGCGGGCCTCGATCGTGATCGGCGCAGGCTCTCGCTCTTTTCGGTTTCTGGTCCGGCTGGTGGAGCGGCTTCCCGTCCTCGCCCTTCCGGCCTGGCGCACCAACCGCACCGCTCCCGTCGACGAACGGGACATGACCGAACTGCTGGTACGGGCGGCCACCAGCGATGCGGTCTGCGGCCAAGCGCTCGATGTCGGCGGCCGAGACACTGTCACCTACGAGGAGCTGATCGAGAGGATCCGCGACAGTCTTCTCCTCAATCGGCCGGCATTGCGCTTCCGCAGGCTGACGCTGACCCCGATCGCAAGCAGGATCTCGGCCGTCATCGCCGACGAAGACCCGGCGCTGATCGGACCGTTGATGGCTGGACTGAACGGAGACCTATTGCCGCGCGACGACCGCGCCGCGCGTCTTCTGGGTGTGCGCTTACATTCACTCGACGCAGCAATCGAGCATGCGTTGGCCGAGTGGGAAGCGACCGAGTCCCTCGCGGCACGCTAGTCCCCCATTGAGTTCTTCCCCGGCTCGCTCCCAGTGAAGGTAGGGTCTCACCTCCCGTGAGCGTCGTCCACGAAAAGATCAGTATCGACGCGCCGATCCAAAAAGTGTGGGATACGGTTATGGACCCAAACCGCTTGGGCGAGTGGGTGACGATTCACCGAGCGATTCGCAACGCGCCAGATGGGCCTTTGCAACCTGGCGCGACCATGGAGCAGCAGATGCACGTGCGCGGCTTTCGGTTTCAAGTTCACTGGACCCTCGTCTCCGTACAAGAGCCCACGCTGGCCGAATGGAAGGGTCGAGGTCCCGCGCACTCGGGTGCTCGCATCCGTTATGTCCTGACAGATAACGGAGACGGCGCGACCGAGTTCGAGTACACAAATGAGTTCACGCCTCCCGGCGGGCGACTGGGAAACTTTGCATCGAGAATGATCGTCGGGGCCGCTTCCGAGCGTGAGGCTCACAATTCACTCATTCGATTGAAGGCCCTGTTGGAGCGCGGCTGACTTACGCCGCCACAGTTTTCGCAAGTTTTTAATTGACTACCTGTATGGTTGGGAAGCTGTATTACTCTCGACTACAGGAGAACAACGTGGCGGAATTCATTGACGTGACCGTCAAGGACATCGATGAGCGGCTGCAGCAACTGAAGCAGGAGGTCTCTCGGCTGGAGGCGGCGAGGTCGGCGCTCGTCGGGCGCGGACCGGGCCGGCCACGGGGCTCCCGCCGGAGCACCACACGCAGAACGACCCGACGTACCACTGGACGGCGGCGAGGCCGCCGTGGCACCCGGGCAAACCAGGCGCTCGAGCTCGTTCGCGCGCGCCCCGGGATCACCATCCCGGAGCTCGCAAAGGAGATGAAGATCGCTCCCAATTACCTATACCGCGTGCTGCCCCCGCTCGCCCAGCAGGGACAGGTCAGACGCGACGGGAAGGGCTGGCACCCGGCGTAGTCCACGCTGATCGCTGCCGCGACCGGTCCCGGTTGCGGCTGCCGAAAGACTGTGGTAGACCCCGCTGCGTGGCGGGCACACGTGTCGACGCATCCCAGGAAGGACGATGATCGGCGGCGCGCATCCGCGCCAACGGTTACTCGGCCCGCACGGTTACTGCCGGGTGGCGGTGTGTCAATGCCGCCCGGCAGTCAACGCACGCGTGAGACGCCTGACCCCGATGCGGCGGCTGGGGTCGGTGGCCGTCGCGCTCGCGGCGCTGTGCGCGCCTGCCACCGCCCTCGGCGGCACGTTTGCCCCCTCGCCGACAACGGGGAATCCGAAGGGCGTCAAGCTGGCACACGAGGTGATGAGGGCCTTCGGGCGCATCCCCGCCTTCGACCAGTCAGAGCAGCACTTCTTCCAGATCAAGTACGAGTCAAAGACGCACCGGTTCGCGTATCGGTTTGGCAAGACTCACCGGGCCGGCTTCATGTGGACGACGGAGAAGGCGACCATCCGGATCCACCGTGACCACGTGCTGTGGTGGCAGGACACGCTCACGCCGGTGAGCGGGCATCGGTCCCCGGTCATGATCGTCGTGAACAAGGACGGCCGGTACACCGCCTTCGGCACGCCCGCCCACCACTCCTGCTTCACCAAGCTGCCGAGAATGAGCACGCTGCCCTACCGCTACGGCGGGCTGGGGTACTCGATCGGAGGCCGAATGGGCAAGCCACAGCGCCACTCCAAGACGGTTGCGCTCCCCTACGCCTATCGCTGGGAGCAGCATCTGACGGCGAACGAGACCGACACGATCAGGCGTGCGACGAAGCTGGTCCTCTCAGCCAGGGTCGCCATCACCCACCACAGCGGCTCGCAAGCCTTGGCCTTCAGCTTCGGCAACAGCTATCCGCGGCGCACACCGCGCCCCCCGGCGGTTAACCTGTGTGGTGGATGATGGGCCCCGGGGTTTCGCCGATCAAGAAGCTCGCCTTGGCAGCGGCGTGCGCGCTCGCATGCGCGGGCGGCGGGTTCGCCCTGGCCACGAGCGCCTTCGCGTCCTCGCCGGACAACCTCCAGGGCAACCGACAGGGGGTCAGCCTGGCTCGAAATGCGCTTGCGGCGTTTTCGCGTCAACCCGCCTTCAACTACGTCCAGCACGGCTTCTTCCAGTTGAACTCGGCGCGGGGCAAGACCCCCAACGTCTCCTACTACTACGGATACGGGGCCCTTCACCCGGGCTTCGTGTGGGCTGCCGAGCATGGCACCGTCGCGATGCATTCGGATCAGGTGGTCTGGTGGCGCGACGACCTGACGCCGCTGTCGAACCCCAACGGCCACGAGGTACCCGTCGAGCTGGTGGCAAACGGCCAGGGGGTGTTCTCGGCACTGGGCACCGCGAGCCATCACAGCTGCTACACGCGCGTGAGCGGTTCTGTGCCGTACCCAGCCGGCGGGCAGGCGTATTCGATCGACGGTCGCTATGAGAACGGAAGCTCCCCGCTTCGCTCCGTTTACCACTGGTGGGAGACCGGCCAACCCACGTCAGAGAGCGACGTGATCTCGGGCAACGGGCTGATCAGCTCCGGGCGGATCGCGGTCTCCTCGGGCTCCGGCCTGGCCGGGTTCACCATCGACTTCAACAACTATTACCCGGGCAGCGCGCCCGCGGCGCCGCAGATCAACCTCTGTCGCTAGGCGCTTGAGCGAACTTTGCTGATTCTGTTTCGCTGAGCGCAACTCAGCGAGCAAAGTTCGGGGCCCCTACAGCAGGCCCAGCTGCTCGACCGCCTGGCGCTCCTGTTTGAGCTCATCGCATGTCGCGTCGATGCGTTGGCGGGCGAAATCATCGATGTCGATCCCCTGAACGATCTCGCACGAGCCGTTCGAGCAGGTGCAGGGAAAGCCCGAGATCAGGCCGTCCGGCACCCCATAGGAGCCGTCCGAGGGAATCCCCATCGAGACCCAGTCACCGTCGCGGGTGCCACTCACCCAGTCGCGCATGTGGGCGATTGCAGCGTTCGCGGCCGACGCCGCGCTCGAGGCGCCACGGGCGTCGATCACGGCGGCGCCTCGCTTCTGGACGGTGGGGATGTACTCCTGCTCGTACCAGGTTTGGTCATCCACGATTTCCGTGGCGGGCCGCCCGGAGACCTTGGCGTGAAGGATGTCCGGAAACTGCGTGGTCGAGTGATTTCCCCACACGGTCAGGTTGGTGACATCGGCCACGGCGGCACCGGCCTTGGCAGCCAGCTGGGCAACGGCTCGATTGTGGTCGAGGCGCATCATCGATGTGAACCGCTCGCGGGGGATGTCGGGCGCGTTTGCCTGGGCGATCAGGCAATTGGTATTGGCTGGATTGCCGACCACAAGAACCTTGATGTCCGGGGCCGCGTGCTCGTTCAGGGCCTGGCCCTGCGGCTTGAAGATGCCCCCGTTGGCCTCGAGGAGGTCCGAGCGCTCCATCCCCTTGGTGCGCGGACGGGCCCCGATCAAGAAGGCGATGTTGGCGCCGTCGAATGCGCGCTCTGACTGATCGAAGATGTCCACGCCCCGTAGCAGCGGGAACGCGCAGTCGTCAAGCTCCATCGCGGTCCCCTCGGCCGCACTGACCGCGTCGGGAATCTCGAGCAGCGAAAGCGTAACCGGCGTCTGGGGCCCCAGCAGCTCGCCGGAGGCGAGGCGGAAGAGAATCGCGTAGCCGATCTGTCCGGCCGCACCGGTGACGGCCACTCGCACGGGGGAGTCGTTCAAGGTCATCTCCTGTTTGAAATGGTTGCTATTTCGACTGTATAGGGTCGGGTAGGGAGTGCCCTAGATGAAGATCGTCTACACCCACACCGACGAGGCGCCCGCGCTGGCGACCCAGTCGTTGCTACCCATACTGCGGGCGTTTGCCGCCTGCGCCGGGATCGAGATCGAGCTGCGCGACATCTCGCTCGCGGGACGGATCCTGGCTCAGTTCGCCGACCGGCTCGGCGAGGACCAGCGGGTCGCCGACGCGCTCGCCGAACTGGGCGAGCTCGCTACGAAGCCTGAGGCCAACATCATCAAGCTGCCCAACATCAGCGCCTCGGTCCCGCAGCTCAAAGCGGCCGTGTCAGAGCTTCAGGACCAGGGCTACGATCTCCCCGACTACCCCGACGAGCCCTCGGACCACGACCCGCGCGAGGTTCGCTCGCGGTACGACCGGGTCAAGGGGTCAGCCGTGAACCCGGTCCTGCGGCAGGGCAACTCCGACCGGCGCGCGCCTGCGTCGGTCAAGGAGTATGCCCGCCGCCACCCCCACTCCATGGGAGCCTGGTCACGCGAGTCGCGCTCGCATGTGGCCACCATGAGTGATGGAGACTTCCGCTCGAGCGAGCGATCCGTGACGCTCGAGCGCGCCTGTCAGCTGCGCATTGAGCACGAGTCCTCTGACGGCGAGGTCCAGCTGTTAAAAGAAATCGACGGCCAGGCAGGCGAAGTGGTGGACGGGGCGGTGATGCGCCGGGAGGCGCTCGAGCGCTTCTTCGCGGAGCAGCTCGAAGACGCCAAGCGCACCGACGTCCTCTTCTCAGTCCATTTGAAGGCGACCATGATGCGCGTCTCAGACCCGATCATCTTCGGCCATGCCGTCCGTGCCTATTTCCGACAGGCCTTCGCCGAGCATGCGGATGCGCTCCGCGAGGCGGGCGTCAACCCCAACGACGGCGTCGCGGCGCTGCTGAAGGCTCTGGAAAAGCTTCCGGACAACCGACGTCGGGCGATCGAACGCGCGATCGAACGCGCCTACCAAGCGGGGCCCGCGCTCGCGATGGTCGACTCGGACCGGGGGATCACGAACCTGCACGTCCCCAGCGATGTGATCATCGACGCGTCGATGCCGGCGGCGATCCGCTCCTCGGGGCAAATGTGGAACGCTCAGGGAGAGCCACAGGACACGAAGTTCGTCATCCCCGATCACTCCTACGCGCCGTTGTACGCCGCCGCGGTGGACCACTGTCGCGAGCACGGCGCCTTTGATCCGACCTCGATGGGCACGACGCCCAACGTCGGGCTGATGGCGCAGGCAGCGGAGGAGTACGGCTCCCACGACAAGACCTTCGAGGTGGATACCCCCGGCGTGATGCGCGTCGCAGATGACGCCGGGAACACACTGATCGAGCATCAGGTCGCGCCTGGCGACATCTGGCGCATGTGCCAGACCAAGGATCCGGCCGTCGCCGACTGGGTCAAGCTTGCGGTCTCCCGCGCGCGCGAGACGGCAATGCCGGCCGTGTTCTGGCTGGATGACAGCAGGGCCCACGACCGCGAACTGCTTTACAAGGTCCGCCCTGCGCTCGAGCAACTCGACACCGACGGTCTGCGGATCGAGATCATGAACGTGGCGGATGCCGCGCGCTTCACGCTCGAGCGCGCCCGCAGCGGCCAGGACACGATCTCGGTGACCGGGAACGTGCTGCGGGACTATATGACCGATCTGTTCCCGATCCTCGAGCTTGGCACGAGCGCAAAGATGCAGTCGATCGTGCCGCTGATGGCCGGCGGCGGCCTGTTCGAGACGGGCGCTGGAGGCTCAGCACCGCGGCACGTGCAGCAGCTTCTGAAGGAAAACCACCTGCGCTGGGATTCGCTGGGCGAGTTTCTGGCCCTGGTGCCGTCGCTGGAGCTACTCGCCAAACACGATGACAACGCTCGCGCTCAGTTGCTGGCGGCCACGCTCGATCGCGCCACGGGGCGATTGCTGGAGGAGGACCGCTCGCCCTCACGCAAAGCCGGGGAGCTCGACAACCGCGGCAGCCACTTCTACCTTGCGCTGCACTGGGCGCAGGAGCTCGGCGCCCAGGACCAGGACGACGAGCTGGCCGCTCGTTTTCAGCCGCTTGCGCAGCGGCTCGCCTCGGCCGAGGATCAGATCGTGCAGGAGCTGTTGGGGGTTCAGGGAAGCCCGGTGGAGCTGGGCGGCTACTACCGTCCTGAGCCTGCGCGGACGCGGGAGGCCATGCGGCCGAGCGCGACCTTCAACGAGGCGCTCGAGTCGCTCTAGCGCATCGCGATCTCGGGCGCGAGCTGACGATCTAGAGCTCGATCCCGTAGACGCCCGACAGTTTGCGCTTGAGGTAGTCGACGAACGGCGTTACCAAGACAGGCCCGCCCACGACGCGCTCCATCACCTCCGCACTGGTGAACTTGCCCCCGTGGCGGTGGATGCGATCGCGGAGCCATTCACGCAGCGGCATCAGCTCGCCCGCGGCGATGTGCTCTTCGAGGTCTGGCATCTCGTCATGGGCGCGCTCCCACAGGTGGCCGGCGATCAAGTTGCCCAGCGCGTAGGTCGGGAAGTAGCCGATCGTCCCGCTGGCCCAGTGGACGTCCTGAAGTACTCCGTGGGCGTCGTCAGGAACGTCGATCGTGAGGTACTCCTTGAAGCGTGCGTTCCAGGCTTCCGGGAGGTCCGCGACGGCAAGGCGGCCCTCGATCAGGTCCTGCTCGAGCTCGAAGCGCATGACGATGTGCAGGCCATAGGTGGCCTCGTCGGCTTCCACCCTGATCAGCGACGGCGCCACGCGGTTGACCGCGCGGTACAGGGTGTCCGCGTCCACCTTTAGCCCGAACAGCTCTCCGACGCGTGGCGCCAGCACACCGCAGAACTCCCGCGAGCGTCCGACCATGTTCTCCCACATGCGGCTCTGCGACTCGTGCAGCGAGAGCGACTCACCGTTGCCCAGGGTGGTCCGCTTGAGCGCGTCCGGAATGCCCGCCTCGTAAAGGCCGTGGCCGCACTCGTGCATCGCGCCGTACAGGCCCATGGGTAGAAAGCTCTCGTCCCAGCGGGTGGTGATGCGCGTGTCGCCCGCGCCGATCGAGATCTCGAACGGATGCACCGTGTCGTCCATGCGCCAGGCACGCCGATCGAAGCTCATCATCGCGAGCACGTCCTCGACGAGCCGGCGCTGGCGCGCGACCGGAAAATCGCCGTGCAGACACGAAGGGTCGACGCGGTCTGAGTGCTCCACGAGGGTGTGGATCAATGGCAGAAGCTCGCCGCGAAGCTCGTTGAGCAGACGCGCCGCCACGGCGGTACGCATTCCCGGGTCGTAGTCGTCAAGTAGCGCGTCATATGCACAGTCGAACCAGTCAAAGCACTCCACGTAGCGCCGAGCAAGGTCGATGTTGCGCTGAAGGTAGGGGGCAAAGGCCGCGTAGTCAGAGCGGGCGCGCGCTTGCACCCAGGCGTCATGGCCTTCGGCGCCGGCGTGGGTCATCTCGGCGGCGAGCTGCGCGGGAACTCGGCGCGCCTTCTCCCATCGCCGCGAGACGACGCGCACCATCGACGCCTCGTCCGAGTCGGGGTCCGCACCGTCGAGTTCGGCGGCGGCACCTTCGAGCAGCCGCCCGGTGTCCGCGGATATGAACCTTTCGTGGCGAACTTGCCTCAGTGTCGCCAGCGAGTGGGCGCGGGCGGCACCGCCCGATACGGGCATCATCGTCTGGTGGTCCCACTCGAGCAGCGAGCCGGCGCTGTCGAGATCCGACAGCTCTTCAAGCCGTGCGCGCAGCGGTTCTAGGTTTGCGGTCATCGTTGCTCCTTGTTGCTATGAGACCATTGCATCATGTTGCGAAGGTCAGGCTCAATCAAGCTAGTCGATCTCTTCGGGATCAGGATCGGCGTGGACGTGACCTGGTTCCTGGTCCTGTTCCTCATGATCTTCTGGCTCTCGGCGCCGTTCCGCGCGACCCTGCACTCCTCCGACAGCATCGCGTACCTCACGACAGTCATCACCGTGCTGCTGTTCTTCTGCTCGCTGATCCTGCACGAGCTGGGTCACGCAATCGTGGCCAGAAGGCAGGGCATCGAGACGCGGCGGATCGACCTTTTTCTGTTCGGCGGGCTGACCCATATGAGCCGCGACGCGATCTCGCCCGGGGAGGACTTCAAGATCGCAGCGGCAGGCCCAGCGGCAACTTTCGCGTTCCTGCTGTTATGCCTGGCGATCACCATGACGATCGTGGGTCCCCACCAATTGTGGGACGCGATAACCCTGAAGACAGCGGTGAAAACGACCCCGGTGCTGCTCTCGCTCAGCTGGCTGGTCTTGATGAACGTGCTGATTCTCGCGTTCAACCTCGTCCCGGCCTTTCCGCTCGACGGGGGACGGATAGCGCGCGCTGTCGTGTGGCGGGTCTCGGGAAGCAAGGCCACAGGGACTCGCACCGCGGCGCTGATCGGACGCGCCTTCGCCGTCCTGTTGGCGGGCATCGGCCTGTGGATCATGCTCGTCCTGCGGTCGCCGTTTTCGGGAATCTGGCTGATCGCGATCGCTTTCCTGCTCGGATCATCGGCCCGCGGCGCGCTCGTGCAGACGACTCTGAACGAGCGGATCGAGGGGGTGCGCGTGTCCGACATCATGGACACACAGCCTGTGTCTGTCCCCGCAGGGACCGCGGTGGGCGAGGCGATAGACGCCTACTTTCTCCGTTACGGATGGGACTGGTTCCCCGTGGTCGACGACGATGGTCGCTTCCTTGGCATCGCCCGCCGTGAGGCGGTCGAGAACGCGCGCGACGGCGGAGAGGGGTGGCTCACCGTGGGCGCCGTGCTCGACTCCGACGAGGCCGCCAGGTGGCGCGTCAACCTCGACCGACCGCTGGCAGAGCTTCTCTCCTCTGAGCCGCTGGCCAAGCTCGGCGCGTTGATGGCCGTGGACAGCGACGGCGTGCTGCGCGGCGTGGTCACGATCGAGCAGGTACGGCGGGCCCTGCAGTCGGCCTTCACATCGCCCGCCGTCAATCCTTAGCAGTCGAGTTGGCCGCCGGGCGGGGGCGGCGCGTGTGGGGGAGTCCTCTATCCCCCCGCGACCGTCGGTTCATCCGGGAGCGTGAAGCTGAAGATCGCTCCGGCAGGCTCGTTGGGCTCCTCCCACACGTTTCCGCCGTGGAGTTCCACGATCCGCCTGCAGGTGGCCAAGCCGATGCCGCTACCGGACTCCACCTTGCCGCGCGCGAACAGCTCGAAGATGCGATTCCGGTCGGTCTCAGGCACGCCGAGACCGTGGTCCGCGACGGAGATCCGCCACGCTTCTGGATCCCGGTTCGCGTAAACCTTGATCTCAGGCGGGCCCTCGCCCGAAAACTTCAGCGCGTTGGAAATCAGGTTCTGGAAGACCCGCTCCAACTGATACTCGTCGCCAAAGACCTTGGGCAGTTCGTCGATGTCCACCTCCGCCCCACGCTCCTCGATATCGCCCAGAAGCGTCTCGCGCACGCGGGCGGCCAGTTCGCCCAGGTCGACAAGCGCTCGCTGAGGCTCGGCCGACCGGGCCTGCACGTAACCGCTCACGCCCGCGACCATGCCCTGCATGCGGTCGATCGCCGACCGGATCGCGTCGAAGGTCATTCGGGTGTCCGGGCTGGCATCGTCGTGGGGCAGTAGGTCGACCAGTCCGGAGACCGCATACAGAGGAGCCGCAAGATCGTGCGCGGTGATGCGGCCCAGCGCGGCCAGCTCCTCGTTGGAGCGCTCCAGCCGATCGACCGTCTGGTTCAACTCTCCGATCAATCCCGCATACTCCGTGGTGTCGTGCAAACGGACCACAAGCTCGTTTCCGGGCTGGTCGGAGTGGATGCTGGCCGCGACCGTGACCGTCACCGGAAGCCTTCGTCCGATCCTCGGCACGACGGTCGCTTCGAGGCTGCTGGTGCCGCCGTTGGCAGCCACCGCCTGCAGAGCGGCGCGCACTCGCCCTACCTCGTCCTCTGCGATCAATGAGGTCAGCGGTAGCCCCGCCAGTTGTCCGCGAGTGATGCCCGCCATGCGGCCAAGCGGCGCGTTCGCCTCAAGCACCGCGCCGAGCGTGTGCTCGCTTCCGGAAACGATCGCCATCCCGGAGTCCGCGCCGTCGGCAAGTGCCCGTAGGCGTTCCTTTGCCATCAGGACCTCCCCCAGTCCGCTCCACTGCAGGGGGTTTGTCCGCAGGGCGATGACCACGCCCTCGACCTCCTCGCCGTGGGCACCCACAACCTGCCTTATCGCGACCTCGACTGAGACGTAGCCACTGTGGCGCCGTCGCCAGCGCAGCGTCAACGCGGTTCCGAGCCGTTGGGCAGCGGCTGCCCCGAACATCACGCGCGATGCGCGCTCGCCGTCTTCAGGATGGAGGAAGTCGACCAGGCGGTGGCCGACGAGCTCGGCCTTGCTCCACCCCAGGTCATACGGCATCGACGGTGACACGTAGACGATGGCGCCGTCGCGATCGAGCAACATGAGGGGAAGAGGACTCTCCTCGACGATCGTGCGATGAAGATCATTGCTCGTCGGCATGTCCGATCGATCGCCGGGCAGAAGATCAGCTACCTGCGGTTCCGTGGGCATCACAGCCGAACCGATCGGACTCGATCTTTTGCGCACACCCGAGTCCCCTTACGTCAATGTGCCGGGATCAGGTTGGACTGAGCACTTGTGGCATGGGATTGGCTGGCGTGCCGCGGTGCGGAGTCGCCGGCCCGCAGCCGCTCCGCCGCCTCAACGGCCTCCACGCGCGAGTGGACTTTCAGCTTGCGCATGATGTTCTTCACGTGGGTGCGAACGGTTTCGACAGAGAGAACAAGCGTGGCGGCGATCTCCGACGTGGACCGGCCCAGGCAGAGCTGATCGACGATTTCCCATTCGCGGGAGGTCAGGACGCTCTTCACTGGTCGCATGCCGACAGGAGCATCGGGCAGCTCGCGCAGGCGGCGCGCGAGCTCGGCGGTCAGCGACCGTGAGATGGCCGCGCCACCGTCTGCGACGTCGCGCAGCACGCGTGGGAGCACGCTCAGGTCCAGCTCCTTGTTCAGGTAGCCAGAGGCCCCCTTGCGGAGGGCGAGATAACCGAGGTCGCGCTCGCCGCGCACCGAGAGAACCACGATCTTCGCATCGATCTGGTCGTCGGCGACCATCTGCTCGAGCGCGGTTATCCCGTCGATGCCGGGCAGCACGACGTCGAGCAGAATGACGTCCGGCTTGTAGTACCGCGCCGCCCGCAACGCGTCCCGGCCGTTGTGCGCCTCGCCGACCACGAGAATGTCGGCCGGCCGCAGCGCATCCTTGATCATGCGGCGGACCAGCGGATCATCGTCGACTACGAGTACACGCAGCCGCGGCTGCGCATCCGTGCTGTTACTTCCTGAATTACCCACCATGTCTCCCGGGGCTGTAGCCCCCCCTGGGCTGCTCCACGTGCACCCCACACACGCATGCTCGTTGAGCCAGCCCCGACGGGTCTAGAGAATACACAAGACATGTGGCGTTGGGGGAGGTACCCACCCCAGCCGCTCAAAACGGTCACGAGTTACCGAACGTCTTCGCCTGATATCGCTGCCATCGCGCGGGGGGCGGGCTGGATCGAGGACAGGGCCACGTTGAGGTAGAAGCGCGCGGGGCGGGTGACCTACGCACCCCGCTTTGGGGGATCGATTTTCCCCCCGTGTGGGTGTTCCACCTCCCCTTGCTGCCGGCTCGAAGCCAAGCCAAGATGCTTCCGGGGTGTTGGCAGGGAAATCACAGCATGCGTTGGTAAGCGTGGACCGAGGGCAAGACAGTCCCTCGGGGGAGCCGCGCGCGGTCGTCCGTGGCGGCGGCAGTGCGCCGCGCAAGCGGCGCGTTGTAGACGCGGGGCCGGCCGCTCGCACCCTCGGCGTCTTGGTCGGCTCGGACGACCCGTTCACGAGGCGGGCCTTTCGCTCGGGCGCGAGCGCCCCGGGGATCGAGGTCCTCGCGGAAGGCACGGTGACGGCCGTCGCCGAACAGATGGCCGCTTCGCTCCAGCCGGACGTCGTTGTGCTGGACGTTCAGACCGCGGCCGCGCGGGCGCTTGGGGCGATCCAGCAGATCCGCGCGCGGGCGCCACGCAGTCGGATTCTCGCCTGCTCCCAGCCGGCGAGCACGGAGTTTGGCCTGCTCTGCCTGACGACGGGCGCGTGGGGCTACGTCTCCAAGGAGATCGACCTCGCGGTGCTGCCTCGTATCTTGCGTGCGCTCGCCAGCGGCGAGGCCGTGATCCCGCGCGCCTTGGGCACGGAGCTGGTGCGGCGGTATGTGCGACCTGACGCCGCCGGTCGCCCGAGGGCGGACCAGTTGAGCGCGCCGGAACGTCGGCTACTGGAACTGCTGCGCACCGGCCTGACGTTGCAGGAGGCGGCCGCGGAACTCGGCATCACCGTGTCCACGGCTCGACGCCACTTCGGCAGCGCCGGACGAAAGCTTGCGGTCCCGCCATCCGCCCCAATTCCGGGTGCTGGTGGGGCCCGTCATCGGAATCACCAACTGGAGGTGTCTTGACCCTACGCAAACTCATATCAACGTCTCTGATCGCGGCTGTGATCGCGTTCGGAGGCAGCACACTCGCGCTGGCCGGCGTGGCCCAAGCCGCGTCGTCTTGTGGCAGCAGCCAGAGCTCCTCCTCGCAGACGTACGGCGGGCAGGGAACTCAGATCGGGCAGCTCGGGTGCAAATCGCAGGCGACCGAAGTGAGCACCAAGACAAGTACGGCGAGCGCGCTCCCGTTCACGGGTCTCGACATAGGCCTGCTCGTCGCGGCCGGTGCGGTTCTGCTTTCGGCCGGGCTGGTGCTTCGCTGGCGGCTGCGCCAGCATGGAGGAGAGTAGTTGCCGGACGGCGTGGCGGAATTGAACGAGCCACCTCGGCTCGTCGGAAGAGAAGGCCTCAGGGTGGTCGGGGGCGACGTCCCGAGCCTGCTTGAGGTCTCGGCGGATACGGCAGCGGTCAGCGGCCCGGCAGCGAATGCTGCGCTGCCGGCCTGGCCGCGCGGCACGCGGCGGCGGACGCGTTCGCGACCGCTCGCCACACGCTCGGTAATCGCGGTCGTCGACCTGACAGCGATTCTGCTTTCGCTGCTGATCGCCATCCGGGGGCGGTTCCCCGTCGCCCCGATGGACATCGCGCTGTTCATAGTTGCCTACCCGGTGGCCGTACTGTCGCTGCTCACGCGGCCCGTGGCGAGCTGGGACGACGGTTCCGCGATCGAGGAGGTTCGCAAGGTTGTGGCCGCCGTCGCGATCCCCGCACTGGCGCTGATCGGAGCCCGCGACGTGGTGAGCGATACCGTCGATGTGCAGATCGGTCTCCGGCTCGCGATCTGCTCGCTGACGCTGCTGCTGTTCGGACGGTTCGTCCTTCGCTACGTGTCCGGGAGCACCGGACTCGCCACGCGCGAGGTTCTCATAGTGGGTGCCGGCAAGGTGGGAGCGCAGCTCGCGCTCGGCTTGACCGAAGCGCCTCAATTGGGACTGCGCCCAGTCGGGTTTCTCGACTACGGGTCCACCGCACGGATCGAGTTGACGGGGTTGCGGCGTGCACGGTCCAAGGAAGAAAAGCCCGCGTTCTTAAACGCCGTCCGTCCTGAGAACGGCTCGGCGACAGTGGAGTCGCTGCCGCTGCTGGGGACCCCGGAGAGCCTTGCGCAGGCACTCGCTCAGACCGGCGCCGAGTGCGTGGCATTCGCCTTCACCGCGGATGGGGACGACCGGTTGATGCCGCTCGTGGAGCAGTGCGAGCAGCTGGGAGTGACGGCACTCGTCATTCCGCGCCTGTTCGAGGCCGCAGGCTGGCGGATGCAGGTGCGTCCGGTGGGCTCGCTACCGCTGGTCGAGTACTGCCCGGTTGGGCCGCGCGACGTCCGCTTCGCGATCAAGCATGCTCTCGACCGGATCGTGTCCGCGCTGTTGCTCGCTGCGCTCGCGCCCGTTTTCTTGGTGATTGCGGCATCGGTCAAGGCCACCTCGTCGGGCCCCGTCTTCTTCCGCCAGGGTCGCGTCGGTCGGGATGGACGCGAGTTCGAGATGTTCAAGTTCCGTAGCATGCGCGAGGGTACGACCCCGACGACGTTTGTCCCCGCCGAGGGATGCGCGCCGGGCGGCGTCGAGGACGTCGACCGGCGCACTCGAGTGGGGAGGTGGCTGCGGCGGACTTCCCTGGACGAGCTCCCGCAGCTGATCAACGTGCTCCGGGGCGAGATGAGCCTGATCGGACCACGACCCGAGCGGCCCGAGTATGTGCGTCGATTCGCGGTCGAGTTGCGCCGCTACAACCGCCGCCACCGCGTCAAGTCGGGGATCACCGGCCTTGCACAGGTAAGCGGGCTCCGGGGTCAGACCTCGATCGTCGAGCGCGCCGAGTACGACAACTTCTACGTCCAGAACTGGTCGTTCTGGCTCGATCTCAAGATCGCGCTGATGACGATCAAGACCGTCCTCTCGTGTCAAGGCGAATGACGAGTATCGCCGCCAGATCGCCCGTCCCCGCCCGCGCGCAGAAGCTGCTCGCCGCGCTCTCGCGTAGCGGCTTGGCGGCACGGACCGAAACCGCCCGCCTGACGATCTGCGCGGGAGCGACGATCGCGCTGCTCATCGCCGCCTCGGCGGACAACGGCGGCTACAACACCGCCGCGTGGTTGGGAGGCGCGATTGCCCTCATGGTGCTGTGCGGCTGGTCGCGCTTGGTTTTCGGGTGGACGCTTTGCCTGGGTCGCTGGGGACGGCTCGCTGTGATTTCCCTGGCGCTCTACGCCGCATGGTCGTATGCCTCGATTTTGTGGGCGGCCGACAAGGGCGCGGCCTTGATCGGCGCCGACCGCGTGCTGCTGTACCTGATCGTGTTCTGGCTCTTCGCCGGCCTTGAATTCACACGCCGCAGGCTTGAGCTCAGCTTGCTCGCCTACCTGCTCGCCATCGGCGCCCTCGCGGTCGTGGTTCTGGTCGAGCTCGCTACGGGGCCGGCGCCGCAACTGCTCATCACGGGCCAGCTCGCCGCCGGCCTCGGCTATCACAACGGCACCGCCGCGCTCGGCACGATCGGCGCCGTCGGCTCCATTCTGGCATCGTGCTCGCGCGGCCACCGCCCTGCTGTGCGCGCCGCGCTCGCGGGCGGAGCCGCCGCCTGCATCAGCCTCTCGTTGCTGGCCCAGAGCCGTGGCTGGCTGTACACGCTGCCCGTGATCATCGTGATCGTGCTCGCGATCATCCCGCGCCGCGGGCGCACGGCGGCATGGGCCCTGATCCCCGCCGGAGCGGCATTGGCCACGCTGCCGTGGGTGGCGCACAGTTGGGCGGTGGCTGACGGAACGACGGGAGCCGGCCACCAGACGGTCGCGGCCGCCGACATGGCGACCGCCCGCGCAGCGCTCGTCGCCGCGCTTTTGAGCGGTTGCGTGGCCTGGCTTGTCGCCCGCGGGCAACAGCGCTTCGTGCTCTCGCGACGAGGCAGAGGGGTCGCGAAGTGGATCTCGCGGGTCAGCGCTGCGCTCGTCGTGGGCGTTACGGCGGTCGCCTCGATCGTGCTCGTTTCGACCGGCAAGCTGGCCCAGGGATGGCATCAGTTCACCACCGACGCCCCCGTGAGGTCAGGCGTCTCCCACTTTGCGCAGCTGGGCAGCGGGCGCTACGACATCTGGCGGGTCGCTTTCCACAGCTTCCTTGCACACCCGCTGGGAGGGCTCGGCCAGGACAACTTCGCCCAGGCCTACCTGGCTGCACGACACACGGGCGAAGAGCCGCTGTGGACCCATAGCCTGGAGCTGCGCCTGCTGGCACACACGGGCCTGGTCGGACTCGTGCTGTTCGTGGCATTTCTGGCCTTTGCGCTCGCCGCGTGCGTGCGAGCCGGCCGCGGAAGCGACCGGCGGCTGCGGCTTGCACTTGTCGCCGCGCTCGTGCCGCTGATCGTGTGGCTCGTACACGGCTCGATCGACTGGTTCTGGGAGCTCCCCGCGCTGAGCGGCGCGGCATTCGCCTTCCTTGGCGCCGCGGTCGCACTCGAGCCGGGACGCGTGAGCCCACGGTTGCGCGAATTGCAGCCGGCGTATGCGCGGGGTTCGGCCGTGCCCGAGAAGGCCGGGCGCTCGCGCCGACGCGTCATCACCCGCGCAGGCGCGACGGCGATCGGCGTCACGCTTGCCGCACTGGCCTTGGCCGCTCTCGTACCGGCCTACCTGGGCGAGCGCGCGCTGACGCAGGGACAGCACCTCGTCGCCACGGATCCTGCCGCGGCCCTGAACGATCTGTCACTCGCCTCGCGACTCGAGCCACTCAGTACCGCGCCGATCGCCCTGCAGGCGGGCATCGAGCTCCGCGACAAAGACGCGACCCGAGGGCTTGCACTCGTGCGCCAAGGGGTTGCGCGCGATCCCGGCGACTGGATGCTTTGGCTCGAGTACGGGTTGGCCGCGGGAGCGAAGGGACAACCCGGGCTGGAGCGCACTGCGCTCGCCCGCGCGCACGCACTTGATCCGCGCGAGCCGGTGATCGCGCTCGCGCAGCGGCGCGCCGGAACCAACGACCCGCTCACGATCGCGCAGGCCGCGGGGGCCCTTGCCTCACGAGCGCACAGCCTGGTGGCGCCATGACGCGGATCCTCTGCTACCACGACGTGGTCTCACCCACGCAACGCGAGGAGACGGGTTTCGCAGGACCGACGAGCGCGCGTTACAAGCTCGCGCCCGCATTGTTCGAGCGCCATCTGGATGCCTTGGCCGCGAGCGGAAGGGCGCTGGGCCTACTCGAGCACCATCCGCAGGTCGCGGTCACATTTGACGATGGCGGCGCAAGCTCGATGGACGTGGCGGACGCGCTCGAACGTCGAGGTTTCAGGGGCCACTTTTTCGTGGTGACGGCGATGCTCGACACGCCGGGCTTTCTTTCGTCCGAGCAGGTTCGTGAGCTGGCCGCCCGCGGTCACGAGGTGGGCAGCCATTCCCATACCCACCCCGGGTCCATCGAGCGGCTGGTGGCGCCGGCGACGCTGGCCTACGAGTGGCGCCGCAGCCGCGAACTTCTGACCGAGCTGCTTGGTGCGCCTCCCCGGCTTGCCGCCGTGCCGGGCGGCAAGCTGAGCAGAGCGCTGCTCGAGCAGCTCACCGCCGCCGGCTATGAGCTGCTTTTGAGCGCTGAGCCGACCACGCGCGTGCGTCGCTTCGGTCGCCTGACCGTGCTCGGCCGATACATGATGTGGGCCAACTCACCCGCTTCACGGGCAGCCGCATACGCGTGCGGCGACCGCGTCGCTACGGGTCGGCTCAGGGCACAGTGGCGTGTCAAACAGGCTGCGCGGAGGGTCAGCCCTGAGGTCTATGAGCGCATGCGTCGCGTGACCGCCCGAGTGAGACCGCTTGACTCAAGCAGCGAGAAAGCGGGCGGCTCAAGCGCCGAAAGACCGTTTCACTCAAGCAGCGAGAAAGCGGGCGACGGCGGCCGCCTGACCCTCCTCGGTCAGCCCCGTGGCACGGTGCAGACCGGCGGCGACCAGGCGTTCTCGCAGGGCCGCGTCGTCGCTGAGCCGCCGCACAGCGGTGGCGGCCGCGCCCGCGTCGTCGGGCGGTACGAGCAGGGAGGCATCGCCCAGCGCCCGCACGCCTCCGACGGCGGTGGCGACGGACGGCAAGCCACTGGCGTAGGCCTCGATCAGGACCTGAGGCAGACCTTCGGTTCGCGAGACGTGCAAGAAGGCATGACTGCCCCGGTAGGCGTCGAGCAGGCCGCCGTCGAGGGGGACGTAGCCGCGCAGGTCGCACGCATCGGTGAGCCCGAGCTCACTCAGGCGCTCGCGGAGCAGGCCGGCCATGTCTCCCTCTCCGCAGACGACCAGACGCCAGCGGGGGTCGCGCTCGCGCAACAGCGCAATCACCTCCGCGAGCAGCAAGGGATTCTTTTCGGCGTCGAGTCGTCCGACCGTCAGCAGGGTGAGGACGTCGTCGTTGTAGGAGCGGACCGAAGCACGCCTGCCGGCCTCAACATCCTGGGCGGAGATCAGCGAGACCGCGGCAGTGAGCACGGCCGGCGCGCGACGGTAGCGGGCGGCGAGATCGGGGCCGACGGCGACCACCGGGTTGCGCAGCGCGAGCAGCCGCCAACAGCACTCCAGCGCCCAGGCGGCGAGGTGCAGCAATCGGTTCTGGGGGTGGCGGTGACGGATGTAAGCCGGGAAGTCCTGCCGTACCCCCAGAACCAAACGGCGGCGGCGGAGGAGCGCGATCAATGCGAGCGCGATCGCGTGCGGGTAGGGCCCGAGCGAGAAGACGACGTCGGCATCGTCGAGCGCCCGCCACATCCGCGCCAGCGTGCCCGGAACGGAGCGAAGAACGGGTCCGATCTGAGTCAGTCGCGCGTAGTGAGGCAGGGCCTGAAACTCGATCGCCCCGTCGAGCTCGTAGTGGGCGGGTCCGGGACCCGTGTCGAGGCGGCCCAGGAGTCGCAGCCCGCCGAGCTGACGCGCCAGGGCGCCGAGGAAGCGTACGAAGGCCCGTTCGGCGAAGACGGTCCCGTCGCGGTCGCGGTAGAGGTAGTCGGTGTAGACGACGAGTCGCACGGCGACCGCTCACGTCGCGCGACGCCGGCGGCGGCCGTGAGCGTGCTCATCCCCGTTCTCAACGAGGGGCCCGTACTCGAGCGCACCGTGCCGACAATGCTCGCCCAGCGATTCGACGGCGAGCTCGAGTTCATTTTCGCCGAGGGCGCCTCCAGCGACGACTCGCGCGCCGTGCTCGAACGTTTCGCCGGTCAAGACCCGCGGGTGCGCATCGTGGAAAACCCGGGCGGCCGGACGCCCGATGGTCTGAATGCCGCGCTCGGCCACGCCCGGGGCCACTACGTCGCGCGCATGGATGCCCACTGTTTTTACCCGCAGACCTATCTGGCCGACGGGGTTGCCCGCCTTGCGCGCGGCGACGTCGCCTGGGTCGCCGGCCCCGCTATGCCACGGGCCGATGGCGGCTTTTCCGGCGCCGTGGCCCTGGCCCTGTGCTCGCCGCTCGGCCAGGGGCCCTCCCGGCGTTTGGTCGCGCCCGGAAAGCTCGGCCAGCGCGAATGCGACCTCGACACGGGCGTGTTTGCCGGGGTGTGGCGTCGCGCCGCACTCGAGCGCCACGGTGGCTGGCAGCCGAACTGGCTTCGCAATCAGGACTCCGAGCTCGCGGCCCGCTTCCTGGCCGGGGGCGAGCGGATCGTTTCGCTGGCGAGCATGGCGGCCGAGTATGTGCCGCGCCGGACGCTGCCGGCGTTCGTGCGCCAGTACCACGACTACGGACGCTACCGCGCGCGCACCCTGGCGCGCCACCAGGTGGCGCGCCGCCGGTCGCATGTCCTGGCGCCGGCGCTGGTCGCCGCGATCCCGGCGGCGTTGTGCCGCTCGCGGGTGCTGCACATCCCCGCGCGCGTGGCGCTCGGCGCCTATGCCAGCGCCGTCGCCTTCGAGACTCTCCGAGCCACGCCGGGAGCGCCGGTTCGTGACGTGACGCGGCTCCCAGCGGCATTTGCAGCAATGCACCTTGCCTTTGGGGCCGGCATGTGGCGAGGGCTTGGCGAAGCCTGGCTCTCGCGCCGCGCAAACAAACTCTCTTCTCTGAAACCACGCTAGGAGCGCAGATGAACGACTCAGAAAACACCCAACTTAAGTCCAACGAGTCGTGGCTGGCTCCCCGCCAGCGACGAGCGGAGTTATCGCGATACCTGGATCTGCTCCGCTCGCATTGGCTCGTCCTCGTCGCGTTCGTTGCAGCGGGTCTCGTCGCCGCGTTCGCGTACACCTCGGTCGCGCCCAAGACCTACACGGCGCAGTCAAACCTGCTGGTGACCCCGGTGGCGGAAGACGACCCCAACCTGATCGGGCTTCCGCTGGTCCGCGACACCGCCGACCCGACGGCCGACGTGCTGACGGTGGCCCAGCTCGTGACCTCGCCGGACGTGTCCGGGCGGGTGGCGAGCCAGCTTGGCGGCAACCCGAATGCGCTAGTCAGCAATGTCTCGGCCTCGCCCGTCACGCAAAGCCAGATCATCGCGGTGCAGGCGACCGCCTCATCCGCGGCACGTGCCACCACGTTGGCCAACGCTTTCGCGCGGCAGACGGTTCAGTTCCGCACCAATGCCATGCATGCGCAGCTCGCGAAGTTGATCCCCTCGCTGGAAGCGAGCATGCGCAAAGTGTCGTCCGGCAACCGCGCTGGGCTCCAGCAACAACTCGCGGTGCTTGACACCCTGCGCTCGAGCCCGGATCCGACGGTGAGTGTCTCGAGTCCTGCGACGCCACCGAGCGCGCCGGCTTCGCCCAATCGCAAGACCAGCCTGGCCGCGGGTGCCTTCGGCGGGCTGATCGTCGGCCTGCTTGCAATTCTCGCGCTGAACGCGCTGGATCCCAAGCTCCGCGACGAGGATCAGCTGCGCGAGATTTACGCCCTCCCTCTGCTTGCGAAGATCCCCAAGCAGCGAGCGGGCAGGACCCCACTGGTCTCACGCGAGCTGATCCCGGCTGTCGGGGAGGCGTTCCGGACACTGCGGGCGGCCTTCACTGTCCGCCACGCCGGCAGCGAGGGCGCGCCGAAGCGCGGATCCGCCATCCTCGTCACCGGGGACGCCGCGGCTGCCGGCAAGTCGACCGTCGCGCTCAACCTGGCCACGTCCCTGACCGCGGCCGGCAAGCAGGTCATCGTGATCGAGGCCGATCTACGCCGCCCCAGCATCGGGCAAGCGTTGCGCGTACGCGCCCCGCGCGGAGTGGCGGAGGTTCTGCTGGGCAAGGCAGAGCTGGCAGAAGCGCTCGTGTGGACACCGGATCACGGCCCACAGCTCGAGCTGCTGTTGGGGACGACCGCTGACGCCGGAGAAATCGACCGCATCTCGCCCGAGAGTGCCCGACAGCTGGTGCGCGAGGCCAGGGAGATGGCCGATTTCGTGGTGATCGATTCGCCGCCCATGACCGAGGTCACCGATGCCCTTGCGTTTGCTGAGGAGGCAGACGACGTCGTGCTGGTGGCGAGGGTGGGAGCGAGCCAGGTGCGCAAGATGAGCGACCTCGGCGAGCTGCTCACGCGTTCGCGCATCGTCCCCGCGGGGGTGGTGCTGGTGGGGGTATCCGAGTCCGGCGGGTACTACTACCGCGCTGCTTCAGACCAGCGCGTGTTCGCCGGACTGCTTCAGCGACGCTCTCGAAACGACCAGACGCTGCCGGCATATCCGCGGTCGGCCGAACCTGGCCGCGTCGGCGCCCCGGAGAATGGAGCCGGCAGGGACGGGCACGGACATATCGCCGTCACCAACGGAGCGACCGCGAGCGAAGCGACTAGCTCATCGGGCACCTCGGTCAGCTCGTCCTCGTCCGAAAGCACCCCCCCGGAGGGGGAAAGCCTCAACTGACGTCGATCGAGTCCGCTAGGGAGTCAGCGCCGCGATGATGCAACGGGCCCTCCATCAGGGTAACCGCAGCCGCTCTGTCGTCGTTCTCGGCGGCGGCCTCGTGATGGCCGCATTGGTCGGGCTGGCCGCGGGCCGGTGGCCGGCGATTGCGGTTGGGGGAGCCGTGGTGTTCGTGATCGCAGTCGTGATGCTGCGAGACCTGACCACCGCGATCGTTCTGTTCACGGTCGCGTCCTTCGGGGGAGTGCTGGCGCTCGGAAACGCGGCAACGGCCGCCAAGGGACTCGGTGTGGTGCTCGTGCTGGCCTGGGTCGCGGACCTCGCCAGGCGGTCCGAAGGTGATTTGCGCTCCTTTCTGCGTGACCACCGTGGCCTGGTTGCGGCCGGCGTGGCCCTGGTCGCATGGAACCTGCTGAGCGCGGTCTGGGCACAAAGCTCATCCGCCGCTTTATTGGGCTCCAGCCGCTACCTGCAGGACCTCGTCCTGTTCCCCATCGTTTATACCGGCGTCAGACGGTTTGGCCACGTGCGGGCGGTTCTCGCGGCCTTTGTCGCCGGCGCGGTACTCGCGATGTTCTATGGGATCGCGACTGGCAGCACCGTGGACGGGTCGCGGCTGGTCGGCGCGATCGGTGACCCCAACGAAACCGCCACGGTGCTGGTCATGGCGAGTGTGTTGGCGCTTGCGCTCGGGATCGGCGAGACGCGATCGCGTCTGCGCCGCTGGGCCGCGTTCGCCGCGTCCATCGTGGCGCTGTACGGCATCGTCTCCACGGCCTCGCGAGGCGGCGTCGTGGCGCTCGCAGCCACGGCCGCGACCGCGATCGTGATCTCGGGGCGCTGGCGCCGTCAGATCATCGTCGCGACGGCAGTCGCCGGCATCGTTGTGGGCGGCTGGTTCTTGTTGCTCGCACCCGCCAGCTCGCGGAGCCATCTCACCAGCGAGCAAAGCCCACGGACCACGATCTGGACGGTCGCTGGACGCACGATCGCGGCCAACCCGGTGGTCGGGGTCGGCAACGACAACTTCTCGATCGTCGCCCCCAGCTATCTCGTCCGACCCGGGGCGACCACTCGCGCCGACGACGTCATCATCAAGCCGGACGTCGCCCACGACATCTACCTCGAGGTGTGGGCGGACACCGGGCTGATCGGACTCATCTTGTTCCTCTGCGTAGTGCTCGCGCCGTTGCGCTCAGCCTGGACCGCTGTCAGGCTGCTCGAAAAGGCCGGCCGGCGATCCGACGAGATTCTTGTCCGGGCGCTGATCGTCGCGATCGTCTCGCTGCTGGCGGCCGGCTTCTTCATCTCGGACGAATACAGCAAGCAGCTCTTCCTGCTGCTAGCACTCTCGACGGCGACGCTGGCCACGGTGCGAGCAGAGATCATCCGGAAGCTGCCCTCGTGAGCGCCAACGGGCACAACGGGCACGGTCGACCGCTACGCGTGCTGTACATGATCGACAACGCCGGCGCCCCCGGAGGCGCGGAGCGCTTCGTGACCGGACTGGCGGAGCACGTGCCCCGGGATCGTGTCGAGCCGTGGGTATGTTCGACCCGTCGTGGCGACGAGCGAGCTGTTCGATCGCTCGCGGCGGCGGGAGTCCCTCACCTGAACCTTGACCGGACGACGAAGTGGCACGTCCACCGGCTGAGGAGTCTGGTCGCGCTCATCCGCCGCGAGCGCTTCGACATCCTGCACGCGCATAAGTTCGGGTCAAACGTGTGGGGCACGCTCATCGGACGGGCGTGCGGCGTGCCCGTAGTACTGGCTCACGAACACACCTGGCCCTACTCTGGCGATCGCAAGCGGGTGTGGCTCGACGGAAAGGTGATCGGGCGGCTCGCCACGAGATTCCTGGCGGTCAGTACCGCGGACCGCGAGCGCATGATCGCCGTGGAGGGAGTCAGCGAGGGCAAGGTGGTCGTCATGCCCGTCTCCCACATCCCGCATCGCGAGCCTGCCCCGAGCGACCTTCGTAGAGAACTCGGGCTCGACGCCCGTACGCCACTGATCGCGACGGCCGCCCAGATGCGCAGGCAAAAAGCGCTCGACGTGCTGATCGACGCGCACGCCCAGTTGCTGACCCGCATCCCGGATGCCCACCTCGTCATCGCGGGCGACGGCGAGTGCAGGCCGGAATTGGAAGCGTTGGTGCGACGACTTGGCACCGGCGAGCGGGTGCATCTGCTCGGGGTGCGGCGCGACGTCGAGAGCATCCTGAGCGCGGCCGACGCGGCGGCGCTGTCTTCGGACTGGGAAGGCACTCCGCTGTTCGTGCTCGAGTGCATGGCCGCCGGCACGCCGGTGGTTGCCACTGCCGTGGGCGGGGTCCCCGACCTGGTCGACGACGGCGAGACGGGACTACTCGTGGCACCGCGCGACCCGCCGGCCCTGGCGCGGGCCCTGGAGCAGATCCTGGCGGACGGAGAGCTGGCCGTGCGCCTCGCGCATTCCGCCGCCACGCGCCGCGATGAGTTCACGATCGACGCGGTTGCACGCCGCTTTGCGGACCTGTACGAGGAACTGTCGGCGGAGGTCAAGGCAAGTTGACCCGCCACACCGTCGCCCTGCGTAGTTCGGTTACGAGCGCCGCTGCCACGGTCCCGGCGGAGCGGCCGTTGTCGGCCGTCCAGGACACGCAGAAGCCACCGACGGCCGAGGACATGGGGCGCCCTTTCTTCAGCGTTCTCATCACCGCGTACAACCGGGCGGACCAGATCGAGCGCTGCGTCCGCAGCGTCCTCGATCAGACTTTCGCGGACCTCGAAATCGTCGTCGCAGACGACGGCTCCACCGATGCCACCCCGGCCGTGCTGGCCGCCCTGGCGCAACCACGTCTGCGCGTCGTTCGTCACGAGCGCAACCGCGGGATCTCCCCCGCCCGCGCGTCCGCGGTCGACCACGCGCGCGGCGAGTGGTTCGTGATGCTCGATTCCGACTGGGAGCTGTTCCCTGGGAGCCTCGCTCGCCTGCGCGAACTGGTCGATCAGCGACCACCGCAGGTGCGAATGATCCGCAGCCGGCTTCGTTGCGACGACGGCAGCCTCCAACCCGGCGTCATGCCGTCGGCGGTCACCGGCTACCGAGAGCGCCTGCAATGGATGGAGGCAGTGACGGCGCGCCGGTGCAGCTCAGACGCGGGTCACTGCATCCACCGTTCCGTGTTCGAGACGACGAACTACTTCGACGACCGCCGTGGAGCGATGGAGCTTCTGTGGGAGGCAGACCTCGCGCGCACCGAGTCGAGTCTGTGGGTACCGGACATGCTAGGCAAGCAACACGTCGACGCTGAAAACAGCTATTCGCGTGACGTCGTCGCGAGCCGGCTGATCCCCCGGCTTTTAGACGAGGCACCCGACGCTCTGTGGATGGCCGAGACGATGCTTTCCGAGCACGGCGACGAACTCGCCAGGTACGCCCCTCGCGTCCGCCTCTCCGTGCTCGAACGCGCCGTCACGCAGGCGTTTTTGAGCGGCGACCGGCGTGCTGGGTTGCGCCACGCCAGGACTGCCCGTCGGTCGGGAGGAATGGGACCGAAACTGTGGACAACGGTGCTGCTGGGGGCCCTCGGTCCTCGGCCGCTTGCATACGCGAAGGCCGCCGGGCGGCGGGCATCGGCGGCACGCAGCCTGACGCGAGGGATGAGGGCATGACGCCGGACCACCCCACCGTGGCCTCACGAGTGCACGCGGACTCCTGCACGGTGGTGATGGCCGCTTACAACGCTGCGGCAACGATCGATCAGGCGATCGCCTCCGTCCTTGCCCAGAGCCGGCGCGACTTCGAGCTGATCGTGATCGACGACGGCTCGACCGACGATACGGCGAAGCGGGTGAGCAGGTACGCCGCCGCCGATCGCCGCGTCCGGCTTCACCGCCAAGCCAACGCAGGCCCGGCCCGTGCGCGGAATGTCGGCATCGAACTCGCGCGCGGGCGCTACGTGAGCATCCTTGACAGCGACGACCTCTGGCTGCCCGAGTACCTCGAGTTGATGGTTGGAGCGCTCGAGGCCGCCCCCGAGGCGGCCTTCGCCTACACGCCGGCATGGGTCATGGAAGTGGCTTCGAACAGGATTCGACGCGAGACTTGGCCGGTGCGCCTGCCGAGCATCCCGCCGGGCGCCGACCAGCTGCTGCACGCGCTGATCCTCGAGAACTTCGTCTACAGCTCGACGACCATCCGCCACGAGGTGCTCTCCCGCGTAGGGGGCTATGACCCCTGGGTCGCAGTTGCAGAGGACTACGAGCTGTGGCTGCGAATCGCCGCCGCCGGAGGCGATGCGGTGCAGGTCAGTCGCCCGCTGGTGGTCCGCTGTGATCGCCCCGACTCCCTGACGAAGGACGATCTGGAGATGTGCGCGGGCAAGCGGCGGGCGTATGAGCGCCTACTGACGAGCAGCTCCCTGTCGCCCCAGACGCGCATACTCGCCGAGCAGGGGCTGGCGGAGGTGGAGCGGGCTCGCAAGCTGCTCGCCGGCGAGCGAGATCCAACCTCCGCGGAGCGCCTGAGGAGGGCGGGCGGTCTGGTTACTCGCCCCCTGCGACACCGCTGCAAGCGGCGGTTCATCCCTCCGGCAGATGTGGCGCGCGCCTTTCCCGGCCTTGGGACCGGAAGCCGTGCAGGACTCGATTGGGTCGGCGGCCCGCACAGAGCGGCGGCGGGGGCTTAGCCGTGTCGGACGACGATCAAGACGCCCGGCCGACGGCGTCACAGCCAGAGGCCCCGCCAGGCTCCCTGACGAAAATCGTCGTCCGCGGTGCAAGCATCGCCGGCGCTGGATACGTGGTCTCCCAGGTGATCTCGTTTGGCGCGTACCTGACTCTCGCTCGCCTACTGACGCCGTCGGATTTCGGCGTATTCGCCGCGGCCATAGTGCTCGTCGGCGTCGGCCAGGTGGTCGGCGAGTCCGGAATGCTTGCAGCGCTCATACAGCGCCGTGAAGGCCTTGAGGAGGCGCTTGAGTCGGCTTTTGTGGCGACGCTCGCGGGTGGCCTGCTGTTGAGCGCCCTGGCCCTTGCGGCAGCACCGCTTGTCGGTCTGTTCTTCCATCACCACGACACCGCGCTGGTGGCGGCGGCGATGTCCGCCACAATGCTGTTTCGCCTCACGGCGATCGTCCCCTCCGCCCTGCTGCAGCGAAGATTCTCGTTCATCCGGCGCGTCGCGATCGATCCGCTCGGCATGCTCGCCTTCGCCGCCGGGTCGATCATCCCCGCGGCCCTGGGGCTGGGCGTCTGGTCGCTCGTCATCGGCGTGTATTCCCAACTCATCGTCGATCTCATCGGAGCGTGGTGCTTTGCGGGCTGGCGTCCCCATCCCAGGCGCGCCAGCGTGCGAGTCTGGAGGGAGCTGGCGCGCTTCGGCCGGCCGGTTGTGCTCGCCGAGGTGATCCGGCAGGCGATCCCGCAGCTTCCGGTCATCGCGCTGGGCCGCGTCGCTGGAGCCGGGGCGGTCGGCCAGTTCTCCTACGCTCAGCGCGTAGCGCAACAACCGCCTGACGCGATCGTCTCGATCGGGGCCTACGTTCTGTTGCCGGCGCTGGCGAGACTGGCCGTTGACCAGCGGCGCTTCCGGGCGGCGCTGACGCGGGGACTGCGCTGGATGTGCGCGATCTCCTTCCCCCTTGGCATGCTGCTGTTCGCGCTGGGTACGCCCGCGATCGTGCTTGTGTTCGGGGAGCGCTGGCGAGCTGCTGGAGAGGCCGTGATACCGCTGGGGGTGTACGCCGCCGTGCTGGCGCTCGACTCAATCGGCAGCGAGGTATGGAAGAGCGCAGGCAGGACCGACATGCTGCCTCGCATGCACGGACTCTCGTTGGTGCTGATGGCGGCCTTGATCGCCGCTTTCGTCGTCCCGTTCGGCCTGATCGGCGTCACAACGGCGATCGCGCTCAGCGGGGTCGGCGTCGCCGTTTACGCCACCTACGGCATCCACAAGGTCGCGGATGTGCCGATCTCCAGCCTGCTCGCTGAGATCTGGCCCCCTGGGCTCGCCGCCGCGGTGATCGGAGGCGGCCTGTTCTGCCTCGAGCATTTCGTGGTGCACTCGGCTTCACGCGGGACGGTCGCCGGGCTGGCGTTGCTTGCGACCGAGGCGGCCCTGAGCCTGGCCGTGTACATGGTGTGCCTACCCGCGCTCTCCTCTGGAGCCAGAGCGGACCTCATGGCGGCGCTGGGTGGCGTGCGCCGCCGACGGCGGACGCGTCGCACGCGCCCGGACCTGGTCACGCTGCTCGACGGCTCTTAGCGGTCACTGCTCGGCGCGGCGAGGGCTATGGACGAACAATGTCCATTCACGCTGGGCATGCGAGCGCAAAGGGGCATCGTTCAGCGTCGATCGTCGTTTTATAGAGCGCGCGACATACCCGTTAGGCGTCGGTGGCCGGCTCGCTGCACACCTTAGGCGTCGGTGGCCGGCTCGCTCCAGGGGAGTCGATTTGCCAGTAATCGATTCCTGGGAACAATCAGCCGGAACAACGCCTTACGTGAAAATGCCAACCACCTAAGTCGGCTCGACTCGAGGTACCCCTCCCAGCGCGCCTGCATCTCGGTAAATTCCGGCCTCGGAGCCAGCATGTTCATCGCTTTCAGTTGCTCGATGTGCAGAGCGTGGTAGAAGGAACTCGCCACCGGCGGGACCGGATGGGGATACAGGCAATACAGGGACCACTTGCCGGTGTCGAAGCGCGACAGGTTTGCCGCAAGCGTGTCCATCCCGGTCTCGAAAGCCTGCGCTGCCGCTGGGTCATCGAGTCCGACGGCCACATCATGCACTCCCCACCAGGCGAACATCGCTCCATTCAAGACGTACGAGGAAGGCCTGGTAGGGAACTCCTCCGGCCACGGGGCGCCGTCGAGAAAAGCACTTACCCCGCCCTCGCTGCTCGATCTGGAGAGTGGCGCAAGGGCCGCCCGCGCCGCATCAGCAAACTGCTCATCACCGGTCGTCAGGGCTAGCCGTACCAGCAGACTGGCGGCCTCACCTTGTGCCATGCCGCATCGCCAGGGCGCCTTGAGCGAGAAGGTGTGCGGCACCGAGAAGGTATTCAGCCAGGAACCGTCGGCTTCCTGTTTATCGACAAGGTGTCGCCCGCCGGCGGAGGCAGCTTGAAGCCAATCCTCTCCTTCGCCTGCCAGGAACCGCTCGTAGCAGCCGAGGGCGAACTGAACGAGACTTACATAATGCCCGTCAAGCGACGGCGTCCAGCTCGGCGGCCATTCCGCCACAGCCGCCTTGGCTCGCAAGTCGATGGGATAGCCGCGGACCGCGCCGGCCACGACGGCAGGTCCCACTGGGAGTGACAGCCGCTTGGCACTGGAGAAGAAACCCGCGGTAGCACTGCCTCGCGGTGGCCCAGAACCGATCATCCGGGGGTCAGTCTAGTTGGGCGTAAGAGCTCAAATGTCGCGTCGCAGTGGCGATCGTTACCGGTCAAGCAGAATCGCGTCGTCCGCGGGAACGACGGTCGTCCCCGGGGCGAAACCTGCACCGGTCAGATCGATCCGCCCTCCGGACTGCACGTCGCCACCCTTCAAAGTGATCTCGTGACCGTAGGAATGCTTCAGCCAAGAGCCCTGGACGACGACCGACCCTGAGGTGTCGTTCACGATCGCCGCGCAAGGGCCAAACGCGACGCTGCGGTCATAGCACTCGCCGAATTCGCGCCGGTACACCCCGGCCGCTGGATCGTTCGCGTTTGACCCGCCGGCGACCTGGAGGTCATTGTGTCCGCCCGAGGAGCACACGGCTCCCGTGCCCCCGAGGCAGCCTGGTCCCCTGGGCTGGGCCATCGACTGGACCGGATCGGTCGGATAGATGCCCTCCTCCGGCCACACCGCCAAATGGAGGTTGTCCTGTTCGAGGTCGGCCCAGCTCACCACATGTCCGGGCTTGTAACCCAGCATGTCTGTCGCCTCCTGCACCAGACGAGCCTGGTCGGAGCCGTCCTGGTCATAGGAGAGGAGAACGATGAAGTCTTGGCGCATCGCGTCTATGGCGGCAACGTCGTCAAGGAGATCCGAGTAGTAAGCAGAAAATCCGTTGCTCCACGGATCGCCTCCGCGACCAAGCCGATGACGCCGGTGTGTCGATCAAGCAGCGGTAATGCCGTGCACACATTGGGGTTTGGCTGGATCCCGTTGTCGACCTGCAGAAACGGCTTTTGATTTCGATGCGTCAGCACCTGCGCAAGGTCGGCATGCTCGGCAAGGACGCCCGCGTCCGACCCGATCTCGCTGCTTGACGTGTAGCTGCTTCCATAGAACTGCGTCTGCTTGCAGGCACCGGTGTCGTCCATCATCAACCCGCCCCAAGCGTTGTAGTGGGAGGCGATGTAGTGGTGGACCCAGCTCTGCGCACTTGTGACTGACTGATTTAGCCGATACGCGGTACCCGCGCCCGACGCGGACTCCGTCAGGCGGTGGGATTTGTCGCCGTAGCCGGGCTGGTGCAGCCACCAGTGCTCCCGAGTGGGGGCCTTCATAATCGGGTTCGTCTCCCAGATCTTTCCCGCGTCGAAGTACTGGATCACCGTGCAATACGTGGTCCGGCGTGCGTGGCAGTCCCTGGCGGCCTTCGTGGCGCTCGGCCCGCAGTTCGTCTCGGCGTAGGTGAGCCAATGCCGGACCAGCGTGCGGGAGGCGCCAGCTCCCCCATTGCAGTGATTCGGCGAGATCGCATCGTCGTACGCCCAGGTCGCGACGTGAGACGGCACCCTGGCGGCTCGTTGCGCGCTGGAGACGTGTGACTCGTTTCTCGCGTCCCGTCCGCAACCCGTCGCCACGGCGACAACGGCAGCTGCGAGCAGGGCCCACGGTCCCGACAAAGTCCGCACGCCGGCTCATTTTTCCAGACACAGCCGACGAACCATCCGCACCATTACTGCCCAGGAATCCGCACCACCGGTGCCCACGAATCCGCACCATCACTGCTCACGAACCGAGAACGAAACGGTAGGCTTTAGCGGGGATCGGAGGGGGTTGGAAGAACTGGGTACCACGCCGCTGTCGGCGCCTCCGGGGGCGCTGCTCACAAACGGAGAAGGCCGTGCCACGGTCGCTGCCTGCCGCTGTCTGAGCACGGCTGGGTACCGGGTCGCGGTCATCGCAGCGGCGCGGCCGGCCGCGGCCCACTGGACGCGATCGTGCAAGGAGCGGCTCCGCCTGGCCGACCCTGTCCGGAGCCCGCGTGCATTTGTCGATGGGCTCGAGCAGCTGGTGCGCACCAAGCGCTACGACGTCCTCCTGCCCGGAAGCGACGGCGCTTTGCTCGCGATCTCGTGCGCGCGCGAGCGGCTGGAGCCCTACGTGCAGATCGGATTGCCGTCGCAGGCGGCGGTTGAGGCCAGCCTGGACAAGCTCCGGCTCGTCCAGGCCGCGACCGCGGCCGGGCTGACCACTCCGACCACGGTGGTCTGCGAAACGGCCCAGGATGCGAGCAGCGCGGCACGAACGCTGAGCTTCCCGGTGGTGCTCAAACCAGCTCGATCGATTGTGGACGACGGCGATATCCGTGCCCAGGTCAGCACGCTCGTGGTGTTCGATGAGGCCCAGCTCGCCGCCCTGACACCCGGCTACGGCCGCCCGTTCCTCGTGCAGTCGCGCGAACGGGGTGTCGTCTATTCGTGCGCCGGAGTGATGGTGCCGGCCGGGTTGTTGACGCTGCTCACTTCGCGCTATCGGCGCACCTGGCCTCCGGAGGGCGGTGAGGTGGCGTTCTCGGAAGCAGTGCAGACGCCACCGGGACTTCGAGAGGCGGTCGAAGCCTTGCTGACCCAGCTGGGTTGGCAGGGGCTCTTCGAGCTGGAAATGATCCGCCGCGCCGATGGCAGCTTTGCGGCGATCGACCTGAACCCGCGCCTGTACGGCTCGCTGGCCCTCGCTACGGCGGCGGGCGCCGCCCTCCCGGCGATCTGGTGTGAATGGTTGCTGACGGGCCACGCGACGCCGCCGCCCCTGGCGCTCGGAGTGATGTATCGCTGGGAGGAGGGAGATCTGAGGCATCTCCTGTGGCAGCTTCGCCGGCGGCAACTGCGTCAGGCCATGAAGGTCGCGGTGCCGCACCGAGGACTGGTGCACGCCTACTTCCGTGCCGATGACCCGGGACCGTTAGTGGCGCGCGCCTTGCACCTCGTCAGGGTCGCCCGGCGCAAACGCGCGAGGACCGTCTCCACGCAAGGCGGGCATACTGCGCCCACACTTACGCCGTCATGATCTGCCACTCAGAGATGCGATGACACGCCCGGTGGTGATCATCGGGGCGGGACCGTTTGGGCTTTCGGCCGCTGCCTATCTGGGAGCAAAGGGCATCGAAAGCGTGACGTTTGGCGGGGCCATGGATTTCTGGCAGCGGCACATGCCCCGTGGGATGAAGCTCCGCTCGCCGCTGCGCGCCTCACACATCGCCGATCCCCGCGGCGAGCTGACCCTCGCGCGATTTGCCCGTGAGCACGGCGTTGAGATTTCTGATCCGATCCGCATCGAAGACTTCATCGAGTACGGCAAGTGGTTTCAGCGCACTTTCGTCCCGCACGTCGATTCGCGGCGCGTCGACAGGGTCGACGCCGCCGGGACGGGGTTCAGGGTCCGTCTCCAGGACGGCGACGAGCTCGACGCGGCGCGGGTGGTGGTGGCCGCGGGCATCCGGCCGTTTCCGCGGTGTCCCGCGCCGCTCGATTCGCTGCCGGCCGATCTCGTCTCGCACTCCGTCGATCACGACGATCTGAGGCGATTCGACGGCCGCAGGGTGGCGGTCGTGGGGAGCGGCCAGAGCGCACTCGAGTCCGCGGCGCTGCTGCACGAAAGCGGCGCGGAGGTCGAACTGATCGCCCGCGCCGCCGACATCCGATGGCTGGGTGAACCCAACGGGCGCGCACGGCGGCAGATCGTCCGCTGGATCCCGCCCCCGCCGACGGGGGTCGGCGGGCGTGCGAGCGGGTGGATCGCGGCGGCCCCCGACGTCTTTCGCCGCATGCCGCCTCGGCTACAGCCCACGATCTCCTACAGGTGCATCAGGCCGGCAGCGGCCGGATGGCTGCGAGAGCGCACCGCCACCGTGCAGTGCACGATGCGCTGCTCGGTCGTCGCCGCCGAGGCGTCCAACGGCGGCGTCCGCCTCGAGCTGGATGACGGTAGTGAGCGGACTGCAGACCACGTACTTCTCGCCACCGGATACCAAGTCGAAATCGGACGCTATTCATTCCTCGGCCCCGAGCTACTCGAACGGATCGAGGTCGCACAGGGGTTCCCGCGCTTGGGACCGGGACTCGAATCTTCGCTGGCCGGGCTGCACTTCGTGGGCGCTCCGGCGGCGATGAGCTTCGGCCCGATCATGCGCTTCGTGGTGGGAAGCTGGTACGCAGCGCCGGCAGTCGCGCGGCGCATAGCCGGCGAACGTCAGCCACCGATCAGCCTTTCGTTCTGAGCAGGAGATGGGGCCGCAAGTCGTCTGCCTCTGCTACCACGCGGTCAGCGCCGATTGGCCGAGTCCGCTCGCCGTAACGCCGGCGCAACTGGAGCGTCAACTGGCTTGGCTGGTCGACCGGGGTTGGACGGGCACCACGTTCACGCGTGCGGTGCTCGACCCCCCTGCACCGCGCACGCTGGCAGTTACCTTTGACGACGCCTACCTGTCGGTCCTCGAGCAGGCCCTCCCCATCCTCGCTGCGCTGCAGATCCCGGGCACCGTGTTTGCCCCGACCCGATTCATGTCGGCGCGCCAGCAACTGTGCTGGCCCGGGATCGATCACTGGGTGGGAAGCCCTCATGCCGCCGAGCTCGATTCGATGGACTGGGACGACCTGCGCCAGCTCAAAGATCGAGGCTGGGAGGTCGGCTCACACACACTGACCCATCCCCATCTGAACGATCTCGGGGACCAGGAACTCACGGCAGAGCTCGAGGAATCCCGCGAGCAATGTACCAATGAGCTCGAGGAGGAATGCGTTTCGCTGGCGTATCCGTACGGCAGGGCGAGCAGGCGCGTCGCAGAGAGCGCGCGCCGGGCCGGCTACAGGGCCGCCGCGACGATCCCGCCGGAACCCGACGGCGTCGACGTTATGCGCCGGCCGCGAATCGGGGTGTATCGCGTCGATCACATGCGGCGCTTCCAGATCAAGATTCTCGCCCGCCGTCTGTACGGATCTTCGATTTGGCTTGGGGCCAAGGCCCTGCTGGGCCGTCAGACAACTCCGCAGCCGAATGCGAGGAGCGCGGGCACCTAGGCCTGGCCGGAGCGCCGGCCCCTAGCCCCGACCGCCCGCCGTAGCAGGGCGGAAACCGCCCTAACCCCTCGCCCCCGACCGCCCGCGAGGAGCGCCGGCCTCTAGCCCCCGACCGCCCGCCGTAGCAGGGCGCGCCCAGAATGAGCGCGTGAGAGACCCCGGGCCAGCGACACGAGCCCTCTGGCGGCCGGCCGGCGGGCGAAGGCGACGGTACCCACAGTCCGTGTCTCCGACGCGTAACGCTGCTTATAGGCCTCGTCGCCGCGCAAGAGCCGGTACTCGCGCATCCCGTCCGCGAACGCGTCGCGCATGGTGTGCTCGAGCAGTGCGGCCCCCACTCGATACCGGTCCCAGGACGGGTCCCGCCCCGACTGGTAGAAGTAATCGACATCCGCGAAGCGGAATCCGTACCAAGCCGCCACAGGTTGACCGTCGGCTTCCGCCATCCAGAGTCGCAGCCAGTGACGTTCCAGCGCGAGCGCGGCGAACTCGCGGTGAAAGCGCTCGCGCTCCCCGGCGAACGCCCGCGAACGCTCACCCCAGCGGGCCCGGTGCAGCGCGATCAGGGCGTCGAGAGCCGTCGGCAACTGCGCCGGCTCGGAGACGAGCCGGAAGCGAACACCGGCGCCGGCGACCTTTCGCGCGCGCCGCCTGACCTGTTGACGGAAGTTCGCGCTTCGCTGCCCCAAGTAGGCCTCCCACTCACCTTCCCGCGAAATGGAGATCATCGGGCTGGCCTCGTCGCGAAGTACAGACCCTCCCACAGCCTCCGTGAGCCGCTCTGAGGGAAGACGCTCCGCGAGCAGCAGGTCGGCGTGGTGCGCTTGCGCAAGCGCGCTGAGCGCCAGCTCGAAATGCCCGGCGTCGCATACGGGCCCGAGCTGATCGGCCACCCCATGCCCCACCAGCCGCGCCATCCGAAGCCCGGTCCGCCGAGCCGTGTAGAGCGGTAGCACCGCGACGACCTCATCCCCCACCCGGATACGCGCGAGTGTCAGCGAACCCCTCGTGCCGAAGTGGCGCCACCACAGCTCGGCCCACTCCCAGGTAGAGAAGACGTTGTCGCTCCTGCCGGCAAGCCGACACCAATCCTCCTGGGCCGCCGCAAAGTCCGCAAGCGACTCGACTGCCGCGTCATCGAGACTCAGTGAAGCCATCGCGACGCCGCCTTGGCAAGCAGCGAGACCACCCCTATCAAAGCGAGACCATCCCGATCAATCCGCCTCCGCGTGGCGTCCGACACGCGAGAGCGGTCCGAAGGCCGGCTGGTCTGAGCCGCGCACCTGCCAGCCGATCCGCCGCAGCAGATGAGCTCGCCTGACCGTCTGGACCGGTGTGAACCCGAACACGACGCTCAGCAGGATCAGACTCTCACGGTTGCGTAGGTCGACCCATCCGTACACCCGCGACGCTTCCTGGCCGTCGCGGAGGTCGGACAGCAGTCTCGCGACCAGCTGAGCGGCAAGCCCGAGTCGACGGTACCGTGGCCCTGCCTCCATCGCGTACGCGTAGGCCTCGTCGGGCGCCAGCCTGATCCGTAGGCCCGACCAGTGATCGCGATGCGAAGTGCGGCTGAGCCAGATCCGGCCCGCATACTGGCCTTCCACCGTCGCAACGTACCCGCGATCTCCCCGCGCCAGGAAGCGCTCGACTGTCCGCCACTGATGCTGTGGCACCACATCGCGCCACGGTCCCGGCTTGGACGCAGCGACGCGGTGAATTCTCATCCCGAGGATCGGCGTCAGCTCGGGAAGGGCCTTGGCGACGTCGCGTTCGAGCACCTCAACGGGCACGACTTCAAACAGGTGCTGGCGAACCCAGGCGAGGCCCCCGCTCGCGACTGGTTCTGCGCTGGTCACGCCCTTGAGCTGGTCACCCGTTGCCCGGACCCGAGCCGCCGCGCGCTCGCTTCTGCTCCAGGAATCTGGCCATGCCGGCGATCGAGCCGAAGTTCTCGGGCGAGAGATCCTCGCCCCCGACCTCGATCCCCAGGTCACCCTGAAATCGCTCGATGATCTCAACGAGCTGGAGCGAGTCGATCACGCCACGACTGAACAGCTGATCGTCGTCTCCAAGCGACGCGACGAGGTCGTCGCCTACCACCGAAGACAGAATGTGGCGTGCTTCGGTGGCTGCACCGGTCATGCGCGGTCTCCGCTGCGCCCCGCCGCGAGCTCGGCCAACCGGCTCCGGTCGTACTTGTCGTTGGCCGTGCGCGGAAGTGCTTCCACGATCTCGATCCGATCGGGAACCATGTAGCTGGGAACGCGTTCGCGGCACCGTTGCTTGAGCTCCTCTTCGCCGATGTCGCCACGAACCGAGCAAAAGGCGACCAGCCGGTTTCCCATCAGGTCGTCCGGCACGGGGACGACAACGCCCTCCTCGACCTCGCCGCTCCCGTAGAGCGCGGACTCGACTTCGCCCAACTCGATGCGGTAGCCGCGACTCTTGACCAGATGATCATTGCGTCCGACAAATCGATATGTGGGGGGAGAATCAGCGAGTAGTTCCACGATGTCGCCGGTTCGGTAGGTGTAGCTGTCCGGAAAGCGCAGCGCCGTCCGCTCGGGATCATCCCAATAACCCTGAGCCACCGTCGAGCCGCGCACAACGAGCTCACCCTCCTCCCCCACGCGCGTAGCGACTGCCCCGGTCTGATCGACGACTTCGCAGCGGGTGTTTTCACAAGCCCGCCCAATCGGCACCGGTGGATCATCCTCGCCGGGTGGCGCCTGCACCTCATAGAACGTGCAGACGTTGGTCTCGGTGGGGCCAAAGAGGTTGAAGAACCGCGCTTCCGGGACCAGCGTCATCAGCTCGCGCAGGTAGCGCACCGGGAAGGTTTCGCCGGCGAAGAGGATGAGGCGCACGCTCTCGAGCGGGTGCGTTGTGAGCTCGCCGTATCGAACGAGCATCGAGAGCGCCGACGGCACGGAGTACCACACGGTGATCGCTCTCGAGCGGATCCACTCGGTCAAGCGAACCGGGAACATGGCGGCGGTCGCTGGGACCAGCGACACGGTGGCCCCGGCGGCGGCGGCGCCGAACAGATCGAGTGTCGAGAGGTCGAAGTGAAACGGGGCGTGATTTGACAGTACGTCGTCGCTCTGGAGACCGAATGTCTGATGTGCCCAGCGCACGAACGTAAGGGAGTTGCGGTGCGAGATCGCGACGCCCTTCGGGGTTCCGGTCGAACCCGACGTGTACAGGATGTACGCCAGATCGGTGTCGACCAGCGCTCGCGCGGGTGCGCGGTCCGCGCTCGCCTGCACCGACTCCCACGAGACGAAGTCCGGCGGCGCCGGGTCGCCCAAGCAGATTCCCCGCGGCGCGGCGGCTAGATCCACCTCGCGCAGAGCGGCGATACGTCCCGGATCCGAGACCAGCGCGCTAATCGCGCAGTTCGTCGCGATGTAGGCCGCGCGTGTCGGCGGGCTGGCGATGTCGATGGGGACGTATGCGGCGCCGGCACGCATGATCCCGTAGATCGAGGCCACCGTCTCGATCGACTTGGGGACATGCACGCCGACGCGGTCGCCGATACCCACCCCCTGGCCGACGAGCGCAGCCGCGACGTTGTCCGCGGCACGGTCGAGCTCCGCGTATGTGACGGCTGCCCCGTCGCTCTCCACGGCACGGCCCTGAGGCACTCGTTCGGCAGCCGCGCGCAACAGCTGATCGAGCCTGTAGGGGTGCCGGGACTCGAAGCTCATAGACCCAGAGCTCGGCTCAACACGACCCGCTGCATCTCGGACGTACCTGAGTAGATGCGGCTTCCGACCGCGTCGCGTACGCGACGCTCGACGCCCGCTTCGGTCATGTATCCGTAACCGCCGTGGACCTGGAGCAAGTCGAGGCTGCTCGAGACCGCGACCTCGCTGGCCCATAGCTTGGCCATCGCGGATTCCGCCAGCGCCCGGCCTCGTCTGACTTTTACCCAGGCGGCACGGTAGGTCAACAGACGGGCGGTCTCGAGCCTCACCTGCATATCGACGATCCTGTTGGCGACCGACTGATAGCTCGCGATCGGTGCTCCGAAAGTCTTTCGCTCCCGCGCGTACTCGCGCGCCTGGTCAAGGTCGCGCTGCATCGCTCCGAGGTGCAGCGCGCTCAGCCAAATTCGCTCGGACTCGAGCGTGTCGTTGAAGATCAGTAGGCCGGCGCCGACCTTCCCCAGGGTCTGTTGCGCGGGGACGAATGCATCCTCGAAGACCACGTCGCCCAGCGGGGATGTACGCAAACCCATCTTCTCCATCGAGCGGCTGCAATCGACGCCCTCTGTCGCGGTATCGACCAGCAGGGCGCTGATGCCCCCGAGCACGTTGCCGTCCCCGGTGACCGCGAAGCACAGCACGACGTCGGCAGCGGGTCCATTGGTGATCATGGTCTTGCGGCCGGCAACCGACCATCCGCCGTCAACAGCGGTGCCCCGCGTCCTCATGGCGAAGGCGTCCGACCCGGCCTCGGGCTCGCTGATCGCAAGCGCGCCGATCACGTGGCCGTCCATCAGCGCGGGGAGATAGCGGCGCTTTTGTTCGTCGGTGCCGTACTTCACCACCGTGGGTATGACGGCCCAGGCCTGAACCCCTGCGGAGAACAGGAGGCCTCCGTCGTCACAGCTCTGGCCGAGTGCCTCGGTCACCAGCAGCCCAGTCATCGGGTCGGCGCCGGCACCCCCGAACTCCTTGGGAACGCACAGCCCGAAGTACCCCCACTCCGCCAGACGCGACCATTTTTCCGCCGGGAAGCGGCCGGCACGATCGTCGTCGATGGTCCCCACGTTGAGCGACTTGCCAAATTCGAGCGCCGCAGAGCGGAGCGACAGGCTCTCGTTATCCCACTCAAAATCCATCGATCCTCAGACCTCCCACGCGATTAGTGCCACCAACGCGCCGCCCCATTCACTCTCTCTTCTCCCGTTGGTGATTGTGCCGGTTAGCGGCAACCGGCGCAGCAGTAAGCGATGCCACGCCGTTGCGCTCGGATGCAACGGCGTTCCGGGCTAAGCTGCGCCCGCCCGCTGCGGTTCGTCGGCGCCTCCGTCGAGGTTGAGCAGCGAATGCTCGAGCACCGTGGCGGCGTTCTGAAGCTCGCCGACTGCCTCCCGCGCCTCGTGAGCGATCTGGTTGGTCCGGAGCAGCCGCTTGCTCACCGCTACCGACGTCGGTGGCCGTCCGCGACTTTTGATGCGCCCTAGCGCCGCCCCGGCGGTGCGCTGGAGTTCGTCGGAGAGCCTCGAGCACACCTCCTGTATCTCCGCGCTCGCTTCCGAGATCGCCTTATCCCGAGCGCGCGCCGCTTCGTTGGCGGCCTCGGCGCGAATTTGTGCGGCGTCGGCGTGCGCCCGGGACCGGATCACCTCGGCCGACTTCTCCGCGGCGGCGACGATTGAGGCGACGCGCTCGCTGGCCCGACCGGCGATCGCCTCGCTGCGACGCGCGATGAACGCATCGAGCCGCTGCTGGAGACCGTCAACCTGCTCCGAGAGCCGGTCGAGCTGGGTCTTGACCGCGTCCTCGTCGGCCGCCGGCGGTGAATGCTCCGCGGAGGTCTGGCGAGCGAGCGTGGGGGTGTCGCGAGCGAGCGTGGGGGTGTCGCGAGCGAGCGCGCGGCTTCGCGTGCTGGGTTGTCCTTCGACCAGGCCAGAGTCCCGGTTGCGCCACCCAACTCGCAAAACGTCGTGAGTCTAACTGGCGCGCCAGACGCCGAGCAAGGAACGGGGACACGTTTCCGGACGCCCGGCCGGCGCGTGATCTTCCTGCCAGCGAGGGGACGCGCCGCTAAGCGAGCGCGATCGGCCCGTTGACCGGCGACTCCCCGCCGATCACCTGCACCTCAGGTGCGCGCTGGTGCACGAGGCGCTCGATAGTGGACACCCCGATGCCCGCCAGCTCTCCGCACACGATCACCGCGCGGCTGCGCGGTGCCCAGCGCAACAGCGAGTGGACGTCGCGTGTTGTCACTGCGGTCCGGGAATCAGTCGTGGCGGAGTGGACACGGCGCAGCTTTGCGCGCTGCTGTTCGGTGCCGCCGCAAAGCAGCACCAATTCGGGGTGTGGGGGGTGCGCAACGCTCATGCCATGCCCGCTGGCGAGCAACTGGTCGGGGAGGATCCATCCATGTGGTTGGCATTGTGGACTGCTCGACGCCAAACGACGTCGGCGCGCTGGTGACGATCGTGTCGTCCAAAAAGGGCAGACAGCGGCGGCAATCGCCCCCTCGCTCGGGTCGGACGGACACGGTACTGTCGCAACCGTGCCCCTGTCCGGCGAGCCAATCACCACTGTCATCGCTGATGACCACGCGATAGTTCGCGACGGGCTTCGCACCGTGCTCGAGCGCACCAACGGGGAGTTCGAAGTGGTCGCCGAGGCATCGGATATCGATGCGACGCGCGCCGCCGTCCGCACGCACCGCCCCCGTCTGCTGATCGTCGACGTGACGATGCCGGGCGGCTCGAGCATCGCGCATTTGTCGGAGCTGCGTGGCGAGCAACCGGCGCTCGCGGTAGCGGTTCTTACGATGCACGAGGATCCGGGTTATGCGCGCGCCGCCCTGGAAGCGGGTGCTCATAGCTTTGTGCTCAAGCAGGCAGAGCCGGACGAGCTGCTGAGGGCGTTTCGCGTGGCGGCTGACGGCGGCTTCTACGTGGATCCACGTGTAGGCGCGCAACTCGCCTCCAGCGAGGCCAACGTGGCGGTCCCGCTCAGCCAGCGCGAGCGCGAAATCGTGCGCCAGCTCGCCCTCGGCTATACCAACTCGCAGATCGCCGAGCGCCTCTACCTATCCGCGCGGACCGTGAAGACGTACCGCGCGCGGGCAGTCGCCAAGCTCGGCTGCTCGACCCGTGCCGAGCTCACGGAGTACGCGCGCACGCACGGGCTGATCCCCTAGCCACGCGCGACCGGGGCGACTGCGCGGCGACTCACCTAGGCGCGAGAAGAGACCGGCACGCTCACCCGCACTGTCGTTCCGGCGGCCGGACGAGAGTCCACCTCCAGATCGGCACCGACCAGCTCTGCCCTCTCGCGCATCCCGTGGAGACCGAAGCCGCTCGCGGCATCCGGGGGGCTGTCCGCGTCCTGTTCTGACCCGCCGTCGGAGACCGAGAAGCCGCTGCCGTCGTCACGAACCATCGCCACGAGCCTGTCGCCGTCCATATGCAGCGACACCACAGCGTGCGCGGCCCCCGAGTGCTTGGCCACATTGGTTAGCGCCTCCTGAGCGATTCGATACATGGCGCTCTCGGCCTCTGAGTCGAGTCTCGGCACCGACCCTTCGATCGCGATGTCCGTCTCCACCGTGAGCCCGTCAATCGCTCCTGCCCGTCGAGCCAGGGCCTCGAGCGCGGCCACGAGGCCCAAATCGTCCAACGCGGCGGGGCGAAGCTCTGTGATCAGGTGTCGCAGCGACTCGATCTCGCGGTCGACCTCGCCGATGGCATTCTCCAGCGCCTGTTCCCTCTCGGCCTGTTCGTTGACGCAGTGGGCGTACTCGAGCAGTAAGCGCAGAGCGCCCAGTCCCTGGATCGTCTCATCGTGTAGCTCACGCGCCCAGCGCGTCCGTTCGCGCTCCCGGGCGAGGACGCCGTGTCGCAGCCGCTCGCGCTCGATGGAGCGCTCAGCCTCCAGGCGCTCGACGATGCTGCGGGCGAGATCGGAGGCCGTCGCAAGCTCGGCTCGCTCGAAGCCCGGCTCCCGGTTGCGCAGCGCGATCAGCAAGCCCGGCTGCCCCTCGACCGGCAGCGGCTGCACGAGCACGGCGGCTGCCTGCAAGCCAAGCTCGTTCAGCCAGGGAGCCTCGCGGGCGCTCGGCCGCTCCAGAGCGATTCGACTCGCCTCCTGGCAAAGCTTGCCCAGCGAGCTGCGATTGAGAGGCAGGCCCCTCACGCGTGGCACGGCCCCACCGGCCTCGGCCACTATCTCAATCTCGGAGTCGCGACTCATCGCGATCATCAGCCCGGAAGCGCCCAGCAGCCGCAGGCCGCGTTCGGCCATCAGACGCAGCAGCCACAGCTCCGATCCAGAAGCGGCCCTCATCGTCAGCCTCCCGAACCTTACGCGGCTCCCCCGCGAGCAATCTCACCCATATTGGATGATTGGATACCGGATCTCAGGGCTGCGCCATGGCCTGCGCCAGCCGGGCAAACTCCGCATCCGCCGAGGACTCCTGGAGTTGCCCAGAGGTCAGCAGCCGCGCCCCGTCGCGTTGCAACATCACGATCAGGCGATCGACGTAGTCGGCGTCAAGCTGACGGCCGGCCACCCGTCGCAGCTCCGCGAACGCCTCGACGGGCGTCAACGCCGTCCGATACGAGTCGCGCCCGGTCAGCGTGTCGTAGACCTCGCAGACCGCGATGATGCGCGCCAGCGGGGGGATCTCCCGGCCGATAAGCCCGGCCGGATAGCCGGTGCCATCGATGCGCTCGTGGTGGTAGAGGATGACCTCCGCGACCGGCCCGTAGCCATCGAGTCGCCCGACCAAGGCGGCGCCGTCCTGACAATGGCGCTTGACGCGCGCCCAGTCGTCGTCGGGCAGCTCGGCGGCATGGAGAATCCGGTCGGGCAACGCGAACTTGCCGATGTCGTGGAGCAGGCCCGCCGTGAACGCCAAGTCCTGCTCGCGCTCCGAGAGCGACAGCTCCTGCGCGAGCGCGCGAGCGAGGCGGGCGACCGCTGCCCCGTGGCGGGAGGTGGCGGGATCGCGAAGCGCGAGCGTCTCGAGCAGAGTCGCCAACACCCCCACCTGCAGGTGGGCGAGTTGGCTTGAACGGGCGGCCAGCTGGTCGGCTCGCTCCTCGGAACGGGCCAGGGCCCGGACGAGGGTGATGTAGACGGCGAGCACGATGACTAGGCCCATGAGCACGATCTCGCCGTTTCGGAGCTCGGCATAGGCGATCGCAAGCAACGCAGTGAGCACGGCAGCGGCGAGCTCACTGGGCAGCATCGGGAGGAGCAGGGTCCGCGCCTGGAAAACGATCCCGCGCCCGGTCATGACTCGCTGGTGAATCGCGATCAGCACGAAGTTGAGCGCGTTCGTAAGCAGGAAAACGCTGGCGACGGTCAGCGCAAGCGCGAGGCTATGCGCGCGCAGGTATGCAGGATTGTGCAGGTCGCTTCCGAGCACGGCGCGCGCCAACAGCGCTCCGAACAGGGGGAACATGGCGTAGGTAGCGACGTTGTTCAGCCACGGCAGCAGCCGAAGCGGACGGATCTTCGTCCGCACGCCGTCCGCGATCATCGTGACGGCGCCGATCGCGGCTGCCGGCGCTGGTCCCAGCAGAATCATCGCCAGCACCAGCGCCACGAACGACGGTGACAGCCTCTGGTTCCCGACCCGGATCACAAAGGCATGGGCGCCGACGGCCATGACACCGAGAACCACGACCGTCCAAACCGGGTGCCAGTCCGCGTCCTTCGATACCAGCGCAGCGCCGATCAGCGCCACGAGCAGAACCACGACCTGACTCGTGGCATAGACGACCAACCCCCTTGGCCAACGCCCACGCAACCCCATTTGACCGAAATTGTGCCTCATACGCGACGTTTTGACCAGTGCCTTATCCCGCGGTCTCGCTGGCGCTCGTTTCCGCCCTGGCGGAACGTGTCGCGCCGCGGTGCAGCGCCAGCCGGGCAAACGCGCATGTTGCCAGGGCGGCCGCTACGCCCGCCATCGCGAATGTGGCGCGCGGATCCCATATGGCAGCGACCGCGCCGCCCAGGGAAAAGCCCACCGCGGGACAAAGCGCGCCCATCGATTCAACGACGCCCATGACGCGGCCCTGAAGTGCGCTGGGCGTTCGTTCTTGGACCGCGGTGATCAAAGCGATCCACTGCACGCCGTTGCCCGTGCCCCCGACGAAGCAAAAGGCACAGGCCACCCAGAGCAGCCCGGCGGCGGCGACCCCGAGGTAAGCCACGGCGACTCCCAGCGTGCTGATCGTCAACAGCGCCAACAGGCTGCTGCGCGCGGCGCGGGCGAATATCGCGCTTCCAAGCAGCATTCCCGCCCCCCAGGCCGCCAGAAGGGCACCGTAGCCGGCGTCTCCGGCACCGAGAGTCGCCTTCGCGAAGATCACCTCGACGGGCACGACGGCGGCAAAGAACACCAGCGCGACAGCCTCCGTACCCAGCAGCCAACCGAGCGTCGCGTCTCCGGTGATGTAGCGACGCACGTTGGCGAGCTGCTCGAAGATCCCCCCGCGCACCGTGTCCGTGCGCGAAATCGGCACCTGCAGCACCAGCGCGGCGGTCAGCGCAAAGGAAGCCACGTCTATGACCAGGACGGAAGACGCGCCCAGAGCTCCTGTAAGGATGCCTCCAATCGCGGGACCAAGCGCTGCCGTTGTGGCCCAACCCACGTTCAGGTAGCCGTTGGCGCGCCGGCGAGCGGAGTCGTCGCCGGCCTGCTGGGAAACCACCGCGCGCAGCAGGGCACGCGCCGCCAACGCGGCGACTCCATCGATCGCTCCCAGAACAAGGATGGGAGCAAGGACAGGGTGCAGCACCAACACCGCTAGGCCGCCGGTGGTGAGCGCTTGTATTGCGTACAGCGCAGCAAGCGTGCCCCGGCGCCCGAGCGATTCAAGCCACGTGACCGTGGCCGTCGTAACGAGAGCCGGCAGGAAGCGAACGGAAACGAAGAGCGCCGCGGTCGCGATCGCGCTGTGCGTGTGCTCGAAGACCGCGACGGTAAGCGCGATGGTCCCGAGCCAGTTACCCAGCTCGTTGACCGTATAGGCGATCGTCAGGCGACGAAACACCGCGTCATCAGATCCGCTCCCTCACTGACTAGAGCTGTCAGGAAGGTTTCAGTTGCACCAACCCACGATACCCTCCTCCCGCTCGACGTTTCAGAACGGAAGGTATGGTATCGGCGGGCGGGCGGGCAAACGTGAGCGCAGGGGAAGAGCTCGCTACCCGGAGGTACCGCCCGCCGACTGGGAAATCTAGATGCGCGTCGCCGGTGTGGTGGGGTGTTTTTCTGACCCTCGACGTACGTACCTTAGGTCGGGCGTAGATCGAGCGGGCGCAGATCGCCGACCAATAGAATCGAAAGAGCGTGCCCCCGCAGACCCGTCATGGCGCTTTGACCCCCGTGCACACCTGCCGTGCCGGCGCATGACGTCCTGATCATCGGGGCGGGGCTCGCCGGCCAGCGAGCCGCGTTGGCTGCCGCCCAGACCGGGGCCACGGTGGGAGTGGTCTCGAAGGTCCACCCGGTTCGGTCCCATTCGGTCGCTGCGGCGGGCGGCATCAATGCGGCGTTGAACCCGGAGGACACCTGGGAGTCACACGCCTTCGACACCGTCAAGGGCTCGGACTACCTGGGCGACCAGGATGCCATCGAGATCATGTGCCGCGAGGCTCCCGACGAGATCCTCTGGCTCGAGCACGCCGGCGTCACCTTCCACCGTGACGGCACCGGCCACCTCGGCACCCGGGCCTTCGGCGGCGCTTCCGCCGCGCGCACCTACTACGTCGCCGACATTACCGGCCAGGCCATCCTCCACGTCCTCTACGAGCAGTTGCTCAAGCACCACGCCCAACTGGACCGTTACGAGGAGTGGTTCACGACCGACCTGCTGATCGATGATGAGGGCCGCTGTGTGGGGGCGATCTGCCGCGACCTCCGCGACGGTCGCCTCGAGCTGATCAACGCCAAGGCGGTCATCCTCGCCTCTGGCGGGGCCGGACAGGTATACCGGCCGACGACGAATGGTCTGATCGTCACCGGGGACGGCATCGCGCAGGCCTACCGCGTCGGCGCGAAGCTGATGGACATGGAGATGGTCCAGTACCACCCGACGACCTTGAGCGGAAACGGGCTGCTGATCACCGAGGGCGCGCGCGGAGAAGGCGCTTGGCTTCTCAACGCGGAGGGCGACCGCTTCATGGAGCAATACGCGCCCAACAAGCTCGAGCTCGCCTCGCGCGACGTGGTTTCGCGGGCCGAGCAGACTGAGATCAACGAGGGTCGCGGCTTCCCCGACGGGACGGTGGCGCTCGACGTCACGAAGGTTCCCCGTCGACGGACGCTCGAGGCGCTGCGGGAGATCGTCAACATCGGCCGCGACTTCGCCGGCGTCGACATCACCCACGAGCCGATCCACATCCGCCCCGGCAACCACTACATCATGGGCGGCGTCAAGACCGATGTGGACGGCCAGACGACCATCCCCGGCCTGTACGCGGCTGGCGAGGTGGCGTGCGTCTCGGTCCACGGCGGCAATCGCCTCGGCGCCAACTCGCTGTTGGACACGCTCGTGTTCGGCCGCCGCTCGGGCGAGCACGCCGCCAGAGAAGCGATGCGCATGCCCATGCCCTCGACCCCCAGCTCTCGCCTGACCGACACCGAGCGCGCGATCGCCGCGATCCTCCGACGCAGGGGCAACGGCCGCCGCATCGGGGCGATCAAGCAGGACCTCGGCGAGACCATGAATCAATACGTGGCCGTCTTCCGTGACGCCGAGGGTCTCGCCAAAGCCCACGAGATCGTCCGCCGGCTGAAGGAGGAGGCCGCCGGCGCTGCCGTGGACGACCGCGGCTCGGTCTTCAACCAGGACGTGATCGCGGCGATCGAGCTCTCCTACATGCTCGATGTCGCCGAGACGACCGTGGTCGCCGCGCAGGAGCGCACGGAGTCGCGCGGCGCCCAGTACCGCACCGACTTTCCCGAGCGCAACGACTCCGAATGGCTCAAGCACGTCGACATCTCGCTCGACGGGGGCTCCGAGCCCAAGGTGAGCTACTCCGAGGTCACGATGACGCGCTGGCAGCCCGAGGAGCGGACGTATTGATGCCCTCCACCGGCACGCTTGGAAGTAACGCCCATATAACCATCAAAACTGCAGACTCCCACACGATGAATCACCAAAAGAGGCCCTGAGATGCCCCAATACACACTGAGAATTCGCCGCTTTGACCCCCGCTCAGGCGAGGCCGCCTATTGGGACGACCACACCCTCGAGATGAACGAGCACAACTCGGTGCTCGACGGCATCCTCAAAGTCAAGGACGAAAAGGACGGCTCGATCGGGATCCGTTGCTCCTGCCAGCAGGGCATCTGCGGCTCCTGCGGCGTGCGGATCAACGGGAAGCCTGGCCTGGCCTGCAACACCCACCTCGAGGAGGCGGCGCAGCGGGGCCACGGACTGGGCTGGAACCCGTCCCAAGACGAGGACGGCGCTTCCGGAAGCGGAGAGGGTCAGAGGCTGCCCATCGTCATGGTCGAGCCGATGGGCAACATGCCCGTGATCCGTGACCTGATCGTGGATATGGACGCGGTCCATTGGCGCAAGATCGAGCGGGTCACGCCGTGGCTGATCAACAAGCAGCCGGTTCCCGAGCGCGAGTACGTCGTCCCCCACGAGAACATGGTTGACATCACGCAGCCCATGTCCTGCATACAGTGCGGGGCGTGCGTCTCCGACTGCCTCTCGATGGAGATCGACCCGCTTTTCATCGGGCCGGCCGCGCTCGCCAAGGCCTACCGCTTCGTCGGTGACCCCCGCGACGCCGAGCACCGCGAACGGCTGCTCGACCTGGCCGAGGACCCACACGGAATCTACGACTGCACGCACTGCTTCAACTGCGTCGACGCCTGTCCCAAGGGCGTCGACCCGATGAACCAGATTATGCGGCTGCGCCGGATTGCAGGCTCCGACCATGAGATCAAGGACCGCAACAACGGCTACAGCCACGAGCACGCATTCGTCAAGAACATCCGCCGCAACGGCCTCCTCCACGAGCCCGACCTGCTCGCTGACTCCTACGGCGGCAAGTTCAACCCGGCCGCCGGTCGCGAGCTGGTGAGCGGCCTGCCCACGGCGCTCAAGGGACTGGCGCGAGGCAAGATGACTCCCAAGACCGCCCTTCTGCATCCTCACAAGGCGCCCAAACCGGTCACCCAGGTCTTTGACCGGATCGAGGGCCGCGACGAGCGGATCGAGCTCAACGTCTACGTGAGCGGCTACGAGGATGATGATGAGCCCGCTGCCACCTCCTCCGAGCCCAACGCGACGGAGCGAGCACCGGACACCGCTTCGGACAGCGAGGGGGGCCAGCGATGAAAGTCGCCTACTGGCCCGGCTGCGTGAGCCGCGGCTTCACCCCTGAGCTACACGGCTCGATGGCCAAGATCGCGCCGCTGCTGGATCTTGAGCTGATCGAGCTCGATCGCGCCGCCTGCTGCGGGGCGGGCGTGATCGCCGAGCACAACCAGGAACTCGCCGACACGCTCAACGCGCGCACGTTCGCGCTCGCCCAGCAGACCGATGGCCAGCTGATGATGAACATCTGCTCCACCTGCCAGGGCGCGCAGTCCGAGTGCCAGGAGCGCCTGGACGCCAACAGCGACTACCGCGAGCAGATCAACTCGAACCTCCAGGACGAGGGCCTGCGCTACCAGAAGGGGCTCACCAACAAGAACCTACTCTGGTTGCTCGTCGAGGAGATCGGCCTAGACGCGCTGTCCTCGAAGGTCAAGCGGCCGCTCAGCGGTCTGCGCGTTGGCCCCTTCTACGGCTGCTACATCGTGCGGCCCACCCGCCGGCTCCAGATCGACGAGGAGCACCCCCGGGACCGCTACCTGCACATGCTGATCGAGGCCCTGGGCGGGACCGTGATCGACTACGCGGGCGTCTACAAGTGCTGCGGCTTTCCCATCATCACGATGAACAAGCAGGCCTCCCTGGAGATGGCCGGCCGCCATCTGGGCGACGCGATCGACGCTGAGGCCGATTGCCTGGTGGTGCCGTGTCCCCTGTGCCACCTCAATCTCGACCTCCAGCAGCCCGTCGCGGCCAAGGCCGTGGGTCGGGAGCTCGGTCTCCCGGTGCTGCATCTGCCCCAGCTCGTCGGGCTTGCCCTCGGTCTTGAACCCAAGGAGCTCGGGATAAGCAGGCACATCGTACGGCCGACGTCGGTGATCGACTGGTCGACGTCGGTGGTGGGCGCCGCCGCGGCGTAGCGGCAGTTCCCGCGGCCTGAGGAGTCAGACGGCCGCCGCCCGGGCCGCGGTGTGCTCGATCTCATCGAGCAGCTGCCCCCACAGCTCGCGCGGGAGATCGTGCGCCATCCCCGGTACGACGACGAGTCGGGCCTCCGGGATCGCCCGGGCCGTCGCGCGCCCCCCGGAGGACATGACAAGGCGGTCGGCGTCGCCGTGGATGACCGTGGTGGGCACTCTGACTTCGTGCAGGAGCGGGGTGCGGTCCGGCGCGATGGCGATCGCCGCCATTTGACGGGCCGTGCCCGCGCGGTGGATCCC
>DASRHQ010000026.1:0-165705 GCA_035650455.1 Solirubrobacteraceae bacterium
CGAGCGTCCGCGACATAAAGCCAACACCCGCCTGCGCCTCCTGATCGACTCGCTCCAGCTGGAAGGAACGCTGTTCGAAGTACGTGATCGCTGCCAGCGTGATGAGCCCGGCGGCGGCGAGCGCGAGCAGCCCGAGTATCAAGCGGGCGCGGAGCGACACGTACTAGCTCTTGGGCAGTCGAAGTGAGTAGCCAACGCCGCGAACTGTGTGGATCAGCGGTGGGCCCTCGGCATCGATCTTCTTGCGGAGATAGCTGATATAGGTCTCCACCACGCGGCTGTCGCCGCCGAAGTCGTAGTTCCAGACGTGGTCCAGGATCTGCGCGCGCGTTAAGACCCGGCGTGGGTTGAGCATCAAGAACCGCAGCAGTCGGTACTCCGTAACGGTCAGATCGATTGGGCGGCCGTTGCGAGTGACCTCGTGCGCATCGTCGTCTAGCTCGAGGCTGTCGAAGCTGAGGCGGTTGGATTCCTGCTGAGCGCGGCCAGTGCGTCGCAGGATCGCCCAGATCCGCGCCACGAGCTCCTCGAGGCTGAAGGGCTTGGTGACGTAGTCGTCGCCGCCCATGGTCAGGCCACGAACCTTGTCCTCGGTGGTATCGCGCGCGGTGAGGAAGATGATCGGAAGGTCGGTGCGCTGTGCGCCCAACCGCCGCGCGACCTCGAAGCCCTCCATGTCCGGAAGCATGATGTCGAGCAGCATCAGGTCCGGGTGAAATGCGGACACCGCGGCCAGCGCCTCTTGGCCGTTTTCGGCGGTCTCGACCTCAAAGCCGTGGTAGCGCAACGCCATCGAGATGACCTCGAGGATGTTCGGCTCATCGTCGACCACCAGGACACGGGCCCGATTCGGTGTGCTCGTAGCCATGGTAAGAGTTTCGCGCGCAAGTCTGAGAATTTCCTGAGTTTGCTGCGTGGACCTCCGTACTCACTGGGCGCGGTCTCGCGCGGCCGCCCGCGTCTCCATTACCTCGGCGCCAATCAGCTCTCCGACCGAAGAGGCGTGAGCGGCGCGCACCCTGCGCGCGAGCTCGCGGTTGACCCGCGACGGCCACCCGGGCCCCTCGTAAATGAGCGCGGTGTACACCTGGACCAGCGTCGCGCCCGCGAGGAGCCTTCGCCAGACATCTTCGGCGCTCTCGATCCCACCGACCGAGATCACCACAAGCTGGTCGCCGGCCACCCGGCGGATGCGTCTCAGGACGTCCAGCGCCCTGGGGCGCAGCGGTGCTCCCGAAACTCCGCCGCCGCCCAGCGGCGCCACCACGTCGCTCGCGCTTCCAAGGACCGCGTGGTCGGCTGTCGTGTTCACGGCCACGATCCCGTCCAGGTGCAGGTCGACGGCCACCGCCACGATCGCATCGAGTTGCTCGTCCCCCAGGTCAGGTGCGACCTTGATCAGCAGCGGACGAGTGCAATCGATCGCGCCCAGTTCGTCGCGGACCTCGGCGACCAGTGAGCGCAGTTCAGCGGGCGCCTGTAGGTCACGCAGACCGGGTGTGTTCGGGGAGCTGACGTTGAGCACGAGGTAATCCGCGACCGGTGCAAGGAGCCTCGCCGTCGTGCGGTAGTCGCCGCGCGCGTCCTCGAGCGCGACGGCCCGTGACTTGCCGACGTTGACCCCGACGATCGGCCTCGGCGGTCGTCGTGCGAGCCGCCCTGCGGCGAACGTCGCCCCTTGGTTGGGAAAGCCCATTCGATTCAACAGCGCCCGCTGCTGCACGATCCTGGCGATTCGAGGCCTCGGATTACCCGGCTGAGGCAGGGCGGTGATGGTCCCCACCTCGACGAAGCCAAAGCCGAGCGCGCCCAGGTCTTCGAACCATGTCGCGTCCTTATCCAGACCTGCCGCCACGCCGAGCGGGCTCGGGAAGTTGAGTCCCAATGCGTCCGTCGCTAGGCAGGCGGGGGTCGGGCCCACCGCTGCCCGCACGAGCGCGCGACCGAGCGCTGTGGCCCGGATCAGTCGTAGCGAGCCCTTCGCCAGCGCGTGCGCGCGTTCGGCGGGAATGTGGCGCAAGAAGAGCCTGAAGAAGGTGCGGTACATCGTGCCCCGAGCCAAGACGAGCCCGAGCTGCTTCGGGATATTTACCCTACTGTTGACCGCGGCGAGCCCCGGTTGGCGCGGAGGCGATGTACCTCATGCGGACATCTGCGCAGCGCGTCGCCGTAGGAGGTCAGCTTCCAAGTGCCCCGCTCCTTGGCCAGGGTGACACGCTTGATGGCCCGCGCCACGGCAGTTCCGGCCACCGTCACGTCCGCCTTGTGGTTGTGGTGATGGGTCGCGACCTGGATGGTCGCGTACAGCAGCTGCGCTTGGTCCCGGCTGATATTCGTCGCTTTACTCGGCAGGCATTGGACGAACAACTTGGAGCAGCTCGTGCGCGACCCCATTTTTTTGACCAAGGCATCCCGCACGCCGGTGTCCAGCATGCCGCACGCGTTCGCGTAGTTCCCTTCGGCTATCTGGGACAGATAGTTGCTAACGACGTTGTAGGGACCCGGTGGCGAAGAATTCGATTCGCAGCCCGCAAGCGCTGCGACTGCCACCAGCAACGCCACGCAGCGCATCACCGTGGACGCAGAGAAGCGCATCACCGTGGACGCAGAGAAACGGGCATTTGCTGCCGAATCGCGTCGCAACATGCGCGTCACCATCGTATACGATTTTGCTGGTGACTAAGCGCACGTGGTGGCCTGTCGTGAACCAGTCGTGTGACCGGCGCGCTGAGCTGCGTGGGCGGGGGATTCTGGTTGTGGTTTGCGCCGTCATCGCGGCGTGCTCAGCGGTGGCCGGCTGCGGTGGCAGCGGGTCGGCGGCGACGACGCACAAGCACATCTCCGCGGCAGCGCGCGTGTGCGCCGGAGCAAAGCGAGCAGCCCATCCGCTGCTGGGCAGCGGGGTCCACCTTCGCATCGCCAGCGCGGATCCGACCAACATCGAGTGCGTGCTCGACGGCAACGGAGTGCACGTTGACGCGATTGCTCAGGCCACCGCGGTGGCCTGGACCGAATACGACACGGCCGCCGTCCACCAGGCCCAAGCCTTTGGTACTGGGGCCGTTCATCAGCGCTCCCAGCAGCCCCACTCGGTCCCCGGGCTGGGAGGGAACTCCACATGGATTCCGGCAAAGGAAGAATTGATCGCGACTAACGGGACCGAGTCCCGGGGCGGTAGCTATCTCACGGTCACCGTTACGCGTCACGGTTCTCACGCCCCGTCGAGCGTGGCGGTGGCCGCAGCGGTCGGGCGGACGATGCTGGCGTCCGCTCCCCGCGGGCCCAATCCAGGGCCTCCACCGAGCTGATCCGTGGAGGAAACATCGGTGTCCGTGGAGCTTCCCTTCGAGCTTCAGCCAGGAGAGCGAACGCCGGCGCCGGGTGACCTCGGCCTCGTTCAGGCGTTCGCCAATACGTTCTGGGACCTCGAGCGGGGTAGGCCTGAGCGCCTCAGAAGCCCATCGACACTTGCCGCCTGGCTCCGCCGACGAGCTCTGATCGGTCCAGGAGTCAGGCTTGACGAGACGGACCTGAGGCGGACCCTGGATGTCCGCGAGGGCTTGAGGGCGCTGCTGTTTGCAAATAGCGGTGCCGACCCCGATCGAGGTGCGATTGCACGGCTCAACGCCGGCCTACGCGGCGCATCCGTGACCGCTCGCCTGCACGCCGCAGCCAAGCCAGAGTTCGTCGCGCCAAACCACGGGCTCGATGGCGCACTCGGGCTCCTCGCCGCACGCATTGCGGTCGCGCAACTCGAGGGTAGGTTCGGGCGCCTGAAGGCTTGCCCGGGGCCCGAATGCGGCTGGGCCTTCTACGACCACAGCCGCAACCTCGCAGGCACGTGGTGCTCGATGTCGATTTGTGGCGCGCGCGTCAAGGCGCGCTACTACCGCCAGCGCAGACGCCGCCCGACGGGCGCCTAAGCGACAAATTGGCAGCCGGCGCGAGGCGCAGCTGCAGCGCTAACGCTCCGCCAGTGGACGGACCTCGATCGCACCGCCCAGACGGGCCGCCGGGATGCGGCCGGCCAGCTCGATGGCTTCGTCGAGGTTGTCCGCTTCGAACACGTAATAGCCGCCGAAAACCTCTTTGGTATCGGCGTAAGGCCCGTCGGTGGTGAGCATCTTGCCGTCCTGTACGCGAACGGTGGTCGCCGTTTCAACTGGCTGCAGCTGACCGCTGCCAAGACAGCGAGGGTCATCGACGAGAGTCATGTACTCACCGAAGACGGCCTTGTACTCGTCCTCCGAGAGCGCCTCATGCGAACCCGGCTTGCTGTAGATCAACAGTGCGTACTTCACGTCAACCTCCTGGTGGAGTGTGGGGACTAATCGTCTCTAAGACGAACGGCGCTCGCGTTAGGGGACAGCCCGGGCTCGCGGACGTGAAGACTTGGATCTATGAAGGCGATTGAAGGCGAGAGGTCGACCGCGAGCCGCGAGGCTCATCCGGGCACTTTTGCCCGCCTCGAATCGCGGCGGTACTCCCCGATTGATTCCCGTAGCCCATAGTGCGCGATCAGGGCCGGCGTCGCAGCCAGCAAGAAGTTGAAGACCCGGTAGGCGACGACCGCCGCCAGCGCGGGAGCAAGCGGCTCGCGCACCCAGTAGAGCGAGTAGGTCATCAGCGCCTCGGTGACCCCGGCTCCACCCAGCGGAAGCGAGCGGCGTGTAGCCGCATATCCGGTGGCATAGGCGATGATGACCTTGCCGACGCTCGGATCCAAACCGAACGTGCGCAGGCCGCCATAGAAGGCCGTGATGTCTGCCGCCCAGTACAACGCTGTGCCCACCCAAGCGCCCCAGTATCGGTGCGGAGCGAGGATCATCGTCCGCACAGCGTTTAGCCCGTCTACCGCGCTGACCACCCACCGGCGGCGAACGAAGGGGAGCTTGCACAGACGCTCCGCGCGGTGGGGGACGGCTACCCAGACGGCGAGCGCGAAGCCGACCGGCACAGCGATCGCCCACGGCCAAAGTAGAGAGGGCATGATGTTCGCCCCGGTGGCGATCAGCACGATCGCCGTAATGCACGCTGTCGGCGCGAGCACGGTCCACTCCAGCACCCCCAGCGCGAAGACCCGCACCCGGGCGCTGTGCTCGTCCTCGTTCAGGGCCTCAAGTGTCTGGCGGTCGATGCCGAACCCTCCGCCGATGCTGAACGGACCGAACCCAGCGATCACCATCCGCGCGACCAGCGGCAGCGCTAGCCGCCGATGTCCGTGTAAGCCCGCGACTGACCGATAGGCCAGCATGTAAGCCGGATAGGCGAGCAGTTCGGCGCCCGCGATCAGCGCGATCCAACTGGGATGGACGCTGTCGAAAGCACGCCCCACCTGGTCCGCACCCGTGACGCGGGCGATGACCAAGACCGCGACTGCGGCCAGCGCGGTTGCCAACGCCGAGAGCAGAATCGGCCGGATCAGAGCTCGCACGGCAGCGACGATATAGAGCTGGCTGCCGGTCTGGGGCAGTCTCGGCTGAGAAAGTGGTGAGAGATTCGCCACGGGGTCGCGCGGCGTGTCCGTGCATCCGGGCTGCCGGCTTCCGGGAGGATTTCGTCGGAGGCGATGAGTTTGACCCGCTCGGGTTGTCGTGTTGCTCTGAGTACAACGAGGAAGGGAGCTTCAATGGCAAAGCTGATCTACTCGGCGATCTCCTCACTCGATGGCTACATCGAGGACGAGAGCGGCAAGTTCGACTGGGCCGCGCCCGGTGAGGAGTTGCACGCCTTCGTAAACGACCTCGAACGACCGATTGGCACGTACCTCTACGGGCGCCGGATGTACGAAACGATGGTCTACTGGGAGACGGTGAGTACGGGTCCTGAGCAGTCGGTCGCGAGCCGCGACTTTGCAGAGATCTGGCGGGCGGCCGAGAAGTGTGTGTATTCCCGCACGCTTGCAGCCCCGTCAAGCGCGAGGACACGACTCGAGCGCGAGTTTGACCCGCAGGCAGTCCGCGAACTCAAGCGATCCTCAAGCCGTGACATCTCCGTGGGCGGTCCCGAGCTGGCGGCCCAAGCGTTCGGCGCGGATCTCGTCGACGAATGCCATCTCTTCCTCACGCCCATCGCCGTCGGAGGCGGCAAACGCGCGCTGCCCTCCGGCATGCGGATCTCGCTGGAGCTGCTTGACCACCGCAGCATCGGCAGAGGCGTCGTCCACCTCCATTACGGCGTGAGGTAGGCAAGCCGGCTCACGCACCGGCTCGGTCGGACGCGCGGCGTAGCGGGGCGACCGCGATCGCAGCTCAGCGGCCGGCCATTGCGGCCTGGGCCTCGGCGAGCTTCGCTCGCACTATGTCGGTCCCCTCCTTGAACTCAAGCAAGGGCTGCACGTGCCAGGTGACCAGCCCGAACAGCGGGTACTCCGCCATCAGTTCGAGTAGATCACCGTGGGAAGCGACGTTTGCGATGCTGAAGCCGCCGCCCTCAAGAAACCCGTAGACGCAATCAAACGTGCCGTCCTTGACCTTGCCCTCAATCCAATTGAGCGCCGCGTCGAACTGCTCGGGTGTCGGCGGCATGGGGCCTGGGGTCGCGCTGACGTAGTACTTCATGAAACCTCCTTGAGTTCGCTGGGGCCAATGGCGAACTCGGACCGAGTAGCCCTTGAAAAGGCGATCTCACCTGGTGCGATCGCGCCCCGTCGAGAGAGCCTGCGGCCGCGAAACGACTCCCGGCAACACCAGTGCCGACGAGCAGCCCTCATCTCCGCGTTTTCCAGGTCCGGTCCCATCACACCCCACGTCGTGCCGGTTGCGACGACCATAGCCTCCGGAGGATGCCCAGGTCAAGCCCGCCCTGGGCACCTCGCGCCCGCCTGCGCCCCGCGCTCGAGGCCGCCGACGGTTTTGTGCGGCGCAACACGCGTGTTTGGTTGGTAGGTTGCTGCCCTAGCGCGACTCAGATACCTTCGCGCGCTGTTGCCGCCCCGCACAGGAGCTAGAGCGGGGAGGCGCCGCTCTACGGAGCGCGCGGCGGACGCGTGCGCATTTGCGGGGAAATCGCGGAGTGGGCGATCCAGGACTCGAACCTGGGACCTCTTCCTTATCAGAGAAGCGCTCTAACCGACTGAGCTAATCGCCCTGTGAAAGGTGGGCCAAACCGGCCTAACTACAGAGACCGTAGCCCGCTCGTCAGAATCTTAACGCTGGGACGCGGCGGGCGGAGGTGCGGGTGCGGCCACCCTCCGCGCGAGCTCGAGCGCTTCCTCGATTGACGAGAAGTGGAGGTGGGCGCGATATCCGCCGGCGGCTGCAGTGACCTCGACCTCCATCCCCAGGGCCGACCCGACGGCGTCCGTAATCTGGTCGATCGCCGCCTCCTGGTCAGGGTGCAACCTCGGCCGTGCTCTGCGGATCCTGACCTCCGGCTCGGCGGCTGCACGCGCCCGCCGCTCGAGCTCACGCACCGACCACCGCTGGGCGACCGCTTCGCGGGCCAGCCGACGGCGGGCGTCGTGATCCGTGGTCGTGAGCAGGGCACGGCCGTGCCCCTCCGTAAGTTCTCCGCGTTGCATCAGATCAAGCGCATCGCCCGGAAGGTCCAGCAGACGGATCAGGTTGGCGACCGCGACGCGGCTGCGTCCAACTCGCAATCCGACTTCCTCACGGGTCAGCCCGAGTTCCTCGACCAGAGCGGCACACCCTCGGGCCTGGTCAACAGGATTGAGGTCTTCGCGCGCCATGTTCTCGATCAGAGCGAGCTCGAGCGATCCCGCGTCGCCGTGATGGCGGACCATCGCGGGGATCGTCTCGCGTCCGGCCAGCCGTGCGGCTCGCCATCGCCGCTCTCCTGCGATCAACTCGTATCGGCCGGCCAGCGGGCGCACGAGGATCGGCTGCAGGACTCCTCGGCTCCTGATCGACTCGGCGAGCGCGAGCAAGCCCTCCTCGTCAAAAGCACGGCGCGGTTGATTGGGGTTGGGGGCAACAAGCTCCACGAGTAGGTCACGCAACTCCTCAGTGGCCTCTTGGGGGGTAACCGCAAGGATCGCTGCCAATCCCCGGCCGATTCCGCGCTCAGCCACGGGCAGCGACCTCCTTGGCGAACTCGAAATAGGCCTCGGTGCCCGCGCAATCGGGATCGTGATGAATAACCGGCTTACCGAAGCTCGGGGCTTCTCCGACCCGAACGTTGCGCGGAATGACCGTGTCAAATACAAGCTCCGGGAAGTGCTCACGCACTTCCCGCTCGACATCGAGCGCGAGCCGCGTGCGTCCGTCGTACATGGTCAGCAGCATCCCTCCGAGTGTCAGCCGTGGGTTCAGTTCCCGCTGGATCAGAGAGACCGTCTGGAGCAGCCCCGCTAGGCCCTCAAGCGCGAAGTACTCCGCCTGCACCGGCACGATCACGCGATCTGCCGCCGCGAGCGCCCCGACCGTCAGCGGCCCCAGCGAGGGCGGACAGTCCAACAAAACGAAGGCGTAGCGGTCTCGAATCGGCGCAAGGAGGTCACGCAATCGGGTTTCGCTGCCCTCGATCCGCGGCAGCTCGACGGTGGCCCCGGCGAGGTTTGGCCCCGAGGGGACAATCCAGAGCCGCTCGATCTCAGTCGGGAATATCGCCGCCTCCAGCGGCAACCCTCCCACCAGCGCGTCGTAGATGGTTGGCAAGACGTCTTTGCTCAGTCCGAGCCCCACCGTCGCGTTCGCCTGCGGATCGGTATCGACCAGGAGGGCTTCGTACTCGGCGGCGGCCACGCAGGCGGCCAGGTTCACGGCAGTGGTCGTCTTCCCCACGCCTCCCTTTTGGTTGGCGATCGCATACACGATGCCCATCGCGCCGCCACGCTAGCGACGGCACCGGTCAGACCGGCTGCGCTCGCTCCCCGAGCGGCCGCTTGCGCGCCATCCCTGGCCGCCGCGGAAATGAGGGTGGCGTGGGCTTCTCCTTGACGAAGACATGCAGGTGGCGCCACCTGGCACCCGCATAGGGCCGCACTGCCTTGACCTCGCCCACGGCGAGCCCGAGCGTTCGGGCCGCGCGCGTCGCGGCATCCTCGGCGGCGGGGTCACGCATCCCTCGCCATGCGATCAGCGAGCCTCCGTGGGATAGCAGGGGTGCTGCGTACTCCGCCACCACAGCGAGTGGCGCGAGCGCTCTCGCCGTGACGAGCTCGAAGCGCTCCGCTCCATCCCGCCATGCCTCCACACGTTCGTTGATCACTTCGATGTTTCGCAGTCCGCACGTCGCAGCTGCCCGTTCGACGAATTCGCACTTGCGGCCGTTGCTTTCGATGAGCGCGAACGCGGCAGTCGGTTTTGCGATCGCCAGGGGGAGGCCCGGGACGCCGGCGCCGGACCCGAGATCAGCCACCGTCTGCGCCGCGCGCACCGGCTCGAGCTCGAGGCCGACGAGAGCGTCGGCAAGGTGACCGTGGAGCACCCTGTGCGGTTCGCGAAGCGCGGTCGGCGCGCTTGGGTCCGCTGCCAGCAGCTCAAGGAGCGCTTGTAGGGCTCCCCGCGCGGCGCCGGAAAGGCCGTAGCGGCGGACCAGCTCGTCGAGCCCACGCTGCTCGGGCTTCATGGTCAGCTGCCCGAAGGTTTGGACGATGGCCCTTCCGCCTCGGACGACCAACGCCGGCGCTCCCGCTCGATGTATGCGGCGTAGCGCTCGCACATCCCGTTGAGGCGTTCGGCCGCGTGACTGTCCAGACCGGGGCTTATCCGCTGCTCCAGGATGGGGAGCACGTCGTGAACTAGGGCGGGGCCCCTGGCCATCCACTGAAAGTAGGAGCGGCCACCGTGCGTATAAGGGCCGTACAGCCGTGTGCGCGGGAACCGGTCGACCAGCCAGCGAAACAGCGGCTCGTGGCGGACGTGCATGCGCAGCGTGATGTGAGGCTGCCTGCCGTCGCCGCCGAACGTTCCTTCGCCGATGAGCACGCCGACCAGGACCCCGCAATCAAACTCACTGAGTGGCGCAGCCATTGGCGATTTCTAACGGCGTGTTGTTTCACCGTCAAGAAAAACGTGAAACGCCGAGGATGGTGTTTCTGTCAGGCTGGCTGGGAGGGTCCGCGCCTGACAGGCCCGTGTGTGTGTGGCTGGCCGCGCAGGTGGTGAGCCGCGCCGGCGCCAGCGACGCGTAGTCGCTGGCCGCGCGTCTCGATCGATCGCCGCTCGCCCGCGCCTCGGCCTGCATCAAGCCCGCGCCCACTCCGGGGCGCACCGCGCACCGCCGGGCCCGCGGCCCCTACGCCGTCCGTCGATCCACGAGTGGGGCGACAACCAACCGCCGCGCCGGCTCTTCGCCCTCGCTATACGTCTCCACCTCGAGCCGATCGCGAAGATGCTCGTGGACGAGCTTTCGCTCGATCGCGCTCATCGGCTCGAGTTCGACCGCGCGGCCTTCTCTGATGGCCGTCTCTACCGCCTGATCGGCGGCTGAGCGCAAAGCCGTGGCCCGCCGCGACCGGTAGCCGGCAGCGTCGACTACCACCGCCTTTCGCGGCGAGGTGGCGCCGAATGCGGTCCGATAGGCGAGATGCTGGATTGCGTCGATCGTGCGGCCATGGTCAGCGACCAGGGCGTCCGCATCCTCGCCGACGAACTCGCCCAGGAGGCGGTCATCGTCCTCGTGTACGACGACGCTCGAGCGCAGTGACGCGGCCGTTGCGATCTGCTGCAGAAGCGCCTCGACGCGAGCCGCCGGTGTGTCCGCATCGGAACCCTGCACACCGGAGCCCTCTTCAGAACCCCGGTTCCAGAGTCCTCGTCCGCTCGGCTCCTCGGTCTCCGAGTTCCAGGCCACGACGCTATCTCCGTCGCCCGGAGCGCTTCTTTTTCTTCCTGGGCGGCCGGGGCGGAGGCCCGCTGCGAGCCTGCGACCCGCTGCGAGCCTGCGTAGACGATCGCCCGCGGGCGCCGGCACCCACCGCCTGCTGTTCATCCTTTGGTCGACCGCGGAACAAGCTGGCAAGGCCTCCAGCGGCGCCGTTACCCTCCGCTGGCGCAGCAGCGGTCTTCTCCTCCTGTCGAGCCGGTGTGGTCCCCTTCTTCGGTGGTGGTCGCGCCGGCGCTCCATCCTTTGGGCCCGCGGCGACCGCGCCGTCGACCGCCGGAATGGGCGTCACCGGACCGAGCACTCTCTTGACTCCATACTGCTGAGCCACCATCAGCGCGTTGGTGGTGATCCAGTACACGATCACACCGGCCGGAAGTCCGATGATGATGAAGACGAAGACCAACGGCAGGGCCAGCATCATCTGCCGCTGGCGCTTGTCCATCGTCGGGCTGGCCATCAACAGGCTCGACCCGAGTTGGGTCACCACGTACAGCACCATGAGGACCACCAGCACGATGCCGGTGGCGTGGTCGGTCAGATCAGGAATGAAGAGGAAGTTGGCGCCGTTGTGCGCCCCGCAGGCCTGCAACGTCGCGTGCGGGGGGACGTGCCAGTGGCCGTTCACCATGTGGGAACCCGGCTGACTCTGCGGACAGATGTCTGCGCGCAGGCTGCTCCGCAGCATGAAGTACAGCGCGTACAGCACCGGTATCTGGACGACAAACGGCAGGCAGGAGCTGAAGGGGTTGACCCCGTGCTCCTGGTAGATCTTCATCAGCTCTTGCTGCTGGCGCTGCTTGTCCTGCTTGTACTTGGCCTGAACGCGCTTGATCTCCGGCGCCAGACGCTGCATCTTCTGCATCGAGTGAAACTGCTTGATGGTCAGAGGCAGCAGGACCACGCGAATGGCGACCGTGAGCAAGATGATCGAGATGCCCCAGGAAGCGATCACGTGGTCGTGGAAGAACGTGATCACGGCCTGGAAGACGGTGATCAGTGGCTGGAGGATGTTTGCGTCGATCAGCATGGGTCAGGCGCTTGGAGCCGGTGCGCGGACTTTGAACAGCCGCTGGTTCTCAACCGGGTCGAAACCACCATGGCTGAAGGGGTTGCAGCGCAGCAGTCGCCATGCCGCCAGTACCAGCCCTCGGAGTATGCCGAATCGCATGATTGCCTGCACGGCGTATTCCGAGCAAGAGGGGTAGAACTTGCAGCGCGGCCCCAGCGCCGGGGAGATGACAGCTTGGTAGAGCTTGAGCGGGGCGGTCGCGATCCGGCGCGCGACGTTCATGCGGCCGGCTCCCCGGTTGACCCCTCGACACGCACAGGCCCCTCAACGCTCGCAGGCCGCTCCACCACCGTGGACCCCTCGACACGCGAGATCAAGTCGGCCAGCAAGCGCCGCACGCCGCTGAGCCCTTCGCGCTCTGCCAGCTCCCGAATGTCGCGCCTGGCGACAAGTACGACGTCGGTGCCCGGCGGAAGGCCCTCCCCCTCACGCGTAAATGCCTCGCGGAGAAGTCGCTTGACACGGTTTCGCTCGACCGCTCCACCGACCTTCCGGGACACCGACAGCCCGAGCCGCGTCGATCCCTCCGATGCGCGCGGAAAGACGTGCAGCACAAGTTCCCGACCGCCATGGGAGCGGCCTTGGCGCAAGACCCGATCGAAGTCACCGCTCTGGGATAGCCGACCGCGCCGAGCCCGTGGCGGCGAACCGACCGAGCGGTGCATCAGACGGTGAGCCGCTTGCGACCCTTCGCGCGACGACGCTTGAGCGTGAGTCGACCGCTGCGCGTGCGCATCCGCGCCCGGAATCCGTGGGTCCTGGACCGCTTGCGCTTCTTGGGCTGGTAGGTGCGTTTCATGACTCACGTGGCACAGGCTGGCGATCCAGTATAGCCGCGGGCTCGGGACGCTCCGGAGCCCTGTTTTTCTCGCGCTTTGCGTTGACCCTCGACCCGGCGCAAAGGACGCGCTGGTATATATCCACGACCACCGGCGTCCGCGCTGGAACCTCCTCAATCGTCTCGCACTACCTCCCGAGGGAGCCGCTTGGAGCTGCCAGCACACACAGACTTGCTCCCCGCTTGGCAGGAGGTGCGAGCAAGGCTGCGTTCCGTGGTCGGCGAGCCCGCGTACAGCCTGTGGATCTCCTCGCTCGAGGTGGCAAGCTGGGACGGGCGTGTACTGCGATTGACCGCCCCCGCCGGCAAGCACCGATGGATGGCCAAGCGGTTTGCCGGGGTCGTGGAACGCACCGCGATCTCCGTGATCGGGAGCGAGCTGAGGGTTGAGTTCAGGGCGCCCGGTTCAACCCCTGGACGTCGGGAGGTGCAGACGTCGTTCGCCGCTCCTGCGCCGGGACTCAACCCGCGCTACAGCTTTGACCAGTTCGTCATCGGCGAGAGTAACCAACTCGCTCACGCCGCCGCGCTCGCGGTAGCGGAGGCGCCCGGGCAAGCCTATAACCCGCTCTTTCTCTACGCCCCACCCGGACTCGGAAAAACCCATCTTCTGCACGCCATCGGCAACTACCTCGAGGCCTTCGGCTCCGACGCCCTCGTCCGCTATACGACAGCCGAGACGTTCACCAACCATTTCCTAAACGCCCTAAGCAGCCGCTCCATCGAAGGCTTCAAGCAGGCGTATCGCAGCGCCGACGTATTGCTGATCGACGATATTCAGTTCTTGGCCAGTAAGGCACGAACCGAGGAGGAGTTCTTCCATACCTTCAACGCGCTCTATGAGAGGGGCCGGCAGCTTGTAGTCACCTGCGACCGCCTCCCTCAGCACCTCACGGCTGTCGAGCAGAGGTTGCGTGAGCGCTTCGAGGCCGGGCTCGTGGCCGAGATCTGCCCGCCGGACTTTCGAACGCGCCGCACGATCCTTCTCAAGCGAACCCAGATCGACCACATCGCATTGGCCGAGCCCGAGGTACTGGACCTCGTCGCGACGCGAGTAACCAGCAACGTGCGGGCGCTGGAGGGCGCGCTCGTACGAATCGTGGCGTCCAACTCTCTGACCGCAAGGCCGATCGACTGCGAGCTGGCATCCGCCGTCCTCGGCGTCATCCAACCGCGCTCCACCGCAAGCACCAGCCCGACCATCTCGACGATACAGGCAGCCGTGGCCGACCACTTCAAGCTATCGGTCGACGACATGGTGTCGTCGGCGCGCTCGGCACGACTGGCGGTGCCGCGCCAGATCGCGATGTACCTGGCGCGCGAGCTCGCCGCCGGCTCCCTGAACGAGATCGGGACAGCGTTCGGCGGACGCAATCACACCACCGTGGTCCACGCATGCGCACAGATCAAAAGACGCGCTGCTGCGGACCAACACTTGCTGGCACAGCTCTCAGCGCTGCGCCAAGCGATCACCTCGGCGCAAAGCGACCGAAGCTGTTGACAGACTGGCCACAGGTGCACGGCTGCAAGAACGCAGACACGGCGCCAGAAGCGGACACTTATCGACATGTCGACAGCCCCTATTACTTCTAATCGATCTTTGAAATATCAAGCATGAAGATTTCAGTAGACCGCGATTCATTACTCATGCAGTTGCAGACCGCGGCTCGAGTGGCTTCCGCACGCACTGCAATCCAAGCGCTCTCAGGTGTCCAGCTCGCGGTTTCCTCAGATGGCTGCGAGCTCCGTACGACCGATATGGAGATCGGCCTGCGGATGCCAGTTTCTGCTGAGGCCGTCAGAGACGGCACCGTGGTGTTGCCAGCTCGCCTTTTACTCGACGTCGTCCGCTCGCTGCCGGACTCGCGTGTAACGATCGAGCAGCGCTCCAGTGAGCGAGACGTGGAGTTGATCTCTAGATCAGCCGTCTTTCACATCAGAACACTGCGCAGCGAAGACTTTCCCCAGTTCCCCGAGCCCGACCGCGACAGCCTCATCTCGGTTCCGGCCCAAGCGTTTGTGGAGACGGGGCTGAAGGTTGCGGGATCGGCGTCACGCGATGAGACCCGGCCGGTCCTCACCGGCATTCTGATCTCGGTTACGAGCGGTCGACTCGAGATGGTCGCGACCGATTCCTACCGGTTGAGCGTGAAGCAGACAGAGCTCGATGAGCCGCTGGACCAAGACTTTCAGGTTAATGTGCCGGCTCGCGCGCTTCAGGAGCTTGCGCGCATTGCAGGCCAGCATCAGGGGGATCACCTGGGGATCTCGGTTCAGCGAAACCAGATCGTTTTCGTGCTCGATGGGGTGGTTCTGTCGTCGCGCCTGATCGAAGGCCAGTTCCCCAACTACCGCCAGCTACTCCCTGAGGGGTTCGAATACGAGCTGAGGATCGACTCCTCTGAACTCACGGGCGTCGTGCGGCGCATCAGCTTGCTGGCGCAGAAGAACCGGCCTCTCCGTCTTGCCTTCTCGCCTGGGGAGTTGAGCGTCTCCGCGGAAACGCCGGATGTGGGCGAAGCTCGCGAGTCGCTGCCCGTTTCGTTTCAGGGAGAGTCGCTCGAGATTGGTTTCAACCCTGAGTTTCTCCGCGAAGGGCTGGAAGCGATCGAGCAAGGTGACCTGTTGGTCAAGTTGATCAGCCCCATACGACCGGGCCTGATCGAGGCCGCCGACGGAAGCGGCTTTCAGTATTTGATCATGCCGATTCGACTCAACGTCTGAGTGGATGGAGAGACCCAAGCGATTGAGTGTCGGGAACCTGGCGGCTCCGGATCCGTCTCGTCTCGGATCCGCGAGGTCAGCGCTCGGGATTTTCGCTCCTACGAGCGCGCCCACCTGACGCTGGGCGATGGGCTGACCGTAATTTCTGGCCCGAACGGAGCGGGCAAGACGAACCTTTTGGAGGCTGTCTACTTCGGCTGCACGGGGCGCTCCTGCCGGGCTTCAAACGAGCGCGAGGTCGTCCGCTTCGGAGCGTCCTCGACTCGCGTAGTTGCGGACGTGGAGGCCCCCGACGGAGAGCATCAACTGGCGGTCGGCTTTGCGCCCGGAGAGCCAAAACGGCTTTTGATCGACGACGCACCCGTTGACTCGATGCTCGACTCCGATGTGCGCCCGCTGTTGACGGTTTTCTTGCCGGAACGACTCGATCTCGTCAAAGGTCCTCCGGCGGTCCGTCGCTCGCACCTGGACCAATTGGTTGTGGGCTTATGGCCGGCACGGGTTCAGACGAGAAGGGCGTATGCCCAGGCCCTGGCTCAACGCAACGCGCTGATTGCGAGGATTCGCGGCTACGGCGGCTCGCACGAAGGCCTCGCGGCGTGGGATCTACAGCTTGCCCGTCATGGCATTGCGCTGATGGCCGATCGCAGCGCCGCTGTGGACGCGGTCTCAGAGGGTTTCTCAGAGCTCGCTGAAGCACTCGGCTTGGAGGCGCCGGTGGCGGTCGCGTATCGACCTCGATCGCGCGCGCGATCCGCTCAGGAACTGGCCGACGAACTCGCGACAAAGACCAGAAGTGATCTCGAGCGTGGTTTCACCGGTCACGGCCCACATCGCGACGAACTGTCACTGCTTCGCGACGGCCGGGAGCTACGGACCTACGGCTCCCAGGGCCAGCAAAGGCTGGCGTTGCTGGCCTTGCTGCTCGCCGAGCGCGATGCGATCGGCCGCCTGCGCGGGACCCTTCCCGTGATGCTGCTAGACGATGTCATGAGCGAGCTCGATCACAGCCGGCGGTCGGCCCTGTCGGTCCGTCTGCGTGCAGGCGCCGGCCAAGCCGTGGTGACGAGCGCCGAATCGAGCCACGTGCCCGGCGCAGATTCGTCGGAGGTGGTAGCGGTCACCGTTTCGCCAGGTGGAACGCTCACGTCGGCACCCAGTCGGGAGGATGGGTGACTCGCGTCAACCGCAGCCCTCATCTGCTCTCGGGGTCGCTGGACATGCTCGCGCAACAGCTAGCGCCCGATACCGTGCTCGCCAAGATCCAGCGCGCGTGGCCCGATGCGGTCGGCGCGGCTATTGCGCAGCACGCGAAACCAGTGGCAGAACGAGCCGGAGTGCTGACGATCTCGTGTGAGTCGTCGGTTTGGGCGCAGGAGCTCGACCTCATGAGCCAGGGCATCCTGGAGCGGGTCAACGAATCCCTCGGAAGCGGTCGTATCACGCGACTCAGGTGTGTGGCGGGGGCGCCGCTGGGGCAGGTTTGAGTGGGCTCGCGTTGAACAGGTTCAGAGCGACCAGAGCCAAGCTCTTGAGCTCGTGCCACGAACGTCTGGCAACGTCCGCAAGAACGTCTAGAAACGCTCGCCAAAGCGTGTCGAAAATGCGCCGGTTTTTCCGCGATTTGCAGGAGGTTTCTTGACATGTCAGGTGTCTGACCAGGGGGCCTCTGTGCTATCCTTCTGTAAACCAGTTCTTGCCGCCCCGGCGCGCGTCCGCAGCGCGGTTTCCGGGGCGTTGCAATGTAATCGGAGGACTATTGGCGGATAGCAGACGACGAGACGGACGTAAAGGCGCACAAGCGAGATACGACGCCCAGGACATCACGGTCCTGGAAGGCTTGGAGGCGGTTCGCAGGCGCCCTGGCATGTACATCGGGTCGACTGGGCCTCGCGGCCTGCACCATCTCGTCTACGAGGTGGTCGACAATTCGGTTGACGAGGCGCTGGCGGGTCGGTGCGACTCCGTCGAGATCACCATCCACCCTGACAACTCGGTAACGGTTGTCGACGACGGCGCCGGCATCCCCGTGGCGGTCATGAAGAAGGAGGGCCGCTCGGCGCTTGAGGTCGTGATGACCGTCCTGCACGCCGGCGGCAAGTTCGGCGACGGCGGCGGCTACAAGGTCTCCGGCGGGTTGCACGGCGTCGGCGTGTCGGTCGTCAACGCTCTCTCCGAGCGCGTTGACGTCGAGGTGCGCCGCGACGGCTACGCATGGACCCAGTCGTATGAGCGCGGCAAGCCGCTAGCCGAGGTCAAGCGCGCTGAGAAGACGAACGAAACGGGAACTACCACGACGTTCCTCCCCGATGCCGACATCTTCGAGGCTGTGGACTTCGACTTCAAGACGCTCGAGGAGCGCATGCGAGAGACCGCGTTCCTCACCCGGGGCCTGCGCATCGTGATCGTCGACGAGCGCGACACGGGGCATCGCTCGGAGTTCTGCTACCAGGGCGGCATCGTCGACTTCGTCGCCTACCTAAACGAGAACAAGGAGCCCATTCATAAGAAGGTCGTCTCGTTCGAGGGCGACAGCAAGGAAGGCGCCGTCGAGGTGGCGATGCAGTGGAACGGTTCGTATCAGGAGTCGGTCTTCTCGTTTGCCAACAACATCAATACCCACGAGGGCGGCTCCCACCTGAGCGGCTTTCGCTCTGCGCTGACGAGCGCGCTCAACAAGTACGCCCGTGAGAAGGGCGAACTCAAGGAAAAGGACGAGAACCTCACCGGCGAGGACGTGCGCGAGGGGCTCACCGCAGTGATCTCGGCCAAGCTTCAAGACCCGCAGTTCGAAGGACAGACGAAGACGAAGCTGGGCAATCCCGGCATGCAGAGCTTTGTCCAGTCCGTCGTCTACGCCCGCTTGACGGACTTCTTGGAAGAGAACCCTCAGGACGCTCGCGCGGTTATCCGCAAGGCAGTCCAGGCAGCCCAGGCTCGAGCGGCAGCCCGGAAGGCCCGGGACCTGACCAGACGCAAGTCCGCGCTCGAGAACTCCACGCTGCCCGGAAAGCTCGCCGACTGCTCGGTCAAGGACCCGGCGCTCGCCGAGTTGTTCGTGGTCGAGGGCAACTCCGCGGGCGGCTCGGCGGTCAGTGCGCGCGATCGCAACACGCAGGCCGTCCTGCCACTACGGGGCAAGATCCTCAACGTCGAGAAGAGCCGCATCGACAAGGTGCTCTCGAACGTCGAGATCCAGGCGCTCATAACCGCTATCGGCACGGGCGTGCGCGACGAGTTCGACATCTCCAAGGCCCGTTACCACAAGGTGATCATGCTGACGGACGCTGACGTTGACGGAGCCCACATCCGCACACTCGCGCTAACGCTTCTGTTCCGCGAGATGCAGCCATTGATCGAGGCCGGCTACGTGTACATCGCCAAGCCGCCGCTGTACCGCCTGACCCGCGGCCAGAAGCACCGCTACCTCGAGCGCGAGGCCGAACTCGAGGACATCCTGCTCGGCGACAAGTTCGAGAAGCTCGAGATCTACGACCGCTACAACAAGCCGTTCAAGCTGACGGAGGCCAGGTGGAAGCGGTTCTCGCGGCTCCTGAAGCAGTACGAGGGCTGGGCGTTGGCACTGCGTGCGTCGCACGGTCACGGCGTGGTGGAGCTCATGCAGCAGGCTCGGTTGCTCGAGGAGCAAATCACCGACGCCGACCAGCTGCTTGCTCACATCGCCAAAGACGGTCAGAACGGCGAGAGCTTCTCGATCAAGTTGGTCTCAAAGGACGAGCATGAGCTGGTCCTGCGCACGGTCGAGGCCAAGACGGGACTGGCGCGCACCCATCACGTGCGGCGAGCGACGCTCGAGGCCGGTGAGTACCACCGCTTGGCCGACGTGCACGGCGAGCTCGCGGAACTCGCCGGGACGCCTCCGTTCCAGGTTCGCCTCGGCGAGTCGGTGAGACAAGCGACCACCTTCGAGGAATTGCGAGCGGCGATCCTCGCAATCTCGCAACGGGGAATTGATTACTACCGCTTCAAGGGCCTCGGCGAAATGGATGCAGACGAGCTACGCGAGACCACCATGGATCCGGCCACCAGGACGCTGGTGCAGGTGACCATGGAGGACGCATCGGCCGCCGACAAGGTGTTCTCAATGCTGATGGGCGACCAGGTGGAGCCACGCCGGGCGTTTATCGAGGAGAACGCCCGGCTCGTGACCCACCTCGACATCTAGGCTCACGCGATGTCGGCGGTCGACACCATCTCAGGCGGCAACATCGAGCCGCGCGGGCTCGAGGAGGAGATGCGCTCTGCGTATCTCGACTACGCGATGTCGGTCATCGTCAGCCGCGCGCTGCCCGATGTGCGCGACGGCCTGAAGCCGGTTCATCGCCGCGTCCTGTACGTCATGAACGAGCTCGGCCTGCAGCCCGGCCGCAAGCACGTCAAGTGTGCCCAGATCGTCGGCGAGGTCATGGGCAAATACCACCCCCATGGGGACTCCCCGATCTACGACACGCTGGTCCGTCTCGCGCAGGACTTCTCGATGCGCTATCCGCTGGTCGACGGTCACGGCAACTTCGGCAACATCGACGGATACGCCGCCGCGGCCATGAGGTACACCGAGGCCCGGCTCGACCGCCTCGCCACCGAGCTTCTCCGCGATCTCGACGCCGACACGGTCGACTTCACCCCGACCTATGACGGCAGCCGGCAGGAGCCTTTGGTGCTCCCGGCGCGCTTCCCCAACCTGCTGGTCAACGGAGGTTCCGGGATCGCGGTGGGGATGGCCACCAACATCCCACCGCACAACCTGCGCGAGGTGATCAAGGCGACGATCGCCTACATCGAGGATCCGCAGATCGACGTCGACGGGCTCATGAAGCACATCAAGGGCCCGGACTTTCCAACCGCCGGAACCATTCTCGGTCGGGAGGGGATCCGGGACGCTTACGCGACCGGCCGCGGCAGGATCCGCGTTCAAGCCAAGGCACATATGGAGCCGATCGGCCAGGGCAAGGAGGCGATCATCGTCACCGAGCTGCCTTACCAGGTGCGCAAGGGCGGCGACGGTGGCCTGATTCTGAAGATCCGTGACCTCGTACTGGAAAAGAAGCTGCCGGAGGTCACCGACCTCCGCGACGAGTCCGATCGCCATGGGATGCGCATCGTTATCGAGCTCAAGCGCGACGCGATTCCCAAGGTCGTTCTGAACAAGCTCTACAAGCACACGCCCATGCAGGTGACTTTCGGGGCGAACATGGTCGCGCTGGTCGACAACGTGCCACGCACGCTGTCGCTGCGCGAGGTGATCGGGCATTACGTCGACCACCAGCGCGAGGTGATCGTTCGCCGCACAAAGTACGAGCTGCGCCGCGCAGAGGAACGCGCTCACGTGCTCGAGGGCTACCTGGTGGCGCTCGACAACCTCGATGAGGTGATCGCGCTGATCCGAGGCTCGAAGGATCCTGAGACGGCGCGCAAGGGACTGGTCGAGCGTTTCGAGCTGACGGTAGTCCAGGCCCAGGCCATTCTGCAGCTGACGCTGAGCCGGCTGACCGCGCTCGAAGTCGACAAGATCAGGCAGGAGCACGCCGATCTGCTCGAGCGGATCAAGGAGCTTCGCGAGATCCTCGGGGACGAGGAGCGCATCAACACGCTGATCAAGGATGAGCTAGCCGAGATCGGCGAGGGCTATGGCGACGAGCGTCGCACCGAGATCACCTTCGCCGAGGGCGAGATCGATATCGAGGACCTGATCGCCGACCAGCAGATGGTCATCTCGATCACCCGTTCGGGCTATATCAAGTCGCTGCCGCTGTCGACATACCGGCAACAGCGGCGAGGCGGCATTGGTATCTCGGGCGGGGATATGAAAGATGACGACTACATCGAGCATCTCTTCGTGTCCTCCACGCACGACTACCTTCTCTTCTTCACCAACCGGGGCAAGGTGTATCGATTGAAGGTGTACGAGCTCCCCGAGGGATCTCGAACCGCCCGCGGACGAGCGCTCGTGAACCTGCTTCCGCTCCGGGAGGGAGAGCGGGTTCAGTCTGTGCTCTCGACCCGGGACTTCGCCGAAGGGCGCTACCTGGTGTTCGGAACGCGCAACGGCATAGTCAAAAAGACGGAGTTCGGCGCCTACAACACGCCCATCAAGGCGGATGGGATCATCGCGATCAGCATCCGCGACGATGACGAGCTGATCGCGGTACGCCGCACAGGCGGCCACGACGACATCATCATGGTCTCGCGGTCCGGACAGGCTGCCCGGTTCTCCGAAGAACGAGTTCGCGCGATGGGCCGCGACACCAGCGGCGTGCGCGGCATGAACGTCTCACAGAAGGGCAACGCCGTGATCGCGATGGACGTTGCCCGCGACGACCAAGAGCTTCTGGTCGTGACCGAAAACGGTTACGGCAAGCGGACCCCGATTCCCGAGTACCCGGTCAAGGGCCGCGGCGCGATGGGGGTCAAGACGATCACCCTGACCGAGAACAAGGGTCAGCTCGCCGGTGCACTGGTCGTACGCGAGCACCAGGAACTTGTCTTCATCTCACAGAACGGGATGGTCCAGCGGACGTCGGTACGCGGCATCAATCGCTACGGCCGTGCGTCTCAGGGCGTGCGCGTGATGAACCTGCGCGACGACGATCAGGTCTCGGCCGTTGCGCTCGTCGCGGAGTCCGAGACCGAGACAGCGGCTCCGGTCGTCGAGAACGGCGACTAGGAGTCGGTCACGCCTGCTGCGGCCAAGGCGTCCTTCGGGTCCGGGTAGTGGACCATCTCGACGACCTTGCCGTTGCGGAAGGTCGTGAGGTTCGCGACCGTTGCCGCCGACCCCTGATCATCCGGCGCGCGCCGCATGATCACGACCACTTTCTCCCCGGCGCCGACCACGTCGAGCAGCTCGCCGGGCGAGCCCCCGCGTAGCCAGTTCCGGCGCATGAATTGCAGCGCCTCGTCCTTGTTGTGGCATGCGTACTTGGCGTCGGGGTCGCCGGCGTGCCATCGCACCGCCGGATCGAGCAACTCGGCGAGAGCGTCGAGGTCGCGTCGCATGACCGCCTCGTACCCCCGACGTACCCGCTCGACGTTGCTCGCTTCCATGCTCCGGATTCTCGCACCGTCGCCCTGACGTTGTAAGCTGGTAATACCAGAGAAAGGAGGTGGTCCGCCTGTCTGAAAGTCACACCGGGACCCTGGAGGTGTCCGGCCGTTAGGACGGAGGCTGACCCCGCTTAGCGGAGTCCCCCCGAGACACCGTCGTGGCGGACGCCGGGATTAGTCCCTCCGGCTTTCTCATTTCGCCTCGGCTTTGGCAGCTGAAGAACGTGCGAAGGGCGCCGCGGTCGACGGCGCCCTTCGTGTGTAGGGGTTGCCCGCAGCAGACGCTGGGCATCTAAACGACGCTCACGGTCGCTTTTACGCCCACCCTCCCCGCATGAGGGCTCCGCCCCATCAGGCAACCGGCGCGCAGGCGTCCCGGCGCTACGCCGCGAGGTATGCCTGCCAGGCGGTGGGAATGGTGGGACTTGCGACCTGGATGAAGACGTGCGGCGCCGGGGTGCGCGGCTGCCGGACCAGACGCATCCCCACTTGCCGGGGCAGCGAGTTGCCCTTGCGACGGTTGCACGGTGCGCAAGAGGCGACGATGTTCTCCCAGCTCGAGGTGCCGCCCTTGGATCTCGGTACCACGTGGTCGACCGTCAGGTTGGCGCGTGAGCCGCAGTACTGACAGGTCCAGTTATCGCGTGCAAAGACGGCTCGCCGGGTGATCTTGCGCCGGTGCGTCTCTCGCGGGATCCGCACATAGGCGACGAGGCGGATGACCATCGGCCGCGCGATCGTCTGGGTTGCCGAGCGGAGTTGCCATTCCGCGTGCTCTATCACCTCGGCCTTCTCCTTCAGCAGGAGCACGATGGCGCGTTTGACCGTGCAGACATTAATCGGCTCATAGGTCGCATTCAGCACGAGCACCCGACCAGTCGTAGGTCCGCGTCGCCGGTGCTCCGAGGGCGGCGCGGACCGAAGTGGCTCGGTTGGTGCTGAAGTGACCACCGTCGGCGCCAGTGTAGCGGGGGCCATTCCCGCAACTTTTCGCGTTGCGGTCCCGACGCCGCGGCTAATCGTCCGTAAACGCGGGGAAGGACCCGAGCACGCGAAGCTCCTCGACATGGGCTTTCAGCGCGCCGAGCGCCTCGGCGACGCTCGGCTGATCCTGGGCGCCTTCGAGGTCGGCGAAGAACATGTAGCGGCCCAGTCCCTGCTTGCGCGGTCGCGACTCGATGCGGGTGAGGTTGACCTCCCGCTGCGAGAACTCAGACAGACAGCTCACTAGCCAGCCCGGGGCCTCGGCGCCGAGGCCCCAGAACACGATCGCGGTCTTCCATGGCCCCAGCGGCGGCTCATCGCGGCCAGGTGGACCCGGGGCTGCACCACGGCGAGCGAGCCATACAAAGCGAGTCTCGTTGCCGGGCAGGTCCTCGACCCCCGAGCGCAGGATTTGGCAGTGGTAGCGCTCGGCCGCCAGCCGATTGCCCAGGGCTGCCCAGCGGTCCTCGCGCTCGGCAACCATGCGGACGGCGTCGGCCGTAGAATCCCCCGGAAGGACCCGGGCAGCCGGAAGGCGAGCGCGCAGGAATCTCGCGCACTGAGCGGTGGCCTGAGGATGCGAGACGACCGTCTCGATCTGCGAGAGCTCGAGTGGTGTCCGGGCAATCAGGCAGTGGCGGATCGGGTGAACGACCTCGCCGACGATCGCCACATCGTCAGTCTCCACAGCCAGAGCATCGAGCGTCGCGTTGACCGATCCCTCAAGCGAATTCTCGATGGGCACCAACGCCCGCTCCACCGAGCCCTCGTGGACCGCCATCACGGTGTCGTAGATCGTTGGCAGTGCGACGAGCTCAAGTCCCCCGCCGTGCGCGGACGCGAGGAGGGCCTCCTGGGTGAAGGTGCCCTCGGGCCCAAGGTAGCCGGTACGCATCGCGCCCCCTTGCGCCCGCGCGTCTAAGCGGTCTGAGATTGGTGCGGGGTGCGCCCCAGCGCGATATCCACCGCCTGGGCCTCCTCGGGCGATAGCTCGTGTTCCGGGGTCCCGCCCTGGATCTCCTGGGCATACACCCGCGCCTGGTCACGGTGGTGGATCGACGAGAGCACCACCCCCGACGCGTTCGCGTCGAGGAGCGCGATGGAGGTGGACCGCCGTCCCGACATCTCCCCGTACGCGTCGTAGCGCACCAAAGCCCTGTGCGAGATCGCTCCGTCGAACCTTGATTCCGCGGCCTCCACGCGCTTTTCCAAGGAGCCGGCGAGATCCTCGACGTATCGGTGCAGGGCCTCAAACTCGTTCTGTAGCTGAGCCGCCTGTCCGATGAGGTCGCGGTTACCGTCCCCGAGGATCACCCGCTGCTCCAGCCGTACTCGGCGCAGCTTGAGGGCGAGTCCGGCGGCAAGCAACAGGGCTACGATCGCGACCACCCCAGCAGCAATCGCGATGATCCCGGTCGTCGTGGTCAGCTGGTGCATCGGCTAGAGGATATGCAGCAGGCCCTGGGGGTGCGCCGCGGCTTTTGTGGGTTGGACACGAGCGCGGGCGCGAGCGGCAGGACCCGTGGTTCAGTGGAAAGTGACAGGGAAGGTAAGCGTGTTGTGCGTCGTTACGGTCTCGCCTGGGACACGCTCAATCGTCGCTTTGACCGTATAGCTCCCAGCAGGCGGGGAGGATGTGAGGGTGACGTGAGCCGTGTAGTTCTGGCCCGGCGTAGTACGCGGAACGGTCGCTTGGCCGCTCACCGAGGTCCCTTGGACCGTCACCTTGACGACCACGTCGGTCTCCGTGTCCTGCCCGTCGTTGGCAAACGTGCAGATGAACGTCGGAGGCGGGGTCGCCGCCACTGAGTTCGTGGCACCGGGCTGGAGCGTGACCCCGTTGACGGTCACCGACTCCATGCGGTGTCCGTGCACCCCCGGAGCCGGCTTTCCCCGCTTGGCGGCGCTGACGCTGCCCAGCTTGGCGGCCACGTAGCTGGCCGAGAGCCATTGGGTGTTCGTTACGAACCGGCCATGCGTGATCGGTTGGCCCTGGAGGCCGCCGACCGCAATCCCAACGCTCTGCAATGCAGCCGCGATTGCCGGCGCCGCGTAGTCGTTGTAAAGGACGTCCGAGGCATACAAGCGCGACATCTGGCGGGAGATCGATGCGACCGCGTCCCTAGCCGTGGGCGTGGCCAGCGCCGGTTGGATCTTCTGGGCGATCTGGGACACGGCGTCGCTGCGCATCCGGAGCGCCAGAACCAGCTGACTCTGGGCGGTCTGCATCTGATTGGGCACGTTGAGGCTCTGAGCGTCGCTCAGCTCGGCGGCCGCCTGCTGCCTGGTCTGGTCCACCTGGGTCTGCAGAGCGGTTTGGTTGCTCGAGCCGCTGGCGCCCGAGAGCTCCGAGAAAAGCGTCCGTCCGGTCTGGTCGGAGCGCTGGATCAGGGACGCGACGCTGTTGTCGTAGTCGCGCATGGCGCTGTTGCGGGCCGACACCTGGCAGCTGTGGACGCCCACCACGACGAGGACCACCGCCACCAAAACGCCCACCGCGAGCACGGCACGGCGAACCAGGAACTTACGCTGAACGGTCGGCGGTCGCCGCGCCGCGCGGCTCCGTCGTGTCCGCTCTCTCGCGGGTCGACCAAAACCCGGTTCTTCTACTTCGTCGAAGAACGACACGAGTGAGGTTCAGTATGAACCCCCGATCGGCGGGACGCCCCCAGCAGGCCCGCAGAGCGCCCGATCCCTTTCACGGGCGGGACCATTCGCAGGGACAGAGGCAATCGCGTGGAACAGTCAAAGGATGCGGTCCACTGCGCCAACGATGCTTCCCGATGAGGCAGCAACCGCCGGTGCCCCGCAGACCACAAGCGCCCCGCAGACCAGGCCCGCTCGACAGACCAGGACGACGCGACAAGCCAGGGCTGCCTCGCCAACGAGGCGAACACGACGCGGACAGTCACGGGCTACGACCGCGTCGTCGCCGCTTGGCCCGCAAGCCCTCGTACTCGACCGCTATAGGCTCCTCTCTCCGCTCGGGACCGGGGCCTTCGCCACGGTCTGGCTTGCTCTTGACGAGCGCCTGCAACGCCAGGTCGCGGTCAAGGCCATACCGCAGACCCGCGTGATCAGGGCCCGGCTTGAGCGCGAGGCTTGGGCTGCGGCACGGCTGTCGCACCCCGGGATCGTCACCCTCTATGAAGCCGCCGCGGACAGCGAGGCGGCCTATCTGGTCTCAGAGCTCGTCCCCGGTTCGACGCTCGAGCAGGCGCTTGCGCAGGGCAGTCTGTCGGACCGAGACATCGTCGCAATTGGGATCTCGCTCTGTGATGCGCTCGCCTACGCCCACCGCGAGAGGATCATCCACCGCGACGTAAAGCCCTCGAACATTCTGATCCCGGACGACTCAGTCGACGCTGCTCCCCCGGCGAAGCTGACTGATTTCAGCGTCGCTCACGCCATCGGGGGCGATTCACTGACTGCGACCGGCGACGTCGTCGGGACCGCCGCCTATATGGCGCCGGAACAGGCCGCGGGCCGGGAGGTACGTCCAGCGGCCGACCTCTATTCGCTGGCGTTGGTGCTGTATGAGGGTCTGACTGGAATCAATCCGCTGACGGCGGGCGGAAATGTCCAGCGGGCCTCGCGACTGGGGATGTACCTCCCACCGCTTCGGCGACAGCGGCGCGATCTCCCGCGTGAGCTGGGCCTGGGGATCGATTTGGCCCTGCGCCCTCGCGCCACTGAGCGAGGGACGATTCAGGAGCTCCAGGCCGCGCTCGAGACCTCGGCACCCATGACCTCTGACAAGACGGGAGTGGTAGGGGAGCCCTGGCGACCGTCGCGGAGACGGTCGCGCGGTGAAGAGCAGACCTGGCTGTTCAGTCCGGACCGGTCCGTGGACCCAGATCCCACCCCCCCGCCTCAAAGCGCTCAACGCCATGACCGTCCCACGCCCTCGCCTCAAAGCGCTCAACGCCATGACCGCCCTGCGCCCGTCGCCAAGCCCGGGCCGCCCTCAGTACACGCCCGGGCGGGCGGTGCCGCAGCGGGCGCCATCCTGATCGGGTGGCTCGCGGGACACGCGCTGCCCGCTGCACCGCTGGCTCCAGCGGCCACCGCACTGGCCGCAGCGGGTCTGATGCTCGCCATCCCTCGCCTGGGATTTGTGATCGCTGTGATCGGAGTCAGCCTTCTGGCGGTGATCCAGGGCAACGCGGGGGACGCGCTCCTGCTCGCGTTCGCAGCCGCCATCGCGATCGCGGCGGCGCCACGCGGCAGGCCCCCATGGTCGCTGTCTGTGGGCGCTCCCCTCCTCGGCGTGGTCGGCCTGGCGGGGGCATGGCCGGCAGTAGCCGCAAGAGCGACGACGGCACGGGGCCGCGCAGCCTTGGGATTCACCGGCTGGGTGTGGCTGGTCCTAGCCGGGAGCCTCGCGGGCACGACGCTGTACGTCCAGGGCCCACCTGGAGGCCCGCCCCGCACCGTGTGGAGCGGCTCGCTCTACGAGGCAATGCACCACGTGCTCGGGACAATGATCAGCTCAGGAGCGCTTGCGCCGGCACCGGTATGGGCCCTCGCGGCGGCCGTCCTGCCTCTGTTGGTGAGGCGCAAGTCGCTCGCCCTCGATGCCGCGGCGGTGGTCGGATGGACGCTTGCGCTGGTTCTGTTCACCGAGCTCGCAATCTCGATCATGCACTTCTCCTCGCCGGCTGCCACGCTGACCACCGTCGTCCCCGGCGCCGTCGTGGCCTGCGCCGTCGCGATCGCGCCGTCGGCGCTTGCGAAAAGGCGCACAATGCGTGGCGGATACACCCAGGCGCGACTTCCGTAGCATCAGTTGACACCGACCGCGCCGCTCGCGCCCATGAGCTTCCTGCGCAATCTCGAAAGCAAGATCGCCAACCTCGTTGAAGGCACGTTCAGTCGCGCCTTCAGCTCAGAGGTGCGCCCGATCGAGATCGCGCGCAAGCTCGCGCGCGAGATGGAGGAGCACAAATCCTTCTCGGTTTCGCGGACCTATGTGCCAAACGAGTATCTGGTCTACCTCTCTCCCCGGGACCGCGAGCGGCTGGCCGAGTACGAGGATGCGCTGGTCGCTGAACTCGCCGGGTACCTGCTCGAGCACGCTCGTCGCGAGCGGCTGGCGCTTCTGTCCCGCCCCGTGATCGAGTTTCGCACCGACGATCGTCTCCGGCTTGGCGAATTTGGGATCCAAACCCGCGTGACGCATCCCGAAGGCGATCAAGAATCTCTACCCGAGGAGCCCGCGCCCGGCCCTGAGCCAATCCCAGAGCCGCGGGCTCCCATTCCCCCGCCGGCCGCTGCAGCGCCCGTTCGATCGCCGGACCCGCCGGCCGCTGCACCCCCCGTCCGCCCGCCGGAGGGCGGACGCACGATGGTCTACAGCTCGGCAGAGCGGGTGGCGGAGCCGCTCCAAGAGAGCGCTCGGGTCCGGGCGCAGAACGCGATCCTTGTTGTGGAAGGTAAGCGCTTGGTGGTCGGAGATCGCGGCGCCACGGTGGGCAGGAGCCGCCAGTGCGAGATCGTCGTGGAAGATCCAAACGTTTCTCGGCGGCACGCTGAGCTCCGCCCCCGCGGAGGGTCCTGGGTATTCACAGACCTTGGCTCGACCAACGGCTCGCGCGTCAACGGACGTCCCGTGGAAGGCCCGACAGTGGTCAAGCCCGGCGACGAGATCGAGCTCGGGACTGCGGTCATGAGGTTCGAGCTCCAGTAGTGGCGGTCGCTAGCGTGCTCGCCGCGGGCGCGACGCTCCAACCCGTCTCGGTGGCCCTGAAGTTCGGGTTTCTGCTGGTCCTGTACCTGTTCTTGGTGTGGGTGGCGTGGAGCGCCTTCCGGGATCTGCGCCGGGCCCGCGCGGGCAGGGTTGAGACCCAGTACAGCCCACCCCCCGACGCGACCGGGATGTACGACGCCTCTGAGGCGCTGGTGCCGGAGTCGCGAGACGGCGGCGAGCCCCGGCTGCTGGTCAACCGCGCCTCGGGCCACCGAGAAGGAACCGCCTATGACATTCCCAGCTACGGCGCTACCCTCGGCCGCGGAGAGGTCGAGATCCGACTCGACGATCCCTTCGCGTCCTCGCGTCACGCGCGCATCTTCCGGGAGGGACCAGTGGTAGTCATCGAGGATCTGGGATCAACCAACGGGACCTACCTCAACGGAGACCTGCTCCGGGGCCCGCAGCCCCTGCACGACGGCGACCGCATCCGCATCGGGGATTCCGAGTTCTCCTACCTACAGTGACAAAGATGCTGACGATCGCGAGCACCGACACCCGAGCTCGAGCACCGGCAACACGGTGACGCGATGCTGCGGGCTGCCGACACGATTGCCAAGACGGACACTGGGCGCCAGCGGCGCGGCAATGAAGACTGCGTCCTCGCGAGGCCACCGGTCTTCGTGGTCGCGGACGGCATGGGCGGCGCACAGGCCGGTGAGGTCGCGGCCGGTATAGCGGTCGAGGCGTTCGCCCAGGGGCTGACGGGCTCTGGGACCGTCGAACAGCGGCTGGCGAGCCGGGCGCGAGAGGCAAACCGTCGCATCTTCGAGATCGCCAGTACTGAGCGCGAACGCGCGGGGATGGGGACCACTCTCACCGCGGCCTATCTGGACGACTCGCAGCTTGCGATCGCGCACGTCGGCGATAGCCGCGCGTATCTGTTCCGCGACGGCGCGCTCACGCGCCTTACCCAGGATCACTCTCTGGTCGACGAGCTGGTCAGACGCGGAAAACTGACCGAGAAAGAGGCCGCTGAGCATCCCCAGCGCTCGATCATCACCCGGGCACTCGGGCCCGAGCCCGACGTGGACGTGGACACCTGGACCTATCCCGTGCGGGCGGGTGACCTGGTGTTGCTCTGCAGCGACGGCCTGACCTCGATGATCTCAGAGGAACGAGTGGGGCAGATCCTGGCCCGCCCTGGAGAACTCGAGGGCGCGGCCCAGGCCCTGATCAATGAGGCAAACCAAGCCGGCGGTCGCGACAACATCACGGTGGTTCTGGTCCGCTTGGAAGATGTGCCGAGCAGCGCCGACGGCACAGGTGATCAGCCCACCGCCGTGGGAATGGCGCCGCCCACCGAGGTCACGACCGCCGCGGACTCGGCCGCCGCAGCCGGAGCCGCCGGTGTTGCGAGCGGGGCGCTCGCCGGAACCACGACTCTGCCCAAGGACGGGGCTGATACCGCGGCGCCGCGATTGGAACCCGAGCGGGGACTGCACGAGACCGAGACGGCGCCGAGCGGTGCCCGAGCGCGGGGCGGCGTCCTCGAGCGAGCCTCCGGCCGGCGCGAGGCCAAGCGCCCGACCGCCGGCCGAGGCATCAGGCGCAAGCCGGTCGCGATTCTCATCGCGGTGGTCATCGTGTTGTGCCTGATCGTGGCAGGCGGCTACCTGGCGTCCCGCCAGCTCTACTTCATCGGCACCAATTCCTCGGGCGTGGTGACGATCTATCGCGGCCTGCCCTACGACCTCCCGGCCGGAATCCACCTGTATGAGACCTTCTATGTCTCGGGGGTGCCGGCGTCGCTGGTGCCTCCAGGTCGCCGAGTGGCGCTGCTGGACAACCGGCTGCGCTCCCAGTCGAGTGCGGCCACGGTGGTCAGGGATCTGGAACTGGGGCGAATCACGAAATGAGCGCGAACCGAGCCACACGGCGACTGAGCGCCCGCAATCGGGAGCTGCTGGGCCTGCTCCCGGCGTCGCTGCTCGTGACGGCTGGATTCGCGGGGGTGTTCATCCAGCGCTCGAACGTGATCTCCAATGTCTCCTTGATCTACGGCGCGATCTTCCTGGGCCTGTGCCTCGTGGCCCATGTGTTCATCCGTCGCAGGCTGCCGCACGCGGATCCCTACCTCTTCCCTCTGGTGGCGGTGCTGGCGAGCTTTGGGATCGTGATGGTCTACCGAATCGATCCCACTCAGGCTCGTCAGCAGGCGCAGTGGTTCGTCCTGGGCCTGATCCTGTTCGTGGCGACGATCATCTGGCTGCACGACTATCGCAAGCTCGAGCGCTATCGCTACGTGATCATGGCCGGGTCGCTGGTGCTGCTACTGCTGCCGCGCCTGCCGGTAATCGGCTACCAGGCCAACGGCGCATACCTCGGGGTCCATATCCCCGGCCTGTTCGTCTTCCAGCCGGAAGAGTTCGCCAAGATCGGGCTCGTCATCTTCCTGGCCAGCTATCTGCGTGACACCCGCCAGGTGATGGTGATCGGCGCGCGGCGCTTCCTCGGGCTGACCATCCCGCCGCTCAAGCATTTCGGCCCGGTGCTCGTGATCTGGGGGCTGGCGATGGTGATCCTGATCCTCCTCCACGACGTCGGATCCTCGCTGATGTTTTACGGCGGACTGCTCACGATCCTCTACGTGGCGACGAACCGGATCTCGTTCGTAGTGGTCGGTTTGATCGCGTTCGGACTGGGCGCTTGGTATCTGGGCAGCCACATCACCCACATCCATTACCGGGTAGAGGACTGGCTGCATCCGTTCAATCCGCATCTGTACCACGCGGCGCTCGGGAGCTACCAGATCGCCAACGGCATCTTCGCCCAGGCGGCCGGCGGGATGTTTGGCCAAGGGTTCGGGCAGGCCGTGTTAACGATTCCGGGCAACCCTCCGGTGCCCCTGTTGCCGGCGCCTCAGACGGACATGATCTATGCGGTGGTGACGGATGAGCTGGGGCTGTTTGGGGCGGCGGCTCTGCTGCTCGTCTATCTCATGGTCATCTGGCGCGGGTTCAAGACCGCGATGCTGGCGCGCGATTCGTTCTCCACGCTGTTGGTTGTCGGCCTGACCACGATGCTGGGGTTGCAGGTGTTCGTGATCGTGGGCGGAGTCACCCGGGTCATTCCCCTCACTGGCGTGACGCTGCCATTTGTCTCATACGGCGGAAGCTCGATCATCGCCAACTTCGTGCTGGTCGCGCTGGTGCTGCTCGCGTCAGACCGCGCCCGTACGCCCGCGATCGCCACGCGAACGCCGGCGGACCCGTCTCGAGCGTCGACGAGCGAAAACGAATGAACAAGCCCATCCTGCGCATCTTCATCGTCCTGGTGCTGCTCTTCGCCTTGCTGCTGGTCTGGACCACGCGCTGGACGGTGATCGACGCATCTCAGCTCCAAAACAACCCGCTCAACGTGCGCACGCTGCTGGACGAACTCAAGATCAAGCGGGGGCGCATATTGGCCGATGACGGAACGGTGTTGGCCAAATCCGTTCCGGCCCCCGGCGGGACCTGGCACCGGTCTTACCCGACGGGCTCACTGTTCGCCCAAGCCGTCGGTTATTCCACGGCCGCGGCGGGCGACAGCGCCGGCCTCGAGCTCTCGCGCGGCCCCGAGCTGCGAGGCGTCCAGACCGGCCTCTCCTCGGTCTTCGGGCAGTTGGGCGGCTCCCCCCGGGTGGGCGACGACGTCTACACGACGCTCGACCCGAAGGCCCAGCGCGTCGCGGTCGCAGGGCTCGCCGGTCGCGTGGGCTCGGTCGTCGCCCTCGACCCGCGGACCGGAGCGGTCAAGGTCATGTACTCGAACCCCACCTACAACGACAACGACCCGCACGCGACCGGCCCAAACATCTCGAACTTCAACCGTGCGACCCAGGCTGCCTACCCACCGGGTTCGACATTCAAGGTCGTCACGGACACCGCGGCCCTGACCAGTCGCAGGTACACGCCGAGCTCGGTAGTCAACGGCGACTCACCGAAGATCATCGGTGGCGTCCCTCTGGCCAACGACAACAATCAGAGCTTCGGCAATATCGATCTGACGACCGCGCTCACCTTCTCCGTGAACACCGTTTGGGCGCAGGTGGCGGAGGCACTGGGGCGCGTGACGATGACCGACTACATGCAGCGCTTCGGCTTCTACACAAAGCCTCCGCTCGATTACCCCAGTGACGAGATGAGCGTCAGCCGGCCGTTTAGCCCCACGGGCGCCGCCTACCCGCCGGCGAGCCCGCGCGAGGACATTGGCCGCATCGGGATCGGCCAGGGTGGCTTGGCGGTGACGCCCCTACAGATGGCGATGGTCGCGGCGGCGGTCGCAAACGGCGGCACGCTCATGACGCCGCACTTCACCTCGCGCGTTGTCGACCCGACCGGCGTCACCGTGGAGACGATCAAGCCGAGCGTGTGGCGGCAGGTGACGACGCCTTCAATGGCTGCCGAGATCACGCAGATGATGCGCCGCGTAGTCGAGGAGGGGACCGGGACACCCGCTGCGCTTGGGGGCATCAGCGTGGCCGGCAAAACGGGTACTGCGTCCGTGGGGCTCCCCGGTCAGGGTTTCACTCAGCCGTGGTTCATCGGCTTTGCCCCGGTTCCCCACCCCAAGGTCGCAGTCGCGGTCACGATAGAGCGAACCCGCGGTGGCTTTGGCGGCACGGTCGCCGCGCCGATTGCGAGGTCCGTGATCCAGACGTTGCTCTCGGAGGGACAATGAGGTCAACGACACCTTCGAAGGGGCGCACATGACGGATTTGCCCGAAGGCACGATCGTCGACTCCCGGTACAAGATCGCGGGTCGTCTGGGTACCGGGGGGATGGCGGACGTGTTTCTGGCAGAGGACCAGCAACTCGGCCGCAAGCTTGCACTCAAGCTGCTGCATTCCCGGTTCGCCGAGGACGCTGGATTCGTGGAGCGCTTCCGGCGCGAAGCCCAGGCGGCCGCGGGGCTCCAGCACCCCAACGTCGTCGGCGTGTACGACCGGGGCGCCTACGACGGGACGTACTACATCGCGATGGAGTACGTGCCCGGCCGAACGCTCAAGCAGCTGATCGGCGAAGAGGCTCCTCTTGACCCGGTGCGGGCGATCGACCTCGTGTGCGAGATCCTCAAGGCCGTGCGGTTCGCGCACCGCCGTGGCGTGATCCACCGCGACCTGAAGCCCCACAACGTGATCGTCGACGAATCCGATCACGCCAAGGTCACCGATTTCGGGATCGCGCGTGCCGGCGCCTCCGACATGACCGAGACCGGCTCGATCCTGGGCACCGCTCAATACCTCTCTCCGGAGCAGGCCCAGGGTCTCGCCGTCAGCCCGTCATCCGACCTCTACTCGGTCGGCGTGATCCTCTATGAGCTCCTGACGGCAAGGGTGCCCTTCGATGCCGAGGCGGCCGTCACCGTCGCCATCAAGCACGTTTCGGAGGCGCCTGTCGCCCCGCGCACGATCAATCCGATGATCCCCGCGGAGCTTGAGCAGATCACGCTCTGGGCGCTGAACAAGAACCCGGTGGACCGCCCGGCGGATGCGGAGGAGTTTCTTCGGACGCTCAAGCACGCCAGGGCAGCAATCACATCAGGTGCGGTGACCGAGCGGACGGCGGCGCTGTCGGCCATCCCCGCCGGGGGAATCCTGGCGGCCGCCGCCGATTCCTCGGCTCCGGCCCCCCACTCGAGCGCCGTCGCCGAGGGATCGCCGACGACCGTGTTGGCTTCGGGCGGCGACGGCCGTCAGCTTGCGGAGGAGCCGCCCCCACCGCCCCCCGAGCAACGGCGCAGGCGCGATCTGTGGCTATGGCTGGGCCTACTGGCGCTCCTGATCGCGGCGGCGGCTGCCGCGGCGGTCTTCCTACTCACGGCGCCCAACCAGACCGGTGTACCGGCCGTGGTGGGCAAGCAGGTGAGGGTTGCAACAACCACGCTCAGGCAAGCGGGGTTCAAAGTCTCCGTCCGCCGTGCCCGCAGCGCGCGTGCGGCCGGAATCGTGCTGAACCAGAATCCCGCGTCGGGCTCGCAGGCAAACCCGGGCTCGACGATCCACCTAACCGTCTCCGCCGGGCCGCAGAGCGTGAAGGTGCCCGATCTCCGGGGCAAGCCGCTCGCGGAGGCGGAAGTCCTCATTCGTCAAGCTCGTTTCAAGGTCGGCAAGGTCCAGCAGGTGACCGACACCTCGGTGCCCGCTGGGGATGTGAGCAGCACGTCGCCCTTCGCCGGGGAGCCCGAGCCTCCCGGGACGGCGATCAACGTGTTCGTGTCAACCGGCCCGCCTCTGAAGACTGTGCCGTCGGTGACCGGGCAGACCGAGGCCTCAGCGCGGGCAACGCTCGAGTCGGCTGGATTCTCGGTCGCCTCGAGCACGACCACAACCAACTCGGCGCCTGCGGGGACCGTGATCAGTCAGAGCCCGGCTGGGAACGCGCAGGCCACCCCCGGCTCGACCGTGTCGATCGTGGTGGCCCAGAAGCCACCGCCGCCCGCAACAGCGACGGTGCCCGCCGTTACCGGGGATGCTGAGGCTCAGGCCAGGAGCGCCATTGGCGCCGCCGGCTTCAGCGTCAACGTGACCACGCAAACCGTCACGGACAAATCGAAAAACGGGATTGTGCTTTCACAGAATCCGTCGGGCGGCACGAAGCTGAAGAAGGGCGCCACCGTCACGATCGTGGTCGGGAACTACAAGCAGCCGACGACCACGACGACGACGACCGGGACCACACCCACGACGAAGACCACCAAGACCGGGCCCACCAACGGGCCTGTCCGGGTGCAGTGAGGCGCGAGCGCCTGCGGGTCGCGGTGCTCGGTGGTGGGCGGTCCTCCGAGCACGAGGTTTCCCTGGCCTCGGCCGCCTCCGTGCGCAAAGGTCTGAAGGCGGCCGGCCACAATCCTCTGGCGATCGAGATCGGACGCGACGGCGTGTGGCGCCGGGACGGCGAGCCGATGTCGCTCGAACCTGGTCTCGGGCTTACCGGCGCGGACGTCGCGTTTCCCGTCCTGCATGGACCATTCGGGGAGGACGGGACGGTGCAGGGGCTGCTCGAATGTCTAGGAGTTCCCTATGTCGGCGCCGGTGTGCTGGCGTCCGCGCTGTGCATGGACAAAGTGGTTTTCAAGTCGGTTATGGCCCGCGCCGGCATGCCGCAGGTCGACCACTGCGCGATCGAGATCGAGCGCTTCCGCGCGGATCGGGCGATCGTGCTCGCCGAGCTCGAGAAGCTCGGAATGCCCGTGTTTGTGAAGCCCGCTCGACTGGGCTCGTCGGTCGGGATCGCTCGGGTACTGGAAGCGCACCAGCTCGCCCCCGCGCTTGAAAGCGCGTTCGAGCACGACCCTGTCGCGCTGGTCGAAGCAGCCTCTGGTGGGATCGAGGTGGAGTGCTCGGTGATGGGCAACGGTAACCCCATCGCCTCCCAGCCTGGGGAGATCTTGCTCGCCGAGGGCGAGGAGGGGTGGTACGACTACGAGGCCAAGTACACCCCCGGGAAGATGAGGCTGATCGTCCCGGCACGTATCCCGGAGCACGTCCGCGAGACCGTTCGGGAGCTGGCGCTGAGGACCTTCCTGCTGACCGGCTGCCGTGGCCTTGCCCGGGTGGATTTCTTCGTCGAGGAAGAGCGGGTGCTTGTCAACGAGCTCAACACGATCCCCGGTTTCACCGAGACGAGCGTATTCGGGGCGCTGTTCGCTGCGAGCGGGCTGCCCTACCCGCAACTGCTCGACCGGCTCCTCCAGTTGGCGCTCGAGAGTCATGAGGCGCAGCGCGTGCATCGGCACTAGCTTGACTGGGCCGGCACATGTGCCGGCCCACCGACCGGACATGTTCCGGTCGGGACCGCCGCGCATGCGCGGCGGTCACATGGAAATAATCTGCACGTATGACGCCTTCTGAGATCAAATCGGTCGCCATCGTGGGTGGCGGCTTCATGGGTACCGGCATAGCCGAGACGGCCGCCGTCTCCGGGCTGAGAGTGATGGTGAGAGACGTCGACGAGGCTGCGCTCGAGCGTGCTCGCACCAGGATCGACACATCGCTTGCGCGCGCGGTGAAGGGCGGCAAGCTCGACTCCGAGCAAGCGCGTGACGCCAGGGAGATGATCGATCTCACAACAGACCTCGAGGAAATCGGCGGAGCCGATCTCGTGCTCGAGGCGGTTCCCGAGGACCACCGGCTCAAGCTCGACGTGATGGAGGCGATCAACCACGTGGTCTCAGATGATGCACTCGTGGCTTCAAATACCTCCTCGATCCCGATCGCGGAGTTGGCACAGGCGCTGCGCCGACCCGAGCGGGTGCTCGGGCTGCATTTCTTCTCTCCGGTGCCGGTGATGCGCCTCGTCGAGGTCGTCGTCGCGCTCGATACCGCCGACGAGGTGATCACGGCGGCGCGGGCGTTCGTGGAGCGGCTCGGCAAGCGGCCTATCGAGACCAAGGACCGCTCGGGGTTCATCGTCAACATGCTGCTGGTCCCCTACCTGATGGCCGCGGTGCGCATGTACGAGGAGGAGTTCGCCTCCCGCGAGGACATCGACGCAGGCATGCGTCTCGGCTGCGGTCACCCCATGGGGCCGCTCGCGCTATGCGACTTCATCGGCCTCGACGTTCTCTACGCCGTCTGCGATTCGCTCTATGAGGAGTTCAAGCGCGACGAGTATGCACCGCCCCCGCTGATGAAGCGAATGGTCGCCTCGGGCCGCCTGGGACGCAAATCGGGCCGCGGCTTCTACGACTACGACTGAGCGCAGCGCGTCTTAGCGTTTCTCGCGGTACAGCGTGATCTCGTTCACCGACGCGCTGTCCTGGCCGGGAGGAAGCTTGGTGATCCACACCAGGTAGAAGCGGTACTGCTTGTCCGCGCTGTTGATGCGAATCGCCTGGCGTGAGTGAACGTAAGGTGAGCTGCCGACCATGGTCCAGCCGTTGGTTCCCACAGGGAACTTGTCGGTCGGGTTCGGGGTGGTGTTGCGCGCCCAGACCTGGACATGCCACCCAGGCGTGGAGGTGAGGAGCACGATCTCCCGAGCGGCCACGTGCGGGGCCGCATCGACGTAGATCCCCACTCCCGGCTTGCCGAGCGAGCCGTTGAAATAGGTCTCGGTCTGCCAGGCCGTCTGGCGGTCACCGTCGATCGCCAGGCCCACCTCGCCCGGATTCTGGGTCAATTGGCCGTCGAGGCCGAACGGGTTGTAGTCGTGGGCGCAGTTCTGGCACAGAGAAACCGGCACCAGCGCAGCGGACGGCGACTTTTCGGGCGGGCTGAGCGTCCCGTGGTGCGCCCGAGTTGCCAGCCACACGGCGATGCCGGCGATGATCGCCAGCGCCACCGCGCCGAGCGCGACAGCCCGCACGCGATGCCGGATTTGGAAGGGAACGCGGCGCCGCTTGCGGGAGGGGAGCGTCTGCAGCACGCTCGTCACCTCGCCGCGGGTGTCGCCGGTGCGGGCGGTTTCGATCGCGAGCACGTCCTCGAGATCCGCGATCAGCTCGGCGTCGTTGGCGTAGCGGTCCTGGACTCGCTTGGCGGTGGCCCGGTCTATGACCGCGGCAAGCGCGGCCGAGATCTCGGGTCGCTTGGTCTGCGCGTCAGGCAGGGAGTCGCGCACGTGCTTCATCGCCACCGCAACCTGACTCTCGCCGCGGAAGGGAACCTGTCCCGTCAGCATCTCGTAGAGCACCACGCCGAGCGAGTAGAGGTCGGACTGGCCCGTCACAGGCTGGCCGAGGGCCTGTTCGGGAGAGACGTAGTCGGTCGTTCCAAGCACCCGGCCGTCGGCGGTGAGCCCCTCCTCGTCGAGCGTCCGGGCGATACCGAAGTCGGTGACCTTGCAGGAGCCCTCTTCGTCGATCAGGACGTTCTGTGGCTTGACGTCCCGGTGAACGATGTGACGCGCGTGCGCGGCTCCCAGCGCTCGAGCGATCTCGATCGCATACGCCACCGCCTCGGGGATCGGTAACCGCCCTCCGCGGCGAATCCGCTCCTTGAGCGTCTCCCCCTCCACGTACTCGAAGACGATGTACGGGCGCCCTTCGTCCTCGCCGGCGTCGATAACGCCGACGATGTGGGGATGGTTGAGCTGTGCGACTGCGCGCGCCTCACGCCGGAAACGCTCGAGCTGGGCCGAGTCCGAGACCACCTCGCGGTTCATGAGCTTTACCGCAACCCGGCGCTGGAGGGTCTCGTCCAGCGCACGGTAGACCGTGGACATGCCCCCTTGACCGATTCTGGCCTCGAGCCGGTAGCGGCCGCCCAACCTCGTACCCACCAGCGTGCTCATTCGATCCCTCTATTTTGCGCTACGTGCCGCAATTACGTGAAGGACGCACCCCGTGAGCTTCGCCGGACGGGTGCTGTTTACCTACGTACGGCACCCGACGGTCCGCGAACTGGAGCGATACCTGGCAAGCACCGCCGCGGCGACCGCCATCCGGTAAGCCGCGTATTGCACCAGCGGCCGGTCCTGCACCGCCGGCACCAGCACTTGCCTGGAGCCCAGCGTGGAGACAAAGGAAGCAAGCAGGCCCACCGTGAACGGCGTGCGCGCCTCGCGGGGGAGTCGCCGCGCCCGCAGCCTGATGCCCTTCAGTACCGTCGCGCCTACGATCACCGGCACCGCAAGTTCGCGTGAGAGGCGCTGGGCGTCGGGGCGCTTGAAGCCGCGAATGCGGGCGGCCGCCAATGTCGCCCCGCCCCGAGAGACGCCCGGGTGCAGCGCGGACGCCTGGGCGAGCCCAAGCCACAGCGCGTCGCTCGCGCCGGCGTCGTCGTGCCCACGGGTCTGAGGCGACTGGTCGGCCAACGCGAGTGCCAGCCCTCCCACGAGCAATCCCACCGCTACCCCAGTAGGAGTTCCCAGCCGCTGCTCGATTGGACGCTCGAACAGGTAGCCGAGCAGCGCCGCAGGCGCAACCGAGAGGCCGAGGAGTGCGCCGCGCCGGGCGGTCTTCGGGATCAGCTCACCCCGCGCGCAAAGCACAAGTGCCGCCGCGGCGCCACTGTGCAGCGTTACTTCGAACGCTTTGCGCAGCTCTGCGTCGACGCCGGGCCAGTTCCATCCCGCCAGCCATGGCAGGAGCGCCAGGTGGCCGGATGACGAGATCGGGAGAAGCTCGCTGGGGCCCTGCAAGAGGCCGAGGGCGAGCGCATGGCTCGGAGGAATGGCTTGGCTACGCCCGCCGCTTGAGGTCCGCGGCATCTTGAGTTGGCGTACGCCCCGGGTGGTGCACTATTCCGCCAGCACGTCGGCGGTCGTGGGCTCGACATCCTCGGTTCGCGGCGGCTGACGGCGAGACCGCATGAACCGGACGAACAGGTACACGATCGCGACCACCACGAGCGCCACGCCCACATAGTCCACGTACTCGAAGGCATGACGCCAGCTGTGCCAACCCTGCCCGACTTCGCGTCCGGCCACCGCAAGCCCCACAACCCAAGGGATGGAACCGAGCGCGACCAGTGGTGCAAACCGCCTGAACGGCATCTGTGCCGCCCCGGCAGCGTACGGAAATGCCGACCGCACGACAGGCATCATGCGCGAGAAGAAGACGACCGGGGTGCCGTAGCGGTCAAACCAGCGCTGAGCTCGATCGATCTTGTGCCGGCCCAGGCGGCCGGGTCCGCGCTGGAGCCAGCCTTCCCTGCCGAAGTATCCGATCGCGTAGGCGATGTAGGCGCCCAGGATGTCGCCTATCAACCCCGCGACGATCACCCCGACCATCGAGAACTTGCCGTTGGAGACATTGAAGCCGGCGAACAGCATGGTCGGTTCGGTCCCCGGGACGAAGATCACGCCGGTCGAGAGCATGAGCAGGCCCACCCCTGCCAGGCCCAGCTTTGCGATTGCGTTCGTCGCGAAGGTGACCAGCGATCCGGTGATGGAAGAGATCGCGAGCACGACGACCAAATGTAGCGGCAGCGGTAGCGTTCATCCCCGCGATGAAGGCTGCTGAGGCAGTGAGAATTTCCTTATTCCAACTGGAGGATTGGCAGGCTCCCAACTATCCCGGGGTGCAGGCCCGGCTTTCGGAGGTGGTTCAGCGAGGCAGGTTCATTCTGGGCCCAGAGGTGCAGGCCTTCGAGCACGAGTTCGCCGCCTACCTGGGGGTCCCGCACGTCATCGGCGTGGCCAACGGAACCGACGCGATCACGATCGCGCTGCGAGCGATGGGAATTGCTCCCGGGGACGAGGTCGTCGTGCCCTCCTTTACGTTCTACGCATCGGTCGAGGCAGTGATCGCAGCCGGCGCGCGGCCGGTCTTCTGCGACGTCGATGTGGAGACGCGCAACGTGACCGCCGAGTCCGTCCACGCGGTACTCACCCCGCAAACGAAGGCGATCTTGGCTGTCGACCTCTTCGGGTCTCCCGCGCCCGACCTGCGCGAGCTGGGACTCCCGGTGCTCGAGGACGCCGCCCAGGCCGCCGGCGCGAGCCTCGATGGACGGCGGGCGGGAGCGCTTGGCGACGTGGGGACGTTCTCGTTCTATCCGTCGAAGAACCTGCCCTGCTTCGGCGACGGCGGGGCGATCGCTACGGCTGATGACGAGGTCGCCGAGCGGGCTCGCACGCTGCGCTACCACGGCTCGCGCGACAAGGAGCGGTTCGTGGCGGTGGGCTACAACTCGCGCTTGGACGAGTTGCAGGCAGCGGTCCTGCGTGTGCTGTTGCCGCAGCTGGAGGACTGGAGCGAGAGGCGGCGCAGCACGGCCGCCTCATATGAGGCCGCGGGACTGGGCCGTCACGTGCGGCTGCCGGCGGCGCCGGCCGGCGCGGAACCTGCCTGGCACCTCTATGTGGTCGCGCACACGCGGGCCGATGATTTGATTGCCCGGCTTAGGGAGCTTGGCATCGAGGCTCGGGGCTATTACCGCACGCCCTCGCACCGCCAGCCCGCCCTCGAACCGTATGTGTCCCGCAGCCTCTCGTTGCCCGCGACGGACGAGCTCGCGCGCACCAACCTGGCGCTGCCGATGGGACCCGCGCTCGGACGCTGGGAGGTCGAGACCGTGGTGGCTGCTGTTGAGCGGGCGCTCGCGGGCGGTTGACCTTGCTCACGCGACAGCGGTGATCCAGGTCCGCAGGACCAGCAGGTCATCCTGAGCGTAATGGCGAAATTGCGGTGCGAGCGGGATTCCGGCGAGCTCCTGCGCCGCGCCACACTGGGCTTCCTCGGCCACGACCGTAAAGCCGGCATCCACGATCAGGCGTCGGTAGTCCGATGCGCGGAGCCGGCTCTGGTACTGCAGCCGGTTGTTGAACAGGCGCCAGGCGCGTGGTGGATAGCGCAGGTAGTTGAACTCGCTGATCGAGCGGTCGAAGTGCGCGTAGTGGTCCGAGATGTCGACGAAATGGTCCATCACCGCTCCCCGCGAGGCGACTCGACGCAACTCGGCCATGATCGCCTGGAGCACGGTGGGGGGAATGTGCTCGAACGTGTTGTTGGAGACGACCAGCTCGATCGTGCCGTCGGACAGGCCCGTGGCGCGCCCGTCGCCCACGAAGGCGCGCACGCCGACCCGAGCCAGAAGCTCGCCGGCAGTCGCACTGCCGGTATCCCGCGCGGCGGACAGGGTCCTCTCGGCGCGCGCGGCGTCGAGCCCAGGCAGGGCGCTCGCCAGCCGCCCGGAGTGAAGCCACGCCGCGTAGAGCTCGAGCGTTCGCCGGGTCCGATCGGCGTCGGTCAGCGAGCTCACATCGAGGGTGGTGACCGCATCGGCGCCGGCCAGCGCCAGGCCGATGGGAACGATCGGATACCAGCCGGTGCCCAGCTCGAGCACCGTCCCCGGCGGGCGCTCCTGATCACGCACCTCCCGGAATCGGGCCAGGTGATGGCCGCACTGCGCGATCTTGGTCGCGAAAACGTCCTCGCTCAGCTTAAGGCTCCGGGTCACGTGCTGTTGCAGCAGCGCGTTGAGGCGGTGATGCCCGGGCGCGAGGGAGATGGCTCCCTGCACACCCGCCTTGAGCAACCAGGACGGCACGGCCGCGCGATGGTAGCCGCTTGGCCGCGGCTGGCAATCGCTTGCCACGGTGTCGCTGTACTTGCGAACAGAACGACTTAGGCGCCGTTGACCGAGCGCAAACTAGAATCCGCGCAGAATGCGCCGGCGGATCAGACCCGCGGCCTTCCCCGTTCACCGCTATTCGGTGCCACAGCTACTGGGGGACGGAGTGTTGGTCGCGCTCGCTTACTACCTCGCCTTCCGGCTGAGGTTCGAAAACGGTTTCTCTGGTGGCGCTCACCGCTACGGTGACCTGCTGTGGGCCACGATGCCGTGGGTCGTGCCCTTGACGCTCGTTGTGCTTGCTGCGTTTGGCCAATACCAGCGGCTCTGGACCTTCGTCAGCCAGCGCGACTACGAGGGCGTGGTCAAGGGAATGATCGTGGCCACGCTCCTGGTGGTGGGGGCGACAGCGCTGTTCCATCCGGTCGCGCAGAGCTCGCAGGTCACCATCCAGCACAGGCTCGTCCCGCAGTCGGCGACGGTGAACCCACCCCCGAGCGTGATCGCGCTGTTCTTCCTCCTCGCGCTGGCGCTTCTGCTCGGTGTGCGGTTCGTGGTGCACGTGGTGGCGCAGGGACGCGTGCGGAGCTTCCGCGTCGCCAAGGGCGCTCGCGACGTCCTGATCGTCGGCGGCGGGGAGGGCGGTCGGCTGGTGGTACGCGAGCTGGCCCGCAACCCCGGGCTGGACCTGCGCCCGGTCGGCTTCATCGACGACGACCCCCGCAAGCAGGGGCTCAAGGACGAGTACGGGCTGCGCGTGCTTGGGACAACTGCGACCGAGGATCTGACGAAGGTGCTCGACGAGGTGGAGCCTGACGAGGTCGTCATAGCGATCCCGTCGGCGCCCGGCACGCTGCGGGCCAGGGTCGTCGCCGCCTGTCGCGACCGCGGAATTCCGGTGCGCACCATGCCCACCGTCTTTCAGCTGCTGCGCGACGGCTCCGGTCATCTCGCGGTCACCAGGCAGCTGCGCGAGGTTCAGGTCGAGGACGTCCTCGGTCGCGAGCCGGTGCGGATGGAGCTGGAGCGCGTGGGCGCGTATCTCGCGGGGCAGGTCGTGCTCGTCACAGGGGCGGGTGGGTCGATCGGCGCGGAGCTGTGTCGGCAGATCGCGCGCGTAGGGCCGCGGCGGCTGGTGCTCGTCGACCACGCCGAGGACAACCTGTTCGAGATCCTGCGCGAGCTAGAGGAGGATCGCCACGTGCGCACGGCGCTACCGGTGCTGGCCGACTGCAAGGAGGAGGAGCGCATGCGAGAGGTTCTCGCCACCTATCGCCCCGCCGTCGTCTTCCACGCCGCCGCCTATAAGCACGTCTCCATGACCGAGGCAAACCCGGTCGAGGCCGTGCGCAACAACGCCCTTGCGACCCGCGTGATGGCCCGCGTAGCGGGCGAGCTCGAGGTGCAGCGCTTCGTGTTGATCTCAACGGATAAGGCCGTCAACCCGGCCACGGTGATGGGTTCGTCCAAAGCCCTCGCCGAGTGGACCGTCGAGTCAGCGGCGACCAAGTACGCGGGCACGATTTATGCAACTGTTCGCTTCGGCAACGTGCTGGGTTCCTCCGGCTCGGTTGTGCCCATCTTCCGCCGTCAGATCGCCGCCGGGGGCCCGGTAACGGTCACCGACCCACGGATGAGGCGTTACTTCATGACCATTCCCGAAGCGGTCCAGCTTGTGATCCGCGCCGGCTCGCTCGGCGAGAAGAGCGGGCAGATCTTCGTGCTGGAGATGGGAGAGCCGGTGAGGATCATCGATCTGGCCGAAGCGATGATCCGGCTGTCCGGGCTCGAGCCGGAGCGCGACATCGCGGTCGAGATCATCGGTGCGCGTCCCGGAGAGAAGTTCGCCGAGGACCTGTTCAACCCCTACGAGCGGCCCCAGCCGACACCGGTGCAAAAGATTCTGCGCGCACAACGCGAGCGTTTCGACCCGGCATGGGTCGAGCGGGCGTTCGCCGAAATCAATCTCCTGGTGCTCGAGGGTGACTCTGCCGCCCTCGCCGACCGGGTGGCCAAGCTCGCACACGTACGCAGCTCTGAACCGCTTCTGATCGACACCGTACCGGACAATTCTGTGACCTCAACGATCCCCGGAAGCCCCGCTTTGGACGCGGGTTCGGCCGAGGATGGCCTCCGGGGCGCCACGTAGACTCAGCGAGCCGAAAGTGCCCCTCTCCTTCGCTCTTTCGATCACCCACTTCTTCACGTCCGCCGGTGCAGACGCGGGCTTCGCCGCGCTCATCGGCCTGGCGATCCTCGTCCTGCTCTACTTCGCGCACGCGCGCGAAACGTCCACGCTCCGCGACCAGCTCGAGGCGGCGACGCGGCGAATCGAGCAGCTCGAACGCAGACTTGGAGGCGGCGCCGCGCCGTCGATTGGCGCAAAGCAGCCTGCAGCTGCACAGGCGTCATCGACGCCCCTACTCACAACATCGCCGGCCGCCACGACCGGTTCCCAGCCTGCACCCGCGGGCGCTTCTGCTCAGGCGACCGGTGCGCCATCCATGCCCGCCCCGCCGCCAGTCACGCCCAGGCCGTTGTCCGCGCCGCCAGTCGCGGCCAGGCCGCTGTCCGCACCGCCTGTCGTTGCCCCAGCCGGAGTCGGGGCACCCCCGCTCAGCGACGCGACCCGCGTCGTCCCTCTCGCGCAACCGGCGGGCGACCGCGAAGACCCCGAGCCCGTCCCCGGCGAGCACGGGGTTGCGGCGGGCGACGGGGTCGGCGCAACCTCCCCTCCCCTGCCCGGTGTAACGCCGTCGCCCGTGACCGCCGCCGCGGGCGGCAACGGCTTCGCCGGGGCATCGGCGACGAAGGGCGGTTCCCGCTCGTTGCTGGAACACGGGCTTCCGACCCAGGGCAAGGTTCCGCGCTGGGTCATCGCCGTGCTTGGGGTTGTTCTGGTCGCGGTGATCGCCGTAGTCCTGGTGCTCATACTGCATCCGGGCAGCTCACACCACAACACGGCCAAAGTGGTTCACCATGACCACGCCGCGCCCATCGCCGCCGCGCCCGCCGGCGTCACGCCCAGCCTTGTGACCGTTGCCGTCGTCAACGCGACCAACGTCAACGAACTCGCCCATCACGTCTCCACTCGCCTGACCGCGCTTCATTTCCAGCCGGGGACGCTTGCCACGGCCACCAACCAATCGCACGCCAACACCACAGTCGGCTATCTCCCCGGTCACCGGGACGATGCATTAGCGGTAGCGCACGCTCTGAAGCTGCCGGCCAGCGCGGTGCGTCCGGTCGCCCAAAGCAGCGAAGGACTGGTTTGCCCGAACCCTTCCGACTGCACGGCCGATGTGATCGTGGTGGCGGGCCCCAATCTCGCGCCTAAGCGCTAGTGGTCGCCGGACGTGGCCGGATTCCTCGAGCTCCCAGAGCGGAGCGGCAAGCCACGAGACCAAGGGATCACGCATGTCCTCGACCGGGGTCTGTCGGTAACGGACATAGACAGCATGGTCGAGGTCGCGGGGCAGGCGATAGACATCGTCAAGCTGGGCTGGGGGACCGCGCTCGCCACAGCCAACCTCGAGCGCAAGCTCGAGCGCTACCGCCATCACGACGTCCCGGTGGTGCTCGGGGGAACCCTGACCGAGGTGGCCATCGCTCAGGGAAGATTTGATCGGCTGATCGGTTGGGTGCGCGAGCTGGGCCTGGGCCACATCGAGATCTCCGACGGCACGATCGCGCTCGAGCACCGTCGCAAACTTGAGCTGATCGAGCAGCTGGCGCGCGATTTCACGGTGCTCTCGGAGGTGGGGTCAAAGGACGACACAGGTGCGATAACCCCGCCATACAAGTGGGTTGAAATGATGCGTGCCGAACTGGCTGCGGGAGCTTGGAAGGTGATCGCCGAAGGACGCGAGGCAGGGACCGCCGGCATCTTTCGGCCCACCGGCGAAGTGCGAGAGGGATTGATAGGCGAGATCGTGCACGAGATTGACCCCGGCACGATCATGTTCGACGCTCCCCGTAAGCATCAGCAGGTTTGGTTTCTGCGCCGCTTCGGGCCAGAGGTCAACTTGAGCAACATCGCAGCCGACGACGTACTCGGGGTGGAAACGCTTCGCCTGGGGCTGCGGTCGGACACGCTCGGCATCGGACGGTGACCGCGTCGTCTGTGAGCCACTCCCTTTACCTTGCCCGTCACGGCGAGACCGACGACAACCGCGAGCCGATCCGGGTGCAGGGCTTCACCGACACTCCCCTCAATGACAAAGGGCGCCGCCAGGCCGCTGAGCTGGCCGAGCGGGTGCAACCGCTCGGGCTTCGGTCGCTGTGGGCGTCGGATCTCGCGCGCACCCGCCTGACCGCCGAGATCGTCGGGTCGCGGCTCGGCCTCGAGGTGAATCTGGACCCCCGCCTTCGCGAAGCGAACCGCGGTCGCTGGGAAGGGCGGCGATTCATCGACATCGAACGCGAGTGCCCCGACCTGTACGCCGCTTGGAGACGCGCAGGATCATCTTTTCGGTTTCCCGGCGGCGAGTCGCTGGTGGAGCAGTCAGAGCGCGTCATGGCGTCGCTGCACGCAATCCGCGCGTCGAGCGATCTGCCCGCGCTGGTTGTGTGCCACGGCGGCTCGATCAGGGTCGTGCTCTGCCAGAGCGATCCCCGCGGGCTGGACGCCTTCCACGATTTTGTGGTCCCCAACGTCGCGGTAGTGCCGCTATGACTCTCAGTCGCCCCTCGGGAAGCGAGGCGAGCCGCGCCTCAGTCCGCGGCCGAAGTGCAAACTCGCGGATGATCGGGAGGGCCATATTTGCCACGCTGATCGTGGCCACGATCGGCGCCTTCGTCATCAGCCAGCATCTCAAGGTGACCACCCCCTTCATCTCCGGCGTCACCGGCCCCACACCTCCGGCCATCAACCCCGTAAGCGGCCCCGCCGCGTGCCGCGACCCGGCTACTGGCGCAAGCGTCAGTGAGCGATCCACGACAGTGTCCTTCTACGTTGTGCATCACGCCGATGACATCAACGTGTACGTCGTGGACCAGTCTGGAACAACGGTGCGCACGATCGCCCGCGGCGTGTCGATGCATAAGTCCAAGGCGCCGACGCCCGACGCTTTTCGGGCGGTCACCAAATACTTCAGCTGGAATGGCCGAAACGACGCCGGCAGGCTAGTCGGCCCGGGGACCTACTTCTTCCGCGTAGACCTGGTCCACCAGCAGCGGACGATCGAGCTCCCGCAGTCGGTGCGAGTCGAGAGCGCGACGCACTGCGTGTGGAGCGGCTAATACCTGCGCGTGAGCTCCTACCTGAAACGCCTGGTCAGCTCGCTGGGCGCCTATCAGATCGCGGACGTCGTCGCGAAGTTCATGGCGGTGTTGCTGCTGCCGGTCTACACGCGCTACATCTCGCCGTCCGGCTATGGCGAGGTGCAGCTGCTCGCCAACAGCGTGATCTTCATCAGCATCGTGGTCCGCTTCGGGATCATCGAGGCGTTCCTGCGCTACTACTTCAGCGACTCGGACCAGGAGCGCCGGGACGCGCTGGCGCGGCGCGCGATCGGCTTCTTGCTGTTGACCACCACCGTGGCCTGTGGCGCACTCGCCGCGGCGGCGGGGCCGCTCTCGCAGCTGGTGCTCAGTCACCGGGATCCCCTCACCTTCCTGGTCGCGGTGCTGGGCTTGTGGGCGTTTACGAACCTCGAGCTTGCCTACGCGCTGCTGCGCGTGGACGAGCGGCTGAAGGCGTATGCGACCGCCTCGCTGATCAACGTCGGGCTGACCATCGCCGCCTCGGTGGTGCTGGTGGTAGGTCTCGGCGACGGGGCGCGGGGGTTGCTGCTGGGCAACTACGGCGCCTCAACGGTCATCCTGCTGAGCCTGTGGTGGACGATGCGGGCGCGTCTGCGGCCGCGCACGGCACGGGTCGAGCCGTTCGGGGTGTTGATGCGCTTCGGGCTGCCCACGGTCCCGGCCGAGGCGTCGGTGTACGCGCTCAGCATCGTTGACCGCTACTACATCTACCACGACCGTAGCCAGGCCCTGGCCGGGCTGTACGCGATTGCCGTCAGCCTCGCCGGGGCGGTGGCCTTCATCGTGCGCGCCTTCCAGTACGCCTGGCCCCCACTCGCCTATTCGGTCAGTGACGATCGTGAAGCATCGCGGCTGTATGGCCTGGTGACCACCTATTACGCGCTCGTGGCCGGCTTGGTAGTCGCAGCCCTTGCGTTGATGGGAAGGTGGGTGGTGCGCCTGCTGGCGGCGCACAGCTTCTTCGGGGCCTATCGTGCTCTCCCCTGGGTCGCGCTCGGCTGGGCCCTGTACGGTCTCTGGGTCGTGTTCCTGGTGATCGCCGGCAGGGCGAAGGTGACCACTCGCAACTTTCCGGCCTCGCTTGCGGGGCTGGCCGCCAACGTCGTGCTGATCGTCGTGCTGGTTCCGCCGCTTGGAATCGCCGGAGCCGGCATCGCCCTCTGCGGCGCCTACGTGGTGATGCTCACCCTCATGCACCTCCTCACGCGCCGAGCCTTCAAGGTGGCTTTCGAATGGCGTCGGCTGGCGCAGCTTTGCCTGATCATGGGCGCCGTCGCCGCCGCGGGCGATCTGCTGCTGCCGACCCACGGAGTCGTGGGCTTCATCACGCGCATCGCGGCGCTATGCGCAATCCCGCTTCTGCTCGCCGCGACCGGCTTCGCGCATCCCGAGGAGCTGAGGCAGCTGCGAGCGCTCCTGGCGCGGCTCCGGAGGCTCTCCGCCACCCCCGCCGGGGGAAACTGAGGTGGACCCCTCCGAGCTCACGGGTGCCGCGAAGGGAGAGGCGGCCCCGACGGTGAAACGCCCGCCGGTCACCGTGGTGATGCCATTTGGCGGCGAGCGGAGCGACGCCTCCGAGGCCGCCGCAACGCTCCGCTCGCTCGAGCGTGGGCCTGACGACGAGCTGATCCTGGTCGACAACTCCGGCGACGCCGCCGGCCCTGCCGGGGTGACGATCGTCAGCGCAACGGGCGAACGCTCACCGGCGCATGCGCGCAACGTCGGCGCGGCCGCCGCGAGCGGCGATTGGATCCTCTTCATAGACGCCGACTGCCGGCCCCGCACCGAGTTGATCGAGCAGTACTTCGCCGAGCCGATCGGCGAGGACGTGGGAGCCCTGGCGGGCGAGGTGCTGGGCATCGCACAACCCGCTGAGGCGGAGGGTCACGGTCAGCCGCCGCTGGCCGCGCGCTATGGGGCGGCCAGGAGTTTCCTCTCTCAACGACAGCACTTCGCTCACCCTTACCTGCCGCGCGCAGTCGCCGCCAACCTGTTGGTGCGACGCGCCGCCTTCGAGCAGGTGGGCGGCTTTTACGAGGGGCTACGTGCCGCGGAGGACACGGACTTCAGCTGGCGCCTGCAGCGGGCCGGCTGGAGGATCGAGCTACGTCCCGGAGCATGGGTGGAGCACCGGTACCGCACCAGCCTGTCGGAGCTGCGGCGGCAGTGGCGGGGATATGCGGCGGGGCGGGCCTGGCTCGCTCGGCGCTACGACGACTTCGCGCCCCAGACCCCGGTATCGCGGGCGCTCAGACGAGCACGCCGGCGGGCGAGGGCCGGTCTGGCACCCGACGGACCTGTGCAGCCTTCGCCCGTCCAGTTGGGCCGGCCCGAACGCGAGTTGACGGGCGCGAAACGGGGCTTGAGCCGCAGCGAACGGGGCAAGTACCTGGCGATCGACGCGTTCCTTGCGCTTGAGGAGCTTGCCGGCCTCATGCTCTCCAACCGCCCTGCGGTCGCGGAGCGAGAAGCGCCGGGCACCGACGGCGCAGCCGACGTGTCTGAGGTGGCGGGGGCCGCCCAAATCAGGAGCGCGAACGGCGCGCCCGTGGTGTTCGTCGCCGACCGCTTCCCGAGCCCGGACGATCCCCTGGTCGAGCTTCCGAGCACCTTGGGCGCGAGGGTCGAGGCCGCCGGCCGGCCCCAAGTGCTGCCGACCGTCGCCCACAACCTCCGGATCCACTATCGCGAGGACGACGGGCTGGCCGAGCGCCTGACGGCATTTGTGCGACTGTGCATGGTCCATCCGCTGCGATGCCTGCGCGACGAGCGCCGGCGGTGTGCCGACGCCGTCTCCTTGATGGCCCTGGCGCCGGCCGTGACTCGCCTCCAGCGCGAGCCCACGGCCCGCGTCGCGCCGCTTGGCGGCGGCGGGGCTGCAGAGGTGGCGCGGCGGCTGCAGGCGCTCGCTGGTCGCCGTGTTCGCTGATGCGCGTGCAGATCGTCGATCCCTCGGCCTACACGCGCCCGTACGACCATGCGCTGTGCAGTGCGCTCGGGCGGCTCGGCGTCGACGTAGAGCTCATCACGAGCCGCTTCGTGCACGGCGATCTTCCTGCCCCAGACGGCTATCGCGTGCGCGAGCTCTTCTACGGTCGCGCCTTCGGCGCGCCGGGATCCGCGATCCGCTCCCTGAGTAAGCTCGCCGCCCACCCTGCGGGGATGGCACGACTGCGTCATGTCGCACGCGAGGCGGACCTTGTCCACTTCCAGTGGCTGCCGGTGCAGTGGCTCGATCTTCACATGCTGCCCCGAGTCCCCATCGTGCTTACGGCTCACGACCTCTTACCGCGGGAAGCGCGACTGGGCCAGGCGCGCGCCCAGCGTCGCCTGTATGACGCCGTGGATGCCGTGATCGTCCACTCCGAAAACGGCCGCCGCACACTGACGGGACTTGGCGTCGACGTCGCGAAGGTTCACGTGATCCACCACGGAGCCTTCGAGCACCTCACCGTCGGGAGCGCCGATCCATTGCGGTTGCCCGCCGAGCTAACGCCTCACGAGGGTCCGGTGGTGCTGTTCTTTGGGCTGCTTCGGCCCTACAAGGGAGTGGAGGTTCTGCTCGAGGCATGGCGTCAGCTCGAGTGTTCCGGGGCGGCCGACCACGGCGAACTGTGGATCGTCGGGCAGCCGCGCATGCCGCTCGAGCCGCTGCTCCGCGAGGCTGGCCCAACCGTCCGCTTCGTGGCGCGCTTCGTCTCCGAGGACGAGTTGCGCGCGCTGTTTGGCCGCGCCGACGTGGTGGTCTTGCCGTATGCCCGCACCGAGAGGCTTGACCACTCCGGGGTGCTGGCGACGGCGCTGGCCTTCGGCAACGCGATCGTCGTCACCGAGGTTGGGAGCTTTCCCGAGGTAGCCGCCGAGGGCGGGGCGTGGCTCGTTCCGCCGGGGGATCCCGCCGAGTTGGCAGAGGCGCTGCGCGTCCTCGTGGCGGATCCCGATGCCCGTGAGCGGCTCGGGCACCGCGCGCGAGCGGCAGCGAGGCGCTCTTACTCGTGGCACGAGTCGGCCGTCAGCACGCTGCGCGTCTACGAACAGGTGATAGGCGTCAGCCGGGAGTCGCTGGGCGATCCGCCACAATCCCGACCGCGATGAGCGCTCTGAAGATCGCCTTCTGGCTGCCGGCCGGACTGCTCTGTTACAGCCATCTGGGGTACCCCGCGATGCTCGCCTTGCTGGCGAGGTCCCGCCGCGGCTCGCGGCCCGACTTGGCGCGCCGGGGTTACGACCCGCGCACGACCGGGACCGAGTCTCCAGCTGGCCAGCGCCGCGAGCCGCCCACCGTCTCGGTGATCGTGCCCGCCTATGCCGAGGAGGCGGTGATCGCGGACCGCGTGTCGAACCTGCGTGCGCTCTCCTACCCATCGCATCTGCTGGAGATCGTCGTCGCTTGCGACGGGTCCCCCGACATGACTCCGCAGCGGGCTCGCGAGGCCGGCGCCGATGTGGTGCTGGAGCTGCCTCGCGGCGGGAAGATCCATGCCCAGGACGCTGCTGTCGCCAGAGCCAAGGGGGAGGTCGTCGCCTTCTCGGACGCCAACGTGCGCTGGGAGGCCGACGCGCTCCGCGCGCTGGTGCAACCGTTCGCCGATCCCCGGGTCGGATACGTCTGCGGCGAGGTTCGTCTGGTCAACGAGCGGGGCACAAATCAGGAGGGCCTCTACTGGCGCTACGAGATGCTGGTGCGCGCCCTGGAGTCCCGCCTGCGTTCGGTGACCGGAGGCAACGGGGCGATCTACGCGACGAGGCGCGAGTCCTACCTGGTCGTGGAGCCCATCATGGGGCACGACCTGTCCTTTCCTTTCAACATGGTCAAGCGTGGCTGGCTAGCCGTCTACGCCCCGAATGCCCGCGCAACGGAGAAGATGGTCCCGACGATTGAGGGCGAGTTTCAGCGTAAGCGCCGGATGATGAGCCACACGTGGCCGATAGTGGTGCGCGGTGGGCTGCTCTCTCCGCGCGGCTACGACCCCGGCTACGCGCTCATGATCCTCTCGCACCGCGTGCTCCGTTACGCCTCGCCCTTCCTCCATCTGGTGGCGCTGGGAGCCAGCCTGAGCCTTGCGGTGGAGGGAGCAGGCCCCATCTACGTGACTGCGGTGGGTATCCAGACCGGGCTCCTCCTCGCCGCACTTGCCGCCCGCGTGCTACCCATCCGGCCCTTGCTGGTCGCGCGCTACTACGTGCTGACCACCGCTTCGCTGGTCGCGGGACTCTGGGATTGGATGCGGCACGGGACTCCCGCGGGCTGGGAGCCGGCCGAGGGAACGCGCTGATCGATGCTCAAGCGAATCCTCGATCTCCTGATTGCGGTCCCCGGTGCACTCTTGACAGCCCCCGTGATCGGGCTGATCGCGCTCGCCATTCGGCTGGAAAGCCGCGGGTACCCGATTTATACACAGACCCGTGTCGGCAAGGATGGACGCGAGTTTTCGATCTACAAGTTGCGCACGATGGTCAGCGGCGCCGAGTTCCTTGGCGCGGGGCTTGCAATCCAGGAAGGCGATGAGCGCATTACGCGCGTCGGTGAACTACTGCGGCGCTATTCATTGGATGAGATGCCCAACCTCTGGAACGTGGTACGCGGAGAGATGTCGATCGTAGGGCCGCGACCGACCATCCCCATCCAGGTCAGCCAGTACACCGAACGGCAGTTCGGACGCCTCAGGGTCAAGCCCGGCATCACCGGCTGGGCGCAGGTCAACGGCCGCGCGGCGCTGCCGTGGACAGAGCGGATCGAACTCGACCTCTGGTACGTCGAGCACCGGTCCCTGGCGCTCGATCTGCGGATCCTCGCGCGGACCGTGCGGCTGGTGGGCACCGGTCATGGGCTGTACAAGGGAGACACCGGCGGATGGCATGGACCGCTCGATCCGCCGGCGCAGGACGCACAGCGGACGTGAGCCGCGCGGCGGAAGGCCGAGGTGACCAGCCGTGAGCGACGCCGCGATCATGCTCACGGGCGTGGGCAAGCGCTACGACATCGTCGCGGCGTTCGCCCAGCACGCCGTGGTGGTCGCCGCTGACCCCAATCCGCTTGCTCCCGCGCAGTACGCCGCTCATCACCGGCGCGCGGTGCCGCCCATCGACGACCCGGCCTACGTGCCCGCGCTGCGCGCGCTATGCGAGGAATTTGGCGTGGCATTGGTGGTGCCGCTCACGGATCTCGACATCGAGGTGCTCGCGCACGCACGCGTCGCGGGCGAACTGCCCGCGCTTGTCCCCGATCCCGATGTGGCGTGCGCTGTGTACGACAAATACTCGGCGCACCTGCTGCTCACCCGCGAGGGCCTTCCGTCCCCGCCGACGGTGCTACCCGGCGAACCCGTTGATGCCTATCCCGTGATGGTGAAGCCTCGACGCGGGTCAGGTGCCCGCTCGATTCACCGTGCCGACGATCCCGGCGCAGCCCGGTTCTTCGTCGATTACGTCCGTGAGGACACCATGATCCAGCGCTTCATGGACGGTCCTGAGTTCTCCATCGACACGCTTTCCGATCCGGAAGGCCACTGTCTGAACGCCATACCGCGCACGATGATCGAGTCGCGGGGAGGAGAGTCCATCAAGGGCACGGTGATTGCCGACCCGGAGTTGGTGGAGCTCGGGCGGCTCGTGGTGCAGAAGCTTCGCCTGCGTGGTCCGAGCACCGTCCAGGTCTTTCGCGATCGCGAGATCGGACTTGGCATAACCGATGTCAATCCCCGCTTCGGCGGCGCCTTTCCCGCCCCTATGTACGCCGCCCTACCGGGCCGCACCTATCCCGAGCTGATCGTGCGCATGGCGCGCGACGAGGAGATCGACCCGCATGTGGGCGAGTTCCGCGCGGGCATGACATTCACCCGCTACTTCTGGCAGCTCGAGCTCGACGAGGACATGCAGCCGACAGGTCGCGACATCGTCTCCCCGCCCGGGCCGCCGAAGCCGCGCTAATTGCGCGCGGCGCGCGGGCTCGACTGCACCGCGGCTGGGCTCCAGCAGTCGGCCACGAACTGGGCGATCTGACCAGTGAGCCGAGCCGGGTGGGTGCGCAGCTCGATGATCGAGTTGGCCGCGATCAGCCGCGCGTTGCGCAGTTCGCCCGCGAGCATGTCGGCGTCTGAGAACGGGTGGACAGGGTCACGGGGATGGCCGATGATGAGCCCAGGCGCGTCGAAAGTGCGACGGACCGAGCGCTGGGGTGCGGTGCGCCCGAAGATGATCCCCTGTAGGAGGGCCGCGCTGGGCCCAGGATCCTGTGCGATCGCGTCGAGCGTCAGCTCCAGCAACAGCGGTAGCCGCCTCCGGTGGGCGCGACGCGCGAGGCGGGCGAGCGCCGCCGCCACCGGCTCGCCGAAAGTGAGCGCGAACAGCAGCGGTGTGAATACTGCGGCGCAGGCGGGAATCGCATTGTCGAGCACGGGCATCTCGAGCAACATGCCGCGCAGTCGCTCGGGGGCCGACGCAGCCACCTCGAGCGTGATGTTCGCGCCCAACGAGGTGCCGCCGACAACTGCCTGGTCGAGCTCGAGGTGATCGAGCAAAGCCACCGTCTGCGCCGCGAATGCCGGCATGGAGTAACGCCACATGTCCCGCGGACGGTCAGAGGCGCCATGGCCCAGCGGATCGAAGGTGACGGCCCGGTTGCCGCGGCGCGCTAGCTCGCGGGCGAGCGGAGCCTGCATCTTCTGCGAGAGCAACAGTCCGGGCATCAGCACCGTGGTACGCGTCCCCTCGCCCCGGATCGTGTACGCCAAGCGCTGACCGTCGTAGCGGAAGTACTGCATTGAGGTAAAACATAGCCTGGCCGCAACCGCGATCGTCCGCGCACCGTGTCCGTGCGCCCGCTACCGTCTGCGCCACCGCACTACCAGGAGGACTGTTACATGGCGAAAGCTCCACGGTCGCTCGTCGGCACGGTCGTTGCAATCACCGGCGGCGCGCGCGGAATCGGGCGGGCAACCGCAGCAGCATTGATTGCCCAAGGAGCGAAAGTTGCGATCGGCGATCTCGACGCCCCGCTGGCAGCACGGACGGCTCAGCAACTCGGTCACGGAACGGTGGGACTCGCGCTTGACGTCACCAACCCGGTCACCTTCGAGAACTTCCTCGAGCAGGTCGAGGCGCAGTTAGGCGCCGTCGACGTGCTCATCAACAACGCGGGCATCATGCCCATTGGGCCCTTCACCGAGGAGAGCGACGAGACCGCTCGGGCGCTCGTCGACATCAACCTCAACGGCGTGATTGTCGGCTCGAAGCTGGCGCTGCGCCGATTTTTGCTCCGGGGCAGCGGCCACCTGGTGAATATTGCGTCCGCGGCCGGAAAGGCGGGATTCCCGGGCGGCGCGACTTACTGCGCAACCAAGCACGCCGTCGTGGGCCTCAGCGAGGCGATCCGCGCCGAGGTTCGAGGTTGCGGCATCGGCGTGAGCGTCGTGATGCCCACCGTGGTCCATACGGAGCTCGGTTCCGGGTTGGCCGAGACGCGCAGTTTCAAGGCCGTCGAGCCCGAGGACGTGGCGGCGGCGATCGTAGATGCGCTCCAGCGAAACCGCTACGAGGTCTTCGTTCCCAAGTCGATGGGCTCCATCCTGCGACCGAAGGGGATGCTGCCGATTCGGGTCGTAGACGCGATCGGGCGGTTGTTCCGCAGCGATCAGGTGCTGACGCGGCCAGACCACGAGCGGCGGGCCGCCTACGAGGCGCGCGTCGCCGCCGACGTGCAGCGCGTGCCGAGCACCGGCGCAACCACCAGCGCCGGGCAGCCGCTTGAGCCCCACGCGACGGAGGAAGCCGTCACATTTCCCTAACGAGCGTCCTGGCGCCTGCTTAGAATTGGCGGCGCTCTCGCGTGAGTTCAGTCCGGCATCGGCTATCCTCGTGCGCTTCGGAGGTCAGCGATCCGCTTTGGAAGTTGGCCGCCCAAGGCTGGCCGGCCGAGGGGCTGAGCCGCAAACGTCCTGAGCACTAACGACTTCAAGTAACGGAGCGACGCATGCGAATCTTGGTTCTGGGTGGAGACGGGTACCTGGGATGGCCGACGGCCGTCCACCTCTCGGGCGCCGGTCACGACGTGGCAGTGGCCGACAACTTTGCGCGCCGCAGCTACGACGAGGAGCTTGGCGTGGAGAGCCTCGTCCCGATCCTCACGCTGGAGGAGCGCATCGCGGCCTGGAAGGAAGTGAGCGGCAAGGAGATCAAAAGCTACGTCGGCGATCTCTGCGACCCCGCTTTCGTCCACCAGATGGTGGGCGAGTTTCATCCCGAGAGCATCGTCCACTACGCCGAACAGCGCGCCGCGCCGTACTCGATGATCGATCAGGCGCACGCGGTCTATACCCAGACCAACAACGTCGTCGGAAACCTCAACGTGATGTATGCGATCGGCGACATCGACCGCGACATTCATCTCGTCAAGCTCGGCACGATGGGCGAGTACGGGACGCCGAACATCGACATCGAGGAGGGCTGGCTCGACGTCGAGCACAACGGGCGCCGTGATCGCATGATCTATCCCAAGCGGCCGGGGTCCTTCTATCACTGCTCCAAGGTCCACGATTCGACGAACATCGAGTTTGGCTGTCGTATCTGGGGCATGCGCGCGACCGATCTCAACCAGGGCGTCGTCTACGGCGCCGACGTCGAGCACACCAAGGGCGATCCGCGTCTGGCGACGCGGTTCGACTATGACGGCGTCTTCGGCACCGTGCTCAACCGCATGGTGATCCAGGCCGTGCTCGGCCATCCGCTTACGGTCTATGGCAACGGCAGCCAGACCCGTGGCCTGATCAACATCGTCGACACCGTCGAGTGCATCCGCCTCGCCTGTGAGAACCCGGCCGATCGCGGCGAGTTCCGCGTCTTCAACCAGATGACCGAATCGATGTCGATCCGCCAGATCGCGGAGACCGTCGCCAAGGAATACCCCGGCGAGGTCACCATCGAGCACCTGCCGAACCCGCGCGTGGAGCAGGAAGACCATTACTACAACGTCAAGCATTCGGCGCTCGAGGGGTTGGGACTCAAGCCCACGCTGCTCTCGACCACGCTAATCGATCATCTCTTCGACGTGGTGGAGCGACACAAGGACCGGGTCGATGTTCAGGCGATCATGCCGACCGTCAACTGGCAGGCGACTTCGAGCGAGCTGCCCGCGACCGCCCGCGCGCTGACGCCGATGAAGTGAGCGACGCTGACCGCGGCGGCCTTCGCGGTCGCCGCGTACTCGTCACCGGTGGCTCTGGCTTCGTTGGGCGCCAAGTCGTGGCGCAGCTCACGCGCCACGGCGCCCAGGTTCGGGTCGTCGACCTCAATACCCACCCGGACCCGTCGGTCGAGCTCGTTCAGGGCGACATCGCGGATCGGGCGGTGCTCAAGCGCGCGTTTGCGGGTGGTGTCGACGCGGTCGTGCACCTTGCTGCCGTCACCTCCGTGCTGCGGTCGCTCGAGCACCCGCAACTGACCTACGCGACAAATGTCGCTGGTACCAACGAGGTGCTCGACGCCGCACGAGCGGCCGGCGTCGGTGCGCTCGCGTTCGCTTCGACCAACGCGGTCTCCGGACCGATGGAGGGACCGGCGATCTCGGAGACAGCGGCGCTGCGTCCTCTAACGCCCTACGGTGCCACAAAGGCCGCTGGCGAGATGTTGATGTCGGCTTACACGAGCTCCTACGGGATACGGTGTGCATCGCTGCGCCTGACGAACGTCTACGGCCCGGGGATGCAGGCGAAGGACAGCATTGTCGCTCGCTTGATGCGGGCCATCCGGTTGGGCAAGACCTTCGAGATTTACGGCGACGGCCGCCAGGTTCGGGACTACGTGCACGTCGCGGACGTTGCCGCCGCGATGGAGCTGGCGCTGATGCACGAGGAGTGGCAGGGCCCCATGGTCATCGGCACAGGCCACTCGCTCTCGGTGCTCGAGGTCGTGGAGGAGGTGCGGCGAGTCTCCGGGGTGCAGCTCGATGTGCGGCACGGTCCGGCCAAGCCGGGCGAGATGCCCGCGGTGATCGTGGATCCGGGCCGGGCGCTGGCCGCAGGGTGGACGCCACGCTACGACTTCCGCGAGGGACTCCGCGGCGTGTGGGAGGAATGGTCAGCGGCGGACGTCGAGGACATGACCGGGCCGCTGTCGGTCCCCGGGGCCACGCCGACCGGAGGAGCGTCGTCGGCGGCCGCCTCCGGCCGGCGGGCGTGACGTCGGCGGCCGCCTCCGGCCGGCGCCCATGACGACGACCCCCGGCCGGTTCGAACTACAGGCCGAGCTGGAGCGGCTCGAGCCTTCTGAACGATCGGCGGCAGCTCGATTTCTCGCGGACCATCCCCCGCGCGCGGGCGCCCCGCTTGCGGTGGTGATCCCCGCCTATAACGAGGAGCCGACCGTCGCCGCGGTGATCGGAGAGGTTCCGCAAACGAGCGCTGCGCTGCGCTGCGAGGTGATCGTTGTCGTTGACGGCGCCCGCGACCGGACCGCCGAGCGGGCCCGGACGGCCGGCGCTTTGGTCTGCGACGTGCCCGTCAACCGTGGCCAGGGCGCGGCGTTGCGGCTGGGCTATTGGCTGGCGCGGGCACGGGGCGCGCAGGTGATCGCGACGATCGATGCCGACGGCCAGTACGACCCACGCGAGCTCGCGCGCGTGGTGCAACCCGTTGTGTCGGGTGACGCCGATTTCGTGTCAGGTTCTCGGCGTCTGGGCAACGAACTCACCACCGATCAGATTCGCCATCTTGGCGTGATCGTCTTCGGAGCCTTGATCAGCGCGCTGATACGCCACCGCGTCACCGACCCTGCCTGCGGACTGCGGGCGATGCGCGCGGAGGTGACCGAGGCCGTCACACTCGAGCAGTCCCAGTACCAGGCCTCGGAGCTGATGATCTCCGCCGCACTCAACGGCTTCCGGCTCGCCGAGGTGCCGACGACGATGCGCGACCGTGCTACGTACGCCACCGGCACGAAGAAGGAGGGCAACCTCCGTTACGGGGTGCGGTTCGCGCGTGCGGCGTTGAGTACTTGGATGCGGGACCGCAGGGCGCTGCGCACGCGACTGCGGCCCGAGAAGATCCACAACTCGTAGATCACGAAGCGAATGGCGAACAGGATCGCGAACACCGCGAGATACGAGGCGGTCACGAGCGTCGCGCGGATGCCGTAGTGGGCGGGCAGCTTCATCACCTGTTGCGAGGTCCAGGCGGTCGCCTCGGACGATGCGAGCAGCGTGAGGGCCGAGACGATGACGTAGGCGACGATCTCGCGACCGAAAGCGATCCGGCCCCTGACCTGCCAGGCCCAGCGGCGGTTCAGCGTCCAGTTCGGAATCGCGCCGGCCACGAACGCGATCACCGAGCACGCAGCGGTACTGAGGCCGATGACATAGAGCACGGCAAAGACCACCGCGCTGGTCGCGGCGGCAATGATCGAGCCGATCGTGTAGCGCGTGATGCGTACACCCAGGGCAGAACGACGCATCCGCGTGAATCTTTCGGCAAACAGGGGAAAGGTAATGCTAGCGGGTGGGCGCTATTAGGAACGCTCGAAGGCGTGAATCGCCGCACCAAACGGTAGGTTCTGCAGCCGGCATGCGGATCTGCGCCGCGGACGACGACCTCCGGCTCGAGGACGAGGACCTCCTGATTGCCGGGGACAACGCCCCGGCACTCGCAAACCTACCCGAGGGTGCCTTCGATCTCGTTTACATGGATCCACCCTTCAACACGGGTAGGCCTCGGACGCGGGACACGGTGGAGATGCATGCAGACTTGGCCAGTCAGCGCGTCGGGTTTGGCGGCCGCACCTATAGCTCGCGCCTGCTGCAGACATTGAGTTATGAGGACAACTTCGCGGACTATCTGGATTTTCTGGGGTCTCGTCTCGAGCGGGTGCGTGCGCTGCTGGCGCCCCACGGCACTCTCTACTTTCACATCGACTACCGCGAGGCTCACTACTGCAAGCTGCTCCTCGACGAGGTCTTTGGACGGGAAGGATTTTTGAACGAGATCATCTGGAGCTACGACTACGGTGCTAAACCGCGCCGTCGCTGGCCCGCCAAGCACGACACGATCCTGGTCTACGTCCGGACTCCGGGCGCCCACTATTTCGACGCAGACGCGGTCGAACGGGAGCCGTACATGGCTCCCGGTCTCGTGGGTGCGGAGAAGGCGCGTCGCGGCAAGCGGCCGACGGATGTCTGGTTCCATACGATCGTTCCCACCAGCGGGCGGGAGAAGACGGGTTACCCGACCCAGAAGCCGGAAGGAGTCGTCAGGCGCTGCGTCGCGGCCTCCTCGCGCCCCGGTGGGTGGTGCCTTGATCCATTCGCAGGCTCGGGCACGCTCGGCGCTGTCTGCAGGGCGCTGGCGCGGCACTTCGTGATGATCGACTCCAGCCCAGCGGCGCTCGCGGTCATGCGCGAGCGTCTGGGCGCTGCCGCGTGACAGGGACCTATGTCACGCGGGTGCCGCCGCGCGGCACCGGTCTGGGCAGCGGCACGGGCTCGCGCAATGGCGGCCGGCGGCGCCGTCGCCGACACCGTCGCTCCCGCCGCAAGCGCCAGTTGCGCCTACTGATTCCGCTCGCGCTGATTGCAGTTCCGATTGTTGTGTTGCTCTCCAGCGGCGGAGCGACGCGGCACCGAGCCTCGCCCGTCGCGGTACTTCCGTCGCGCGTGAGCGTGTTTCCGATCCCCGGCGGCCACGTGGCCTCGCCCGACACACAGATCGTCTTTCGCGGCATTTCACCCCGGAAGCTCGTGCACATCGTGGTCCGCGGTTCCAAGAGCGGCCTTCATCAGGGGCGCGTCGAGGCGGACTCCGATCATCAAGGGGGAAGCTTCCTGCCTACCAAGCCGTTCCTCCCGGGCGAACGGGTCACGGTTAGCAGCCGCCTTGCCATCAGCGGCGTTGCGCACGGCACGTTTCACTTCACCGTGGCCGATCCGGCCACGGCGCTTCCGCCGGGAGGAATCGCCCAGACAGCACGGGTGCCCGGTGACGCGCTGCACTTCTATTCGAGCCCCGACCTCTCCCCGCCTGCCGTCGAGCTCGCGCGCGATGTGGGCCGTGCTCCAGGAGGAGATCTCTTCATCACGCCGCAACGCGGACCTCTCCAGGTCGGTCCGATGATCATCAGCCCGAGCGGCCAGCTGGTCTGGTTCAGCCCGGCGCCCCGGGACGATGTCGCCACCGATTTCCGTGTGCAGCGCTACCACAACAGCCCCGTGCTCACCTGGTGGCAGGGAGAGGTGCGAGGAGGCGTCGGCTACGGCGAGGACGTCGTCATGAATCGGTCCTACCAGCGACTGCTCACCATCCGCAAAGTCAACGGTCTGCAGCCCGACCTGCACGACTTCGAGCTGAACCCCAATGGGACAGCCCTGCTTACCTCCTACTTCCCGGTCTGGTGGAACGCCTCCTCGGTCCACGGAGCGGCGCGCCAGGTGGTCATGGATTCGGTCGTGCAGGAGGTCGAGCTCCGAACAGGCCTGGTGCGATTTCAGTGGGACAGCCTCGACCATGTACCGCTGAGCGACTCCTATGCCCAGGTGCCCGCGTCCGGTGACAGCGCCTACGACTATTTCCACATCAATTCGGTGGCCCAGCAGCCCCACGGCCGCCTGCTGATTTCAGGCAGGACCACCTGGTCGGTGTACGAGCTCGACCAGCAGACCGGCCGCACCCTGTGGACCGTGGGCGGCAAGCACTCCAGTTTTCACCTCGGCCAAAGCGCCGGTTTCGCGTTCCAGCACGACGCGCGCTTCTTGCCTCACTCCTCCACGCTGCTGAGCGTGTTCGACGACGGCGCAGGCCCTCCGGACGTCCACAAGCAGTCGCGTGCGATCACGATTCGCCTGAACTACCGGCACATGACGGCATCGCTGGTGCGAGCGGACTACCACGTCCCCAGCGTCCTCGTTCCGTTCGAGGGCAACGTCCAGGACCTGCGAGACGGCAATCAGTTCGTCGGCTGGGGTGGTTCGCCCTACTTCAGCGAGTTCGATTCCAGTGGACACCTGCTCTACGACGGCCGGTTTGTCGGCGATGACTCGACGTACCGCGCCTTCGTGTTCCCCTGGCGCGGCACGCCACGAACCGTCCCGGCGCTCGCCACCTCTATCGACGGCTCCAACGAGACCGTATATGTGAGCTGGAACGGCGCAACCGATGTGGCACGCTGGCGCGTGCTCGGCGGGACCACCGCAAAGACGCTTCTGCCGGTGGCGGTGGCGCCGAGTGAGGGGTTCGAGACGCCTGTTTCGATCGTTGGGACCCCATACGTCGCGGTGCAAGCACTCGCTTCGGACGGCCGCGTGCTGGCGACCTCGAAGACCGTTCACTCGCAGTAGAGGTGCCGTAGGGGTCGCAGTAGGGGGTGCCGAAGGGGTCGCGGGGGCGTCCGCAGATCGATCGCTATTCGCTGCGCTCGTTTCCGCGCACCAGCGGGACGAAGCGCACCCCCTCCAGCGTGGCCTCGGTGATGCCCGACTCGGTGCGGCGGATGAGTGTCAGGTGCTGAGAAGCGCGACCCACCGGCGCGACCAACCGCGCCCCGGGCGCGAGTTGCTCGACCAACGGAGGCGGAGGCTCCGGGCCGGTGGCCGCCGCGACGTTGATCGCTTGGAATGGGGCGTTCTCGGGTAGGCCGAGCCAGCCGTCGCCGACCGCGAAATGGACGTTGTCAAGGCCCAGCTCCCGGATCGTGCGCTCGGCTGCATGGGTCAGGTTGGGATGACGCTCGATCGTGTAGACCTCGCCCGCGAGCAGCGCCAGCAGCGCGGCGTGATAGCCCGACCCCGTGCCGACATCGAGCACGCGGTCGGTCGGCGTAAGTTCGAGCAGCTCGAGCATACGCGCGACCACCAGAGGCTGTGAGATGGTTTGGTCGCATGCGATCGGCAGCGCGACGTTGGCGTATGCGCGATCCCGCAGCGAAGATTCCACGAACCGCTCCCGCGGGATCGAGGCGATAGCCGCCAGCACGCGCAGGTCCGCGATCGCGGACCCCAGCCGCAGCGCCAGCTTCGTCGCTTCGCTCAAGCAGTCCGACTCGGGTCCATGCGACGGTCCTTGCCGGGTCTCTCGTCGCGGCTTCTGAGCGCCGTCACCCTCATGAAGGCTCATGCTCGAGCAGCTCCTTGATACGCGCCAAGAAGCGCGCCGCCGGCGGCCCATAAAGGATGCGGTGATCGCAGGCAAGCGTGATTGCCATCCGTGGGCCGACCGCCACCTGGTCTCCACGGATGACCGCAGCCTCGCGCACGGCGCCGGCGGCCACCGCGGCGGCTTGGCCGGTCCAGACCAGCGGCGATGCCCAGGCCACGCCTGTGTCCTGGTGGTGAGCGAGCGTGAATGTGGCGCCGGAGCGCTCCGGCTGCGTCAGTGACCCTGCGCGAGCGCGCAGGTCGGCGATCACCTCGGTCAGTTCGGCCAGCGGCTTAGCGTCAGCGTCGAATACCGTCGCGACCTCGAGATCGTCTCCGCTTTCGATCAGAAGTCCGATGTTGATCCGCGGATACAGCTCGAACCGACCGTCGCGGTAGCCGGCATTCGCTCGTGGATGCTCGCGCAGCGCCAGCGCACAGGCCTGTGCGATCACCCCGGTCAGCGCGTGAGATGCCCGACCGCACGCCGCCAGCGGGTCCATGTCGACATCGGTCCCGAGCTCCAGATGGGGAATCGTGGCGCGTGCCTCCGACGCCCTCCGGGCGACCGCCCTCTGGGCGCGCGTGGGCTCTTCGATCCGGGCTTGACCGCGAGCGCCCGTGGTCACTGAGCCTGTCCCTGTGGTCCATCATCGCGCGACCAGGCGTCCGCGAACGCCCCGGCCTCCATTGCGGCGAGGTCGCCGCGAAGCTGGCGCTCGAGCTTCGCAGCCGCCCTGGCCGGCAGCTCCCAGAAGAAGACCACCTCGCCCGTGTCGATTGAGACGATCTCCAGGCGGTCAAGTCGCCGACGGTCGGCCAGAAACGCCGGCCCGCGTCCGCCTCGGCAAACGAGCAGCTCAAACGCGCGATTGGCTCTCATGCCCTCGCTGCAAGCGCCGCGCCGGCCTCGTCGAGACCGCCGTCGCCCTCGAACACAAGTCCGTCGATGCGCAGGGCCGGGAGCCGGCGGACGCCAGACGCCATGGCGCGCTCACTCGCCTGCTCGAGCGCGCGCGCGACCGGCCGCAGGCCAACCGCCTTGGTCACTGCGGCGGGATGCATCTCACAAGCCGCGGCTGCGATCAAAATCGTGTCTAGATCGCTCAGATCGCGCCCTGCCGCGAAGGTCTGGCGAAACGCCGCCAGGGAGAAGGCGGTCACCCTGCCGATTGACTTGGCGTAGGCGGCGACACGCATCGCCGGCTCGGAATCAGGGGGCCAGTGCAGCGGCCACCGCATCGCCTGCAGGCCTCGTTCGCGCGCGATTCGCTCCGTCGCGCTACGGTCCGGGTCGGGACCGAGTAGCAGACCGAACCCCTGAGTCTGAGCGCCGTCAGCCTCCCGGTGCCCGCCTTCCTCCCAACGGCCGATCACCGGCTCCCATACGGGAGTGAGCTCGAGAATGAAGGAGACCCGCTCGGCCGCGAGGTAACACTCGGGACTCGCCAGGTCGTAATAGAAGATGGGTGTGCGACTGTCCACGTCCGCAGACGCGCGACCTACGGGTGCGGGGCTGAAATTTTCATTTCCTGACCCTACCCGTGAATCAGCCAACCGTCGGCCGCGCGGGCCGCCTCCATGATCGCCTCGGATTGAGTGGGATGACCATGGATTGTGCGCGCAACTTCGGGATATCCGCCTTCCAGCACGCGCACGTTGACGAGTTCCTGGATCAGCTCCGTGGCGCGCGAGCCCACGATGTGGCCGCCGAGCAGCTCGCCATAGCGCTTCTCCCCGACGATCTTGACGAGCCCTCCGCGGTCGCCGTAGACGGTCCCGGCCCCGACCGCCCCGTACTGCACCTTGCCCACCGTCACGTCGTGTCCCTGCTCACGAGCCTCGGCCTCAGTCAGCCCGAAGCTCGCAACGTTGGGCGCACAGAAAGTGGCCCTCGGAATGTCCCGGTACTCGATGGGATGGATCTGCATCCCCGCCGCATCCTCAACCGCGATCACGCCCTCGTCCGAGGCCTTGTGGGCCAGGGCCGGCCCGTGCACCAGGTCGCCGATGGCGTAAACACCCTCTGCGCTGGTGCGCTGCGCACCGTCGACCTCGACCAGCCCGTCCTCGGCAAGCCTGACACCGGCCGCTTCCAGCCCGAGTCCCTCGACGTCCGCACCGCGCCCCGCAGCGATCACAAGCCACTCGACCTGCGCCTCTCGGTCACCCGCTCTGAATTTGACTGCCTCGTCTCCCGGCTCCACCTGCTCGACCAGTGTCGAGGTGTGAATATCGATTCCCTGTCGCTTGAGACCTCGCTCGGCGACCTTCGAGATGTCGGCGTCCTCGGTCGGGAGGACTCGTTCGAGCGCTTCGAACAGCATCACCTCCGTACCAAGCCGAGCATAGGCCGAGGCGATCTCGGCCCCCGAGGCGCCCGCCCCCACTACCGCCATGCTCTTCGGCAGCTCGTTTAGCGCCCACGCCTCTTCGGTGCCAATTACGCGCCCTCCAAACTGCGTTCCCGGAATCGGCTTCTTCACCGAGCCTGTCGCGAGCACGATGGTCTTCCCCTGAAGCTCTAGGTCGCCGACTTTGACGGTGCCGTTGCCGCCGAGTGCCCCCCGGCCGGTGATTGGCTCGACGCCGTTCTTTTTGAGCAGCATCGCCACCCCGCCCGTAAGCGTGGAGATCACCTTTCCGCGACGGGCTGAGAGCGCCGCGTAGTCGACCTCGGGAGCTCCCACCTTGATTCCGAACTCGCCGGCCTCGCGAACCTCGGAGAGGACGTCGGCAGATCGCAAAACGGCCTTGGCGGGTATGCAGGCGTAGTTCAGGCAGCGGCCGCCGATCTTGTCCATCTCGATGATTGCCGTCTTAAAGCCCAGCTGCGCTGCGCGAATCGCGCCCACGTAGCCGCCCGGGCCAGAGCCGATAACGATGCAGTCGTACGAGGATTCAGGCATCGCTAAGCAGCCTATACGACGTCCGCGAGGCGCTACGGGCGCGCCCTGCGCGGCATCTGGAGACGGCTTAGCACCCGCACAAGCTTGTAGAAGAGAAACCCGCCGCCGCAGACCACGAGGACCGCGATGATGACGCCTGCGACATTGCTTGCCCTGATCAGGGCAAGCGAGAAGAAGAGCACGACGAAGGCCAGGATCGCCTGGAAGCCCAAAACGGCCCAGTAGCGCATCCGCCACATGCCCGCCGCGCAGACGAGCATCAGCACCGAGAACAGGATCACGCCGCCTTTTGCGGGGTGTGCCCCGCCGAACCCGATATTCCCACCGACCAGCACGTCAACGAGGTCGCCTGCGCCGATCAGAAACGCGACCAGTACGGCTACCTTGATCGGCCACGGTCGCTCACCGCTGCCGTACGGCTCAAGCGTCGCCCGAACGGCGGCATTCTTTTGCTCGGAGCGGCTGACCCGGGCGGTGCTTTGCTGCTTGGCGGCGGGTTGCGCAGCGACCGCCGACTGGGTGCCTGTCTGCTTGGCGGCCGGTTGCGCAGCGACGGCCGGCGGCCGGGACTCCGGAGGCCTGGAACGCCGCCCACGCTTACGACTGCGCTGCGCCAACTGCTTTCCTGTTGCGGTCGAGCGCTTCTCGCAGATGTCGCGCGACCTGCTCGGGGTCCGCGGCGTCTACCAGCGCACGCACCACCGCGACGCCCCGCGCGCCGGCGGCCACGACGGCGCCGACTGTGCCCTCGTCAATCCCACCGATGGCAAAGAACGGAATCGCCGACCGCTGCGCCGCATATCTGACCACGTCGAGTCCGATCGCCGGTCGCCCGGGCTTGGTCGGCGTCTCGTGTACCGGTCCGACCCCGATGTAGTCGGGAGCATCTTTCGCCCCCGCGGCATCAACCTGGGCCTTGCTGTGAGTGGAGAGTCCCACCAGCCGCTCCGGACCGACCAGTGCGCGCGCCTGTCCGATCGGGATGTCGTCCTGGCCCACGTGTACCCCGTCGGCTTGACCCTCGACGACCAGGTCCGGGCGGTCGTTGAGGATGAACAGGGCCCCATGCGCCGCGCACACGCGCGCAAACCGACGGCTGGTGGAGATGACCTCCCGGTCAGTTGCGCACTTGAGGCGAAGCTGCACGATGTCGATTCCACCGCGCATCGCCGCCTCCAGGAAACGGTTGTCCTGCTCGCCGCAGATGAGGTACAGACGGGCCGATTGCAGGCGGCTGCGCCGATCGTCCCGGGTCCGATGCTCGTGCGCGCGCAGATGCTCCACGCCCCCCAGTCTGGCACGGTAACCGCGCTAGCATCGAAGGCCTGAATCCGTCGAGAAGACAGTCATCTCAGGTGATCGTCATCGGCGGCGGCGTGATCGGCCTGGCGGTCGCGTGGCGGCTCGCCCAGCAAGGGGCCGGGGTGCTCCTGCTGGAGCGGGACGAGCCCGGCCGCGGCACCTCGCATGTCGCCGCCGGAATGCTCGCCCCTGTCTCGGAGGCCCACCCTCGCGAGGAGCCGCTGCTGCGGCTAGGGATCGCGAGTGCGCAGGCCTATCCCGGGTTCGTGGCGGCACTGGAGGAGGCGTCGGGCCTGGATCCCGGCTATCTCGAGTGCGGGACCCTGATTGCCGCCCGGGATCGCGACGAGGCCGAAGGGCTCGAGCGCGAGCTGGAGATCCGAACCAAGTTCGGCCTCGCGGTGAGGCGGCTTACGCCGACCGAAGCCCGCCGCCTCGAGCCTGCCCTTGCTCCCACGATCAGGGGGGCGCTGGAGGTAGCCGACGATCACGCCATCGACCCGCGCCAGCTGACCAAGGCGCTCGTGGCCGCTGCACGGCGAGCGGGCGTCCAGGTGCGCACGGGCACGGCGGTAACGGAGGTCGAGATCGGCGCGGACGGTGCAGTCGGGGGCGTCCGCTTGAGCGACGGAGAGCGGCTGTCCAGCGATGCTTTGGTGATTGCGGCCGGCGTGTGGTCGCCGGGCCTCTTCGGACTTCCACCGGAAGCGCTTGTACCGGTTCGGCCGGTGAAGGGCCAGATCATGCGCTTGCGTGACCCAGGCGGGGCGGGTCTGATGACCAGGGCATTGCGGCTGCCCGCGGCCTATCTGGTGCCGCGCGGAGATGGCCGCTACGTGCTCGGCGCGACCGTCGAGGAACGTGGGTTCGACACGAGCGTCACGGCCGGAGCGCTGTTCGAGCTGCTGCGCGATGCCGTCGAACTCGTGCCCGGACTCTCCGAATTGGTGATCGACGAGCTCTCGGCTGGGACTCGGCCCGGCACTCCCGACAACGCGCCTGTCATCGGGGCGGGGTCGGTCCGCGGGCTCTACTGGGCCACCGGGCACTACCGCCACGGGATCCTGCTGGCCCCCATCACCGCCGAGCTGATCGCGCAGGCTCTCCTGGAAGGGCAGCTTCCCTCGCTGGGAGAGCCGTTCTCGCCCCGCAGGTTCGAGCGTGGCCGAAAGCTTCCAACGGAGGTAGGCGCATGATGCGCGTGATCGTCAATGGAGAGCGCCGGGAGCTGCCGCCCCAGGCGACCGTCTCGAGCGTGGTCGCGCTACTGGCCGATGACGGCGGTCGACCCCCTGCGGTTGCCGGCCGCGGCGTGGCCGTAGCGGTTGACGGCGAGGTCGTGCCACGAGACGAATGGTCCTCGACGGCGCTCGACGATGGGGCACGCGTCGAGGTGTTGGCCGCCATCCAGGGAGGTGCGCTATGACCGATGTGCTGCCCACGGACAGAGAGGCGCTCGTGGGTCCCGGCGCCGACCCGTTGGTGATCGCAGGTCGCACCTTCGAGTCGCGGCTGCTGCTCGGAACGGGCGGCTTCTCCAGCCACGACGCGCTTCGCGAAGCGCTCGCCGACTCCGGGGCCGAGGTATGCACCGTCGCGCTGAGGCGGCTGGACCCGAGCGCACGTGGCTCGATCCTCGACGTGCTTCAAGCCGCGTCCGTTCAGATCCTGCCCAACACCGCAGGGTGCTACACGGCCCGCGACGCCGTCCTCACCGCCAGGCTGGCCCGAGAGGCATTCTCCACCGACTGGGTCAAGCTCGAGGTGATCGGCGACGACCGCACCTTGTTGCCAGACGCGCCCGAGCTCCTGACCGCTGCCGAGCAACTCGTACAGGAAGGGTTCGTGGTGCTGCCCTATACCACTGACGATCCGATCCTGGCGCGGAGGCTGGAGGACATCGGGTGCGCTGCGGTGATGCCACTGGGGTCTCCGATCGGCAGCGGCATGGGGATTCTCAACTCGTACAACCTCGCGATCATGATCGAGCGCTCTGACGTCCCGGTGATCCTTGACGCCGGGGTCGGCACGGCCTCGGACGCGGCGCTGGCGATGGAGTTCGGCTGCGATGCGGTGCTCTGCGCCAGTGCGATCTCGCGCGCGGAAGATCCCGCCGCGATGGCGCGAGCGGTGCGCTTGGGCGTTGAAGCGGGACGGCTTGCCCGTCGCGCGGGCAGAATTCCTCGCCGACGCTACGCGCGGGCGTCGACGCCCGAGCACGGCACGCCGGACCTCTCACAAAGCAGCGGCGAGGAATGAGCGTCGATGAACTGATCGACGGCTGGGAGAAAGCCTGGTCGTCGAAGGACCCCGAATCATTCGCGCCGCTCTGCTCTCCGGAAGTCCACTACGAGGACCCGCTCACCGCGGAACCCCTCGAAGGGGTCCAGGAGCTGATCGGCCATGCCGAGCAACTGTGGGAAGGCTTTCCAGACGCGAGGCTGCAGAAAACCGGGGAGAGGCTCTGCAAGGGCCGCTACGTCGCGGCTCCCTGCAAGCTCCTCGGAACCCACCGCGCCCAAGTCGGCGGCCTCCCCGCGACCAACCGCTTCGTGGTGGTCCATTGCGTGTTCTACTGCGAGCTCGACCGGAGCCTGCTCTTGCGGGTACGCGGCTTTTTCGACCTCTATGACGCAGCCACGCAGCTCGGGGTGCTCCCGGGCCGTGGGACGCTCGGGGAGAAGGCGCTCATGATGCTGCGTGGGTTCGGGCTCCGTGCCGGCCGGACCTAGCCGCCGAGTGTGACCGCCACAGGGGCGTGGTCAGACAGGGCGCCCCGGTCAAGGACCTGCGCTTCGCCGACGGCCTTCACGCCGGCGCCGAAGATGTAGTCGACATCGTGGTTGGCGGCGGCCTCCAGGCCCGCCAGGGCCAGGCCGCGCACATTGAAATCGCCGCCGAGGACGACGGACGCGCCCTCGGCCCAGCACACCATGGCAATCCGGGCCTGCTCTGCCTCGCGACGGGCGGCGGGGTCGTCGTGCACGGTCGCATGGAGGTTGCCCACCCACAGCTCGCGCCCGCCGGCCACCAGTCTCATGGCATGAAGGCGGCGGCGCTCCGGCCACCGGCACAGAAGCAGCGTGCGGTGGTCGGCAATCCGCAGGTCAGGGCGCCGCACGAGCATGGCGTTCGCTCCGCCGCCGCCCGACTTGATCGCGTCGGGCCACCGGACCGCAAGCGCCCTGCGCAACGACAGGAGCTCATTGCGAGAGGTCAGGACGCGTCTGTGCTGTGCTCCACCGCCAAGCCGCGAAGCCATTGCCTGCGGCCACCAGGGCGGTACCTCCTGAAGCAGCGCCACATCCCATTCCCAGCTGGCGAGCGCGACAGAGAACTCTTCGAGCAGATCGCGACCCGCAGGTGGCTGCGAGCGGCCGTGCATCAGATTCCAAGTGAGCACACGCAGCCGCACTGCCTGGCAACGTACACTGCCGGACTTGCCGGACCACTTCCTGACCGGATCGGAACTGAGCGAGGCGACGCTGAATGCTCTGCTTGACCGCGCCGCCGAGGTCAAGCGTGTGCCATTGGGCTCAGATTCGCTGCGCAAGCGCGCGGTCGCGCTGATCTTCGATCAGCCCTCGACCCGCACACGTGTCTCCTTCGAGGTCGGGATCGTGGAGCTCGGGGGCCATCCCATGGTGCTGCGCAGCGATGACCTGCAGCTGAGCCGCGGCGAATCCATCCGCGACACCGCATACGTGCTCTCTCGCCATGTCGCCGCCATCTGCATTCGTACCGCCGACGATGAGCTCGTGCGCGAGATGGCGCGGCGCGCGTCCGTCCCCGTGGTCAACATGCTGACGGCCGGTCACCACCCCTGCCAGGCCCTTGCCGACCTGCTCACGCTCAAAGAGGAGTTCGGCGAGTGCAAGGGGCTACGGCTCGCGTACGTTGGAGACGGAAACAACGTGGCCCGATCGCTGGCGATTCTGGGTGGCTTGGCCGGCGCGGAGGTGCGTATCGCCTCGCCGCCCGGCCACGAACTCTCCGACCCACCCCCGAGCGGCGTCCTGTTCGAAGCTCCCCGTGACGCGGTCGAGGGAGCCGATGCGGTCTACACCGACGTGTGGCTCAGCATGAACGATGACCCGGCTTTGGTGCAGCAGCGGCGTCGCGCGCTGACGCCTTACCGCCTCAGCGACGAGTTGCTTTCGCTGGCGGCGCCGCACGCGATCGCCATGCACTGCCTCCCGGCCCACCCCGGCGAGGAAATCACCCCTGAGGTGCTCTACGGGCCCCGCCAGCGGATTTGGGTGCAGGCCGAGAACCGCCGTCATGCTCAGAAGGCCCTGCTCGAGCATCTCGTCGGCTAGTTGATTCGATTTCGAGACGCTCGCACGCGATCGATCATCTAGGCTCGCTGGGATACGACTCCAGGAGGAGGCAGGCAAACAATGGCCGCATCGAAGTCGTCTTCTTCATCTGGCCGCTCCCGCTCGCGGAAGACGTCGGCACGCCGATCCGCGGGTGCCAGACAGCAGGTCGCCGGCATGGCCGACGGCCTCGCCGGCGTCCTCGAACAGCTCGTCAACCGGATTCTCAGGCCGATGGACGTGGTCATGATCAGTCGCGATCGAATCCAGCAGACCCTTGACGAAGCAGCGGAACGTGGCCGGATGACCCGAAGCGACGCCAACGAGGTTGTGATCGAGTTGTTTTCGCGCGGCCGCCAGCAGACGGACGAACTGCTTTCAGACTTCGAGCGCCTGATGAGCCGAGGTCGAACGGGCATCGAGTCCGCCCGCCGCCGTGCCCGGCAGTCCGAGTCCGTGGACCAGATTGTCCGCGTCGCCGATCGGGCCCGGAATTCGGTGGGCGTGGGGGCGTCGTTCCCGATTGCGGCCTATGACGAGATGACGGCAAGCCAGGTCAACAAGCGACTCGGCGGCCTGGGCCGCCCCGAGCTGCGGACTGTGCGCGAATACGAAGCTCGCCACGCCAACCGCAAGTCGGTGTTGGAGGCGATCGACCGAGCGCTGCGGTAGTGGCGTCGGGCACCCCGACCCGCTGACGCACTGGCCCCTTGCTGAACGACTAAGACGATGCCAACGACCACGACAAGGCCATCCCGAGGCTCCGAACTCGACCTCTCGGTCGAGTCCTTGGCTTATGGCGGGGCGGGTGTGGCTCGGTTGGACTCCTACGTCGTCTTCGTCGAAGGAGCGGTGCCTGGAGATCGGGTGCGAGCCGTCGTCAGCAGAGCAAAGCGCTCGTACGCGTATGCTCGGGCCACTGAGATCCTTGAGCCTGGCGCCGATCGCATCGATCCTGTCGCAGACCATCCGGGAGCGGCGTGGCAGGTGCTGGCGTACGGGCAGCAGTTAGAGGTCAAGCAGGCGCAGGTGGAGGACGCGCTGCGCAGAATCGGCGGTCTCGACGGGTTCGCCTTGGAGCCCATCGTGCCTGCGGCCGAGCAGTGGCGCTATCGAAACAAGCTCGAGTATTCCTTCGGCGGCGGTCCCGGCGACCGACTCCAATGTGGCTTTCACGCTCCCGGTCGGTGGGACGAGGTCGTTGACATACGCGACTGTCTGCTGGCGTCCGCGGCGGCCAACGAGGCCCGCGAACGCATTGTCGCCTGGTGTGCAGCGCGGCGTCTGGAGCCTTACGACAGGCGCACCGGCGAGGGTCTGGTGCGCAACTTGGTCGTGCGCGAGGGGCGGCGCACGGGCGACCTGCAGGTGCGGCTGGTCACGAGCGACGGAGAGCTCGATCGGCAGGGGTTGGCGACCGCCGGCGAGGGCCTCGCGGGCGTGCTGTGGACCCGGATCTCGTCCGTGGCCGAGGTAACCCAAGGCGGAGAGACGGAAGTGGTCGGCGGGTCGGAGTGGCTCGAGGAGGACCTGTTCGGGATGCGTTTTCGACTGTCCCCGGAAGCGTTCTTTCAGACCAACTCCGAGATGGCCGAGCGGCTCTTTGAGATCGCCGTCGAGTTCGCACAGCCGAGCGGCTTCGAGCGCGTCTACGACCTCTACTGCGGCATCGGAACGATCGGCTTGCTGATGGCACCGCGCGTGGGCGAGGTGCTCGGGCTCGAAATCGTCCCCGAGGCGGTTGCCGACGCCATATCCAACGCCCGCGCCAACGAGATCGACAATGCCCGCTTTTATGCGTGCGACGTCCGCCTGGCGTTGCGCGAACTCTCCGCGCGCGCAGGAAGACCCGATGTTCTCGTAGTCGATCCGCCCCGTGCCGGGCTGTCGAGGAAGGTGATGCGTCGGATCGTCGAGGCTTCTCCCCGCCGCATCGTCTACGTCTCCTGCAACCCGACCACCCTCGCCCCAAACAGCGCCCAACTGCAAGAGGCCGGCTATAAGCTCACACGCGTCCGGCCCGTAGACATGTTCCCGCAGACGCCACACATCGAGTGTGTGGCGCTGCTGGAACGGAGCGGCTAGCTAGCCGCGGGCGTGCCGATGCTCGGGCCGCCCTCTACTTCTGGGGACACGGGTTCCCGTTCAACCACTTCTTGAAGTCGTTGTATTCGAAGTCGAAGTGGTGCGGGCTGCCCTTCTTCGTATAGGTCTGGCCTAGCAGCGATCCGTACTGGGTGCTGCCTCCGTAGTTATTGATCTGGCCCGGGATGTTGTTGCCGAACTGCCAGACACAACCGTTTGCGGTGTTGGTCGTCGAGTAGAACGGATAGAACGCGGCCGGCGTGCCCTCATCGGTGGTGGGAATGCGAGTGCAGCCCTTACCGGTGAAGGTGTTGCAGGTCGAAGACTCGATTGCCGGTAGATCGGTCTCAAGCGCGATCTGGCTGTACTGCTTGTTGTAGTTCGGACCCGTCGTGGGGCTGGAGACCTGGAACGGCGTCGGGTGCAGCTTCGTGTTGCCGTCTGGCCAGAGCTTCCGGTAGGAGACGCCGTCGAATCCGGTATTCGTATATGTGCAGCCGGCAACTTTGAATCTGGGGCCCTCCGAAGCCGGGAAGCAGAAGAAGTCATCGCCGTCGGCCGGCCGACCCCCTGTCTCCTTGTTGCCCTTCGGACACGTCGTGGGCGTGCCGTTCGGAAGCAGACCGAACTCCGTCGCCGGGATCTTCTTGGGCCCGGTGCAGTTCTGGAAGTGGCCGATCTCAGTGTCCCACGCGATGTTGTAGGAACCCGCAGCCCAGGTCACCCGCGTCTTTGCGCTCGAGGTCTTGTACATCGGGTGGAAGTTGTAGGGGATCAACTTGCAGGAACTGCCGGTGGGAGCGAACTTGACCTGGCCAAACCCGTTGGCCTTGCTCGCGGTCATCTGCCCGGACGCTCCGGTTGTTAGGTCCTTGATCTTTACGTTTAACCCGTTTGGCGTGTCGCCGAACCGCACCCGCAGGTGGTCTCCGTAGTTCATGAACAGGTCCTTCTTGGCGTTGGGCGTGAAGGTACCCGCAGTGGTCGATTGGAGCGGGTTCGCGGGCCCGGTCGAGTGGCCGTTCTTGGTGATGAAGGCGAAGTTCAGGTACTCCTCGCCGACCTTGCTGAGACAGGTCTGATTGAGCGTCTTGCCGGTAACGGGGTCCAGCGCCAGACTGTCGATGTTCAGGGCCGCGCACCATTGCGTTGGGCTACACGAACTCGCTCCGACAGCCACCTGCCACGTCGGCCACTGAATCCAGCCAGGCGGGTAGAACTGCATCTCCATGTAGGCCTGACCGACGTGCTTGGGCGACACGCTCGGATCAAGGATGTTGCGGTTTGAGTCGGGTGGACAGAAGTGCACCTGCTCTGGATAGGACTGCGTGTCGCACATCGCCATGCCGAGCCATTCCGCTCCGCTCAACTGGAAGGCGTACGACTTCCCCGGTTGGTTGGGGTTGCTCGCCGAGGGATCCTTGGGAAGGTTCACGTAGTACTGCATGTGATTCCCCGACCCGGTGGCGTTTGAGTCGAAGAGCACCGATGGCTCGTCGTGGCCCACGTAGTGATCGAAGACTTGGTAGGACAACCGCTTCGAGATCTCCGTGCACATGGCAGACGCCCATGCGCAGTTGATGTGGGCATGCCTGACAGTCGGCCGCTGATAGTGGTGGCTTCGGGCAACCGCGGTGGAATTGTGCGCGGGTGTGCTGGCCACAGCCGCGACGGCGGCCCCTCCTACCAGAACGCCTACGATCAGCGAGAGCCTGACGAGCTTCACGGCAACTACCTCCTTGGTGGGGCTGTCCGTCGCATGACCTCGGGCGCCAGCTTCGCTGGTACCTCCGATGGCGGCCGCGAACCTATCACCGCCACTGCGATTGGGGGAATTTTTTTGAGTTAGGACTGCCCCGTCGCGGTCGGGTCGGCTGGGACCGCGACAAGCCGATCCATAGAATCGCCGCTCCATGCGCGCCGTCACGATCCGCGACCAGCAGATATCCGTGGAGGAGCATCCCGATCCGCAGCCCGGCTCCGGCGAGGTTCTGGTGCGCGTTCACGCCGCCGGCATCAACGGGGCGGACATACACCAGCGCCTGGGCCGCTACCCGGCCCCACCGGGGTCGCCCCAGGACATCCCGGGGCTCGAGTTGGCGGGCGAGGTGGCGGCGCTTGGCCCTGCGGCGCAGCGGTTTGACGAAGGCGACCGGGTGATGGGCGTCGTCGGCGGCGGCGGACAGGCGGAGCTCGCCACAGTGCATGAGCGGCAGCTGATGCCTGTCCCACGCGCGCTCGGCTGGCTCCAAGCGGGCGGCGTTCCCGAGGTGTTCACGACCGCGCACGACGCACTGTTCACCCAGGCAGCGCTAAGGAGCGGTGAACGGCTGCTCGTCCACGGTGGCGCCGGAGGGGTCGGCACGGCGGCCATCCAGCTTGCGCGGGCGGCCGGCGCACGGGTTACGGCGACGGTACGAAGCGATGATCTGCGCTCGGCGGTGGAGGAGCTGGGTGCGCGAACCATCCCTCCCGGCGATTTCGCCGAGCACGGCCCATTTGACGTGATCCTGGAACTGGTCGGCGCCCCCAACCTCCCGCACAACCTGACGGCCCTCTCCACCCAGGGCAGAATCGTCGTGATCGGAGTCGGCGCCGGCGCCAAGGGCGAGCTCAATCTCGGACTGCTCATGACCAAGCGCGTGCGCATCTTCGGCTCGACGCTGCGTTCGCGTCCCCTCGAGGAGAAGGCGCTCGCCGCCCGGGCGCTCGAACGCTCGGTTCTGCCGCTGTTCGAGTCTGGGGCTCTGGAGGTTCCTGTTGCCGCCGCCTTTGAGCTCGAGCGGGCCGCGGCCGCCTACGAACGCTTCGAGGCCGGCAGCAAATTCGGCAAGGTAGTGCTCGAGATCGGCGGCTAGGGCTCTTACGCCTCTCCGAAGCCTGCCTCGTCCTCGGCTACCGGAACCACTTCGTCGGCGTGGACCGAGCACAGGGCCGGACCCCCTGACTCGAGTGCTGCCTGTATCTCCGCGGCAGTCAGCTTGGTGCCGCAAACCTCGCAGCGATCGCCGGGCTTCTCGATGGTCTTCTCCTCGAGGTCCATTGCAGGCAGTCTAGATATGTTGGCCGGGCCGCATGCGGCCCGGCCCCGCGCGAGCATGCTCGCGCGGCGGGTGCGCGCATGCGCGCACCCGGTCAAGAAGAGATCAGTAGGGCGGCAGCTCCGACCACCATTGCCCGAGCACCCGGAAAGCAGCCCAGAAAGCCCGCTTGGCCGGCTCTTCGTCAAGCGCCTCATCGATGCTCGGCACGTACAGGGCATCGGCTGACGGCGTGAAGAACTGGATCTCTCCGGGCTCCTCGACGAGGAGGTGGGCGAGGGGCACCTCGAGATCGTTGAGCACCCCAAGCGCGTCGGACCCCATCACCACGACGATCTTGGGCTGGACGATCGCCAGTTCCTCGAGCAGTCGGGCGATGCACCCAGGGTCGGCCAGCGTTGGGTCGGGCACGGGGCACTTCACGCATAACGTCCCGTACACCGCCAGCGGATCGATCTGAAGGCGCTTGAGCGATTTCATCAGCGCGTTTCCGGCGCGTCCGTAAAAAGCAACTCCCTCCTCGACCTCCGCGGGCTTCGGTGCGTACTTGAGCAAAAAGATGTCGGCCTGCGGATGGCCGGAGCCGAGCACGGGCATGAGCTGCCCCCGTGGGCAGCGCGAGCACCCTTGAAGCTCCCGAGCGAACGTGTTTAGCTCCCGGATCGCCCGCTCGAGGTACTTCTCCCGGATCTCGTCGTCGGTCGCAGGCATCCTCATCGGATTGGACGGTTTTGAAGCTTGTCCTTGCACGTGCATCAGGAGTTGCGGGGCTAAGCGCGGTCGGCGACCCGCCGCAAACGACGATCTCGCGCCGCGCGTCGGGCCGCAGCCGGCATAGCCTTCGTTTGCAAGAACTTGAGCGCCTGCACGTAGAGAAGGTTCGCGGGGTTGCGAATGATGTCGGCCTCGCGCAGCGACTCCAAGAACTCTTCCGGCCCATCGAAGTCCCTCATACGGATCCGCACGGATCCGAGACCCTGAGGGACGTGCGCGTCAGATCCGGCGCCGGCCGGGATGCGGTACTTGGCCGCAAAGCGGGCTGCCTCTTCGTTGAACTCGCCGATCGCGACCCGGGGGTTGAACACCTCGATCGCGTCGACCTGGTCGAGCACCGGCAGGAGATGCTCGTAATCGGGAACGGCGTGGAGACGGTCAAACGGGTGGGGCACATAAACGAGGCCACCTTGGCGCTTGATTTCGCTGATGGTCTCCTGCAGCGTGAGGCCGCGTGGAATCCGTTCCTTGATGAACAGGCCGATCACCTCTCCCTGATCCGCCGTCTTGATCTCCTCCGCCACGATGACCTTGATTGCCTGCGCTTTCGCACGCGCCTCGAGTGCGCCAGAGATCTCGTTGTGATCGGTGACCGCGATCGCTCCAAGACCCCTTTCCTTGGCCTCCGCCAAAAGCACTTCTACGGGCGTGGCGCAGTCGGGCGAGTGGTCTGTATGCATATGTAGGTCGACGTCGATCAGGGGGCGGGACTGCAAACGCCGGCTTGGGCCGCCATTATCGGCACCGTCATGGCGACGGGAGACGAGCTCTCCATAGATCTGCTCGAGCTCTGATCCCACGCGGCCCCAGGAAAGCTTGGCGCGTAGCGGCTTGGCGCTTGCCGCGAGCTCTCGGCGCAGCCGTGGCTCGCTGACCAGACGATCCAGCTGGTGGCCCAGGGTCTCGGCATCCCCGGGCTCAAACTCGAGCCCGAAGCTGTCGTTCTCAAGCAGCTCCACGTAGGCCTCGAGGCGCGAGACGACCGGGACCGCACCGGCGCCGATCGCCGCCACGAGCGTGCCCGGCGTAACCCGTAGGCCTTCCGAGGCGAGCACCACGACATCCGCGCGTGCGAGCGCATCCGCCTGCGGGAGCTCGCTGACGTCGCGGAACTGCACGCGCTCGCGCAGGACCGCGCTGAGCGTCGCGGGAGCGGCCCGCGGCCCCGGCGAGAGCACCGTGGCGCGCCAGCCCTCTAGCTGCGCCAGCGACCTCAGTGCGCGTAGGAACGTCCGCGTCGCTGCCCGTTCTTCGGTGGCGATGAGCAGTAGTTCCACCTCACCGGATGCATGCTGCGGCTTGGCGAGCGGGACTGCGCCCGGGATGACCACGCGATAGGCGGCCGGAAAGTAGCGCTGCAGGAGTTCCGCCGTCGCGTGGTAACTCGCGATGCGAACGTCGAGGCGCGAGAACAACAGCCGCGACAGCGGGCGGGTCAGCTGGGTAGAGAGGATCCGCTCGGTGGGCGCGTGAAAGCTACCCACGTTGAGCGCACGGGAGTGGCGCAGCGCGGTGCCCGCGGCGCTCGGCTGGAAGGGCTCGTGAACGTGTACGAGATCGAGCGTGACGGAGGCGAGCACGCTCTCGACCGTGCGCGACACGTCGAGTGGGAGCGAGGCCGCTCGGCGCCGGGCAAAGGAGAAGGGCAGAACCTCGCCGACACCCAGCACGAGGGGCTCTCCTTCGGCGCGCTCGAGCAGCGTGTCTGGCTCAGCGCGGATCGCGCGGCGGCTCGAGCGAATCAGGTCAGGCGACTGCGAGGGGGCCAGCACGAGCACGCGGTGACCCCTCTCCGCGAGCTCGCGGGATACCTGTGCGACGTACTCGTTAACCTCGTTCGCCGCCTCCCACGCGAACGGCGTCACCTGCGCGATCGCGAGGCCCTCTATCGGCACGGTTGGAGTCTAAAGCCAGGCTCTAGTGCGCTCGAGCGGCCCGCCGAGTGCGCTTGGCGGCGGGCTTGCGCGCATACTTCGCGATGAAGGCTTCGGTCATCTCGCGTGCCTCGTCATCGGGCCGCTGATTCATCGGCGACTTCATCAGGTAAGAGCTCGGTCCATCGAGCTGCCCCGTGATCCCGTTGTTCAGCGCGAGCTTGCAGCAGCGGACGGCATCGATCACGATCCCCGCGGAGTTGGGCGAGTCCCACACCTCGAGCTTGAGCTCGACGTTCAGGGGGACGTCACCGAAAGCTTGTCCCTCCACGCGGATGTGCGCCCACTTGCGGTCCGTGAGCCAGGGGACGTAGTCCGAGGGGCCGATGTAGACGTCCTCCACGGGCAGCTCGTGTCCCATGATCGAGGTCACCGCGTTGGTCTTGGAGATCTTCTTTGACTCCAGCCGCTCGCGCTCGAGCATGTTGTAGAAGTCCATGTTGCCGCCAACGTTGAGCTGTGAGGTCCGGAGCATCTTCACGCCGCGCTCGTGGAGCAACCGCGCGAGTGCGCGGTGCACGATCGTGGCGCCAACCTGGGACTTGATGTCGTCGCCCACGATGGGGAGCCCGGCCTTTTGGAAACGACCCTCCCAGTAGGGCTCGCGGGCGATGAACACCGGGATGCAATTGACGAAGGCACACCCGGCCTCGAGCACCTGCTCGACGTACCACTTGGTCGCCTGCTCGGAGCCGACCGGCAAGTAGGACACCACGACGTCTGTTTGGCTCTCCTTGAGAATTCCCACGATGTCGGCCGTCGGGCCCGGGGCCTTGGTGATCTTTTCTTTGAGGTACTTGCCGAGGCCGTCGTGGGTCATGCCACGCTGGACCTCGACGCCGAGTGCGGGGAGGTCGTCACCCAGCCGCAGCGTGTTGTTCTGACCCGCGAAGATGGCCGCTGACAGGTCTTTGCCCACCTTGTCGGCGTCGATGTCGAAAGCCGCCGAGAACTCGATATTGCGTACGTGGTAGCCACCCAGGTCGACGTGCATCAACCCGGGGACGCGCTGCCCGGGGTCGGCGTCGCGGTAATAGCGAACGCCCTGCACGAACGAGCTCGCGCAGTTGCCGACGCCGATGATCGCCACACGAACCTTGTCGTCCTGATAGCGACCGGAGCCGTTGGGAGAAGCCTGGATGGTGGTGCTCACGCGCTCAGATTTACTCCCCGTTCGGAGCTTTGGTTACACGCGTCATTGCGCACCTTTGGTGATCGAGCCAGCGTCAGCGCTCGCCTAGGCGCTCTCGGAGGGCACGGCGCGCAGTTGGCGGCGCACGTACCAGATGCGCTGCATCACGGTCAGGACCGCGAGCCCGGCGAGCACGTACACCGCCGGTGCCAAAAGCTCGAAGTGGCCGAGCGAGGCTCCTTTGGCGAACACGAGCCCCGCCGACAGGATCACGACCCGGACGGGCCGGGTGGCGAGACCGACCTTGCACGGTACGCCGAGCGCCTCGGCCCGCGCTCGTGTGTAGGAAACCATCAGCGAGCCGAGCGCGGCCGCCACCGTCGCGGCGACGGCTGCCTCCTCGTGGCGCGTGGCAAAGTACGCCGCGACCGCGATCAGCACGACGCCCTCCTCGATGCGGTCGAGCGTCGAGTCGAGAAACGCGCCGAAGGGCGTGCCCTTCCCGGACATGCGGGAATAGCGACCGTCGAGCGTGTCCATGATCGACCCGATGATGAAAGCCACGCCCGCGAGGAAGAAGAATCGCTCGAAGATGAGGACGGCGGCCGCGACGTTGAGCGCAAAGCCGGTGAGAGAGATGGCGTTGGGGGTGAGGCGCGATTCGATCAGCCTCTCGCGCATCAGCTCCTGTGTGGTTGGGCGCGAGCGCTGAGGCGGGGAGCGGCGTGCTCCGGGGCGGCTCGAACGCGGGCGCAGACGCCTTGGCCGTAACTCTGCTTGGGCCATCGCTACGCCGGCGCCTCGTCAAAGGTCCACCTGGCCAGGCCGAGGCGTGGCAGTACTCGCGCGGCGAGAAATGCCGAGATCCCGGCTGTCAGCGCGCCGAGGAAGACGTCCATGAAGTAGTGGTTGCCGGTCACGATCACGACGAAAGTGATGAGCAGAGGGTAGAGGGCCCATGCCACCTTGATCGGCCGGCGCCGCGCGAATTTCGCCATCGGCCAGCCGAGCATGATCGCGAAGCAGACGTGCATCGAGGGCACCGCGGCATAGAGGTTGAGCACCTCGCTGGAGGGTCCCTTCTCGACGGTGATTCCGGTGAACTGCTTGACGGCGTCGCTGAAGCCCCACTCGGGCATCAGGCGTGGCGGCGCTGTGGGATACAGCCAGTAGGCCACGAGAGCGATGACCATCGCGATTAAGAACATGTTGCGAATGACGTAAAACGAACGATTGTGGCGCGTGTAGATGTAGGCGAGCACGCCGATCGTCACGAACAGGTGGGCATTCAGGTAGATCCAGTCGGCGCCGTCAATCAGCCAGTGCTTGCCCAGCGCCCACTCTTGGAGCGTGGGTTCTACGAACACATGCAGCACACGCTCGATGTCGATGATGCGCATGGCGTCGCCGAAGGGCCGGTACCCAGGGTTGTAGGCGCCGCCGTGCACCGCGATGCGGACGAGGCTGTAGAGAAAGTACGCGCCCAAAAACAGCGCCAACTGGCGGATGAGGTCCAGCCATCCGCGCGGCAGGACGCGCGCTTCGAACCACCGGAGTGCTCGCCGCATCGGTATTCCATCGTAGCTAGGGCGCTCCCGTTCGGCGCCTCGGATGGTCCTTAAAAGCCTTCTCATTTGCAGCGTGGCGTGGTCGCGCCGATCCGCCCGAGCGAGAAGTCGATGCCCACCGCGACCGGGCCGGGCCGGCGGATGAGCAAGCGTGTGAACTCGCCGGCCGGCTCGACGCACCCAGAGCCGCGCGTCAGCGCCCAGTAGGGCGTGAAGTGGACACGCAACGTCACCTCGCCTGGGCGCTTGGCGTCAAGCCTCAACCAATCCGGCCCCAGAGCGGTGAGCCGCGCCGCCCCCGCCGCGATCGGAGTGGAGTCCTTGACCGCGTAAACGCGCCAGTGCGTGTCTCGCATGACGAGCTTTAGATAGGGCAGCCCCTTGGCGATCAAGCGAGCCTCCGCGCGGCCGGCGTAGTCGAGGGGGGCATTCGCCATCGCCACGAAGCGAACGGCGTCGGTGTGCAGCCAGTGCTCATACCGGGCGGGCGTAAGCCTCCCCGAGTAGAAGAGCGAGTTGTCCTTGATGTCAAGCTGGCGTTCCCAGCCGCGGGCGATCGGGAAATGTGAGGCCACGGCGTAGGCCTCCCAGTGGAAGCTGGTGAAGGGAATTTCGACACGAAACGGCGGGCCCCCCTGCCGCCTCAGGAAGCTCAGGAGGGGCCGGTAATACCCCACCGAGTTCGAGGGATCGGAACTGGCCGTGGTGAGGTCCCTGATCGGGTCGTGCCACTGCAGATAGAGCAGCGGCACCGCCACCAACGCCAAAAGCGTCATGGGGCGGCGCCAGAGCGGCTCGCTGCGGTATGGAGGCCGCGACGGATCTTCGCGGTGGCGCGTGGGGTGCCACCAGAGCAGCGCCGCCAGCGGGGCCGCGACCCACGTTCCGAGCCGTCCGGCATTGCTACCGACGGCAGTCGGAACGAGGTAGCTCGCGATCGTCCCAAGCGTGTACAGGGCGACGCCCGCCGCCAGGACCGGGCGTCGCGGTCCGATCGCCAGCAGCGCGCCGAGACCGATCAACGGCATCGGAATGAAAGCGTTGAAGACGAAGGGTTCCGTCCCTCCCTCGGGAAAGGCGATCGCGAGCAGGCCCACGGGGACAAGCGCGGCGAGGGCCACGGCCAGCCCGGGGAGGCAGGCGGTCACCCGTCGTGACTCCCACGCCCGCCCCACTGCATAAGCCGCGCCCGCGAGTGCCGCGAACAGCGCCGCCACGGGACTGCAAAACGCCGTGATGAAGGCCAGTCCACACGCGAGCCAGGTTCGCCGCCGGTCGAGCGCGACGATCGCCGCGAGGGCGGGAAGCGCGCCGAAGGCGAACGCCAGCCTGCCGGTGAAGAGGTTCACTGCTGTGGCTGCGCCGAAAATCGTCGCTCCGAGCCAGGCGTCCTCGCCGAAATGCCGGCGCGCCAGCGGCTCGAACAGCGCCGCGGTCGCCGTCGCGGCGAGTGCCGCGGCGAGTTGAGGCGTCAGCGCCCAGGAGGCGGCGGGGAACAGCAGGCTGTAGCCGACTATGTGGTGGCCGGAATACCAATAGTTGTTCCAGATTCCGAAGGGCTCTCGCCCGAACAGCTGGGCGCGAAAGAGGTGCGCAGCCAGATCGAGACTGGGCGGGGAAGCGATCACGTAGGCAGCGGAAAGCGCAGCCGCGACGGCTGCGGGGAGGAGGCGGCGCCAGGATGTCGCGCGCGCGGCCCTCCACGACGCACGGGATCTCCGCGGCGCGGTGAACTTTGGCGATTCAGTTCGGCCTGACCGAACCCGATCGCCAACGTTGCGCCGAGGACGGGTGCCTGTCCCCAGCTCGGTCATCGCTCGCTCACAAAGTCCACTATCTGCTCGGACATCTCGGGCCGCTCGAGCCATGGCCAGTGGCCCGCATCCGGCACGCGGATCACCCGAGCCCCCGCCAGGCGCTCGCCGTATCGGTCGGCAAGGGGCGCCGGAAACCACGGATCATGCTCGCCCCACATCACCATGGTCGGCACCGAGAGCCGATCGAGCCCCGCGCCCGCCTCGGCCAGCCGGTCCTCCGGCGCGGAGCGGTGGAGCCGCAGCACCGCACGCTGGGTCCCTTGATCGAACTGATCCCAGATCGCCTTCAAACGCGCGCGCGACAGCGCGCTGGGGTCGGCGTAGCCACGCCGAAGGATGCGCCGTAGCACGATGCGCGTGGTGGCTCCCATTGCCAGCTCTCCCAGCAGCGGCACCCTCCACGCCCGGGCCAACCGGTGCCACCGGTAGCCACCGATCAGAGGCAGCGCATTGATCAGCACCAGCGCCTGCACCCGTTGCGGCTGGCGCTGAGCCAGCAGGAGTCCTGCGCCGGCTCCCCAATCGTGGGCGACCACGGTGACAGCCGGGATCTCGAGTTCGTCCAGAAACAGCTCGATGAAGTTGGCAAGCCCCGCGAGTGTGTAATCGAGGTTGGCCCCCTTTGCCGAACGTCCAAAGCCGACCAGGTCAGGGGCCACACCTCCCGTCCGCTCGAGTAACGGGATCCAGTCGTCAGAGCTCGTCGGACAGCCGTGGACGTAGAGGAGTGGCGCAAGTTCGGCCTCGGTCCTGCGGTAGAACACAGGCGCGCCGGCGAGTTGGATGGTGTGCTCGGCGACCTGCACCCCGAAGCGAGGATAACGTGCAGCCGGTGAACCGCATGACCGCTGCAGCCGCGAGCAGGGCAGCCTGGCGCCGTCCGCCTGCCCGCCGGGTGCGCGCGATCCGCGACCGCCTGCGGCTTGTCTATGGGGTGCCCGCGGCGCGGCCTCATGGCCATCCGATCGCAGAGCTGGTCCTGACCGTCCTCTCGCAGTCGACCAACGACCGCAACCGCGACGTCGCATACCTGGCATTGCGGGAGCGGTTTGAGAGCTGGGACGCGGTGCGCGACGCGCCCGTGGGAGAGATCGAGGAGGCGATCCGTCCCGGCGGCATCTCGAAGATCAAGTCGGCGCGCATCAAAGCGATCCTGCAGGCACTCCCTGAGACCGCGGCTGGCGAGCCGACGCTCGACTGGCTCCCAGAGGTATCCGTGCCCGACGCCCAGCGGTACCTGTGCTCGCTGCCGGGAGTGGGCCGCAAAACCGCGGCCTGCGTGCTGCTCTTCGCCCTCGGGATGCGAGACGTCCCGGTCGACACGCACGTCTCGCGCGTCGGCGCCCGGCTGGGGCTCTTCCGTCCCGGCGCCGGATTCGACGAGCTCCACGACACCATGCTCACGCTGACCCCTCCCGGCGAGGAGCTCGAGCTACATCTGAACCTGCTGCGCCACGGCCGCCGCACCTGCTATGCGCGGCGTCCAAACTGCCGGGGCTGCGCGCTTCAGAGAATGTGTCCGAGCGCCGCCATTTATCGATAGCCTTGCCGACCATGCCGACTGGAGGTGGGGTGGGTTGACTTTGCGCGCGCGGCGCCTGTGTTCGGGCGTTGTCGCAGTTGCACTGGCCACGTCGGGTGCCGCGGCCTTGGCCCAGGCACGCGACCCCGCCGGGCACCACGGCCCCGCGTCGACGCGCGGGCAGCCGAAGCCGTCGCTCTTCGGGGTCGACACAAGCACATACGACAAGAAAAAGGGCGACTTCTTCAAAAACGTTCCGGCCGCCAAGGCGCTCGGCGTCCGCTGGATCAGGTGGACGCTTGGCCCAAAGAGCGCGGTCGGCGACTACGCAGCCGCCGGCTACCTCGTCAACCAGGCCCGCGCGCACGGCATGGGTATCTTCCTCAGCTTCGCCGGCATCCCGGAGGCATGCTCGCTGAGGCCGGTGCCCGCCAACGTGCGGGACTGTCCGCCGACGACGCCCACAGACCGACGACATTACGAGGCGTATGTCCGGCGTGTCCTGCTGCATTTCCGCGGGAAAGTCACCTACTACGAGAGCTGGCGGAACCCCAACCTCAAAGGCTCGTGGTCGCCCCGTCCGAGCGCGGCGGAATACGCCGCCCTGCTGCGAGCGGACTACGCGACTTTTCAGTCGGTCAATCATCGCTACCACACCCATCTGAAGCTCCTCTTCGCCTCGCCGATCAACTTCGGGTTGCTGCCACAACACCACGGCTCGATCGCGGCGCTGCCTTACACCCACAACGTCCTCGCCGACCTCCACCGCGTCAAGGCGTTCAACGGGATCGCGCTGCATGCCTACCGCTACCCGCCGGGGAAATTTGGACCGTTTGCACACGGATACGACCGGGTCGACAACATCCCGATTCCGAGACACGCGAGGGGGCCTTTTCCGGCCGAGGGTTGTGACAGGACCCCGGTGTGCCACATGACCTGGGCCGGTGAGCTTCGTGCTTACGAGCAGGAGTTCAAAGAGCACGGCTACGGCACCCAGCCGCTGTGGGTGACCGAGTTCGGCTGGCCCGGCAACAGCATCCCGAACGGCCCCTATTACCCGAGCACGACCGTCCAGAAGAGGTATCTCGAGCAGGCATACGGGGTCCTGCTCAAGTTGCACTTCGTCAAGGCTGCCTTTTGGTACGACGTGCGCAACTACCAACCCGGAGTGAAAACGGGTGACCCGCCGTGGAGATTCCACTACGGGCTGCTGGAGTACGACTTTCAGCGCAAGCCCGCGGGGGCGGCGTTTACCGCACTTGCCAGGGCGCACCCTGGGCGCTAGCGGCCCTTGCCGGCCCGCCATCTACGCGCGCGCTGGGCGCTAGCGGCCGTCGCCGGCCCCCGCCATTTACGCGCACCCCGGGCGCTGGCGGCCGCCTAGATCTGCTACGCTCACGCTTAGATTTTCACACGAACGGGAACGTATAGGAGCGTAGTTTCATGGCTAAAACGATCGGTATCGATCTCGGAACGACCAACAGCTGTATGGCCGTGCTCGAGGGCGGCGAGCCGACCGTGATCGAGAACGCCGAGGGCGGGCGCACCACCCCCTCGGTCGTAGCTTTCACGCAGTCGGGCGAGCGCCTGGTGGGCACGGTGGCCAAGCGACAGGCGGTCACAAACCCGCAGAACACGGTCTTCTCGATCAAGCGCTTCATGGGGCGCAAGGAGGCCGAGGTCCGCGAAGAGGAGGCGATTGTCCCCTACAAGGTGGTATCGGGCCCCAACGGCGATGCTCGCGTTGAGGCGGGTGGCAAGGAGTACTCGCCGCCTGAGATCTCGGCGATGATCCTCGGAAAGCTCAAGAGCGACGCCGAGGCCTATTTGGGCACCAGCGTCGACGCCGCGGTGATCACGGTGCCGGCGTACTTCAACGACGATCAGCGCCAGGCGACCAAGGACGCCGGGAGGATCGCCGGACTCGACGTCAAGCGCATCATCAACGAGCCGACTGCGGCTTCGCTTGCATACGGGCTCGACAAGGAGTCCGATCAGACCATTCTCGTCTTCGATCTCGGTGGTGGCACCTTCGACGTGTCCGTGCTTGAGATCGGCGAGGGCGTGTTCGAGGTCAAGTCGACCTCCGGCGACAACCACCTCGGTGGCGACAACTTCGATAAGGCCGTCGTGGACTGGCTGGTCGCCGAGTTCAAGCGCTCCCAGGGCATCGACCTGAGCAACGATCCGATGGCCCTGCAGCGTCTCTACGAGGCAGCCGAGAAGGCGAAGATCGAGCTCTCCACCACGCAGGAGACGCAGATCAACCTGCCCTTCATCACCGCCGACGCGAGCGGTCCGAAGCATCTCGATACGCGCCTGACGCGCGCGAAGCTCAACGAGCTCACCTCCGACCTGCTTGACCGTACGGTTGCGCCGGTCCGCCAGGCGCTCGACGACGCCAAGGACAAGGGCGTCGCAAAGGTCGATCACGTGGTGCTGGTGGGTGGCATGACCCGGATGCCGGCGGTCCAGGAGAAGGTCAAGGAATTGACCGGCAAGGAGCCCCACCGGGGGGTCAACCCCGACGAGGTCGTTGCGGTCGGCGCTGCGATTCAGGCAGGCGTTCTGGCCGGCGACGTCAAGGACGTGCTGTTGCTCGACGTGACGCCGCTTACGCTCGGGATCGAGACCAAGGGCGGCGTGATGACCAAGCTGATCGAGCGCAATACCACGATCCCGACGCGCAAGTCGGAGATCTTCTCGACCGCCGAGGACAACCAGCCCTCGGTCGAGATCCACGTCCTTCAGGGCGAGCGCGAGATGGCGGCGTACAACAAGTCGCTGGGCAAGTTCCAGCTGACCGGCATTCCGCCCGCGCCGCGCGGCATCCCGCAGATCGAGGTCGGCTTCGACATCGACGCCAACGGCATCCTCAACGTGTCGGCCAAGGATCTCGGCACCGGCAAGGAGCAGAAGATCGAGATCAAGTCTGGCTCGGGGCTCTCCGACGAAGAGATCAAGCGGATGGTCACCGACGCCGAATCCCACGCCGAGGACGACAGGCGCCAGCGCGAGCTCGCCGAAGCACGCAACAACGGCGAGAACGCCGCCTACCAGGCGGAGCGCCAGCTCAAGGAGCTGGGCGAGTCGGTCGATGCCACGTCAAAGTCAGAGATCGAGGACGCCATCAAGGCGGTCCGCGACGTCCTCACTTCAGAGGACGCCGCCGAGATCCAGGCCAAGACCGAGGCTCTGCAAGCGTCCTTCCACAAGGTCTCCGAGGCGATGTACCAGCGCGCCCAGGAGCAGGCCGCAGCGGCAGGCACCCCGACTGATGGGGCCGCGGCAGGCAACGGCGCCTCGGCCGAGGAGGAGGACGTGGTGGACGCGGAAGTCGTGGACGAAGGTCAGTAGGCGATGACCTCCGAACGTCGTCCTTACTCGGGGGACGCACCCGCACCCTCGGCCCCCGCGGCTGATGGCTCGGGAGGCGTCCCTGAGCCCGAGGCCTCGCCGCGAGTGGTCTCGGGGCCGGGCGCGTCCCCCGAGGCCGACCTTCATGAGACGGAGGAGCAGGAACGGCCGGCGGCTGACGAAACTCCCTCCGACCACGAAGCGAAGCTGGAGCACGATCTCGAGGAGCTCGCGGCACGGGCTGGGAAGGCCGATGAGTACCTCGAGCTGGCCCAGCGGACGAAGGCGGATTTCGAGAACTACCGGCGACGTTCCGCGCGCGAAGCGGCGGCGGCGCAGCAGCGTGGAATCATCAAGCTCGCGCGAGAACTGCTTCCGGCTGTCGACGATCTGGACCGGGCGGTGGCGGCCGCGCAGGTCGTTCCGGGCAGCGAGGAGAACCAGGACGGCACAGGGACGCTTGTGTCAGGGATCAAGCTGGTTCACGCCGGAGTGATCGCCGCGCTTGCTCGCGTGGGGATCGAGCCTTACTCGCCGCTTGGGGAGCGATTCGATCCGCAGCATCACGAGGCAGTGGCCCAGCAGCCAGTCCAAGATGCCGACCCAGGGACCATCGTCGAGGTCTACCAGCGTGGGTACCGGCTGCACGACGGCTCCGTGCTGCGGCCCGCCCGCGTGGTTGTAGCGGCGTGAGGAGCCTTAGGTCATGGCCGCACGACCCGACTACTACAAAATCCTCGGGGTTGGCAAGAACGCCTCTGAGGCCGAGATAAAGAAGGCCTACCGCCGGCTGGCGCGCCAGTACCACCCCGACCGCAACCCCGGCGACAAGAAAGCGGAAGAGCGGTTCAAGGAGGTCTCCCAGGCCCACGACGTTCTTTCCGACGCCGAGAAGCGCAAGCAATATGACCGTGGTTCTGGACCATTCGGGTTCAACGTGCCCGGCGGCGGGTTCGACCCCGGCTCCTTCGGAGGCGGTTTCGGTGGCGTGGGCGATATCCTCTCCAACCTCTTCGGAGCGGGCGGTGGCGGTGCCGCTGCCGGCGGACGAGGCGGGGTCAGAGGCGGTCGCCCCCCTACGCGCGGCCGCGATCTGGAGACCGAGGTCTCGCTGAGCTTCGATCAAGCGGTGGAGGGTGCCCAGGTCTCGCTGACCGTGCCCACCTCGCAACCCTGCCCAACCTGCCGAGGTAGCGGGGCAAAGCCAGGAACCTCGCCCCAGGTCTGTCCTGTCTGCGGTGGACGTGGCATCGAGGCCCAGAGCCAGGGAATCTTCTCGATTTCTCAGCCCTGCTCGAACTGCCACGGCACCGGAACGATCATCGAGGATCCGTGCCCGACCTGCGGAGGTAGCGGCGCGAAGCGCGGCACGCGCAAGTTGCGGGTAAACATCCCCGCCGGCGTCCGCGAGGGCAGCCGCATCCGGCTGGCGGGCAAGGGCGAACCTGGACCGCGAGGCTCCGAGTCCGGCGACCTGTACGTCATCACGCGAGTGGTCGCCTCGCCGGTCTTCAAGCGGACCGGCGACAACCTCGAGGTAGAGGTTCCGCTGACGATTCCCGAGGCCATCCACGGTGGGGTGATTGAGGTGCCCACTCTCCGAGGCTCCAAGCGTCTGCGCGTCCCCCGGGGCACCAAGCACGGCACGGTGCAGCGGCTCAGAGGCGAGGGGCCTCCTCGGCTCGGCGGCAAGGGTCGAGGCGATATCCATTATCGCTTCGTGATCGATGTGCCTGACTCGCTCTCGGCAGAACAGAGCGAAGCCGTGGATCGTCTGGAGCGCGTGATGAACGGCAACCCGCGAGCCAAGCTGTTTGAGGCCGCCGGTCAGGGAGGCGCCGGCTGATGGCCGAGCGCCGCGGCAAATCCCGAGCTGTGCGGGTGACCAAGACGGTGACGGCCGCCACCGTCACCTCCTCGCGCGTTGAAGTCACCTCCGACCGCGGCGTGTTCATGATCTCTGTCGCGGCCGAGTTGGCAGAGATGCATCCACAGACGCTGCGCATGTACGAAGCGAGGGGTCTGATCGAGCCAAAGCGATCGCCGAAGGGGACACGCCTGTACTCCTACCAGGACGTGGAGCGGCTCCGACGCATCCAGAGGATGACGGTCGAGCTGGGGATGAACCTGGCCGGGGTGGAGCGGGTCTTCCAGCTCGAGGAGAGGCTCACGACGATGACGCGCAAGGTGGCTTCGCTCGAGCGCCGCGCGGGGGAGCTGGCCGAGGAGGTCGAGCGGCTCGAGGCGATCCGGCGAGAGCTCCGCGCCGAAATCGTGCCCTACGAGCGCGGTGGCCAGCTGATCCGCAGCGCCGACGCTCAGCCCTTTGGATTCCCGGTCCAGGGCCCCCGGGCGAAATAGCGCCACGTCCAAGGGCCCCGGGCGAAATAGCACCACGTCCAAGGGCCCCGGGCGAAATAGCGCCACCCATCCCCGCGGCCGATGCGAAAGGTCGGCCGATACGGGTAGACGAAGCTGTGCAGCGCAAGTGGTGGACCTTGACCGCCGTCTCGGCGGGCATGTTCATGCTCCTGCTCGACATCAGCATCGTGATCGTCGCGCTGCCGGCGATCCAGCACGAGCTCGGCGGGACGCTATCCGACCTGCAGTGGGTGATAGACGCCTACGCCCTAAGTTTGGCGGCGCTGCTCCTCACCGCCGGCTCGCTCGCCGACCTCCGCGGTCGGCGGACGGTGTTTGCGGTCGGCATCGTCATCTTCTCGACGGGGTCGCTGCTCTGCGGACTTGCCCCGAGCACGCTGTTCCTCACCCTGGCCCGGGCGGGCCAGGGCATCGGCGGCGCGATCATGTTCTCCACCTCGCTCGCGCTGCTCGCCAACGCGTTCAAGGGCCGCGACCGCGGCATCGCGTTCGGCGTGTGGGGCGCGATCGCAGGCATCGCCGTCGCCATCGGCCCAGTCCTCGGGGGCGCGATCACCTCGGGCCTCTCGTGGCGATGGATCTTTCTCGTGAACGTTCCGATCGGAGCCGCGACGCTCGTGGCGACCTGGCTGCGCGTCGACGAGTCGCGCGATCCCGACGCTCGGCGGCCCGATCTGCTCGGGTTCGCGACTTTCTCGAGCGCGCTGTTTTTGATCGTCTATGGCTTAATCGAGTCGGGCAGCCGAGGCTGGGGCTCAGGGGTGGTCATCGGCTGCCTCGCCGGCGGCGGGGCGCTGATGGCGGTGTTCGTCGGGGTGGAGGCGCTCCAGCGCCGGCCGATGCTCGACTTGAGCCTGTTGCGCGTACCCACATTCGTCGGTGGGCTGACGACGGCATTCGCCATCTCGGCCGGCATGTTCGCGGTCCTCGCCTACATCGTGATCTATCTCCAGGATCTGTTGCACTTCTCCGCGGTCGGAAGTGGCGTGCGACTGCTCGCGATCACGGGCGCGATGTTCGTGATGTCGGGCATCGCGGGACGCCTGTCGGCCCGCGTCTCGGCCCGGCTTCTGATCGCTCCTGGACTCGCACTGATCGGCGTCGGCCTGCTGCTGATGCGTGGCATCACGCCGAGCTCGAGCTGGACGCATCTGCTGGCCGGTCTGATCGTCGCGGGCATCGGCTCGGGCCTTGTGAACGTGACGCTGGCATCGACCGCAGTGGGAGTCGTTCATCCAAGCCGCGCCGGCATGGCGTCCGGCGTCAATTCGACCTCCCGCCAAGTTGGATACGCGGCCGGTATCGCGGCCCTGGGGACCCTGCTCGCAACCGAGGTCCGCAACACGGTTGTCGGAGATCTGCGGCACTCGCCGCTTGCGCACGCTTCACGCCACTTGGCGGACGCGATCAGCAGTGGCAACTCTGCTCAGGCCATCTCGCATGTCCCCGCCGCCATGCGCGGGAAGGTGGCCAACGTGGCCCTCAGTGCTTTCACCAGTAGCCTCAACGAACTCCTGCTTGTCGCGGCGATCGTGTCGTTCGCCGGCGGCGTGCTTGCCTTTGTCCTCATCCGCCAGCGGGACTTCGTGCAAACCGGGGCGGAGGCAGGGCCGCCCGAGCCCGTTCGGGATGGCCAGGCGACGCCGCGAGACGGCGACAGGTCCCGGCGCGTGGCCCGGGCCGCCGCTCCCCCGTCTCCAGGCTAAATCCTTAGACAAAGCTCGCCCGCTCTGCCATAATCTAAGTCGCCCAGACTTAGATTTACAAATCGCTACACGAACCTAGACAGAGATACGCATGCACCCAGACCGCTTTACGATCAAAGCTCAAGAAGCGCTACAGGCCGCGCAGCAGCTTGCCGATGAGCGCCGGAACCCCCAGACCACGCCCGAGCACCTGCTCGCGGTTGCACTCGAGCAGGAGGGCGGCCTCGTCGCTCCTGTGCTGCGCAAGCTGGGCGTCGACCCGGCGGTCGTCCGACAGGCGCTCGGACCCGCCCTCGAGGCGTTGCCGAAGGTGACGACGGGCGGCGGGCAGGAGCCCGCGGCGGGCTCGAGTGAGCTGGTTGGAGTACTGCGTGAGGCCGAGCGCGAGATGCGCGAGCTCAAGGACGAATATCTGTCGACCGAGCATCTTCTCCTCGCGCTGGCGAGTCATGAAGGCAGTGCGGGCAGGGCCCTGCGGGAGAGCGGCGCCACCCACGACGAGCTTCTAAAGGCGCTGAGCGAGGTTCGCGGCAGCCACCGGGTGACGGATCAGAATCCCGAGGACAAGTTCCAGGCGCTCGAGCGCTTCGGCCGAGATCTCACCGATGCGGCCTCCCAGGGCAAGCTCGATCCGGTGATCGGGCGCGACGATGAGATTCGCCGGGTTGTCCAGGTGCTTTCGCGCCGCACCAAGAACAACCCCGTTCTGATCGGTGAGCCGGGAGTGGGCAAGACGGCGATCGTCGAGGGCCTGGCGCAGAGGATCGTTTCAGGCGATGTCCCCGAGGGGCTGCGTGATCGCCGGCTGGTGGCACTCGACATCGGGGCCATGGTCGCCGGCTCCAAGTACCGGGGGGAGTTCGAGGATCGTCTCAAGGCGGTGCTCAAGGAGATCGCAGACGCCGATGGTCAGATCATCGTTTTCATCGACGAGTTGCACACGATCGTCGGCGCGGGCGCTGCAGAGGGCGCGGTGGACGCCGGCAACATGCTCAAGCCGATGCTGGCTCGCGGCGAGTTGCGGTGCGTCGGAGCGACCACGCTTGACGAGTACCGCAAGCACATCGAAAAGGACGCTGCCCTCGAGCGGCGCTTTCAGCCCGTTTACGTCGGCGAGCCGTCCGTCGAGGACACGATCGCAATCCTCCGCGGGCTCAAGGAGCGCTATCAGGTCCACCACAAGGTGCGGATCCAGGATTCGGCGCTCGTCGCCGCGGCGACACTCAGCCAGCGCTACATCGCCGACCGCTTCTTGCCCGACAAGGCCATCGACCTGGTCGACGAAGCGGCCTCGCGGATCCGGATGGAAATCGACTCCAAGCCAACCGAGATCGACGAGGTGGACAGGCACATCATGCAGCTCGAGATCGAGTTGCAGTCGCTCGGCTCCGACGGCGCGCAGGACGCCGGCACCATGGCGCGGCGCGAGCAGCTCGAACGGACCCTGGCCGCCGAGCGCGAGCGCTCGCAGGCGATGCACGCAGAGTGGCAGCGAGAGAAGGAGACGATCGGTGCGGTGGCCGAACTGCACGAGCGTCTCGAGCAGGCGCGGATCGAGCTCGAGCGCGCCCAGCGCGAAGCCGATCTGGGCACGGCGGCTGAGCTTCAGTACGGAACAATTCCGGAGCTGACCCGCCAGATCGAGGAGGCGGAGGCCGCGCAGGCAGCCGCCGCCGACGGCCACGGGCCGAAGTTCCTCAAGGAAGAGGTCGACGCCGAGGACGTGGCCGAAGTCGTCGCCAAGTGGACGGGCATCCCGGTCTCCCGTCTGATGGAAGGCGAGATCGACAAACTGGTGCACATGGAGGAACGGCTCCACCAGCGCGTGGTGGGCCAGGACGAGGCGGTGTCGGCGGTCTCATCCGCCCTACGCCGCTCGCGTGCCGGCCTCCAGGACCCGGATCGACCCATCGGCACGTTCCTCTTCCTGGGACCGACAGGCGTCGGCAAGACGGAGCTCGCGCGGGCGCTGGCGGAGTTCATGTTCGACAGCCAAGACGCGATGGTGCGCCTCGACATGTCCGAATACATGGAGAAGCACACGGTCTCCCGCCTGGTCGGGGCACCGCCCGGATATGTCGGGTACGAGGAGGGTGGTCAGCTCACCGAGGCCGTCCGTCGCCGCCCGTACTCGGTCGTCTTGCTGGACGAGATCGAGAAGGCTCACCCAGACGTCTTCAACGCGCTCTTGCAGGTCATGGACGACGGCCGGCTGACCGACGGCCAGGGCCGCACCGTGTCCTTCAAGAACTCCGTCCTCATCATGACGTCCAACATCCCCGGCGGGCGGGCCGGCGTAGACGCTCACTTTCGTCCCGAGTTCATAAACCGGCTCGATGACATCGTCGAGTTTGCGCCGCTGACCCGCGAGCAGATTGGCGAGATCGTCGACCTTCAGGTGGAGCGGTTGATCGCGCGGGTCCGGGAGCGCGAGATCGAAGTCGAGCTGACCGATCTGGCCCGCACGCTTCTGGGCAACCTGGGATACGACCCGACATACGGCGCGCGGCCGCTGAAGCGGGTCATCCAGAAGCGGCTCGTCGATCCCCTTGCACTGGCGATTCTCGAGGGCCGATTCGTTGCCGGCGACACGGTCGTGGTGGACGCGTCCGACGGCGAGATCGTCCTGGAGCGCGCGCAAGCCGCTGCCGCGGTGTAAGCGGCCGGCGCTGCTAGGTCAGCGCGGGCGCCTCGGGTAGCCGCTGCAGCGCAGCGTCCATGTCTGTCTCGGAGAACTCCGGATCTTCGAGCTCTCCCGCCAGGTAGGCGTCGTAGGCGCTCAGGTCGAAATGGCCGTGTCCGCACAGTCCGAACAGGATCACCCGCGCCTCGCCCGCCTCGCGCGCGCTAGCCGCCTCGTCGATCACGGCGCGGATCGCGTGCGCGGGCTCGGGAGCGGGAATGATTCCCTCGGTGCGCGCAAACCGGACTGCGGCCTCGAACGTCTCGTTCTGTCTGTAGGCCCGCGGCTCGACGAGACCCGCTTTTACCAGGCCGCATAGCAGAGGCGAGTCGCCGTGGTAGCGCAGGCCGCCGGCGTGCACGGGCGGCGGCACGAAGTCGTGTCCGAGTGTGTACATCGGCATCAGCGGCGTCATTCCCACCGTGTCGCCGAAGTCGTACGCGTAGGCTCCGCGCGTCAGTGTGGGACAGGCGGCCGGCTCTGCCGCGATGAAGCGGGTCTTGGCGTCGCCGGCGAGCACGCGGCGAATGAACGGGATCGCGAGGCCGCCGAAATTGGAACCCCCTCCGACGCACCCGATCACGGTGTCCGGCTCCTCGCCGGCGATCGCAAGCTGCGCGATCACCTCCTGCCCGATCACGGTCTGATGCAGCAACACGTGGTTGAGCACCGACCCGAGCGAGTAATTGGTGTCGGCGTTTTGGGCTGCGACTTCGACCGCTTCGGAAATCGCGATTCCAAGCGACCCGGTGGTGTGCTCGCGTTGCGAGCGCCCGGCCTCGGTGACCTCGGATGGCGACCGGTGCACGGCCGCCCCCCAGGTCTCGATCATCGACCGCCGGTAGGGCTTCTGGTCGTAGCTGGACCCGACCATCCAAACCTCGCACTCGAGGTCGAACAACCGGCAGGCGAACGCGAGCGCGGATCCCCACTGTCCCGCGCCCGTCTCGGTGGTCAGCTTCCTGATCCCGGCTACTGAGTTCTCATAGGCCTGCGCGACAGCCGTGTTGGGCTTGTGCGATCCAGGCGGCGAGACGCCCTCGTACTTGTAGTAGATATGCGCGGGGGTATCGAGCTCGCGCTCCAGCCGCAGGGCGCGGTAAAGCGGCGTGGGACGCCACAGCTTGTAGGCCTCGCGCACCGCCTCGGGGATTTCGATCTCGGGCTCTGGAGACACCTCCTGCGCGATCAGCCCCGGCGCGAACAGGGGCGCCAGATCGTCGGGGCCGACGGGCTGCTTGGTCCCGGGATGAAGCGGCGGTGGAGGGGGTGGCCCCGGCAGGTCGGGGAGGAGGTTCGTCCACGTGGTGGGGATCTCGTCCTCGGCGAGAGTGAACTTGACGCGCGTGTCGCTCATTGGAAGCACCCTACAGTGGCGGGCCGCCACGCACGAGCCGAATCGGGTACAAGTGAGGCCGCGAGTCCACGAGCAGAGGAGGACGCAATGCCGACATACATCATGCTCTCGACCCTCACGCCGGAGGGAGTCCAGACGATCAAGAACAACCCGGCCCGGATCAGAGAGGTCAACCGCGAGGTCGAGCAGTTGGGTGCGACCGTCAAAGCCCAGTGGGCCACCCTGGGCCACTTCGATTTCGTCAACGTCATCGAGGCACCGGACGAGAAGACAATCGCCCGCGTATCGCTGGAGCTGGGGTCGCGAGGCACGGCAAAGTACGAGACCCTGAGCGCGATCCCCGTCGACGACTTCATTGGCGCTATCTGAGCCAACGGGACAGGCGGACGCGCGGCGTCCGCGCGTCCTCGTACTCGGGTCTGGCGGGCGCGAGCATGCGCTCGTTCAGGCGCTGGCGCGCTCGCCGCGAGGGCCCGAGCTCCTGTGCGCGCCCGGCAATGCGGGCATAGCGGCCGATGCCGAGCTGCTCGACGTTGCCGCGGAGGACCTCGACGGGGTGGTGGCCGCCGCGCTCTCGAAAGCGGTTGACCTTGTCGTGGTGGGCCCCGAAGCGCCGCTCGTCAAAGGGGTCGCCGACGCGCTGCTGGACGCGGGAATCAAATGCTTTGGCCCGACGGCGGCCGTTGCCGCGGTCGAAGGGTCAAAGGCTTTCAGCAAGGAGTTGATGGCCGCGGCGGGGGTGGACACGGCCTCGTACACCGTTGTAGGCGACCCGGGAGCGGGCCTCGAGGCGATCGAGCGCTACCCAGCGGTGGTCAAGGCAGACGGTCTCGCGGCAGGCAAAGGCGTGATCATCGTCTCTGACGAGGACGAGGCCCGCGACGCGCTCACTGCGCTGCTGGTGGAGCGCCGCTTTGACACCGAGCAGGTGGTGGTCGAGGAATACCTGGAGGGAGACGAGCTCTCGCTGCTCGCCCTCTGCGACGGTACGCGGGCGGTCCCGCTCGCCTCCGCGCGCGACTACAAGCGCATCTTCGACCACGACCGCGGGCCCAACACCGGCGGTATGGGCTCGTACTCCCCGGTGCAGGCGATCGATACCGCGCGCGCAGAGGAGCTCTGCGCGCGCGTCCATTCGCCGGTGCTCGACGAGCTCCAGCGCCGGGGGACGCCGTTTCAGGGCGTCCTCTACGCGGGGCTGATGCTCACGGCCAGTGGCCCCAAGGTGCTCGAGTTCAACGTTCGCTTCGGGGACCCTGAAACGCAGGCGATTCTCCCTCGGCTGCGCTCGGACCTGCTCGAGCTGCTCGAGCGCGCCAGTGAGCCCGGCGGCCTCGAGGGGATGAAGCTGGAGTGGGACAGGCGGACGGCGGTCACGGTCGTGCTGGCGAGCCGCGGTTACCCCGAATCGGCGTCGAAGGGCGACGTGATCTCAGGTTTGGAGCGTGTGCCGCCGGCGGTGCAGGTCACCCATGCGGGCACCGCTGCGCTCGCCTCCGGCGAGCTCGCGACCGCTGGGGGAAGGGTCTTGGCCGTGACCGGGCTGGGAATCGATCCCGCCGACGCCCGCCGGGCAGCATATGCTGCCGCGGACATGATTGAGTTTGACGGCAAGCAGATTCGACGCGACATCGCCTTGGATGCGGTGGCCCGACCAGGTGGGGAATGAGATGAGCGAACAAGAAACATCGGGATTGAGCGGCGGAGCGGCGGAAAGCCAACCCGAGCAAACGCTTGAGACCGTCACCGAGCCCGAAGAAGAATTTGCGGGCATGGAGGTGGACGCGCCCCTGGTCGGAATCGTCATGGGCTCAAAGAGCGACATGGCCGCAATGGAGTCCGCCGAGCAGGAACTGAATAACCGCGGCATTCGCTGTGAGGTGCGTGTGATGTCGGCTCACCGGGAGCCCGACAAGGTCGCCGACTACGCGCGCAACGCGCGGATGCGGGGATTGCGCGTGATCATCGCCGGCGCGGGGCTCTCGGCGGCACTTCCGGGCGTCGTGGCCGCTCATAGCGACCTCCCGGTGATCGGGGTTCCTCTGACCAGCCGAATGTCTGTTGCGGGAGGCCTCGACGCACTTCTGTCCATCGCACAGATGCCTCCGGGCGTCCCAGTGGCTTGTGTGGGGGTCGACAACCCCCGCAACGCTGCCGTCCTGGCCGCGCGGATCCTCAGCGTTTAAACCGCCGTCCGACCCTAGCGGCCAACGCGATGGCCGCCGACGGACTGTGCTATTGATGGGTTGGTGCCGGACGACCAGCGCCCAGGGGCCGACACCTACACCTCGCCGCTTGCGCGAGGGCTCGCCGACGATCTGCTCGAGCGCTTCTGCCGCTACGTCCGCATCGATACGCAGTCGCGCCGGGATCGGTCGGGATCGCCCAGTACCCCCGGACAGCTCGCGTTGGGACGGCTTCTGGCCAAAGAGTTGCGCGATGCCGGTCTCGAGGACGTCGACCTCGACGCCAACGGGTATGTCACCGCCACGCTGCCCCGCAACGTCGACGAGCCGGGGCCGGTCGTGGGGCTGCTCGCGCACCTCGACACCACGCCCGACACCCCGGCCGGCGGTGTCGAGCCGCTCGTCCACCGGGCGTACGCCGGCGGCGTCATCGAGCTACCCAAGGACGATACGCGGCTAGATCCCCGCGAGATGCGGGAGCTGGCCGAAAAGCAGGGCCACGACATAGTTACCGCCAGTGGCGACACGCTGCTCGGCGCAGACGACAAGGCGGGTGTCTCCGAGGTAATGGCGGCGGTTGCTCATCTGGCGGCCCATCCGGAGCTCCCGCGGCCAACCTTGCGCGTTGCGTTCACCCCCGACGAGGAGATCGGCGAGGGCGCCACGCTCTTCGACCTCGCTCGGTTCGGCGCCGACTGCGCGTACACGCTCGATGGCTCTGAGCGGGGAGAGTTACAGGATGAGACCTTCTCGGCGCTCGAGGCAATCGTCACCGTCCACGGCGTCGACGTCCATCCGGGACATGCGACCGGCAAGCTGGTGAACGCGCTGCGGCTGGCGACGCGCATAGTGGCCATGCTGCCCGCTGACACGCTCACCCCGGAGGCCACCTCCGACCGCGAGGGCTTCATCCACGTGTACGAGCTGACCGGCACGGCGAGGGAGGCGACGATCCGGGCCATCCTGCGTGACTTCGATGACGAGGCGCTGCACCGGCACCTGGCCTTGCTCGAACGGACTGCTCACCGGGTGACCGATCCCGAGCCCCGGGCCCGTCTGGTGGTCGAGGTGCGCGAGCAGTACCGCAACATGCGCCGCTACCTCGAGCAGGTGCCGAGCGTCCTGGCCGCCGCCGAGGCGGCAATCCGGGCCGAGGGCATCGAGCCGGTCCGCAAACCGATCCGTGGCGGTACCGACGGCTCGCGGCTGAGCGAAATGGGGCTCCCTACGCCGAATCTCTTTACCGGCGGTCACGAGTACCACTCGGTGCGCGAATGGGCTTCGCTACAGGACATGGCGGCGGCCGCGGCCACGATCATCCACCTGGCGGAGGCCTGGACGCGGCCCGAATATGCCGGCGCCGCCGACCTGCGGAGCCGTCCGACCGCGGCCGCCGCCGCCCGCTCGGTCTCGTAACGCCTACCGCTAGGCTCCCGGCGTGACCTTCTCGGCATCGCTCGCCTCGGTCGACGGAGCGCTCATGCTCGCGGCGGCTGCCACCATCCCGGCCAACGACGAGGGGCTATTGCGGGGTGACGGAATCTTCGAGGTGATTCGTGTCTATGGAGGCAAACCCTATGCGCTCGAAGCGCATCTGCAGCGCTTGGAACGCTCGGCGCTGAACCTGCGCCTCGCCGTGGACCTCGAGTCAGTACGGGCCGAGGCCGCGCGGCTCCTCGCGCATGCCGGCTCCGGACCCGACCATGAGTTGTTGCGGATCGTGGTCACCCGAGGTGGCCACCGGATCCTGCTGACAGAGCCGCTGCCGGCGGCTCGGGAGCGGGTGCGACTGGGGACCGTCACCTACTCGCCCACGCGCGTTCTCGATGGGGTCAAGTCGCTCTCCTACGCGGCAAACATGCTGGCGACGCGCGTCGCCAGGGAGCGGGGATTCGACGAGGCGCTGCTGGTGACGCCGCACGGACACGTGTTGGAGGCTCCGACCAGCTCCATCTTCTGGGTCAAGGACGGTGAGGTTTTCACGCCGCCGCTTTCCGATCACATCCTCGCCTCGATCACCCGCGCACTTGTGATCGACACGGCCGGTGCCAGCGAGCGCTCCTGCACGCTCGACGAGCTCCGCCAAGCCGAGGAAGCATTTTTGGCTTCAACGACGCGTGAGGTGCAGCCGGTCGCGCAAATCGATGACCGTTCCTTCGACGGGGGTGGCCCGGTCAGCACGCGGCTCGCAGCCGCCGTCTCGGAACGGGTCCGCGCGGAGCTTACGTCCGCGGGATGATCCAGGGGTCCTCTGGCCGGAGGATGCGGATCCTTACGGTCATCGGCAACCGGCCGCAATTCATCAAGGCCGCGGCCGTCACCCCGGCCCTGCGTCGGGTCCACGACGAGGTGATGGTGCACACCGGCCAGCACTTCGACGAGGAGCTGTCTGCCGTTTTCTTCTCGGAGCTTGGTCTCCCGGCTCCGGAGCGCGAGCTCGGGATCGCGTTGGGCTCGAACACCTCCCAGACCGCCCGGATGCTGGCGGCCCTGGAACCGGTCATCGATCAGGTCAGTCCCGACGCCGTCTTGGTGTATGGCGACACGAACTCGACACTCGCCGGGGCGCTCGCGGGGGCGCAGGCCGCCGTTCCCGTTGCCCACGTCGAGGCCGGCATGCGCTCCTTCGATCGTCGGATGCCCGAGGAACTCAACCGCGTCCTCGCCGATCACTCCAGCGACCTGCTGCTGTGCTCGTCGGAGCTGGCTGCTCAGAACCTTCGCGCCGAGGGCGTCGATGGGTCGGTCGAGGTGGTCGGCGACGTCATGGTCGATGTGGCTATGGCCGTGCAACCGAAAGCCCGCGAGCGGATGGATGTCCTGGAGCGATGGGGGTGCAGCAGCGGCGAGTACGTCCTCGCCACCGCCCACCGTCCGGGCAACGTCGACGATCCCGGGCGCCTCGAGATGCTCGTCGATCTGCTGACGTCCGTGCCGCGTGACGTGGTCCTGCCGCTGCATCCACGTACCCGGCAGCGGCTAGAGCGCGGCGATCTGCTGGAGCCGCTGCGTAACGCCGGGGGGGTGACCCTGACCCCTCCGCTCGGATACGTGGAGATGAGCGCCCTGCTGTGCAATGCCCGCGCGGTCATGACCGATTCCGGCGGCCTCCAGAAAGAGGCCTACCTGGCGGGCGTTCGCTGCGTGACACTGCGGAGCACGACCGAATGGGGTGAGACGGTGCAGCACGGATGGAATACGATCGTCGATCTCGACCGTGAACGAGCACTGGAGGCGCTTGACCGCGACCGGCCCCCAGACCGTCCACCCTTGTATGGAGACGGGCGCGCAGGAGAGCGCGTCGTGAGCGCGCTTACACTCCGCCTGCAATGAGTGCGCAACCAGTCCGGGTAGGGGTTGCCGGTCTCGGCTATTGGGGTCCCAACCTCGCTCGCATCTTCGCAGCGCTGCCCGGCTGCGAACTTACGTGGTGCTGCGATCCCTCGGCGCAAGCGCGCGACCAGGCCGCCTTCTCGGTGACGGGTGCCCGGCTTACGGGCGATCTCGGCGATTTACTCGATGACCCCGACCTGGATGCGGTGGCACTTGCCACCCCCGTCTCGACACACGCCGCGCTTGCGGCGGCGGTGGTGGAGGCGGGCAAGCACTGCTTTGTCGAAAAGCCGCTCGCTCAGAGCGCCGCTGACGCTGAGAGGGTAGTCGCCCTGGCCGAGGCCTCTGGCCGCACGCTCATGGTGGGCCACCTGCTCGAATACCACCCAGCGGTGCGCAAACTGAAAGAGCTGATCGATTCTGGCGAGCTTGGCGACCGCATCTTCTACATCTACGGAAACCGGCTCAACCTCGGGAAGCTGCGCGCCGACGAGAACGCTCTCTGGAGCCTCGGCGCCCATGACGTCTCGGTGGTGCTGCACCTCGTCGACGAAGACCCGATCGAGTTGATCGCTCACGGAGAGTCCTACGTGCGCGGCGGCATCGAGGATGTGGTCTTCTGCTTCTTGCGATTCCCCTCTGGCTTGGCCGCCCACCTTCATCTCTCCTGGCTCGACCCGCACAAGGAGCGGCGCCTGGTGGTGGTCGGGTCACGCCGGATGGCGACCTTCGACGACATGGCGCTCGAGGGCAAGCTCACCATCTATGACAAGGGGTTCGATGAAGACGCGCACGGCTACGGCGAGTACATCACCCGCGCCGGGGGGAGCTACCGCCCGCGAATCACAAATATCGAGCCGCTGCGCCTCGAGTGCGAGCACTTCATCTCGTGTATTCGCAACGGCGAGCGGCCATTGTCCGACGGCGAGAGCGGACTGCGGGTGGTGAGGGTCCTCGAGGCGCTGCAGCGGTCCCTCGAGGGTTCGCGGAGGGAAGACCGTGTCCGGGTCTGATCCCAGCAGCGGCATACCTGCCCCGGCCCAGGGGGTAGCGCCCGGAGCCTATGTCTCGGCTGACGCGGTCATGGAACACGGAGCCAAGATCGCCCCCGGAGCGATCGTCTACGGCGACGCTCGCATCGGCGTGGGGACGTGGATCGGAACCGGAGCGGTGGTCCACGGCGGGACCTTCGTCGGACGGCGCTGCGTCATCGAGGACGGGGCCGTACTCGGCAAGCGACCCCGGCTGCGCCCGGGATCGAGCGCGCCGGCGGGAGCCCTCGGCCCGCTGTCGATCTCAGAGGGGGTGACAGTTTGTTGCGGCGCGATTGTTTACGCCGGCGCGACGGTCGGCACCAGCGCGATCATCGGCGACCATGCTCAGATCCGCGAGCGCGCCACCGTCGGCCCTGAGACGGTTGTGGGGCACGGATCCGTGGTCGATTTCGAGGCCATCATCGGCGCGCGAGTGTTGATTCAGAGCGGCGCGTACATCACCGGCGGCGCCGAGGTCGAGGACGACGTGTTCATCGGCCCGGGCGTGATCACCACGAATGACGACACCATGGGCCGTCACGAACGGGGCGACCTGGAGGGCCCGGTTCTGCGCAGGGCGTGTCGCGTCGGAGCGGGCGCCGTGCTGGTGCCCGGCGTGGAGATCGGAGAGGAGGCGTTCATCGCGGCAGGGGCCGTGGTGACCCGTGACGTGGCCGACCGCGCCGTCGTGATGGGGGTACCTGGTCGCTACGTCCGCAGGGTGCCCGATGAGGACCTGCTGGAACGCTGGCGTTGACTGTTGCTCCTTCGGCGGCGCCGGTGTGGCGACCCGTAGCCGCAGACGGGTCGCGGAGCGATTAAGCTCCTCGGTCGGCGCGCCGCATCAGGCGATAAACCCATAGGCGCAGTAGCGACATGGAGACCTGGGACATTCGTTTACTCGACATTGAGCCCCACCGCCCCGTGGTGCTCCGTTCAGACGAGGAGACGAGAGCGATCGCGATCCATCTCCCCGCGGGAGAGGAGCTACAGGAACACCAGGTCCACGAACGCACCTACCTGGTGGTCGCAGACGGTCAGATCGAGGTGACCCAGGACGGCCGCACGATTCCGGGCGGACCTGGCTTTGTCTCGCACTTCGAGCCACGGGAGCGGCACGCTGTCCGGGCTGTGAGCGACGCCCGGCTGGTGCTTGTGCTCGCCCCTTGGCCCGGCATGGGCCATCCCTCGTTGCGCCCTCGGTAGGTCAAGCGTCTTGCGCGCCGCGCGTGCGGCGATGCGCGGATCCCACGTCCTGCGTGCGGTCAGCCCGCTGCAGAAGCTTGCGCCGCCACCGCGGTGTGCTCGCTCGCTGAGGTCCAGATCACCTGCTCGCGGCCCGGGCCGACGCCCAGCAAGACGACCGGCACGCCGACGAACTCCGAGATGAAGCTCAGGTAGTCGCGCGCGGCGGCGGGTAGGTCGCCCTCGCTGCGGCACTCGCCGAGGGCGTCCGCCCACCCCTCGAGCTCCACGTATTCCCCCGTCGCGCGATGTAGCACCGACTGGTGGTAGGGAAAGTCCTCGAACTCAGCGCCCTCTACGCCGCGATACCGCGTGCAGACCTGGAGGCGATCGAGCCCTGAGAGAACGTCGAGCTTGGTGATCGCCAGCGCCGTCATCGAGTTGATCCTCGCCGCGTAGCGCAGCGCAACGAGGTCCAGCCAGCCCATGCGGCGAGCCCTCCCGGTTGTCGTCCCATACTCGCCGCCCCGCTCGCGGAGCACGTCGGCGAATGCGCCCTCGACCTCGCTTGGGAAGGGTCCGGCGCCCACCCGCGTCGCATAGGCCTTCGCCACTCCCCATACCTCGGTGATGTCCCGCGGGCCCACGCCGGCTCCGATACACGCGGCGCCCGCCACGGGGTTCGATGAGGTGACGAAGGGGTACGTGCCGTGGTCGATATCGAGGAGCGCTCCCTGGGCGCCCTCAAAGACCACGAGGTCGCCGGCATCGAGTCGCTCGTGTACGAGCCTGATCGTGTCGGCGGTGTAGCGCTCCATGCGGTGGCCGTAGGTCACGTACTCCTCGGTCATCGTCTGGAGGTCGAGCAGCCGGTCCTTCGCGTAGGGACGCAGCGACAGACGCTTTGGTTCGAGCGCCACGATGATCTTCTGCTTGAGGATCTTCTCGTCGAGCAGGTCCTGTACGCGTATCCCCAAGCGCGCTGCCTTGTCGGCGTAGCAGGGGCCGATGCCGCGCCGCGTGGTGCCGATCTGCAGCTTGCCGAGCCGTGCCTCGCCGGCATGATCCAGGAGCAGGTGGTAGGGCATGATCAGATGCGCGTTGGCCGAGATGCGCAGCGAACCGGTGTCGACTCCGGTGCGACGCAGCTCGTCGAGCTCATCCGTGAGCACCTTGGGGTCGATAACCACCCCGTTGCCGATCACGCACAGCTTGCCGGGATGCAGGATGCCCGACGGAATCAAATGCAACTTCCAGGTGCGTCCGTTGCGGACGATGGTGTGACCCGCGTTGTTGCCGCCCTGGAACCGCACGACGGCATCTGCCCGCTCCGCGAGCAGGTCCGTGACCTTACCCTTGCCCTCGTCGCCCCACTGGGCGCCGACGATTACGAGACCGGGCATGTCTGTTCGCTCGAGCGGACGCGCAAAATCTGGGACGTACACATGGCGAGCTCAGTGTAGGACGAGGGGGCAGCCGCGCCGGCCCTGGAAATCGTTAGGCGAACCGCGCCTCGAACCGCCGGTCTTCGCCGGACAGCAACATCTCCTGGCACATCTCCGTCAAGCGCGACACGGTCCGCGCGCCAATCTGCTCGCAAAGCCTGTCGTGGTCATCGATATTGGTCGTGATCACGATCGAGCGCTGCTCCTCGTAGCGCGAGTTGACGATCGAGTAGAGCTCCTCGAGCACCCACTCGTTGGTGCGCTCGGCGCCGACGTCATCGATGTGCAGGAGATCTACAGCGGTCAGGCGATCTAGCAAGTCGATGTGTGATCGCTCCGCGCGATGGATGTCCCTGATCACATTCAGCAGTCGCGGCAGGGAGTAGATCGCAACCGAGCGTCCAGCCTCAAGCGCGGCCTTCGAGACGAGCATCGCAAGCGTCGTCTTCCCCGTGCCCACGGGTCCCATGAACCACAGCCCCCGCCCTGCCCCGAGTTGCTCACCTACGGAGTCGGTGAAGTCCCGCACCGCCCTTACCACGTCGCGGTCCATCTCCGGGACGGGGGGACGCTCGAAGGCCACGTCCCGGTAGCGACGCGGGATGACCGCCGTGAGATTTCTGGCCTTTGCCCTGGCGATCAGTTGCTCGCGGCAGCGGCAGTCGTAAGCGGTGTTCGTGGCCTCGTCGATGACAAGCCCCGAGCCGTCGCAGACGCCGAACGAGCACCTCACGGCGTCGCCGCCCGGTCAATCAAGCTCACGGCGCCCCTCACTCCATAAACCTCGAGCCGGCGTAGTTCATGAACTTCGGGTACTGCTTTTGAAAGGTGAGCACGACATCGCCTACCGGCCCATTGCGGTGCTTGGCGACGATCAGGTCGGCCTCGCCCGGACGCTCGGACTCAGGCTGGTAGTACTCCTCGCGGTAGATGAACATCACGAGGTCGGCGTCCTGCTCGATTGCGCCGGACTCCCTCAAATCCGACAGGATCGGCCGCTTGTCGCCGCCTCGCTGCTCGACCGCGCGGCTGAGCTGGGATACCGCTATGACTGGGACGTTGAGCTCTCGGGCGAGTCCTTTGAGCCCTCGGCTGATCTGCGAGACCTGCTCGACACGGCTCTCCACCCGGCCCTCATGGCGCATCAGTTGGAGGTAGTCGACGATTATCAGTCCCAGCCCTCCCTCCACCTGATGGTGCAGCCGGCGCGACTTGGCGCGCACCTCGAGCACTCCGGTCTCGCTCGAATCGTCGATATATAGAGGCGCCTCAGAGAGGCGCTGGCACCCCTCGAGGATCTTCGGCCATTTATGTTCCGGGACCCTGCCCCGACGCAGCTCTTCACCGGGGATCCGGGCTTGAGATGCGACGAAGCGCTGCGCGAGCTCGGACTCCGACATCTCGAGCGAGAAGAGCACGACAGGATGAGCCCGGTGCTCGGGGTGCCCCACGCCCAGCACGGCATTCTCCGCGACATTCGCCACCAACGCCGACTTGCCCATTGAGGGCCGAGCGGCCAGCACGATCAAATTGCCCCGCTGAAACCCGCCGGTGCGGTCATCGAGGTCCTTGAACCCCGAAGGCGTTCCGGTCAGGGGCGACTTCTGCACCGATAGCACGTGGAGCCGCTCGGTCTCCTCATCGAGGATGTCGGCGATCGAGCGCAGCTTCTTGGCCTGGTCGTCGTGCGCGACCTCAAGCACGCGCCGCTCGGCGGTCTCGAGCAGATCCCTCGCTGGAGCCTCACGGCTGAAGACGCTCGCCTGGATCTCGTATGAGGTCGTCAGCAGTGCGCGCATCAGCGCGTTCTCACGGACGATCCGGGCGTAGTCGCGGGCGTGGCCGGCGGCCGGGACCCAGCCGGCGAGCTCGTCGATGGCATCCGTGCCGCCGACTTCGTCGAGCTTGCCGTGCTGGCGCAGGACTTCGGCGACGGTCAGGTGATCGATCTTGCGGTCGTTGTTGTACAGCTGCAGCATTGCCTCGAAGACCGCGGAGTGCTGGTCGCGGAAGAAGTGGGCGGGCCGGAGCTGCTCGTCCACCAGCAGCGCGTAGAGGTGACGTTCGTCCAGCAGCACGGCCCCGAGCACCGACTTCTCGGCCTCGAGGTTGTGGGGTGGTACGCGTGAGTGCTCTGTGGTGGCCATCGGTGTCTGATCGGGGAGCGGAGCCCGAGTCTAAGTTCGCGTCCGGCGTGCGGCTTCGACGGACTCCGCAAGGAGCGGCAGTTCTAGTCGGCCGGTCGATCCGGCAACGGTCGAGGCGAACTTTGCTTATTCACGTTCGCCTGGCGCACGTGAATTCACATCGTTCGGCCGGGCGTGTCGCGTCGCAACGCGAGAGGTCCGCCCCGAAATCGGCCAGGCGCGCTACGCGGCAACCACGATCGTCTTGACCGCGGCAGTTGTCTCGTCGGCAGTCTCGACGACGACCATGTACGTACCGGTGTGGCGGATCGGTTCGTCGAGATGCACCTTGCGTCTGTCGATCCGGATACCCCGCGCGTCGCGGATCGCCTCGGCAATGTCCTGGGTGGTGACCGAGCCGAAGAGCCGACCGTCCTCGCCCGCCTGCTGGCGGATCGTCAGCACCGTGCGACCAAGCAGCGTCGCGTTCTCCTTGGCCCGCTCCTCACTCTCGCGCTCCGCCTGCTCGGCCCGCTCCCGCTGCCGCGCTGCCGCGGCGATCGAGCCAGAAGTGGCCGGCTGGGCGAGCTTGCGGGGTTGCAGATAGTTACGCAGGTAGCCGGCGGAGACGTCGACGACCGTCCCGCGCTCACCGAGCGACTCGACGTCTTGAAGAAGGATTGCCTGCGGCAAGGGCGCTGTCCTCGATCTCGGAGCTCTAGCTCGAGCTCAGCGGCTCTCGCTCGACCATGTGGCTCGCTGGAGCCTCACCGGCCGCCGCGCTCACCGGGCTCTGAGACGTACGGCAGCAGCGCGAGTTCGCGCGCCCGCTTGACGGCCCGCGCAAGCTGGCTTTGGTGTCGCCGACAGGCACCGGTGATCCGGCGGGAACGAATCTTTCCGCGCTCGGACGTGAACCGGCGCAGCATCGACACATCCTTGTAATCGACTTGGTCGATCTTCTCCCGGCAGTAGGGGCACGGCTTGCGCCGGGAAGAACCGGCGATGCCTTTCCTGTCTCGCCGGCGTACCGGCCGCTTGCGTTGCTTTGCCACTGTCTCGCTTTACCTCAGATTGCCTACATACTCAGCGCGAGCCGCTCAGAATGGGATGTCCTCGTCGCTTCCAGCAGTCACAGGGGCGGGCTCGAAATCACTGTTGTCGATCGGAACGTCGCTCTCAGCCGCCTGAAGGTTGCTGGAGAACCCATTTCCGTTCCCGCCACCGGTCGCGTCGTCGCGTCCGCCCGACAGAAACTGCACTGAATCAGCGATGATATCGATCGATTCCCGCTTCTGTCCGTCGGTCTCCCACGTGCTCCACTCGAGCCGGCCGTCGATCGCCACCGGGCGACCCTTCTTCAGATACTGGGCGCAGCTTTCCGCCTGTCGCCCGAACACGGTCACGCGGAAGAAGTTAGCCTTCTCCTCCCAGTTACCCGTGGACCCGTTCTTACGGCGAGTGTTGCAGGCGATGCCGAGCTTGCAGATCGACAGCCCACCCGGGGTCGTTCGGTGCTCGGGATCACGCGTCAAGTTGCCGGTCAGTACGACCCGGTTGATGTTCATGGCGCCTCCTTGGGGATTGCTCTATTGGAGCCACATCCGAGTCTAGGTCGCCTACAGGCGGCAATCGGCGCGGGAGCACGGAAAGTGGCGCAAACGTTTGGCTTCATTTACGAAGCCGCGCCACGGATGACGTTCTCGCGCGAAATCGCCGCTCTAGTCTCGTCAGATTCGCTGCGCTCCGCCGCGGCGGCGCCGATCACGCCGACTCGACGCTCTGCGCCTCTGCCGTGTCGCGTGCGGGTGCGGCCGCCGGCTCTCTCGTTGCCGGCTCTCTTGATGGCTTCCCCCGGCCACCGGGGATCGCCTTGATGATCCGGAACCGGAGCACCCCGTCTGCGATGTGAAGGTTGTGGCTGAGCTCGGTGAGGAGGTTGGCGGGAGCGGTCATCTCGAGCAGATGAAACTCCGCATCATCGTGCCGGTCGATCCGGTAGGCGAGGCTGCGGGTTCCCCATGCGCTCTTGTTGAGAACCGAACCACCTCCTCGCTGAATCGCGGCCTCGACCTCAGAGAGGATTCGCGCGCGCGTCTCCTCCTCTGCATCGGTCGAGAGCAGAAGTGTGAGCTCGTAGATGGGAGTCTCGTCAGGCATCTTTTGATTCCACCGCAATGGCCGCGTCGGTGGACGCGGACCGGCGGCGGTCGACTATAGCGGTCGCTCGGCGCGGGTAAGCTCCTTCACGCGCGGGGCACGGGCCTTCACCACGTGGGCACGGGCCTTCACGCGCAAGTGCGTCTCCCCATGCAGGTCACACCACCCGGCCGTTATCCACGATTGGCTCGCCGTCGGCCGTGAGCCGACCGCCCTCGCGCAGATCGCAGATCAAATCCCAATGCAGTGCGGAAGAGTTGCGCCCGCCGGTCTCCGGATAGGAGCGCCCGAGCGCCAGATGGACGGTTCCCGCGATCTTCTCGTCGAGCAGGATGGATCCCGTGGCTCGATTGATGCCCTCGTTGGTGCCGATCCCGAGCTCGCCCACAAAACGTGCGCGGGCGTCGGTTCGCAGGACCTGCTGGAGGTAGGGATCGCCGCGCCGCGCGCTCGCCGCCACGACCTCGCCGTCGCGGAACGTCAGCTCCACGTCGGTCACGTCAACCCCTCGCGGGCTGGAGGGAATGTCGAATTTGATCGTCCCGTTCGCCGAGTCCTCGAGCGGTCCGGTGAACACCTCGCCGCTGGGCATATTGCGCCTGCCGTCTGAGTTGATCCAGGTGCGGCCGTCGACCCGCAATCGCAGGTCTGTTCCCGCGGCCTCGATGCGAATCTCGCGGGCCGGGGAGAGGCGCTCCACGAGTCGCTGTTGCCGTGCGGAGAGATCCCGCCAAGCGGCAACGGGGTCCGCGCGGTCAACCAGCAACGCGCCGGCCAGGAAGGTCGCGTACTCCTCCTCGCTCATTCCGGCCTGCTGCGCAAGCGCCGCGGTCGGCCATATCGTCCGGCACCAGCGCCGCTGGAGACGGGCCTCGCGCACGGGGAGGCTCGCCCGAGTTGCCCGCGCGAGCAGCCCCGGATCGATGCCGGAGAGAGAGCGCGTGTTGGCCGGCGCGTCTATGCCTACAAAACCATCCGCGCTCTGGGCCTCTGTCAGCTCCAGTGGAGCGAAGGAATCGAGCTGAAAATCACGGGCGAAACGAAAGAAGTCCGAAGCGAGCTCCGACGGCGCAAGCCGCACCAAGGGCCATGCTCCTCGCTCGAGCAGTGCCCGGTGAAACGCGCGGACGAGCGGCACCGCGAGCAGAGGCATGGCGACCAGCACCTGTTCGCGCTCCTTGACGGACAGGCACCAGTCGCACAGCAGTGCGGCGTGGGCCTGGGGGTCAGGCCCTGGCGCCCGCGCCGCGCTCGACCCGGTCGCGCTCTCCGCCTCGGGTCCGCCCGCGGGTGCCGCGCTCGCCCCGGTCAAATCCGGGAGGCCGCGGCTTCGAGCTCGCTGCGCACGTCGCCGGTCACCGGATCGGCGTGGCCCGCCCAGGCCGTGGACGGTTCCAGCGCGGCCACCTTGCGCATCGAGTCGCGAGCCTGCTCGGTGTTGAAGTTGAAGGCCGGATGCGGGACGCGAGTGTGGCCCTTGAGCCCCGTCTGCGGATCGAGCGTGTAGAAGCAGTCCGACACCAGCGCCAGCCGGTCTGAGTCTCGGAAGAGACCGATCAGCCCAGGTGCGTGGCCGGGGAGGTGCAGCACTCTGAAGCCGGCCACGTCGTCGCCCTCTTCGACCGTTCCCGCAACCTCAAGTGCGCCGCCGTCCCAGATGTAAAAGATGCGCGGATAGATCAGGCGCCCATAGCGATCGAGTCTCGAAAGGTCCCAATAGTCGCGCAGCGATTCGGGCGACTCGGCCGCTGCGCGGTCCGCCGGGTGGCAGAAAACCGGTGCATGCAGGCCGGCTGCCGCACCGCGATGATCGGCGTCCGCGTGCCCCAGGACGACGCGTCGAATCCCTCCCAACCGCGCCCCCGCCTTTGCAACCGCCGGCGTCATGGCAGAGATCCCCGCGTCGAACACGGTCACACCGCCGCCGTCGGCGAGCAAGTAGACGTTCATCGTGCGCAAGGGGAATCCGCCGCGCACCACCCACACCCCCTCGGCGATCTGTTCAGGCTCGGAGCCGTGAACGGCGGAGAGTGCCCGGGTGCGGAGATTGGCGAGCGCCGCCAGACGCGCCTCGCCCGGCGAACCGGCGGGCTGCAGGAACCCGAGTTGGCGGGCGATCGTCCCGCTGTCGAGGTAGGCGTCCAGTGCGCGGATCTTCCCGTCGGCCACCGTGACCACATCGCATCCCTCCAGCGCGATGTGTGCGCCGTTGGGTTCAAAGCCCTGGAAGAGCCCTGGTCCTGCGAAGGTCGCCTCCGCCCGCCAGCGGACAGCGGTGCGGTTGCGGTAGGTGGTGGTGTCGACAACCTCGAACCGGAAGTCGGGGAAGGCTTCGAACAGCTCCTTGAAATAGGCCCGCGTGCCGTGCGGAGCCACTAGCTCCTGCTGTCCGACCAGCCGGTCGACCCCGCCTTGCTCCCAGCAGTCGATGGCGGCGTCGAGGTCGTGCGCGGACAGCGCCTCGAAGTAGCGCTTGGCAACCTCGGTCGTCGTCACGGGGCGCTCAGTCTACGCGTGACCGCGCAACGGCGGCCGGCGGTCGCGAATATGGTGCGCTCCGATGGAGGGTCGCCGTGCTCAACCACCCGGGGAGCGCCCCGGTGAGGCCGCGGGGCGCGACCGCAGCCGCCGCGAACGGGGTCGCGGAGAGCGCATCCTCCCCGGGCTGTGGCGGCTCCGGCTTCCGCTGCCGTGGCCGGGCGTGCCCCACTGCAATGCCTGGGCCATTCAGGCCGGCTCGGGAATCGTGCTGGTGGATACGGGCATGCACGAGCCCGGCTCGCTGGCCCAGCTCGAGAGGGCACTGGACCAGGTCGGCTACGAGCTCGAGGACGTCAGCCTTCTGGTGTGCACGCACGCTCATTCCGACCATTGGGGTCAGGCGGCGCCGATCTGCCGTCGCGCCAACTGCGAATTGTCGCTTCACCCCAACCACGCTCACGCCACCGAGTCCGCGTCCGACCCCCAGAGCACGCTCGCCCGCCGGATCGAGGTGGGACGGCAATCCGGCGTTCCCGAGTCCGCGCTGCGCCGCTACGCCGAGCAGATGCAGGGGATCCCCTCTGGCATCGCAGAGGTGATCGAGCCGGACCGCGACCTGGTGCCGGGAGTGGAGATCGGGTCCGACCTCGGCACGTGGACGGTCTACGAGACCCCAGGGCATGCGCCCTCCCATGTCTGCCTGTTTGCACCGGAGCGGCGGCTGCTGATCTCTGGCGACCATCTCCTGGGCCGAATCTCGCTCTTCTACGACTACGGCTGGACGCCCGATCCGGTGGGGGAGTTTCTCCATTCGCTTGACGTCGTAGACCGGCTCGACGCGCGGCTGTGTCTCGCCGGCCACGGCAGGCCGTTCACCGACGTCCGGGGTCATATCGAGGCGAACAGGCGGCTGGTGGATCAGCGCCTGCAAGCGGTGGCGCAGGCGCTGCACCGCCAGGCGCGGACCGTGGTGGAGATCGTGCCCGAGGTGTATGCCGAGCCGCTCACCCCGTCCAACGCAGGGTGGTTTCTGACCCAAACGCTCTCCTACCTGCGGCATCTCGAGCAGGCCGGCCAGGTGAGGCCAATCTCAGACGGCGACGTCCAACGCTGGGGCCGGACATGATCAGACTCGGTCTGATCCGCCTGTTCCCAGACCCGGTCTGATCCGCCTGTTCCGCAACCTTGCCACACCTTTGTCAAGGTTGTAACGTATGCGGCCGCGTGCGCGTCGACGAGATCATCGCCACCAAGGGGGAGCCGACGTTTTCGTTCGAGTTCTTTCCCCCCAAGACGGCGGATGGCGAAGACAACTTGCGCGAGACGCTCCAGACGCTCCGTCGGCTCGAGCCTGATTTCGTCTCCGTCACGTACGGCGCCGGCGGTTCGACCAGGGCGCGAACGGTCGAGATCACGAAATGGATCAAGCGCGATCTCGGAATCGAGGCCATGGCTCACCTGAGCTGCGTTGGCGCCACTCGCAAGGAGCTCATCGAGATCCTTGACGGAGTCGCCGCGGCCGGGATCGAGAACGTACTGGCGCTGCGTGGCGATCCCCCGCACGGCGAGAGCGGCTGGAAGCCTCATCCCGGGGGGTTGCGCTACTCGACCGAGCTGGCCGCGCTGATCTCGGGCAGCTATCCCTTCAGCGTCGGCGGCGCCTGCTTTCCCGAGGTCCACCCCGAGGCGCCTGACCTCGCCCACGACCTGCGTTTCCTGCGGCGCAAGCTCGAGCACGGAGTCTCGTTTCTGATCACGCAGCTGTTCTTTGACAACGATGTCTACTTCCGCTTCGTCGAGGAGGCGCGGGGCGCCGGCGTGGACGTGCCCATCATCCCCGGGATCATGCCGATCACCGACGTGGGCCAGATCAAGACCATCACCGGCATGTGTCGCGCGACCATCCCCGGTTCGCTGCTCGAGCAGTTGGAGCTCCGCGCGGGGGATCGCGAGGCGGTCCTTCAGCTTGGCGTCTCCTACGCGACCCTCCAGGCCGCCGAGTTACTGGCCCGGGGGGCGCCCGGCATCCACTTCTACACGCTCAACCGCTCGCCGGCGACTCGCGCCATCCTCTCGGCGCTGAAGCTGCTGCGCCCCTGGGCCGGTCGCCTCGCGGAGGTCGCGGTCGGGTAGACCGGAACTCAGGTCAGCGCTTCCAGCGCCAGCGGGCCGTCGGTGAGCTCGCGGCTGATCTCCGTCGCCCAATCCGCCAGCCGGTCCTGTGCCGCGTCGGCCCGGTCCTGCGCGGCGCGGTACACGCCGTAACGCTCGCCGCACGGCAGAGCCATCCAGTCCTCGTACGCCAGGTTCGCCTCGGCCTGGGCCTCGCGACGGACGAAGCGCAGCTCCTCGAGCAGCGCATAGTCGGCGACGGAAGGACGCTCCACCAACGTGTTCTCCTCCGCCGGCGGGTCCTCCTCTCCTTGCTGCGCATCGTCTCTTGGGGCACGACCTTCTGTCTTCATCCTTTCCCCCAACTCTGCTCGCCAGGACAAGCAGTCGACTGTCGCATACCAAGGGATCTTGCACCGTGCCGCGGACGCCACGATCGCGTCGGCGACTTGCAGGGCATTTCGGGCGCGCCGGAGAGGACCGCCGCGCGGGCTTACTGTGAGGGCGGATGCACCTCGAGGGCGTGTGCGACCATCGGCTGGCCGCGAACCTCGTACCGCACGTCGACCACGTCGTTGCGCTTATAGGTGCCGATCCCCCAGAAGCCCAAGAACCAGGCCCACGGGCTCAGCTTCTGCTGGACCAGCTCGCGGCCAAAGACCAGCTCGCCACTCGAGACGAAAAAATCAGCTCCCAGCTCCTGGCGCACCCCGTTCACGTAGACCTCGTAGGGCTCGCGCACGCCCGCCGGGAGTTTCACCCTCCATTCCGGGGCCATCAGGCTCTGCACTCCGGCCAGCGTCCCGCTCCCGTCGTCGCCCTCGGGGTCCGAGGATCGCGAGCCGCCAGCGTGAGTACGACCACGCCCTCACGGGTGCCCAGCTCGCCATCGTCGGAACCCAACACCCCTTCGTCGAGGAATCCGGCGGCTCTTGCGGCGCGCAGCATAGGCCCATTGTCCGCATCCGTGAGCAGCACGATTCGCTTCAGGCCGCCCGCGTCGAACAGCCAATGCGCGGCCAGCGTCAGGGCGCGGCGCGCGAGACCCCGATTGCGCGCTCCCGGAGCTACCCAGATCCCCAGTGACGCTCTTGCGTGACCCCAGTCGATTTCCTGAACCGTTAGCTCTCCGCGGCACTCATCGCTGGGCAGTTCGAGGATCGCGAGGCTGGCCCGGATGCCCTGGGCGCGCTTGGCGGCCGCGCCCTCGAGCTGCTGTCCGAGCTGCGCTCCACTTGGCGGGCGCCTCTGCCCGAGCCTGACGTGGAGCTCGGGATCCTCCTGGTAGGCGATGAGGATCTCGGGGATGTCGCGTTCTGCGGTGAACCGAAGCCCCACGGAGTCGTCCGAGAGGGGCTGCGGCAGTGGGGGGATCGCCGGCATGTCGGCCACTGACCGTACCCTGTCGCCGCGTGCATGCAAGTGAGCAAGTGCCGTACCTGGGCCAGCCGCTGACCGTAGTCAGGCAAACGGGGCGCACCCGCGTCCATCGCCGCAGCGAGGTGTTGCTTGTTCCCGCCGGCCCCGCCGGCATCCCCGCGCTGGAGCGCTTCTACCGCCGCTGCGCTCGGATCGAGATCGGTGCGAAGCTCGACCATGCCTGCCGCGTGGCCGGCAACGCCTACTCGACCCTGGCGATCCGCAACCAGCGCACCCGCTGGGCGAGCTGCTCGTCGAAGGGAGGGATGAGCTTTAACTGGCGGCTGTTGCTCGCGCCCGAGCCGGTACTCGACTACGTCGTCTGGCACGAGGTATGCCACCTCGAGGTGATGGACCACTCGCGTCGGTTCTGGGCATTGGTCGCGCGCTTCTGCCCCGACCACCGGGAACACGCGGCGTGGCTGCGCCGCCACGGCCGGACGCTAGTCCTATAGCAGTCCAGCGCTGACCGTCAGTCGGACTCAAGCAGGACCCGCCGCAGCGCCGCGGCGGCAGACTCCCCCGACCTCTGGTCTATGGACCGCCGCCGCAGGCTCCCGAGATATGGCTCGGCGGAGCCGTCCCCGCGGACGTCGATACCCGCGTGAATGCTCGACATGAAACGCTCGGGTCCGGCAAGCTCGAGACGCGCAAAGACCTGCTGGACCGGCTCAAGCGTCTTGTAGCGAAGATCGACGCCGCGGTTCGGCGCCGCGTCGGTGAGCATTTGCACGCGCGACTCGATTGCGTCAAGGACGGTTTCCAGCTCGGAGAAGCGCTCTCGTTCCACCCGCCCGGTCCTACGCACGGTCAGCGTCCAAGCCACCGTGTGGCCCGCGGAGGCGAACTACAGACCCCGAAGGTTAGGAGCGCGCCTCCATGGGGACGTACTCGCGATCGCGCTCGCCCGTGTAGATCTGCCGCGGCCTGGCGATCTTCTGCTCGGGATCGTCGATCATCTCGAGCCACTGCGAGATCCAGCCCGCGGTGCGTCCGATCGCGAACAACACTGGGAACATCTCGACCGGCATCCCCAGGGCCTCGTAGATGATCCCTGAGTAGAAGTCGACGTTCGGGTACAGCTTGCGCTCGATGAAGTACTCGTCCTCGAGCGCGATCTTCTCGAGCTCCAAAGCGATGTCGAGCAACGGGTTCGTGCCCGTGACCTCGAATACTTCGTAAGCCGCCTTCTTGATGATCGTCGCGCGGGGGTCGTAGTTCTTGTACACCCGGTGGCCGAAGCCCATCAGCCGCTCATTCCCGTCCTCGACGCCCTTGAGGAAGTCGGAGATGTTCTCCTTGCGCTCGATGCGCCTGAGCATCCGCAGCACCTGCTCGTTGGCGCCGCCGTGGAGCGGTCCATAGAGCGCCGCGATCCCCGCTGCAACCGCCGAATAGGGATCGACCTGCGACGATCCGACGCTTCTCACAGCGCTGGTTGAGCAGTTTTGTTCGTGGTCAGCGTGAAGGATGAACAGCACGTCAAGAGCGTGCTCAAGCCGGGGGTCGGGGTTGTACTTGAGCTCGGCGATCCTGTAGATCATCGAGAGGAAGTTGCCCGGGTAGGTGAGGTCGTTGTCCGGATACACGTAGGGCATACCTCGGTTGTGCCGGTACGAGAAGGCCGCCAGCGTCGGCATCTTCGCGATGAGGCGGACGATCTGCATGTAGCGCACCTCTTCATCCTTGATCACGGACGCCTCGGGATAGAAGGTCGAAAGCGCGCCGACCGAGGCCAGCAGCATCCCCATCGGGTGAGCGTCGTAGCGGAAGCCCTGCATGAACTCCTTGACGTTCTCGTGAACGAACGTGTGAACCGTGATCTCGTGCACCCATTGGTCGAGCTCGAGCTTGTTGGGCAGCTCGCCGTGCACCAGGAGGTAGGCGACCTCAAGGAACGTCGACTGCTCGGCCAACTGCTCAATCGGATATCCGCGGTACTGCAGGATCCCCTTCTCACCGTCGATGAATGTGACCGCGGAGCGGCAGGCGGCGGTCGCCATGTAGGCGGGGTCGTAGCTCATGAGCCCGAAGTCGTCGTCGCGCGTCTTGATCTTGCGCAGTTCGGTGGCGCGGATCGTGCCATCCTCGATCGGCACCTCGTACTGCTCGCCCGTGCGGTTGTCCGTGATCGAAAGGCTGTCGCCGGACGTAGCCGCGCGGGCGCCGTCGGTCTGCTTGGTTTCGGTGGTCATGGCACTCCTATCGCGCGTCTTCGGGGGATCTACGGCTCTGCTTTAGAGCGGACGACCTACATCCACTCTAGTACCGCGACCGCGTGGGCTTCAGCGATCTCGTCAGCCAACTTGGACAGCAACCCCCATAACGACCGCAGCGAGCACGACTGTCACCGCGATCACCGCGCGCTGGCCGCCAACGCCCCCCGGAAACTGCGGGCGAGTCAGGCCGATCGTCGCCACCAACACCGCCCACAGGACAAACGCGGCTCCGGCTATTCCGAGAGCAACATGAAACGTGTCTGCGGCGAACAGCAGCGGGGTGGGCACCGAGGCGCAGGCTACCCGATCCGGGGCGCCCCAAGGCGAATCCGCTACGTGACGTCGCCCGTCTCGAGATGGATCGCGTCACCCCGCGAGAGCCCGCCCGCGCCCTCGTAGCGGCTCTCGGTCGCGGCTCGCTGACCCTGGTAGTGGCTCCCAAGCTCGGGGCTTCCATAGGGCCGCTGCGCGGGCCGGTCCAGCGCCATGAACGAGAGCTGCGCAATCTGCAGCCCTGGGTAGAGCTTGATGGGGACGCGAGTGAGGTTGTTGAGCTCGAGCGTCAGCGTCCCCTTCCAACCGGGATCGCAGAAGCCGGCCGTCGCGTGGACGATCAGCCCAAGGCGACCCAACGAGCTCTTGCCTTCTATGCGCGCGACGACGTCGTCGGGAAGCTCCACCCATTCGAGCGTGCGGCCAAGACAGAACTCCCCGGGGTGAATCACGAACGACTCCTCCGGGGGGACCGCGACCTCCTCGGTGAGGTTGCCCGGTGGGTCGCGCAGGTCGATCGCCGGAGCGCGATGGTTGTGGAAGACTCGGAAGGAGTCTCCCAGCCGGAGGTCGACGCTGGCCGGCTGGATGAGCGCCGGGTCCCACGGATCGATCCGTATTCGTCCCTGGCGAACGAGTTTGTGGATGGTCGAGTCAGATAGGACGCTCATCCGGGTCGGCGATCTGTCCGGGGCCGCTCATGCCACGGAGTGTGCCAGTGCATGCGGCTTCGATGGGCTTGACGTCTGAGCGCGGCGCTCGAGCGGCGCTCAGTGCTCGAGGCTGCGCGCCCGCGCACGGACCGTGCGTACCCGCGCGGGAGGGGGAGGCGGCGCGCCCCCGTGGGGACCGCGCCGGGGAAGCCGGGGAGATGGCTTTGGCGCGTGGGGATGACGGAGCTTGCTACCCCCACCACCGCCTTCCTCGGATGCCGGAGGTTCCTCCGGCCGCTTCTTGATCGCCCACCACACGATCACGATCAACGTGATAAGCGGGATCTTGAGCGCCAGCATCAGCCAGACAAATCCCCAAGTCACACTCTGGATCGTACCCATAGCGCGCAAAAAATTCACGCCCAATGAGGACGCGGTGTCAGCGAGATTGCACAGAAACGGCCGGATCGCTAGCGAAGCCCCACCGGCGCTGCCACGAACCGCGTCATACGACCTAGGTCGGCTACCCGCTGCACGATCTCCTCGCTCGTCAAGCGTGCAACCCGCTCGGTCCCAAACTCCTCGACGTTGAACGACGCGAGCGCGGTGCCATAAGCCATGGCACGAGACAGCAGCTCATGGCCCAGCTCCTCGTCGGGATGAGCCGCGAGGTATCCCATGAAGCCGCCGGCAAAGCAGTCTCCGGCCCCGGTGGGGTCGAGCACGGTCTCAAGCGGGAACGCTGGCAGCGCGAAAAAGCCCTCCCGCGTGAGGAGCGCCGCCCCGAACTCGCCTCGCTTGGCCACCACCACGCCGGGCCCCCAATCGTGAACCATGCGGGCCGCCCGGATCAGGTTGGGCTCTCTCGTGAGCTCCCGCAGTTCTGAGTCGTTGAGCATCACGCAGTCGACCTCGCCCAGCGTCTCGATCAGAGACTCCCGTTCGGTCTCGATCCACAGATTCATCGAGTCGAGCGCGGCGAATCGCGCGCCCCTGCACTGCGCGCGCACCTGGCGCTGTAGCTGTGGCTGGATGTTTGCCAAAAACAGCAGTTGCGCCGCGCGGGATTCGTCCGAGAGCCGTGGCTCGAACCCGGCGAAAACGCCGAGCTGTGTGTCGAGCGTCCGGCGTTCTGAGAGGTCCCAGCTGTACTCGCCGCGCCAGAAAAACGTCTTTCCGCCCTGCACGCGCTCGATGCCCCGTGTATCTATACCGCGGGCGCGCAGGAACTCGTAGTGCTCTTCGCCGAAGTCGTCGCCCACCGGGCCAACGATGTGTACGGAATCGAAGAACGACGCCGCCAGCGCGAAGTGAACGGCGGAGCCGCCCAGCATGCGCTCGCGCGAGCCAAATGGGGTGCTGACCGCATCGAACGCGATCGAGCCGACGACGGTCAGCGCCACGGCGTCCTCCGTCGAGCCATCATGGCGAGAGTCGTCGCCGCCTAAGCCGCGTCGAGCTCTCGCTCGTAGATCCGGCAGCGCTTCACGATTCGGCCGCCCATCGCCTCGAGCCCGCGGTTCATGGACCGGTTTGACTCGAGGATCCAACCGGCCTCTCCGTGGGTGAGTCCGGTCCGGGCGGCCGTCTCGAAATGCTCGATGTACAGCGCGGCGGCAGCCCCGGTGTGCTCGAACTCGGGCAGGACTCCGAGAAACCCGATCCGCATCCTGTCGACGAACCGTCGCCTGCTCAATAGGTGCCACCACCCCAGCGGCAAAAGGCGGCCGTGCATTCGCTTGAGCGCCTGGTTGACGTCTGGAATCGTGATCGCCATCCCCACGGTGCGGCCATCCTGCTCGGCGATCATGAACCAGTTGCGGTCATAGACGATCTGGAGAGTGAGCGCCAGCTCGTCGAGGTCCTCCTTCGAGTAGGGCACAAAACCCCAGTTCCGCGACCAGGCCGCGTTGTAGACGGTTGCGAACTCGTCGAGCTCGCGCCGCAGCCGGCGGCGCGACATCCTGCGAATCGTGACTCGGTGCTTGTCGCGCGCTCGTTTCGCAAGCCGCGGGAGTACCTCATTCATGCGCTGATCCCGGTCGGACAGATGAAGCTCCCAGTGAAGAATGTCCTTGGCCTTAGTCAAGCCCGAGGCTTCGAGGCGCTCGTGGTAGTACGGGGGTTGCCACGGCTGCTTGATCATCGGCTCGAGTTCAAATCCATCGATCAGCACCCCGCACTCCTCGTTCATTGAGAAGTCCATCGGGCCGAGCATCCGCTCGCAACCGCGCTCCGATAGCCAGCTGACGGCAGCCTCGAGCAGCGAATCCACGATCTCCTGCTCGTTCTCGAACTCGAGAAAGCCGAACATGCCCCAATTGGTCCCGTGGTACTCATTGAAGGCCAGGTCGATCTGGGCTGTGACACGGCCGACGACCCGGTCGTTCCTGCGCGCGAGGAAGTACTCAGCCACCCCGTGCTTGAAGTAGGGGTTGAGCTTGCGGATCAAGAACGCGTAGCGCTCGAGTTTCAGCGGTGGAATCCAGGGAGTGCCGCGATGCAGACGGAAGGGCAGGGCGACGAAGGCTCGAAGGTCGACGGCCCCGCGGACCGGCGTCACCTCAATCGTCGCGTTCTGCGGTGCCGTGCCGACGATCATCGGGGGGCACCGTAGCGCAGAGCGCAAGCCAACGCCGTTGCTTGTTTATTGGATTGGCCGGGCCGCATGCGGCCCGGCCCGGCCGGGCACATGTGCCCGGCCGCCGGCCGAGCATGCTCGGCCGGAACAACTTCGTTTGCGATCTACAAGGTTTGTGCTGACAACTATTGTCATGTGCAAACGTCGCAGCTACACTTCCTCTCGGTTTCCAGTGACCGTTCCCGATCTGAAGCCGGACGTCGCTACGCCCGGGCCACCGGCCATCCACCACGCGCTGGCCAAGCACACCGGCTATTTGCTCGCCCGGCTGGGCCACGTCGCGGCCAAGCAGTTCTCTGAGCGCATCGGACAACTGGGCCTGACCACCCGCATGTGGGGCGCACTGAATGTGCTCGACGCCGAGGGCGAGACCACGCAGCAGCTCCTGGGCAAGCGCACCGGTATCGACCCCAGCTCGATGGTCGCGACCATCGACGAACTCGAGTCTCGCAGCCTGGTGGAACGTCGCCCCCACCCGTCTGACCGCCGGGCCCACGCCCTGCACCTGACCGATGAGGGCCGCGAGGTTCTAGCGCGCGGCCGGCGGCTTGCCCGTGGGGCCCAAGAGGACCTGCTCGCGCCGCTCGACGCCGAGCAGCGCAAGACCCTGCACGACCTGCTGCTGCGACTTGCCTTGGCCTCCGCTCCCCAGCGCCCCGACGCCGGGCGCGAGCGCAAGGCCTAGGGCACTAGCCGCTCATCGCCGGAAGCGCCCTGGCGGGGATCGCCTCCGTCGCCTCCTGTGGTCTGGGCGCACGGGCGAGGGCGACGCCCACCGCAAGCAGGGCCCACGTAGCCGGATCCTCCAGGAAGTCCGCATACAGCATCGTGTGCACGAGCATGGCCACGAAGGCGGCGGCGATGGCCGCGCGCGCCGGATCGCGCCGGGTCCCTCGGACGAGCACGATGAGGGCTACAACCACCAGCGCGATGTAAGGCAGCTCGCCGATGATGCCCTGCTCGGCGGCAATCGTGACCGGGGTCGTGTGCGAGGCGGTCAGCGGTCCGGACGTCGGGTTGTGCCTGTGGTATTCGATCTCAAAGGAGCCCGAGCCGAAGCCCTGGAGCGGGCGATCACCAAACAGCCTTGCCCCGCCCGAGAGCACGCTGCCTCTGCCCGCCGAGACGCCGTTGAAGCTCTGGTTAAAGCCGAAGGTGGTCGGCGAGATTGCAACCGCGGCGACTCCGATCACGATCACGATGCCGGCGATCACCAGCGTTCGCGAAAGCCTCCAGCGCACAGCGGCGACCAGTGCCAACGCAACGAGCAGCCCAGCCATGCTCGAGCGCGAGAGGCTCAGCACTAGCGCGAGCCACATGATCGCGAGCGCACCCCCGATAGCCACCTGCTCGCGCGCCGGCCGGTCGTAGAGCAGCAGGACCGCCAGCAGCACCATGACCACCGCCAAAAAGCGGCCAAAGATGTTCGGATCCGAGAACACCGAGTTGACGACGAAGTAGGAGTAGAGCTGGTTGCTGGCCACTAGCTTGGAGTTGAAGAGCACCGACCGGGTCACGTACTCCACGAAGGCAATGCCGGAGAAGACGATCCCCATCGCGGCCAATAGCAACAGACAGTTGCGCAACAGCCGTGGGGTCCACTCGATGCGTTCGAGCAGGCAGAACAGGACCGCGAACGGCGCGTAGAAAAAGACCATGTTCTGAAGCGCCTTCTCGAACCCACTCGGCGAGCCCACCGTCGGCGAGTAGAGCGCCTGCAGCGCATAGATCACGATCACAAGCGCCAGCAACCGCTTGAGCCAGATGATCATGGTGGAGCCGGGAGGGGATTCGTCGTCGAGGGGACTTGCGCGGCCCAAAACGGCCGGCACCGCGAACGCGACCGCCCCCGCGCCAATGACGAAGTACAGCGGCACGAGCAGGTCGGCGCTACTGCCCCCTGCCGAGACGGAAACGCGGAATGGCAACGTCAGCGCCGCGAGCAGGCCAAGCAGCCAGGGGCGTGATCTGATCGCCATGGCCAGAATTGCGATGACGACCACGGCAGCCACGGCCGCCCCCGCGGCTTCCAAGGGGTGGTGGCGGATCGCGACAACGCGCGACGTGGACCACACGTCGGCGAGCAGCAGCGCGGGCGAGAGCACGGTGGCACCCAAGACCGCGGCCGCCCGCAGGCGGGTGTGGTTCACCAGCAGCGCCGCGGCGGCCAGCAGCGCCACCACCACGATGCCGGCCTTCGGGACCGGCCCAGTCAGCGCTGCAACCACACTCACATGCGGGGAGAGTACGCCACTGATCTTCTACTCTGGCGGGGTGTCTTCAAGCGGGTGGTTGTCCGCCTACAAAACGGGGGCCACTAGGGCCGTTGCGGCCGCGTGTGCGTGCGCGGTCGTGCTGTCGGGATGCTCCGGGCTGTCCAAGCCGGCAGGCGGGCGCGGCGCGGCCGTCGATCCGCGGACCGGTCCCCCCAATTACCTGGCCTGCCTGCGCTCAAACCGGCTCACGGTCAGCGAGCAGGGTCACAACACGCTCCAGGTCGGCAGCCTGCCTTCGGGTCCGACGATCGTCTTCGAGCCCACCGCGGGAATCGCCGAGGGGCAGCAGATTCAGGGCAAGGCGCAGGGCGCCGAGGTTATCGGCGCGGCGCTGCTGTACCCCAACCACGCGCCCGGCGCACAGCTGACGGTGGTCGAGAACTGCCTCGGGCAGGGCGTAGCTGAGCCAAAGGAGCCCGGCGCTTGACGACCGTCGCGACCCCATCTGAACGGCCCGCCGGGGAACGTCGAGCGGGGCGCCTGCGCTCGCTTTCCAAGTTGCCCAACTGGGCGATCGCCACCGGCGTGCTCGTGGTGCTGGTGGCGGTCTCGGCGTATGTGCGGACCCGAGCGCTCTCCGGCCAGTTCTGGATCGACGAGGCGATCACCAGCGGGATCTCCACTCACTCCCTCGGTGCGATTCCCGGCATCCTGCGCCACGACGGCAACCCGCCGCTCTATTACCTGCTGCTGCATTTCTGGATGCGCGCATTCGGCACAAGCGAGGCCGCCACGCATTCGCTCTCGCTGCTGTTCGGGCTGCTGACGATTCCGGTCGCGATGTGGTCCGGCTGGAGCCTGTTCGGACGTCGGGTGGGGCTGTTCGCCGCCGTCATGTTCGCGACCAATGCCTGGCTCACGCAGTACGCCCAGGAGACCCGCATGTATGAACTGATGGCGCTGCTTGGGTTGATCGCCACCACGGCCTTCCTGCACGGGTTCCTGTACCGACGGCGGCGCTACCTCTTCCTGTTCGCGGTCGCCCTCGCGCTGATGCTGTACACGCATTCCTGGGGCATCTTCTTCTTCATCGGTGCGCTCATTGCGCTCATCCCGGTTTACGCGGTGACGGAGGATCGACGCGGCCTGTTGCGGGACGCAGCTCTGACCTTCGCGGCTGCCGGCATCCTGTTCATCCCCTGGATTCCCAACTTCATCTACCAGGCAACGCACACGGGCGCGCCATGGTCGCACGCTCCCGGACTGGGAACGCCGATCCTGATCTCGCGCGATCTCCTCGGCGGAGACCGGGTCACGATCGCGCTGATCATCGGCTGCATCGCAGGGCTGGGAGCGCTCTTCACACGGCGCCTGCGTCGCAGCCACGACGCGGTCGCGCTGTGGACGCTGATCGTGCTCGGGCTGGCAACACTTCTGGTCGCCTGGCTGAGCTCTCAGATAACCCCAGCCTACGTCTCGCGCTACTTTGCGCCGGTGCTGCCGGCGATCCTTCTGATCGCGGCGCTGGGCTGCGCACGGGCGGGTGTCGTCGGCATCGCGGTCCTGATCGCGACGGTCATCTTCCTGGTGCCCCACCCCGGCCAGTTCGCCTATCCGATCAAGAGCGACATGCGCAACGTCGCGGGCCAGGTCGGTCCGCTGATGCACAGGGGCGACCTGGTCGTCGTCGCGCAGCCCGAGCAGACCCCCCTTGCCTGGTACTACCTGCCTGGGGGACTCAATTACGCCAACTCGATCGGGCGGGTCTCCGATCCCAGCTATATGAATTGGGTCCATGCCCAGAGCCGGCTGCAGCGCGCCAATCCCGCCGCGACCTTGGGACCGATGGTGTCGAGTCTGCGACGAGGGCAGCAGCTTCTCTACGTACGACCCCTCACCGAAGGCGTGGAGAACTGGGAGGCGCCCTGGACCAGGCTGGTGCGGCGTCGCGCCGCCGAGTGGGGCGCGCTGCTACAGGCTGACGTGCGCCACGGCGTGCTCAAACAGATTGCCTGGGCGCCGCATGACTACCAGGAGGCGCTGTTCGAACCCGACAGCGCGGTGCTCTACAGGAAGGTGTCATGAGCCCCTCGCCTGAGATCACCGCCGAGCACCCGGTTGTCGTGCTGGGCGCCGGCCCCGCCGGCCTGACCGCCGGCTACCGGCTCGCCCAGGAGGGTAAGCCGGTGGTGGTTCTGGAGTCCACCGGTCAGGTCGGTGGCTTGGCAAGGACCGAGGTGCGAGACGGCTATCGCTTCGACCTCGGCGGCCACCGCTTCTTCACGAAGGCCAAGGAAGTCGATCAGTTATGGCACGAGATTCTGTCCGATGAGTTCCTGCGCCGGCCGCGCCAGTCCCGGATCTACTGGAACGGGAAATTCTTGGAGTACCCGCTGCAGGGCATGGACGTGATCCGCAAGTTGGGTCCTGTCGAGTTGATTCGGTGCGGCCTGTCATATCTGTGGGCCGCGGTGAGGCCCAAGCGCCGGGAGGACAGCTTCGAGGACTGGGTCTCGAACCGCTTCGGCAAGCGCCTCTACCAGCACTTCTTCAAGACCTACACGGAGAAGCTTTGGGGAGTCTCCACCGCCGATATTCGATCCGAGTGGGCAGCGCAGCGGATCAAGGGGCTGTCGTTCTTCAGCGCGGCCAAGTCCGCCTTCTTCGGCAACAAGGGCAACCAGATCAAGTCGCTGATCTCAGAGTTCAACTACCCGCGCTTCGGTCCCGGCCAGATGTGGGAGCAGATGACCTCGGAGATTCGCGCCCGCGGAGGCGAGGTGCGCTTGAACGCACCGGTCACCCGTTTGCGCTTGGACGCTTTGGGGGGTCGGGTGGTGGAGGTGGTCGGCGGTGGCGAGACCCTCACGCCCTCCCACGTGATCTCTTCGCTCCCACTGCGGACGACCGTGGCGATCACTGAACCGGAAGCTCCTGTGGAGGTCAGGGATGCCGCCCGCGGGCTTCGCTACCGCGATTTCTTGACCGTGGCTCTGGTCATCGAGGGAGAGGATCTCTTCCCCGACAACTGGATCTACATCCACCAGACAGGGGTTCGCGTGCTGAGGATCCAGAACTTCCGCTCGTGGAGCCCGTGGATGGTTCCCAATGACAGCGACGCTTCGATCGGGATGGAGTACTTCTGCTTTGAGGGCGACGAGCTGTGGACCATGCCCGACGAGCAATTGGTGGCGCTGGCCACGCACGAGATCCAGAAGCTGGGGTTAGCCCGCGCCGAAAAGGTGAAGATGGGCTTCGTGGTCCGTGTCAGCAAGGCCTACCCGATGTATGACGTCGAGTACAGCGAGCGGGTCCAGACCATTCGCCGCTGGCTCGAGCGAATCCCCAACCTGATTCAGGTGGGGCGCAACGGCCTGCACCGGTACAACAACTCCGACCACTCGATGTTGACGGCGATGAGGGCCGTGGACAACATCCTCTTGGGGACGCGTCACGACATCTGGGCGGTGAATGCCGAGAGCGTCTACCACGAGGAGGACGTCGCCCCCGAGCAGCCCTACCGCTCGGCCCCCGAAACCCCCGAGATGGAGAAGCCGCTTCGGTGAGCGGCCGCGGTGCAGCGCGAGGATGGATAAGGGCGCGACCCTCAACCCGAGGGTGGGCGAGAAAACGACATATGTGGTCGCTTTTTCACCCAGCCCCCTTCTGGGCGACGGCCATGATCGCCTTCACGCTCTCTCTCGGCGTTCCGACTCTCGCGCTCGCCCAGGGCTCTGGCACGCCGAGTCCTGGCAGCGGCAATCCCCTCTCTCCGGGGTTGCCCCAGTCGCAGACGCCGACGCCGACGCCGACCGCGCCTGCGACGACGACGCCGGTTACGCCCAACTCTTCCTCGCCGGGAGTCACGACCACCACCTCGAGTTCTTCGAGCGGCGGCGGCCTGAGCGGGACCGGCGCGATCATAATCGCGCTTGGGGCCATGGCCGTGCTGGGGGGCATCTCGTTCTTCATCTGGCGCGATTCGCGGCGCCGCGCACCACTGCGCCGCGCCGCGGCTGTCACCGCGGGCGCCGGAGGACGCTCGCGAAGCGGCTCCAAGGCCCCGCCTAAGGCCCGCAAGCTCAGCCCGGCCGAGCGCAGGCGACGCAAGCGCGGGCGCGCCCGCTAGGGCGCGCCCACCCGCGCGGCGGAGCGTCGCTCATTCCGCGGCCAACTTGCGCAGCTTCCGCTTGGCCCGCAGCAGCTGACGCTCGACCGTGCGCGTCGTCGACCCCGTCCGCACCGCGATCTCGGCGTAGCTGAAGCCCATTCCGTGCAGCCACAGCAGCCGCTGCTGGCGCTGCGAAAGCGAACGGATGCCCTCGAGTCGGGTCCGCAGCTCATAGAGATCCGCGGCGGGCGGGGCGTGCAGCGGAACGGCTCCGTCTCCGAGTTCCTCGATCTGACGCTCCAGTGACAACAGATCCGCCTGACCGCGAAGCAGCCGGAACGCCTCGTGGACGGCGGTCGTTATGAGCCAGGAGAGCGCGGTCTCGCGGCGGACCTCCTGGCGGTGAAGCCACAACCGGTTCCAGGCGGACTGGCAGGCGTCCTCGATTAGCGGCCTGGGGGCACGGACGTCCATTCCCACGATCCGCTCGAGCCGCTCGGACAGGCTCGCGTAAAGCTCGGCGACGTCGCCGGCGTCACTACCAGGACGTTTCGTGGCGGCGTGCTTCATTGACTCTAAATAAGACAAATTTGATACTACCCAGGCTATCAGATTTAATTTGTGGTTGATAGGTTCGTTAGCCCTCGCTCAGTCTCGATTGATTTCAGGAGGTACATATGGCATCTATCCCCTTGTGGGCGAACGTCGTGCTCGCGCCGGCCGTCAGCGCCAGTCCGAATCCCCACGGCCTGCCGGGCAGCAATGTCCTCCAGCAGCTCGTGAACGGGGCGGAAGCGTGGGCGTTGGCCTTGGCGCTGGTCGGCGCGTTCGTCGGAGCGGCTGTCTGGGCGGTCGCGTCTCACACCCATAACCACCATTACGCGGGGCGGGGGCGCATGGCCGCGATCGTCTCCGCGGCGGCGGCGCTCGTGATCGGCGCGGCTCCCGGCCTCGTCAACTTCTTCCAGCACTTGGGGACGACCGCGAAGTGAGGCTCTCGTGCTGGATCCTTGCCGCCGTGGCCCTCGTCGCGGCCATCCTCACCGTCGCTCTTTGCGCGGCGACGCCCGCTCCGGCATCCGCCGGAATCATCCCCGACAGCGCCTGCAAGGCGATCGGGGATCTGAACGGTCTTGGCGGCAAGGCGTGTAGCGCACTGAGTAATCCGAAGCAACTGCTCAAGACCGGCAAGAGCCTCATCACCGGCCACCTCGGCAATGCCCTCAGGGATCTGCTCGGCGGCGGGTCTTCGACATCCGCGGCGCTGAGTCTCGCGGCGCTGGTCGCCTGGATCGTGGATGGTGCGAGAACAGCTGTCCACGAAATGGGCAAGGTGGTCAACGAGACCTCCGCGCCGCAGCTCGGGAGCGTCTGGTTCTCGTCGACCTACTGGCGGATAGCCGCCGTATCGGCGCTACTGACCTTGCCATTTCTCTTCGCCGCGGCGGTGCAGGCGCTTGTGCGCTCGGACCTGTCGCTGTTGGCGCGAGCGGCGTTCAGCCACCTGCCGATCGCTCTGGTCGGCGTGGGCATCGCCGCGCCGGTGACGATGCTGCTCCTCAGCGGGACCGATGAGCTCTGCAGCCTGGTGTGGTCGCCCAGCAGCAGCAACGGGCTCACGACGTTGTTCGCCGGAGGCGGAACGGTCATTGGCGCCGTCGCCCTCGCCGGCTCCCCGTTCCTGGCATTCCTGATGTGCCTCTTCACCGCCGCGGCCGCGATCCTCGTCTGGCTCGAGCTGGCGATGCGCGAGGCCGCGGTCTACATCGTGGTGTTGCTGCTCCCGCTCGCGTTCGCCGCGCTGGTTTGGCCGGCCCGCCGCGTGTGGGCGGTCCGCGTGGTCGAGATCCTCGTCGCCCTGATCCTCTCCAAGTTTGCGATCGTCGCGGTCCTCGGGCTGGGTGGAGCGGCACTGGATCAGGCCGGCGCCCATGGCCTGAGCGCGATGCTCGCCGGCATGGTCCTCGTCCTGCTGGCGGCGCTGGCTCCGTGGGCCGTATTGCGCCTCGTGCCGCTGGCCGAGGTCGCGAGCAGCGCGGCGAGCGCCCTTCGCCCGCATACCCTCTCCGCGCTGCAGACGGCCTGGCCGAGCGCGAGGACCAGGGAACGGGCCGAGCGCGGCATCGCACACGTCGCGGGCGACATCGGTGATTTGGTGCGCTTCTCGAGCAACGGCCACTCCGCGAGCCCCCAGACGGCGGCGTCTAACGGCCACTCGCGAAACGGCCGCGCGAAGGCGGATGAGCAGCCGTACAACTGGGAGGACGACGCGCGGCACAGCGCCGCACAGCCACAGGCCGGCGTCGACGACGAGACGGAAGCAGGCGCCGGTCATGAGGACGCGGCCAATGGTGCGGGACTCGCCATGGATTCCGACGCCGCCGACCTCGCCGGCGACGCGGGTGGAGCGGATGCCGCCGGCCACTTCGACCGCTCGGACCTGGCTGACACGGCGGGCCTAGGAGGTGCGGGCAGCGCGGACGCGTCAGGCAGCGCGGGCGCCGCGAGCGGGTCGCGCAGGGCGACGCGCGAAGAGCGGATTCCGGGCGCAGATCCGCATTGGCAGGCACCGGACTTGTCGTGGGATCCTCTGCACCTCGGAATGGACCAGGGTTGGCCGCCCGACCCGCCGTGGCCGGCGCAGGCAGCTGCCGCCGGTCGGCCCGAAAACCCGCCGCATCCGTCGGACATCGAGTCGAGTCCCGCGACCAGCTCCGACACGCCAGGTGGCCCGACCGCCGAACCGCCCCCGGATCCGCAACGACAAGGCGCCGAGCAGTCAGACCCGCTGCCGCCCGCGGAGGATCGTGGAGGGCCGCTGTGATGGCGTCAGGCCGGACGACCCCCCGGAGCCTCAAGGAACCACAGGCTCGGTGACACAGAACCGGCTCACCTACACCTTCGGGCCGATCGAGCGGCGAGGCCTGCTCGGCCCTGTTCGCATCGGTCAGGCGGTATTGGTCGCGATGGGCGCAGTGCTAGCGATTGCCGCCCTCGACGCCGCTCCGACCGGCACTGGAGCGGTGGTCGCGGTGCTGCTCTTTGGAGGGGCTGTGGCGGCCGCAGTGCTCCCCGTGGGGAGCCGCACGCTCGACGAGTGGGTGCCGGTCGCGTGCGCCTTTGCACTGCGAGTGGCGACGGGGCGTGCGCGCTACCGCTCTCCTCTCCCGGCCGCCGGCATACGCGCGCTCGTTCCCCGAGCCCGAGCACGGATCCGGGTAGAAGGCTCCGAGCCCGCTCCCCCTCCCGCCCTGCGCGAGTTACGGATAGTCGAGGCCACCTACCGCAACCGGCCGATCGGGATCGTGTCCGAGCATGGCGGCCGGCGGCTGACGGCGGTTCTAGCTTGCCGAGCACTGGCGTTCGCCCTGCTTGACCCGGAAGCGCAGGAGCGGCGGCTCGCGCGATGGGGGCTCGTCCTCTCAGGCGCGGCCAACACGCCCATACGCCGCCTGCAGTGGGTCGAACGGACGGTCCCCGCTCAGGGAGACGAGCTCGCTCGCTGGCTCCACGACGAGCGCGACCCGGCCATCCCGCTACGCGGAACGCCCATGATCGAGTCCTATCTCGAGCTGATCGGCGCGACCGCTCGGGTGGCCCAGGAACACGAGTTGCTCCTGGCGGTGCAGGTGGACGCCAAACGGATTCGTGGGCGCGAGGCAGAGCAGTTCAGCGAAGTCCTCATCGAGCAGGCCGAGCGCGTGGCGGTCGGACTACAGGCCGCCGAAGTGACGGTCGTGGAGGCACTTAATCCAAACCAGCTTGCGCGCGCCCTACGCACCGCCTTTGATCCGTTCGCCCGCGCCGAGCTGGCCGCGCTCGAGGCGGCCGACCCGGATCGAGACGGCCTGTCCGAGGCGGGCGCGTGGCCACTCGCCGCGCGTGAGACCTGGGACCACTACCAGTCGGACGGCGCCGTCCACGCAACCTATTGGATCGGCGGTTGGCCCCGGGTTGAGGTCTCGCCTCTGTTCATGGATGCGCTCCTCGCTCGCTCCAGCGCGGTCCGCTCCGTGGCCGTGACCTTCGAGCCGCTCTCGCCGGAGCGCTCCACCCGCGAGGTCGAGGCCGCCATCACTCGGGACCGAGCAGACCGCGAGCTTCGCCACCGCTTCGGCCAGTTGGAGACCGCTCGCCAGCGCCAGAGCCACGAGGCCACGCTCCGCCGCGAGGCCGAGTTGGCCGCCGGCCACAGCGAGGTCCGCTTGAGCGGGTTCATCACGGTCTCCGGGCGCGACCAGGACGATCTGCGCCGGGCCGGCGCCGAGGTACTCGAGCACGCGGCCCGCGCCCGGCTCGAGCTGCATCGAATGTACGGCCAGCAGGGGGACGCGTTCACGTTCACGCTGCCGCTGTGCCGGGGCCTGCGGTGAACACTCGTCGCGCCGAACGACCCCCTCATCGCTGCACCACCCGCCACGCACAGGCGATCTACCCCTTCGTGGCCGCCGGTGGGCTCGGCGCTCACGGCGTCTTCATCGGCAGGGACTCCAGCGGCGCCGCCTTCTGTTACGACCCATGGGTCCTCTACGCCGAGGGCCTGCTCGATGACCCCAACGTGATCGTGCTCGGCAAGCTCGGGCAGGGTAAGAGCGCGCTCGTGAAGACGCTTTTGTGGCGGATGTTGCTGTTCGGCCGTCGCGCGTTTGTGCTCGACGTCAAGCGGGAGTATGTGTCGCTGTGCGACGCGGTCGGGGTGCAGGCGATCTCGCTGCGTCCGGGCGGGAGTGTCCGGCTGAACCCGCTCGCCTCACGCCCCGAGGAGCACGCGCAGCTCGAGCTTCTTCGTGCCGTCGCCGCCACCGCGATCGGGGACCGCGTGAGCCAGGTAGAGGCCGCCGCACTGCGAGAAGCGCTCCACACGGTCCGGCTCCGCGGGTCTGGAGAGCCGACCCTGCCCGACATCGTCGCCCTCCTGTTCAAGCCTGTGGCGGAGATGGCACAACGGTTGCGCACGACTCCCAACCGGCTCGCCGGCGATGTCCGCCGCGCGGCGCTCGCGCTCCAGGATCTGTGCGAAGGGCCGCTGAAAGGGCTCTTCGATGGACCCACCACCGCCGGTCTGAGGCTCGACGGAAGGCTCGTGGTGATCGATCTACACGCCGTCCGGGATTCCCCTGCAGTCGGGATCCTGATGGCGTGTGCGACGGCGTGGATGAGCGCGTTGCTTGCGCAAATGGCCGAGCGGCCCGGGCGCGAGCGCCTGATCAATGTCGCCGATGAGTCGTGGAAGATCATCCAGCACACCGGCCTCGGCGAGTGGTTTCAGTCCAACTTCAAGCTCGCGCGCCAGTTCGGGGTCATGAACATGGTGGTGCTGCACAAGCTGGCGGACCTGCAGGCCGCCGGCGATGCCGGGTCGCGCGCGTCTCGCATTGCCGAGGGATTGATCGCCGATGCCTCGACCCGAGTCGTCTACCACCAGGACGCCAGTCAGGTGCCGCTGACCCGCTCGCTGCTGGGGCTCTCCGAGAGCGAGGCGGACCTCCTGTCGATCCTCAGCACGGGCCAGGCGCTCTGGCGGGTCGGCAGCCGCTCGTTCGTCGTCCACCACCACCGGTCTGGGCTCGAGGCGAGAATGACCAACACCGACACGGGGATGGCGATCCCCGCCACGGTGGGGATGAGGGAGTGAGTGGTGCAATTGGCCCGGCCGGGCGAATTGGCGGATGAGTCGGCATGAGCGGGTCGCGCCGCGCGGTCTCCGACGGAGCACTCCTCGCCGCGATCGGAAGTGTGCTGGGCCTTGCCTTGCTGATCTGGCTGTGGGGCGGCGTTGCGGGAGCGGCCTTCGGCGGCGGGTGGCCCCAGGTGCGGGGCGGCGAGCTGCCCGGGATCCTTGTGCGACTGCCCGCGCGGCTGGCGGACCCGGCTCGCGCCTGGCCGCGGCCCGCACGGTCACGGCTGCCTGGGGCCGTCGGCTTCTATGCCGCGCTGGCGGTACTGGTGGCCGCCCTCGCGGTAGCCGTGTGGTTGGCGCTCGGCGGGACCAGGACCCTTTGGGATCGCCGCGCAGGCGCCAGTTGGGCGCGTTCGCGGGACCTCCGTGCGCTGCGGAAACGCGCCCGGTCAACGGCCCCGCGCGGACTCCGTGACCAGCGGCTCGCGCTGGGGCGCAGTGCGGGTCGGTTGGTCTGTGCCGAGCAGCGGCACGCCCTGGTCGCGTTCGGCCCTCCGCAATCGGGCAAGTCGGCGGGCCTGGCCGTGCCGGCGCTGCTCGAATGGCGCGGCCCGGCGGTCGCCTCCTCGATCAAGACCGACCTTCTCGCGGCAACGGCGAGCCGTCGCCGCTCGCTTGGTGATGTCTTCGTGTTCGATCCGTTCGAGCTCGCGGGCTTCCCGGGGCACGCCTGGTCGCCGCTTCATGGAGCGCACACTTGGGACGGCGCGCTCGAGGTGGCCTGGCGGCTGGCCGGCGCCGCCGAACTCGACCAGCGTGGCGTCGAGGGAGGCGACTTCTGGGCGGTAGCCGCCGAGCAGCGCCTCGCGCCACTCCTCTACATCGCCGCCGTCACGGGCGCCGGCATGGGATCGGTCGTGCGGTGGGTGTACGGGCAGGGGGGACGGGAACTCGACCAGGCGCTCAACCGACTCTCGGAGTTTGCGGCCGACTCGGAACAGCTCGACGCGGCCCACGCGGCGTTTGACGCGGTCCGCGCCTTCGAAGCGCAGGCGGACAGGACACGATCCTCGATCGAGGCCACTGCCCAGGCGCTGCTCCGGGCCTACCGGTTCACGCGCGTGCAGCGGTCTGCCCGCAGCACGGAGATCCTCCCCGACGTGTTGCTCGACCGGGCCGCCACGCTGTACCTGATCGGCGATGCCAAGGCCTCGAAGCTGCTCAGGCCGATTTTTCTCGCGCTCCTCTCGGAGATCGTCGACCGTGCATACGAGCGGGCAACCCGCAACGGCGGACGGCTGACGCAGCCTCTTCTGCTGTGCCTCGACGAGGCCGGCAACGTCGCGCCGCTCCCCAACCTCGCCGAGATCGCCTCCACGGCGCCGAGCCACAACATCCAGCTGGTGTCGATTTTCCACGACCTCGCCCAAGCACGCAGCCGATACGGGACGCAGGCGGAGACCGTCGTCAACAGCCATCGCGCCCGCATGCTGCTTCCGGGGGTGGCCGATCTCGAGACGCTGCGCTACTTCGCAGGACTAGTGGGAGACGAGGAGGCACTCGACCAGACCCGCACCACAGGCGCGGACGGCCAGAGCCGCTCGACCGCCCGGCGAAGACGGCCGTTGATCGCACCGGAGGCGCTGCGCCAACTGCCAGATGGCCACGCCCTGCTGCTGTATGGCAGGTTGGCCCCGACGCGCGTGAAACTGCGCATGTGGTTCGCCGATCGCCGGTTGCGGCGGCTCGCGCAAGGGGTTCGAGGGTGAACGAATCCGGAACGTGTCCACTCTCCTGGCGTCAGCTCGAGCCGTGCGAGCGCCGGCCGTGGTTCGAGTCCCTCTGGCGGCAGGTTTGCATGTTGCGCGAGCGCTACCGCCTGATGGTGCGCTCGGGCTGGTGGGAGGATGAGATTCAGGTCGAGGCCCTGGCTGCGCTGGCCGACTGGGCCGCACGATATGACTCGGGCGAGTGGGACGATCCCGCCGGCAAGTTGGCCCTGCTCTATGACCTTCCGCGGATTGCGGAGCTCCTGCGACCGGGGTTGCAGGTGTTCTCGCCGGATCGCGACCGGGCCGACTTCGAGCGCTACGTGCGGGCCGTGGCATGCTCGGGCGGTGAGTGAGCGCGAGCGTTCCTTCCCCGTGGGCGCAGCGGTCACCCTGCATCAGCTCGATGACGATCCTCACCCCGTCCTGGCGCAGCTGCGCGCGAGCGAGCCCGTCTCCTGGCTGCCGGCCTTGGACGGCTGGCTCGTCACCCGTTATGACGACGCGGTCGCTGTGATGCGCGACCCAGATCGGTTCACGGTCGCCGACCCCAGGTTTTCCACCGGGCAGGTCCTCGGCCCGAGCATGCTCAGCCTCGACGGCGCGGAGCACACGCGCCACCGGACTCCGTTCGTCGCGCCGTTTCGTGCGCGGGCGGTCCGGCGGACTTTCGCCACGGACGCGGCCGCTGAGGCAGGGCGGCTGGTAGATCGGCTCGAGCACCGGCGAGCGGGCGAGCTGCGGCGGGGGTTCGCGGGCCCGCTGGCGGCGGGAATTGTCGGGCGGGCGCTAGGGCTCGATCAGGGCGAGGAGGACACCGTCCTGCGTTGGTATGACGCGATCGTGGGCGCGGTTACGGCGATCACCGCCGGCCAGGCCGTGACACCGGAGGGCCGCGCGGCATTCCAGGAGCTGCGCAGATACCTGCTCGGGGCCATCGAGCAGGGAGCAGCGGATTCGCTTTTGGCCGGGCTGGCCGCCCACCCCGGTCTCAGCCACGACGAAATCGTCTCGAATGCCGGGGTGCTTCTGTTCGGGGGGGTCGAGACCACCGAGGGGATGATCTGCAACGCCTTGCTCCACCTGCTGGAGCGCCCCGAGCTGCTGGACGCCGTCCGTACCGACCAGGGTCTTCTGGCCGCGGCAATCGAAGAATCGCTTCGGCTCGAACCCGCGGCTTCCGTGGTCGACCGCTACGCAACGCAGGCCGTGTCGCTCAGGGACGCCTCGATCGAGGCCGGAGAACTGGTCCGGGTCTCGATCGCGGCCGCCAACCGAGATCGGGCCGTCTTCAGCGACGCCAACAGTTTCGATGTCCGTCGTGGCAACTCCCGCCGCCACATCGCCTTCGCGCAGGGCGCTCACGTCTGCCTGGGTATCCACCTCGCCCGCCTGGAGGCGCAGACAGGCCTTTCACAGTTGCTGGCCCGGCTGTCCCGGCTGCGGCTCGATCCTGCCCGACCGCCACAGATTCGCGGGATCGTCTTCCGCAAACCATCCACGCTTCACGCACTCTGGAACTGAGTCAGGCGTGGGCTTCGGTGCCGCGGAGCACGGCTCTCGCGGGGAGCAGGCAGGCGGCGCTCGCGAACTGAAACGCCGCAAAGGCCAACAGCGTGGCATCGGTGCCCAGGGCGGCGTGAACAGGGCCCGCCAAAGCAGACCCGATCGCCATTCCCGCGAGCGTCACGCTGCCGACGGTTGAGAACACCTGGCCGCGGAGGTGCGCGGGCGTAAAGCGCTGCCTGACGGTGAAGAAAGCCGCCAGTGCAGGTCCCTCGAGCACCCCGGTGAGCGTCACCAGCACGAGCGCTACGGGGAGGTCTGACGCCAGCGGCCACAGCAGCGCCGAGCACCCCATCGCCAACGACGAGCCTGCCATCAACACGACGGTGGACAGCCGAGCGGCCAATCTCGCGAAGGCAAAGGCGCTGACCGCCGACCCGACCGACACGGCGGCCCATAGATAGCCGGAGGCGTGGGCGCCGGCATTGACAGCGATCGCATACGCGGGAAAGCCGACGTTCAGCGAGCCCCAGCCCATCACCGAGAAGAGCGAGGACGCCGAGACCGCTCTGAGCGGGACGATGCTCCACAGCGCTGCAAGCCCATCGCGAGCGGACCCGAACAGTCCGCCGCTCGGCCGGCTCGAGGGGCGTAGCTCAAAGACCCGGGCAGTGGCGGTCAGGGCGATCGTCGCCGCGAACAGCCCGATCTGGACCTCCACGGCCGCCGCGGCCCCAGCGGTTCCGGCGACCGCCCCCGCCACAGCGGGTGATGTAGGCAAGATTGATGCTCGTCGCCTCCATCGTGTTCGCCTTTGGCAATAGCTGAGGCCTAATCAGCTCGGGCAGCACGCTGCGGAAGGCGCCCATCGAGAGCGGACTCGTCAAGCCGTACGCCACGGCCAAGACGGGGATCGTCCAGTCTGGCCCGTGGCCGGCGAGCAGCAGAATGCCGATGAGCGCGGCGATCGCCGTCAGCTGATCGAGCGCGATCAGCATCCTGCGGCTGCGTGTGATGTCCAACCAGGCGCCCAACAGCGGGCCGGTGAGCGCGGCGGGGAGGGATCCCGCGGCGACCGTGACGCCCGCCAACGACAGGCTGCCCGTACGGGACAACACCAGAAGGGCGACGGCGACTCCCCACATGGTGGTCGGGACACGCGCGAGCGCGACCGCGAGGAAGTAGCGCGCGTAGCCCGGGTGCCGGACGAGCCCGAGCCAGCTGTCGGCGCCCGCCGTGGGGACGTGGTCTGCCCGCTCCGCGGTGGTGGTGGCCGACTCGAAGCTCATAAGTCCTTTGTACCGATGACGCCCATCCTCCAATTGATCGGGTGCGCGCATGCGCGCACCCGCCGGCCGGACCATGTTCCGGCCGGGCCGTCGGCACATGTGCCGACGGCAACTACAAAATGGCGGCGAGTTGCCGCCCCGCGCGCTCGAGTTGCTGAAGCGTGGTCGCCTCGAGCACCACCTGCAGATCGAGGATCCGCTTTTCGAAATCGTCCAGCTTGTTGGAGCCAACGATCGCGTGGCACGGCACGCCCGTCTGCCGGGCCCGCGTCGCCACCTCGGACAGCGCCTTGCCCGCGAGGCTCTGGCGGTCCAGCCTTCCCTCGCCGGCGACGACGGCACGCGCGGCGCGCAGCCGCTGGTCGAAGCCGAGCGTCTCGAGCACCGCGATCGCCCCTGGTCGCAGCTCGGCGCCGAAGGCTGCCCACAGCCCCCCTGCAAGTCCCCCGGCGGCGCCGGTCATGGGAATCCCGCGGGGGTCGCGGGGGAGGCGACGGGCGATCGCGTGGAGCCGGGCGCTGAGCCGCCGAACCTGGGCAGGGTCGGCTCCCTTCTGCGGCGCAAACACGCGCGCCGCGCTCTCGAACCGAGTCTGCACGTCGCACAGCACGGTCAGACTCGCCGACCTCAGTCCGCCCGCCGCGTGGATCGCCTGAACGGCGCCCGAGCCGCCGTCGGTCGTGGCCGTGCCGCCGACTCCCAAGAGGATGCTTTCGGCGCCCGCGGCGAGCGCGGCGACGATCAGCTCGCCGGTCCCGCGTGTCGTCGCAGCCAGGGGGGCGCGGTCTCGCGGCGCTACCAGACCGAGACCGCTGGCCCGTGCCGCCTCGACGATCGCCGTAGCCCCGCCGCGCCGGCGGGCAATCAGGCCGAACTCGGCGTCAATCGGACGGTCAAGCGGATCGTGGACAGCGGCTTGGCAAAGCTCGGCGCCCAGCGCGGCGACCAGCACCTCGAGGGTTCCCTCACCGCCGTCGGCGATCGGACAGAGCTCCACCGGCGCCCCCGCCGTCTCGAGCCCGCGGCCCACCGCGGCGGCGATCTCGTCGGCGGCGAAAGTTCCCTTGAAGGCGTCGGGTGCCACGAGCACCGTACTCGGAACGCCGCGAATCGTCATCGTGGCGCCAAGGGCCTAAGGGCCCTAGCTGCTCATCTGCTCAAGCAGACAGTCACGGGGCGCCTTGTCCTCGCGCCAGCGCAGGATCCGGGTGCCGTGGCGGATGCGCCCGCCGCTCACGTGATCGAATGTCACCTCGACGACCAGCTCGGGCCGCAGCTCGATCCACTCGAGCTCCTTCTCGCTCTTCCAGCGGCTGGGGTCGCCGTGTCCGCGCTTGCCGGTCTGGTAGGGCTCGAGCTTGTGGACGAGCGCCCGCTTCTCGGCCGCCCGCAGACCCGAGGAGTGACCGACCACGTGCAGCCTCCCGCCCGGGCCATACAGGCCTAAGATCAAAGAGCCCACCGTGTCGGGCTCCTTCCCCGGGCGGTAGCCGGCGACGACCGCGTCGATCGTGCGCACTCGCTTGACCTTGACCATGCCTTTGCGCTCGCCGGGGCGGTACGCGGCGTCGACGTCCTTGGCCACGACGCCCTCTCCGCTGCGCAGCCACGGCTCGGCCTGGTCAGGCGCTCTTGTCGCGGGAGTCAGCGCCACGTGATCGTCCTGCAGCAGCGCCTCGAGCGAGGCTCGCCTGTCCGCAAATGGCGTCTCGAGCAGCGACCGATCGCCTTCAGCCAGCAGGTCGAAGGCGATGTAGCGCGCCGGCGTCTCATGCGCGAGCCGCTCAATCCGGGAACGGGCGGGATGGATCCGCTGTGAGAGCGCGTCGAAATCCTGACCGCCGTCATCGCCGTCGATCACCACCTCCCCGTCGAGCACGTAACGACCCGGCGGGAACGACAACTCGGGGAAGTAGCGATCGAGTGGCTTGCCTCCGCGGGACTGCAGCACCATCTCCTCGCCGTCAACGAACGCGATCGCCCTGAATCCGTCGTACTTCGGCTCGTAACACCATTGCTCGCCGACGGGGAGCTCCTTGGCGGAACGCGCGAGCTGCGGCTGTAGAGGCGGTTGGAGCGGCAAATTCATCGCAACGGAACCCACGGCGGGAAGGACTCAGACCGCCGCGATGGTAGCTGTACGATCACGCCGTGGCCGACGATCATGCGACCGTAGCCGAAGAGGAGTATCTGGAGCGTCTCTTCTGGCTATTCGAGGCAGGCCTGCCCATGACGGGCGCGAACCTGGCGCGCGCCATGCAGCTCTCGGCTCCGACGGTTCACGAAATGCTCGGGCGGCTCGAGCGCGACGGCTACATCGTCCGCGATTCGGAGCGTCTGATCGACTTCACCGAAGCGGGGAGGCACCACGCCGAGCACATCGTCAGCCGCCATCGCATGATCGAGCGCTTTTTGACAGACGTCGTGGGGGTGCCCTGGGACGACGTGCACGAGGAGGCCGAGCACCTCGAGCACGCCATGACCCCGCGGTTCGAGGCGTATGTCCGGGCCACGGTGGGCGACGCGAAGACCTGTCCTCACGGGCATCCCATCCGTGTCGGCGAGCGGATCGACGGCGTCCTGTTGGCGGATTGCTCCCCGGGGACGATGGTCACGATCCTGCGCTTCGAGAACGAGGCCGAGGACCTCCTGCACTACCTCAAACAAGAGGGCCTCGATCCGGGGCTCGAGGGGGAGGTCGTCTCAAACGACGGCGAGGTAGTCAAGGTCCAAAGCAACGGCCACACCGCCACGGTGACGGCATCGGTGGCCGAGACGGTTTCCGTGTTGGCGGATCCCTCCCCGCCGCCGCGGATCGCGCTGCCCGAGCAGTTAGTGCTGGGCCACGAGCGCTACGGACGGTAATGCCTGATTTGGCGGTCCTGAAAAGGACGCCACACTAATGCTGCTGCGAAGCGAAGGTCCCTCGGTGCTGGCGATCCCCCAGCAATCGCACGCGTGGATTTCCGGCCAACTGGCGCGCGCATGGGGTAACGACAGATTCCCTCCGCCGGAGCCCTGGGAGGAGGTGTGTCTCGCCGCCGAGCAGCACGACATCGGGATGGCGGGCTGGGACCGCGACCCCACCTTCAACCCTGAGACGGGCCTGCCCTATTCCTTCCTCGAGATGCCTCTCGAGGTCCATCTGGGTCTTTGGGATGCCGCGCCGCAGCGGCTGCTTGTTCAGAGCCGCTATGCGGCGCTTTTGGTCTCGATGCACGGCGCGCGTCTATACGGACGGCGCAACCTCGAGCAGCTTGCGCCTGAGCAGGCGGATGCCGTGCGCTCATATCTGGAGCGTCAACAGGCCTTGCAGCGAGGCCTGATCGAGGCGCTTTCAACCGATTCGGTCAGCCGACCATGGGTCGGCGACCAAACGCTGCAGCGCAACAGCCAGCTCGTGTGGACCTGGGACTTTCTGTCGCTCGCGGTGTGTCTGGACTGGGCTGGGCGAACGGCGCGCGACGTGCCGACGGCGCGAGATGCAGTCGACATCGAGATCGAGCGCGGGCCGCGGCCTGGCACGCTTGCCCTCGACCCATGGCCGTTTCGCGCCCACGCCATCTCCGTGCGATGCGATGGGCGGCGGCTGGCGGGGCGGCTAGAGAGCGCGCAAGAACTCGCCGCCGCGCTGGGGGTAGCGGGAGGCGAGGTGATCGAGTTCGAGTTTCTGCCGCGCAACCGCTAGCGGCCACCGCGCGACCGCTAGCCCGCCGGGGCTCCCGCCGCCGGCTCCGCCATGACCGCGACCTCCGCGTACGCGTCTGCCAACCGCCGCACGCCCTCCTCGATCTCGTCCGGCGTCACACCCGAATAGGCCAGGCGCAGACTCGATTCGCCTCCCTCGAGCACGAAGTCTTCGCCCTTGACGAACTGAACCCCTCTGCGAGCGGCCGCGTCGAACAGGCGCGTCACATCGGTCCCCCGCGGAAGATCCACCCACAAGAAGTAGCCGCCCTGAGGCGCGACGAACCGCGCCTCGGGAAGCAGCTCTGTAAGCGCTTCACAAAGGGTCCGGGCGCGCTCGCGCAGGGCGTCCTTGACCGTCTCGATGGAGCGTTCGAGGGCACCCGAGCGGCAGAACTCGAACACGATCGCCTGCGCAACCATGTTGGGCGAGATGTAGGCACTGGTCGCGAGCTTCGTGATCCGGGCGATCACTTCTTCGGCGCCAACCAGGTATCCCACCCGGATACCAGGACACACGGTCTTCGAAAACGACGACGCATAGACGACGACGTCACCGCCGAGCGAAAACATCGTCGGTAGCGACTCGCCCTCAAACCGCAGCCTGCCGTAGGGATCGTCCTCAAAAATCGTGAAGCCGAAGGCGCGCGCGAGCGACAACAGCTGCTCGCGCTTCGCGGCCGACAGCGTGTAGCCGGCCGGGTTCTGGAAGTTGGGGATGATGTGCGCGAGCTTGGGCGCGGTGCCGGCGATCAGAACTCGCTCGAGCGCCGCGACGTCGATGCCGTCGGGCTCGAGCTCGACCATCCGCACGTCTGCGTCGCGCTGGCGCAGGGACTTCAGCGTGCGGTCGTAGGTCGGGCGCTCCACCACCACTGTGTCCCCGGGCCGCACCAGTGCGTCGAAGAGGAATGCATCGGCCTGCATCGACCCGTTGGTGACGAGCACTTGCTCTGGCGCCACGCCGTGTTGCTCGGCTATCCACGCACGAAGCGGCCGATATCCGACCGCCGTCCCGTAGGCGGTCATCCCTGCTGGGTCGGAGCGAAACGCGCTTTCCGCGGCGGCGCGGAGCCCCTCCACGTCGACGATGTCAAGCGAGGGAGCGCCTCGAGCGAAGGAGATCTGTGCTGCCATCGTCAGGGAAGAGTACCCGTGGCTTCGGCCCCCAGAAGTGAGGCCGCGAGCTCGGCCACACCGGTCGGCGTGCGCCCAACGCGCACCCCCTTGCTCTCGAGCGCGTCGGCCTTCGCCGCGGCGGTTCCCCTGGAGCCCGAGACGATCGCACCCGCGTGTCCCATGGTCTTGCCCGGGGGAGCCGTGAAGCCGGCGATGTAGGCGACGACCGGTTTGCTCATCCGCTCTGCGATGAATTCGGCGGCGCGTTCCTCCGCATCACCGCCGATCTCACCGCACATCACGACCAGCTCCGTGTCCGGATCGGCCTCGAACAGCTCGAGCACGTCGGTGAAGTCGGTGCCCGGGACGGGATCGCCGCCGATGCCCACGATCGTCGAGTTGCCGAAGCCCTGCTGGGCGATCACGTTCCCGATCTGGTAGGTGAGCGTCCCCGAGCGCGAGACCACGCCCACGTTGCCCTGCTTGAAGAACGCGGCCGGAATGATGCCGACGTTTGCCTTGCCGGGAGACAGGACGCCGGGACAGTTCGGGCCGATCAGTCGCGAGCGGCCGTTCTTCCTCAGCGCGTTGTAGACGCGCAGTTCGTCGTGCGCGGGTATGCCCTCCGTGATGGCGACGATCAGCTCGACGCCGGCGTCCTCGGCCTCCAGGATCGAGTCGGCCGCGAAGCGCGGGGGGACGAAGATCATCGCGGCGTTGGCCGCTGTGGCCGACACCGCCTCGTGAAAGGTGTTGAAGACCGGAATCCCCTCCACGTCCTGGCCGCCCTTGCCGGGAGTCACGCCGGACACGACCTGGGTCCCGTAGTCGCGGTTGCGCAGCGAGTGAAACGTGCCTTCGCGACCGGTGATTCCCGACACGCACAGGCGAGTGTTCTCGTCGATGAGGATGCTCATGCTCGAGCCAGCTCGACGACTTTCCGCGCGGCTCCGTCCATCGTCGGTTCAGTGACCACATTCGGAAGGTTCGCCTCGGAGAGGAGGCGCTGCCCCTCCTCCTGATTGGTGCCCTCAAGGCGTATGACGAACGGCACCTGGGGTTTTACCGCGGCGAAGGCCTCGATCAGCCCCTTCGCGACCTCGTCCCCGCGGGTGATCCCACCGAAGATGTTGAACAGAACTGCCTTGACCTTTGGGTTGGAGAGGATCACCTCGACGGCGCTGGTGATCGCGTCCGCCTTCGAGCCGCCGCCGGCATCCAGGAAATTTGCGGGCGAGCCATCGGCCTGGGCCACCACGTCGAGGGTCGACATCACAAGTCCCGCGCCGTTGCCGAGAATGCCGATGTCGCCGTCGAGCTTGACGTATGTGAGTCCGCGCTCCTTGGCCATCCGTTCCTGGGGATCCTCGGCCGAGAGGTCACGCAATGCCGCATTCTCCGGGTGGCGGAAGAGGGCGTTGTCGTCGAGCGTGACCTTCGCGTCGAGCGCCCGCACGGCCCGCCTGCCGTCTTCCATGGGCGGGGTCACGATCATCGGGTTGACCTCGACCAAAGTGGCCTCCTCGGCGATGAACACCTCGTACAGCTTGCCCAGCATCGCGGAGACCGGCCGGACGACGTCGGCGTCAACGCCGCCCTCGAAGCAAAGCCTGCGGCCGTGGAAGTCCTGAAACCCCAACAGTGGATCGACGTGCAGGCGCGCGATCGCCTCCGGATCCTGATCGGCGACCTGCTCGATGTCCATGCCCCCCTTGGTTGAGAGCATCACCAGTGGTGCCTTCTCGGAGCGGTCGAAGATCACCGACGCGTAGTACTCGGCTTCGATCTGCGAGGCGCGTTCAATCCACAGCTCGTGCACGGTGAGCCCGCGAATATCCATTCCCAGGATCGCCTCGGCGTAGGACTGCGCCTCGGTCCCGTCCTGCGCGACCTTGATCCCTCCCGCCTTGCCACGGCCGCCGATCTGGACCTGAGCCTTAACCACGCATGGATACCCGATCTCGTCGGCGGCCTTGACCGCCTCCTCGACGGTCTGCGCCGGCCGCCCGTTCGGCACCGGAACGCCGTGACGAGCGAACAGTTGCTTGCCCTGATACTCGAGCAGATCCATCTAGTCAGGCCGCGTAGGCGCCAATGAAGCCATGAAGGCCACTGTATTGAAAGCCCTCAAAAGGTGGCCCTTTGGACGCGCTGTGGCATTATGCCCGCGCCATGGCGCTCCCTAAGAACGTCACATTTGTCACCTTTGACGTCTACGGCACCCTGATCGACTGGGAGACGGGGGCCTATGAAGCGTTCCGGGCCGAAGCGGAGCGGGATGGCTTCACGATCGAGCGCGAGGAGCTGATCCCGCTCTTCTACGAGATCCAGCAGCAGATTCAGGCGGGCTCTTACGAGCTCTACGCCGAGGTGCTGCGCAGGACGGCGATCCAGATCGCCAGACGGCTGGGCTGGCCACTCGAGCCATCGCGTTCGGGGTTCCTTCCTGACTCGATTCAGCGCTGGCCGCCGTTCAAGGAGACCAACTCGGTCCTACAGAAGATCGCCAAGAAACACAAAGTGGGCCTGATCTCGAACATCGACGACAAGCTGCTCGGTCAGACGCGCCGTCATATGCCGCTCGACTTCGATCTCGTCGTAACGGCGCAGCAGGTCCGCTCGTACAAGCCGGATCCAGCACATTTCAACGAGTGCGAGCGGCGAATCGGCGGAAAGCGGGGCTGGGTGCACGTCGCCGCCAGCTACTACTACGACGTGGCGCCGTGCCTCAAGAAAAAGGTGCCGGTGGTTTGGGTCAACCGCTCGCACGACGCGCTCGAAGCGGGGCAGAAGAAGCCCGACGCCGAGGTGTCGAATCTACGCGAGGCCGCGAAGCTGATCGGGGCGTCTTAGGGCCACGTCGCTACGAGATCACGGCCAGCGTGTCGCCGGTGGCCACCGGGCTGCCCGCAGAGATGGGAAGCTTTGAGATCGTGCCCGACTTGTGGGCGGTGATCTCATTCTCCATCTTCATCGCCTCGATCACGGCGATAAGTGCGCCCTCCTCGATCGTCGCGCCCTCCTGCACCGCCACTTTCAGCACGGTGCCTTGAATCGGCGAAGTGATCTCGTCGGCTCCCCCGCCGCCGGCGCCGCCCCCGCCCCGCCCTGAGCGGCGCGGCGCGCGGCGCGCCGGCGAGGCAGCGGTCGGGACGGCGCCCGCCGGACCCGCTCCATTGCTGTGGGCACCGCCCCCGAATGGCGGTCCAATGACCTTCACGTCGAAGCGCTTGCCCGAGACCTCCACCGTGTAGCTCTGCTCCAAGGACGCGGCCTGATCGGCTTCCTTTTCGGCGGGTTTCGGGAAGCCGAGCGATTTGAGCCACTCGCGGTCCTCGATCAGGTCGCGACAGGTCTCGGCGTCGGCCCATTGGCGCGTCTGCAGGATTGCCTCATGGAAGGGCAGGAGTGTCTTGCACTCGCCGATCTCGTACTCGCGCAGCGCCCTCACCATGCGCGCGGTGGCCTGCTCGCGGTCGACGTCCCAGACGATCAGCTTGGCGATGATGGGGTCGTACATCGGCGAGATCTCGGACCCTGGCTCGACACCCGAGTCCACGCGCACTCCTGGTCCGGAGGGCTCTCGATAGCCGGCGATGTGTCCCGGTGCAGGGGCGAAGTTCTTGCTGGCGTCCTCGGCGTTGATGCGGCACTCGATCGCGTGCCCGCGCAGTTGGATGTCTTCCTGCGAGATCGACAGTTGCTCCCCAGCCGCCACTCGGATCCCCTCTTTGACGATGTCGATGCCCGTGACGAGTTCGGTCACGGGGTGCTCGACCTGGACGCGCGTGTTCATCTCCAAGAAGAAGTACTCGGCTTCATCGTCGCCCTCGTGGGTCACGAGCAGACCCTCGACCGTGCCGGCTCCCGTGTAGTCGACCGCCGCGGCGGCCTCGGTCGCGATCTCGCCGATGCGGGCGCGCAGCTCATCGCCTACCGCCGGCGCCGGAGCCTCCTCGATCAGCTTCTGGTGGCGACGCTGCAGCGAACAGTCGCGCTCTCCGAGATGGATCACGTTGCCGTGCGTGTCGGCGAGCACCTGGACCTCCACGTGACGGGGGTCGTGCAGGTAGCGCTCGAGGTAGACGGTGGCATCCGAGAAGAACTTCTCGCCCTCGCGCGAGGCTCCCTCGAAGGCGGCGGCGAGTTCGTCCTCGGACAATGCCACGCGAAAGCCCTTGCCACCGCCACCGCCTGCGGCCTTCACCGCCACCGGGTAGCCGATGGTCTCCGCAATCAGCTTGCGGGCCTCGTCGATCGAACTCACGGGCTCGGTGGTGCCCGGGACGATCGGGACCCCTGCCTCCGACATCAGCTCGCGGGCGCGGGTCTTGGAGCCCATGGCCTCGATTGCCTTGGACGGCGGCCCGATGAAGGTGACCCCACGCTCCTCCAGCGCCGCGGCGAAGGCCGCGTTCTCGGCCAGGAAGCCGTAGCCAGGGTGGACCGCCTCGGCACCGGACCTTTCGATCACCTCAAGCAGCTTGTCGATCGCCAGATAGCTCTCGGCCGCGGGGCCCGGACCGAGCAGATAGGCCTCCTGGGCGCGCTTGACGTGCAGCGCGTCTCGATCGAGCTCGGAGTAGACGGCAACGGTCGCGACGCCGAGCTCCTCGCACGCGCGGATGACTCTGACCGCGATCTCGCCGCGGTTTGCGATCAGGACCTTCGAGAACATCGGCGCCGCGAGACTTTAGCGGGCGCCAGGGGACGCCCTAGGGCCGTGCGGCCTACAGGTGGATTCCGCACTCGGTCTTGTCTTGACCGGCCCAGCGGCCATCGCGGCCCTCTCCGGGCAAGGTGCAGGGGGCGCAACCGATCGAGCTGTAGCCCCGATCGTGAAGCGGGTGGTAGGGGAGATCGTGGCGGTTGATGTAGCGCCAGATGTCGTGCTCTGACCAGTCGGCAAGCGGGTTGACCTTCCAGATTCCCCGTCGCTCGTCCATCTCGAGCTTGGCCGCGTCGGCGCGGGTGTTCGCTTGCTCGCGGCGGACCCCGGTAATCCATGCATCGACTTCTGCAAGTGCGCGCTCGAGCGCCTGCACCTTGGCTGCACCGCAACAGTTGTCCGGCCCCCACGGGCCGTTCCTGCTCGAAGCGTCGAAGACCTCGACGCGCACGCCGAAGCGGCCCTCGAATTCGCGCCAGGTGGTGTAGGTCTCGGGGAACAGCACTCCCGTGTCGATCACGAAGCTTCGCGGCGAGGCCTCGATCTGCGTGAGCATGTGCAGCAGCACCGACTCCTCTTTCTGGAAAGAGCACGCCAACGTCAACCGCGGATGGAAGCGGTCAACGGCGTAGGCCAGGACGTCCTCGGCGCTGGCCTGCTCGAGATCGGGGATTGCGATGCTCATCTGGTCTGAAGCACTCTATGCGTAGCGGGCGACCGGGTTACGGAATCGGGGGTTGACCGGGTTACGAAATCGGTGGTAGTTGACCGGGTTACGGAGCGCTGAAGGTTAGACGGCACACTCGCCCTCGCCACGGATCACCTCAAACGGCGCTGACCGCTCCCAGTCAATGAAGTGGTTCATATTCTCCAGGTTGAACTCCACCGGCAGCGCAAGATCACTGACCAGCTCCTCGAAGCTCTTCGTCCCGGCGCGCTGCGCGAACGCGTTGAAGGCCTCATTGGGCTCTCGCTTTTCCTGGTAGAAGCGGACCCACCGCTCGATCGCATCAGGGACGCGCTTTGCGGGAAGCCGCGCTTTGAGGCGCTGACCGTAGCGAACCTCACCGCCTTCGTAAGCGCCCCCGATATGCGGAATGTAAGCGGGAATGGCGTGCCCGCCCGCCTTGATCGAGGCGCCGTAGAAGCCGATGTTGGCGATGTGGTGCTGCCCGCAGCCGTTCGGGCAGCCGCTCATCTTGATGTGGATTCGCCGCGTCAGCTCGTCGTTGATCTCCATTTGGACGAGGCGCTCGTGGATGGCCTGGTTGAGCCCCATCGAGCTGGTGATGCCGAGCTTGCATGAGTCGGTCCCGGGGCAGCTGACGACGTCTGTGATCTCGTCGGCGCCGGCCTCGCCGAGCGAGAGCCCGCACAGCGCGCGCCACACCTCGTAAACGGCTTCGTCGCGGACCCAGCGCAAGATCAGATTTTGGTGGACGGTCGTCCGCGCGTAGCCACCGCTGTACTCCCCGATGATCTCGGCCAAACCGCGGAACTGCCCGGGATCGAGGTCGCCTCGGCGAACGTTGACCTCGACTGTGGAGAAACCCCGCTGCCGTTGGCGCTGCACGTTCGTGTCAAGGAAGCGGTCAAATTCACGGTGGTCGCCGTTGGGGCTCGCATGATCTGTTCGCGGCGCCGGAGCGTTGGCCTCCTCGTCGTGCTCGAACACGATCCGATCCAACGAAAAGTCGCGCTCCTTGACCCAGTCGCCGCGCAGCTCCTCCTCGACGAGGGCGCGGAATTCGTCGATCCCGATCTTGTCGACCAGGACCTTGATGCGGGCCCTCGCGCGATTGACGCGCAGCCAGTCCTGGCGGTCGAAGATCCGCATGCACGCCTCGGTCACCTTCAGGTACTCGCCGTTGTCGAGCTCGACGAACTCATACAGCGTCGGCGCCAGGCGCGGCATGATGGAGGTTCCCCCGCCGACGCGCATTTCGACGCCGCGCACGCCGTCTCTGATCCGCGGTAGGAAGGCGACGTCGTGGATCCGCGTGATCGCGTTGTCGGCGTCGGTTGCGGCAAAGGCCGTTTTGACCTTGCGCGGCATTGCCTGAGTCGTCGGATGCCGCACGAAGTAGCGGACGTACGCCCCGGCGTACGGGGTGATGTCAAACACCTCTCCGCTCAATGTCCCGGCGCGCGGGTCGCCGGTGACATTGCGCATGGTGTTCCCGCATCCCTCGCGGCTGGAGAGGCCGGCGTCTCCGAGTTCGCGGATCAGTTTCGCCGCGTCCTCGAGCGGGACGTGGTGCATCTGGATGTTCTGCCGCGTGGTGATGTGGCCCTTTCGCAGCGGCACGTACTTTTCGATTCCGTCTGCGAACGCCTCGAGCTGTCGAGGGGTCACGCCGCCCAGGGGCAGCTTGACCCGCACCATCTGGCGGTCGGGCTGACGCTGGCCGTAGACGCCCTGCTTGAGGCGGAACTTGGTGAACTCCTCGCCGTCGAGATCGCCGCGGAGAAAGCGGGTCGACTCCGTGTCGAAGTCGTCGAACTCACGCTCGAGTATCGGGATGATGTGGCCGGGGACGTCCTCGATCTGCTCTGGGTTGTCCAGCGACCCGAGCCGCGCTGTGCTTTCGGTCTCAGGCGATACGGATCCCACACTCGTCCTTCCGTCGGGGGCACGGAGGACGTAAAAGTATCAAAGCCAGTCGGCTTACAGGTATTTAGGGCGGGTGTCGATTGTGGTCGGCTGGGCTTGTGCTTTGTGCGCGCGCCTAAGCCCAGGGCGCCCAGGGCGGTGGCAGGCGCGCGCCTACCCCCAGGGCGCCCAGCGCGGCGGCAGGTCCGGCTGCCTCGAGACTCCCTCTCGCAATGCGGCCTGCTGCCACACGCTCGGGCGAGGCGCAGGCGCCACCGCCGGTGGGGCCGTCTCGCGCATGAACCGCTCGAGGGCGGCCACGACGGCGGCCGCCTCCTCGGCGGATGCAGTAGGCGCGACGATGTGCAGCTGCGGACGCCGGTTCATGGGGAGCGAGGCTATCGTGGCCGACCGTGCCCGAGGTCCCGGTGCTAGACCACGATGCCGTCCTGGCGGCGGTGCCCCCAGCGCTCGCCATCGAACGTGTCCGCGAGGCGCTCGTCCGTTTCCACCACGGCGAATGGCACATGCCGCCAAAGGTCTACCTGCAAAGCCCACCACTCGGCGACTTTCGCGCGATGCCGGCCAGGGGCGACGGGTTCGCTCTCTTGAAGTGGGTGACTTCGTTCCCCGGCAACCCGGCCCGAGGCCTACCCACCGTGACCGGGCTGATCTGTCTGTCTGATGCGGGGACCGGCGAGTTGCTCATGATTCTCGACGGCCGCTCTGTCACCGCGCTACGCACCGGCGCCGTCGCGGCGGTGGCCAGCGAGGCGCTCGCGCCTACCGGTGCGCGATCGATCGGGATCGTGGGTTGCGGGCTTCACGGTGCGTGGGCGGCTCGATGCCTGGTCGCGGCGGATCTGGGCGGGGGAGTCTGCTACGACGTCGATGAGCGAGCGGCCGCGCGGTTGGCGGACGAACTGGGAACGGGCTGGCGGGCAGGAGCCCGCGCCGCCGCGCTGGAGTGCGACATTATCTGCTGCGTCACGCCGGGAATCTCGCCCGTGGTCGAAGTAGGCGACCTTCGTCCCGGGCTTCATCTGAACATGCTGGGCGCCGATGGCCCGGGGAAAGCGGAGGCGACGGTGCAAGCCGTCTCGTCGTGCGCCCTCTTCTGCGACGAGTGGGAGCAGGCCTCACACGGCGGTGAGCTCACGGCCGCCGTCGATGCCGGCGTCGTGTCCCGCGCGAGGGTGACCGAGCTGGGCGCGGTCCTGAGCGGCGACGCGCCGGGGAGGCCCGACACCGAGGCGGTCACGCTGTTCGATTCGACCGGCCTGGCAATCCAGGACCTCGCGGTGGCCACGGCGGCGTTTGAGGCGTGGCGCGAGGCAAGGGTGAAGGCGCAGACGGTGAGGCTGTAGCTCCTCAGCTCGCCTGTCGGCGCCGCACGTTCCAGCACCATTCTCAGATCGGCGAGGACCGCGTCACCCTCGTGCATGACCTGCGCGCTGTCGATTCAGTTTCGGTTTCCGAAACACGATGGACATAAACCCGCCACACCCAAGAATGGCCCGGGTCCCTGTAACCAATCAAGACCCAACATGTGTCAAAAGCGCGCGGAAGCGCGCCTTTTCACAAAGGGATGTTGCCGTGTTTGCGCCGCGGACCCACTTCGCGCTTGGTCTGAAGCGTCTCCAGCGCGATGATGATCTTGGGTCGCGTTTCGTGGGGGACGATCACGTCGTCGAGGTAGCCGCGCTCGGCGGCCACGTAGGGGTTGGCGAAGTGAGCCCGGTAGTCGTTGATCAGCTTCTGACGGCGGTTGTCGGGCGTCGGCGAGGCGTTGATGTCCCGGCGATAGATGATGTTGACCGCCCCATCCGGCCCCATCACCGCGACCTCTGCCGTCGGCCAGGCGAAATTGAAGTCCGCGAGCATGTGCTTGGAGGCCATGACGTCATACGCGCCGCCATATGCCTTGCGCGTGATGATCGTGATCTTCGGCACGGTGGCCTCGGTATAGGCGTAGAGGAGCTTGGCGCCGTGGCGGATGATGCCGCCCCACTCCTGGTTGGTGCCGGGCAAGAAGCCCGGAACGTCACAGAAGGTGATCAGGGGGATGTTGAACGCGTCGCACGTGCGCACGAACCGGGCGGCCTTGCACGAGGAGTCGATATCTAGGACGCCCGCGAGCTGCGAGGGCTGGTTGCCGACGACGCCAACCGCGTATCCGTTAAGGCGGGCGAAGCCGCACACGATGTTGCGGGCGTAGTGCTCATGGACTTCGAAGAAATCGCCGTCGTCCACGATCAGCCGAACCGCGTCGCGCATGTCGTAGGGCTTGTTGGGGTTGTCGGGCACCACGTGGTCAAGCTCGGGCTCCTGCCTGTCCGGGTCGTCGGTGGGCTGCACCCTGGGCGCCGTCTCGAGGTTGTTCTGCGGCAAAAACGAGAGCAGGTAGCGGGTGTCCTCCAGACACTGATACTCGTCATCGCACGCGAAGTGCGCGACGCCCGACTTGGCGTTGTGCGACATGGCCCCACCCAGCTCCTCGAAGCCGACCGCCTCGCCCGTGACCGCCTTTATCACGTCGGGGCCGGTGATGAACATGTGTGAGGTCTCCTTGACCATGAAGATGAAGTCGGTCATGGCCGGCGAGTAGACCGCTCCTCCGGCGCATGGGCCCATGATGAGGCTGATCTGGGGAATCACCCCCGAACAGCGGACGTTGCGCACGAATACGTCGCCGTAGGCGCCCAGCGAGACGACTCCCTCCTGGATCCGAGCACCCCCCGAATCGTTGATCCCGATCACGGGGCAGCCGATCCGGGCCGCGAGATCCATGATCTTGCACATTTTCTCGCCCATCACCTCCCCCAGCGAGCCGCCAAAGACGGTGAAGTCCTGGCTGAAGACGCATACACGTCGACCGTCGATGGTGCCGTGACCGGTGACGACGGCGTCGCCGTAGGGCTGGTTCTTCTGCATTTCGAAGTCGTAGGTGCGGTGGCGCACGAACGTGTCGAGCTCCTGGAAGGAGCCCTGGTCGAGCAGCTTGTCAACCCGCTCTCGCGCGGTGAACTTGCCCCGTTCGTGCTGCTTGGCCACCGCGGCCTGGCTGCCCGCGTGGACCGCCTCGTCGCGTATCTCCTGAAGCTGGGCGAGCTTCTCTTCGTAGGTCTCGGGCGCCTTGACGCGCATCGTGGCGCGCGAGTCTAGTGAGGGGCCGGCGCCTGCGGCGCCGTCGTCCAGCCGGACGACATGCGGCCGGCCCGTTTTGGCGAGGCCGGATGCCGAGCGGGCCGAGCCGCATGGTCGGTTGCGCCGGGCATCCCTGCCCGGCGCCAGGCTACGCCCGTGAGAAGGGGCGGTGGTGCGCCTGGCCCAGGCTGTCCAGCGTCGCATCGAGGGCGGCCGTCGATGCTTCGTCGATCTGAGGCGGTGGCTCCTGCTGAGGACTGGGGTCTGAGGTCGCCGGGAGCTTTGGTGAGGCAACAGGGCGGTCGCGCTCCGGCACTATGTGTGTCGACCGCGCGGCCGGATGTCCGGGCTCCGCCGCCGGGTGTTCGGGCTCCTGAGCGGGGCTAGGAGCTGACGGCACCGCGTCTTCCTCCAACGGAGGGCTGAGCCACTTCCTGAACGCTTCCGCCACCCGCCGGCCCCAGCGAGGACGTTGGGTTGACGCGTCATCGGGCGGCTTGACGCTCGTCGTGGGCTCGGGCTCGACCGGACGGCCGGCGGACTCCGGCGCGGCGCGAGTGCCCAGGCCCTCCGGCGCTACGCGGATGTCCGGGCGCTCCGGCTCGACGCGAGTGCCCAGCCGCCGCGGCTCCGCGCGCCCATCCAGGCGCTGCGGCTCAGCGCGTTCGCCGAGACCCGCCGGCTTGACCCGATCGTCGGCAGGTTGCGGCTCAGCCTGGCTCGCCGCCTCGGGTTTGGTCGCGTCCGTAGCGCCGTTCCCCGTGGGCTCGGCGGTCAGGCTTACCTTCGTTCCCCAGCCCGATACCTCGAGTGTGATCGTGCCGCGAGCGTGCTCGCCCTCCCAGGCGACGGCGGTTTCGGGCTCGAGCTTGGTGATGCGGATCTCGCCGAACTGATCCATGTGGCGCTGAAGAGAGGTCGCGGTCGAGACCTCCGACCACAGCTCCGGCGGGGACTTGAGAAGGGTCCTGCTTGCCTTGGACTCGCGCATGCCTAACCGTTTCGTGCGACCGCGAAGGAGTCCTTCCCGCTGACCGTAGGTATGCGGGCTCGCCTACTCGGGCTCTGCACAAAAAGCTGCGCCGAGTCCGCGAAGCGTGGTGCAAAGCCCTACGCGGACTCTGCGACCACCACCACGCCGGAGGGGGCATCGAGCAGTTCCACGGTCCGTCGAGCCGCCTCGTCGACGTGGATCCGAGGCCGCGGCACGAGCCGACCCTCGGCCGAATAGGCGCCGGGACCGTAGAACCAGCCGTAGCGCAGCACAACACCGCCGAAGTCGAGCACCATGCGCTCGTGCTCCGCGATCGAACGGCCCACGCCCGGCGGCTTGAAAGCGATGCTCTGGGCCAGCATGCGTTTAGCGCCCGCCGTGCGGGCCGCCGCTACGAGGTTGCGCGTGCCCTCGGTGCGGATCCGGTTGTTTCGCTTGACGTAGAGCGCGAGCCGCTTCATGTCGTCCGGAAGGTCGGTCAGCTGGTGCATCACGAGGTCGGGCTCAAATGCACTCACCGCGCTGGTGAGCGCATCGGCGTCGTAGACGTCGCATACGACCGGCTCGGCGCCCAGGTCTCGCAGCATCCCCGTGTTCTCCACGGAACGCGTCATCCCCGCTACGGCATCGCCGCGTGCGACCAGCAAGTGCACGAGCCGCGATCCGATCACACCGGTCGCACCGGCCAAAAAAACGCGGATCAAAAGGTCGGCTTGTATTCGCCGAAGACGTCGCGCATCGCGCCGCAGGCCTCACCCAGCGAGCAGCGGTCCCGCAGCGCCTCGCGCAGCACCGGCAGGAGATTCTCGCTCCCACGGGCGCAGTCCCTGATCTCCTCCAGGCGCCGCTGCACCAGTGACTGGTCGCGGTCGGCCTTGAACGCCTTCAGCCGCTGCACCTGGTCGCGTTCGGATTCGGGATCGACGCGGAGGATGTCCGGCACCTCGACCGATTCCTCGACGAACTTGTTCACGCCCACCACGACGTCCTGGCCGCTGCGATAGCGCTCGTGATAGCCGAATGCCGACTCCTCGATCTCGCCCTTCATGAATTCGATCGCGTTGATCGAACCCCCTAGCTCGTCGATCTTGGCGATCAGCTCGCGGGCGCGGTCTTCGATCTCGTCGGTGAGTGCCTCGACGAAGTAAGACCCTGCGAACGGGTCGACGGTGTCAGTCGCGCCGGACTCGTAGCCCAGGATCTGCTGAGTACGCAGCGCGATCTTGGCGGCGCGTTCGGTGGGCAGGGCCAGCGCCTCGTCGAAGCCGTTGGTGTGAAGCGACTGGGTCCCGCCGCAGACCGCCGCGAAACCCTGCAGAGCCACGCGGACGATGTTGTTCTCCGGTTGCTGCGCTGTGAGCGTGACGCCCCCAGTCTGCGTGTGGAAGCGCAACAGCCAGGAGCGCTCATCGTTTGCGCCAAAGCGCTCGCGCATGATGTGGGCCCACATCCGCCTCGCGGCGCGGAACTTGGCCACCTCCTGAAAGACGTTGTTGTGGCCGTTGAAGAAGAACGCCAGGCGGGGTGCGAAGCGATCGATCTGGAGCCCCGCGGCGAGCGCCGCCTGCACGTAGGCGATGCCGTTGGCGAGCGTGAACGCCACCTCCTGGACCGCCGAGCAGCCCTTCTCGCGGAAGTGGTAACCGGAGATGGAGATCGTGTTCCACCGAGGAACCCGTTCGTTGCAGTAGGCGAACAGGTCCGTGGTCAGGCGGATGGCCCCCTCCGGGGGATAGATGAAGTTGCCGCGGGCGATGTACTCCTTGAGGATGTCGTTCTGGGTCGTGCCGCGAAGCTGCTCGGGAGACACTCCCTGCTCCTCGCCCACCAGCTCATAAAGGAGCAGCAACACGGCGGCCGGGGCGTTGATCGTCATCGAGGTCGAAACCTGATCAAGCGGGATGCCGTCAAATGCGATCCGCATGTCGTCGATCGTGTCGATGGCGACCCCGGTGCGGCCGACTTCGCCCAGGCAGCGCGGATCGTCTGAGTCAAGTCCGAGCTGCGTCGGCAGGTCGAAGGCCATGCTCAGCCCGGTAGAGCCATGCTCGAGCAGGTAGCGGTAGCGCTCGTTGGACTCCTTGGCGCTCGCGTACCCGGCGTACTGACGCATCGTCCACAGGCGGCCGCGGTACATATCGGCATGGATGCCGCGCGTGAACGGGTACCCGCCCGGCTCACCTAGCCGCTTATCGACGTCGGCCGACAGGTCGGATTCGGTGTAAAGGGGCTTGACCTCGATCCCTGAGTCCGTGAAGCGCCGTTCGTCTTCGGGTCCCGTGATGGGCGCGATGGTGCGGTGCTCGGGGGTTGTGGCCATTGCCGGAGGTTACCCTCGCCCGCCGAACGGCAGGCGGCCGGAAGCCCTTTTTCTAAAGCACCTTCGAGAGGAACGCCCTTGTCCGCTCCTGCTTGGGCGAACCGAGTACGTCTTGTGGCTTCCCGGACTCGACCACGACCCCGTCGTCCATGAACACCGCCTTGTCGCCCACCTCGCGCGCGAATCCCATCTCGTGCGTTACCACGATCATGGTCATCCCGTCGCGTGCTAGCTGCCGAATGACCTCGAGTACCTCCCCCACCAGCTCGGGATCGAGTGCCGAGGTGGGCTCGTCGAAGAGCATCAGCTTGGGGCGCATGGCGAGCGCCCGGGCGATAGCCACCCGCTGTTGCTGGCCACCCGACAACGCCACCGGGTACGTGGCTACCTTGTCGGCAAGCCCGACGCGCGCAAGTAGGTCTTGTCCGCGCTTGCGAGCCTCGTCACGCGAGACCTTCGCCACCTGCACCGGCGCCAGCATCACGTTCTCGAGCGCCGTCATGTGTGGGAAAAGATGGAAGTGCTGGAAGACCATCCCCACCTGCGCACGTTTGCGTGCGACCTCGCGCTCGGGCAGCTCATGCAGCTTGCCCCCCCGCTCCCGGTAGCCGACCAGGTCTCCGTCGACGTACAGCCGGCCGGCGTTGATCTTGTCGAGGTGGTTGATACAGCGCAGAAACGTCGACTTGCCGGAGCCGGACGGGCCAAGGATGCACATCACCTCGCCGCGATCGACCTCGAGCGTGATGCCCTTCAGCACCTCCAGCCGCCCGAAGCGTTTGTGGACGCCCTCGGCTTTGACCATCGCTGTCATGTGACAGGCCCCGCTGCGCCCCCGCGTTCGAAGGTCAGCCAGCGAGCTCGCATCGTAGCCCGCTCGGCGCGCGTGAAGCCGCGCCCGAAACGTCGCTCTATGAAGTACTGACCCACATAGAGGACGCTGGTCATCGCCAGGTACCAGATACTCGCCACGATCAGCAGCGGGATCACCTTGTAGTTGACGTCGTAGATCGACTGGGCCGAGAAAAGCAGCTCGCCATATGAGGCCACGATCAGCAGCGAGGTGTTCTTGAGCATCGAGATCGTCTCGTTGCCCGTCGGTGGGATGATCACGCGCATCGCCTGCGGCAGCACGATCCGCCGCATGATCTGAAGCCGGCTCATACCAAGCGACTGCGCCGCGAGAGTCTGGCCCTCGTCAACGGAGATGATCCCCGCTCGCACGATCTCGGACATGTAGGCGCCTTCGTTGAGCCCAAGCCCGAGCATGGCCGTCACCAGCGGCGTGATGATCGTGTTCGCGTGCGCGTGAACGAAGGACGGCCCGAACGGGATCCCCAACGAAATCGTCGGGAAAAGCGCGGCGATGTTGTACCAGAACAGGATCTGGACGAGCAGAGGGGTCCCCCTGAAGAACCAGATGTACAGCCAGCTGGCACCCGACACGATCGGGTTGGGTGACAGGCGCATCACCGCCGCGATCACCCCAAGCACGATCCCGATTGCCTGACACAAGGCGGTCAGATAGAGCGTCGCCAATACGCCGTGCAGGATGCGCGAGTCGAACAGGTAGTGACCAACGACGTGCCACTGGAACCCCTGGGAGGTGACGATCGACCTGACGGCCGCCGCGACGAACAGCAGGATGATCGCCGCCGCGATCCAGCGCCCCGGATGCCGAACCGGGACGGCCTTGATCTCCTCCGGCCGGTCGGCGTGCTGCTCTTCAGTCAGTTCGGGAGCGCTCACCTCTAAATCGAAGTGTCGCGCGTTCGGCTAGCTCGTGGCGCCGTTGATCTTGACCTTCGAGAGGTGGATCTCGATCCCCCGCAGGCCCCACTTGCTGAAGATCTTGTTGTACGTGCCGTCGTTTACGAGAACCTTGAGTGCCGCCAGCACCGACTTATCGAGGCCGTTCTTGGGCATCGCCAGGCCGTACGGGACAGGGGCATAGGGTGCTCCGACCACCTTGAATTCGCCGTTGGACTTCTTGACCTGATAGGTGGCAACCGGCGTGTCGGCGAAGCCCAGCTGGGCACGACCGCTGGACACTGCGAGGTTGGCCTCGGTCTGGGTGTCGAAAACGAGCACCTTCACGCCCTTCTTACCGGCCTTCGTGCACTTGCCGCTTTGCGTCTTTGCGTCGGCCTCCTCGGTGGTGCCGCTCTCGACCGAAACTGTCTTGCCGCAGATGTCGGCGATGCTGCCGATCGAGGTCCCTCCGCTCGATTTGGTGTAGAACGACTCCCCGACGAACGCATAATCGACGAAATCGACCGTCTTTTCGCGCGCCTTGGTGTCCCCGAACGACGATGCACCCATGTCGTACCGGCCGGCCGCGAGGCCCGGGATGATCGTGGCAAACGTCGCGTTGACCAAGTTCACCTTGAGCCCCATCAGCGCCCCCAGCGCGTGGCTGAGGTCGGCGTCCATACCGATGACCGTGTGCCCATTGGAGGCAAGGAACTCGTCCGGGGCGTAGGTCGCGTCGCTTGCCACCGTCAGCGTGCCCTTGGACTTGATCGACTTCGGGACCAAGGCGGCGACGGACGCGTTCTTGGCGGGCATGGTGAACCCTGACGCCGACGCTGATGAACTACCCGACGTTGTGTGAGAGGTCTTGGTCGACGAGTTATTGCTGCTGCTCCCGCACGCCGCAACCGCGACGGCAAGGGCCACGACGCTGACAGGTGCTGCGAATCCTCTGGTCCACCTATGCACGGAGTCCTCCTTGATCTTCGCCGGCGAGCATAACGCCGGATTCGGCCATTCGTGGCATTAGCCTTCAGTTAACCCTTGTTGTCGCGGCCGCCCCCCGATCGGGCGCGGGCCGCGTGTGGTTCGGCCCACTTGTCACCCGAAGTCGGGCGCAGGGGCTGATTCGAAGGCGACTGCTCCACCGAGCCGGGCCTCCGGGCGAAGGTCATCCGCGAGGACTCCGTCGAGGGCAGCTGAAGCGAGAGCACGTCCGAGAGCCGGAGCGTGTTTGAACATGTTGTCGCCGGCCACGAAATAAGTTTGATCGGCCTCCCAGACCCCGATCGCATCGCCGTTCCACGGCAGCCCAGTTACCCAACAATGGCGAAAGGAAAGGGGTGTCGGGACGAGCCCGGGGAACGCGGACCTCACATAGTCCACTGCACCCGCCGTGACAGACTCGAGACGAGACGGCTCGATCCCGCTGAGGTCTTCACGCACCGGGATGCGGCCGTTTCCCTCGACGCCAATTGAATACTCCCGGGCGCCGGGGGTGGGTGTGCCGTAAGAGCCGCCCGGGCGGAAACAGTCAGTGACGTCGACCATGCAGGGCGCTTCCGCGGGAAGGTCATCCTGCATTGGGAACGTCACCCTCCCATGGAGGCCGAGTTGGACTGGAATGGAGACTCCCACTCCACGCGCCAATCGGGCCGTGTCGGCACCGGCGCAAACGACAGCGCAACTGTGTTCGCCGCGGCCTCCGTTGGTCCGGATCTCGACGGATCCGTGTCGTGTCGACCACATCGTCAAGACCTCATCGGAGACGAACGTGCCCGCTATGTGGCTGGAAAGGGCTCTGATGACCGCCGCCGCTCGGATCGCACCCCCGTCCAGGTCGAGAAAAGCGGGACCCTCGTATGGCGCCAGCGCGGGCATCCGTTCTTGGAGGTCTGCCGGCGCCAGCGTCTCGACTTGAACACCGACGGCGGTGAGTTGACCCACGTAATCCGTCACGTCGGGAGCCAGCCAAACGACTCCGTTGTCCACCACAAGCTGGGTCCCGAACGCTTCTTCCCATTCTCTGTATATGGACCGGCTTTCCCGGGCGAATTCGATCAGTCGGACATCGTCATGAAGGTGACGGAAAATCCGTGATTCACCTCCGGACTGACTACCTCCGCACGTCCCGCGTTCGTAGACGGTGATCGTCGCGCCACGGTCGCGCAGCGCATGCGCGGTGGCCAAACCGACAACCCCGCCGCCGACGACGGCTACATCTGATGTCTCAGTCAAGAGGCGCCTTTCCGGTCAACGGCTGTTGGCTGCGGTCGACCGTCCAAGAGCATAAGCGAGAGGTGTGCCGGTGGCCACTAGGCTTCTGTGAATGGTCGTCCGCGTCCGACTGTTCGCCACCTTGCGCGAACGCGCGGGCCGGGACGAGATCGAGCTAGAGGTTCCTGAGGGTGCATTGGTTTCCGACGCGCTCGAGCGGATGGGAGGGCTGATCGGGGACGTGAAGGCGGTGCTGGCGGTCAACCGCGAATACGCGGCGCCCGACACGGCGCTGAACTCTGGAGACGAGCTCGCGCTGATCCCGCCGGTATCCGGCGGAGGGCCGATCTCGGCCACCGTCCACGTCGCGCTGGTCTCCAAGCCGATCGCGCTCGATTCCCTGTTGAGCCGCGTCCGTGACCCCCGCGCCGGCGCGGTCGTCGTCTTCGAGGGGGTTACCAGGGATGTCGCGCAGCTCGAATACGAGGCCTATGGAGATATGGCCATGGCCAAGATCTCAGAGATCGTCTCCGCGGCGACCGACAAGCATGACCTCTGCGCGGCGGCAGTCGAGCATCGCGTGGGCACCGTGCCGCTCTCCGAGCCCTCGGTGGTGGTCGCCGTCTCGGCGCCTCACCGCGCCGAGGCCTTCGCGGCTGCGCACGAAATTATCGACCGACTCAAATCGGAGGCCCCGATCTGGAAGCAGGAGGAAGGCGAGTGGGTGCAGGGCGTCACGCCGTCGAAGCCGAGCTGAGGGCGCTGCCCTCGGTCCATGAGCTCGCGAGCAAACTGAACGGGCCGCACGCGCTGCGGGTGAAGGCCGCCCGTCAAGCGATCGACGAGCATCGCGCGGCCGTGCGGGTCGGTGCCGAGCCCAGCCTCGACCTCGTTCCGAGGGCCCGCGACCTGCTCGAAAGCTTTGACGCAGCGTCGCTGCAGCCGGTGATCAACGCCACCGGCGTGATCATTCACACCAACCTCGGGCGCGCGCCGTTGGCAGCGCCCGCGCGCGCGGCGGTTGCGGCCACGGCGCTCGGTTACTCCAATCTCGAACTCGACCTGGACAGTGGGCGGCGCGGAAGCCGCCAGACCCATGTCGAGGGGCTCTTGTGCGAGCTCACCGGGGCGCAAGCGGCGATCGCGGTCAACAATGGAGCGGCGGCGGTGCTTCTCGCTGCCGCTGCACTTGCCGGCCCCGGTCGGGCCATCGCCGTCTCAAGGGGCCAGTTGGTGGAGATCGGCGGCGGGTTTCGAATCCCCGAAGTGGTGGCCCAGTCGGGATCCCAGTTGCTGGAGGTGGGGACCACCAACCGCACGCGCCTCTCCGATTACGAGCGAGCCCTTGCGGGGGCGCAGGCGCAGGTTGGCGCGATCCTGCGCGTGCACCAATCGAACTTCCGCACGGTCGGGTTCGTCGAGGAGGTCGCGATCGAGGCCCTATGCGAGCTCGGAGTGCCGGTGATCGACGATGTCGGCTCGGGCGTCCTCGCCGATCCAGCAGCAGCCCTCCCGGCGGGGTCAAGCACCCCTCATGCCGCGCTGGCCCTGGCCGAAGAGCCGGCGCTCAAGCGGTCGGTCGCGGCCGGGTCGGCAATCGTGTGTTGCTCGGGGGACAAACTGCTGGGAGGGCCCCAAGCGGGGCTGATGGTCGGCCGCAGCGACGCGATCGCGGCCGCGCGCGCCCATCCGTTGGCCCGAGCGGTACGCATCGACAAGCTCTCGCTGGGGGCACTCGAGGCGACTCTGGTCCTCTACCGCGACCCCGAGCAGCCGTGGCGCGAGATTCCGGCGCTCGCGATGCTCGCCGCCGACGAGGCGACGCTCGCGCGGCGTGCGCAGCGGCTTGCACGCGGCGTCGGTCCTGGAGCCGAGATCGTCCGGTCATCGGCGACGGTGGGCGGAGGAGCCCTGCCGCTTCTCGAGCTCGAGGGACCGGCGGTCGCTGTCGCAGGCGAGGAGCCGATCGCGCTCGTGGGTTCCCTGCGTGACGGGCGGCCGCCTTTGATCGCACGGATCCATGACGGCCGGGTGCTGCTTGATCCGCGCACGCTGACCGACGAAGAGATCGAGGTCGCGATCGTGACGGTCCGGCGCGCGCTGAGCAGGTGAGAAGCGAGCTGCCATGAGTGCTGCGCCGCTGACGCTGGGCACGGCGGGGCACATCGACCACGGCAAGACAGCGCTGATTCGGGCGCTCACCGGTGTGGACACCGATCGGTTGCCGCAGGAGCGGGCCAGGGGAATCTCGATTGAGCTCGGCTACGCGCAGCTTGAGCTGCCCTCGGGTCGCCGGCTGTCGGTGATCGACGTTCCAGGTCACGAGCGGTTCGTGCGCACGATGGTGGCCGGCGCCACGGGGATCGACCTGTTTTTGATGACGGTCGCCGCTGACGACGGCGTGATGCCCCAGACGCGGGAGCACGCGGCGGTCTTGCGCGCGCTGGCGGTAGAGGTAGGCGTCGCCGCGATCACGAAGAGCGATGCCGCCGATCCCGTGGTCGCGGCCGCTGAGGTGGCGGAGCTTCTGCCCGGCATCCCGGTCATCCCCGTTTCCGCCCGGACCGGGGAAGGGGTCGGGGATTTGCGAGGGGCACTCGATCAGGCAGCGCTTCAGGTCAGAGGTCGCGCGGGCGAAGCCGTACCCGATGCCGTGTCGCGGCTTCACGTCGACCGAGTGTTCACCATCCGCGGGGCCGGGACGGTCGTCACCGGCACGCTGTGGTCGGGCGAGGTGGGGCGTGGAGACGAGCTCGTGCTGCTGCCGACCGGCAGACGCGTGCGCGTGCGCGGAGTCCAGGTGCACGATCAGCCGGTCACGCGCGCCTCGGCTGGACAGCGTGTGGCGGTCAATTTGACCGGCACCGCCGTAACCGACGTGGCGCGTGGCGACGTGCTCGCCAGCGCGCAACCGGACATCGCGCCGACGTATCGGATGGACGCTGCGCTGCGGTGGGAGCCGGACGCCGAACCCGCCTCCGGCGAGCGTGTGCAGGTACA
>DASRHQ010000027.1:0-21915 GCA_035650455.1 Solirubrobacteraceae bacterium
ACCCCAGCCTCGGCGGGTCGGTGCACCCGTGGACGTATTACTCCGATGGCTCGGGGTATGTCCGAGAGTGCACGGGGATCATCGCGAACGTCGGCTTGTCTTCGATCAACATCCACGGCGCCGAGTTTTCATTCAGCGGCCCGCACTGCGCCACCACGGGCCTGCCGTCGACCTCCTTTCCCGGCCTCGGAACCGCCTGGAGGAACCTCGGGACCGACTGCGTCGTCTGCGTAGCGGGTGGCAGGATCACCGGCATCCAGGTCAATGGCGCCTCGACCGGTATGACGTCCGGCCAGTTTTTTGTCAACGGCGGCGGCACGATCACGGTCAGTGGATCGGTCGAGCCGACAACATGGAACGTCTACCGCGCCATGAAAATATCGTGACAGTGCGCCGTCGCGGGGAATGGGCTCTCGAGTGGAGGCGTGCCGGCGAACGCGCAAGTCGCAGTTGACTCGCACAGCGCCGGCGCCGACCTCCGGAACTCCGGTGACGTAAAGCTTTTCGCGAGCTAAATGGACTGCGAACTCGTGGCGGTCGAGGGCAATATCAGCAGCTCGACGAAGATGGTCTTTGCAGCTCGTTAGTGGAGTGGCTGTTCCTCCCAGGCCAACCAGGGCCGCTGGCAATACGAATGACTTATACGTATGCCGGCTTGTTCGGCAAGCCTGCGCCCCGACTTGTTCACTTGCCGTGGCCGGGGGCAACCGCTAGAACTACTCACCTGGTGGGGCCATCGGGTTATGCCTATTGGGCCGCGTAGCGTTTTATTTGTGCGGGGGCGCGCCTTCTACGGGCTCGCTTCACTTGCCGCCGTGGCGACGATCGCCTCTGTCTCCGTAGTCGCTGGGCTGCGGTTGACCGGCATGCCGGCGCGGGCGGCGACCTTCGAGCCGGGGCTTCCCAGGGCTTCGGTCGGCCTCGACGTGCTTCCGTTTCCGGGCACGCCGGACGCGCCTCCGGGCACCCGCATCGGCTTTCCCGCGCTGGCGCCGACACAGCTGGCTTGGGTTCGGGTCATTGGTTCGCGCAGCGGGCTTCACGTCGGCACGATGACCCCGCAGCCTGCCGGCCGCGGCACCCAGTTTGCGCCGGACCGTCCATTCGTGGCGGGCGAGCGAGTCTCGGTGTTCGCGGCGCTGCGCTCGAAGGGAGCCGCTGCTGCCGCCAACGCGCCGGGGGCACGGAGCTTGCACTTTTCCTTCCATATCGCCAGACAGGCCCCTGGCGCGGTGAGCCGCGCGCCGCCCCGCGGCTGCGCGGGGGCCACCACCTGCAACCGCGCTGGCTCGGGACCCGTGGCTCCAAGCGCTCGCAGGTCTCAGGAGCCGCTTACGTATTCTTTCCATTCCGCCCCGCGCCTGCACCCACCGGTGGTGGCAATGGTCGGGAAAGACACCGACACCGCTGCGGGGGACATCTTCCTCGACGCGGAGCACTCCGGGTACAACGGCCCTTTCATCCTCGACCCGACCGGCGGTCTTGTGTGGTTCGGTCAGTTGGCCGGCCGCAGGGAGATCGCGAGCGACGTACGCGTCCAGCAGTACGCCCACCACCCCGTGTTGACGTACTTCGATGGGACGCGGAAGGGCGGCGTTGGCTTGCTGCTCAACGAGCACTACGAGCGCATCCACACCGTCACAGCCGGTGACGGGTACCAGGCCGAAGGGCTCGACCCGCACGAATTCCAGCTCACCGGAGATGGGACGGCGCTCGCGGTCGTGAAGGCGACCGTGCCCGCCGATCTCACCTCGGTGGGCGGCCCGCCGAACGGCCTCGTGGTGGATTCGATCATCCAGGAGATCGATATTGCGACCGACAGGGTGGTGTGGGAGTGGAGCACGCTCGCGCACATTCCGCTGGACGACTCCTACGCCAGCTATCAGCCTGGGGTGCCGTTCTACGCCTATCACCTGAACTCCATCCAGCAGATCCCCGGAGGTAACCTGCTCGTCTCTTTCCGCCACCTGTGGGCGGTGCTTTCGATCAACAAGAAGAGCGGCAAGGTCAACTGGGAGCTCGGGGGCAAGCATTCGAGCTTCAGCATCGGTCCCGGGGCCAATTTCGAGTGGCAGCACGACGCGCGGCTCGCCAGCCCCGGCCTTCTCACGGTCTTCGACAACGGCGCCGGCTTGACCAAGAACGAAAAACAGTCCCGCGCGCTGGAGATCGCGTTGCGCGGGCACGCCGCCACGCTCGTGCATGCTTACGAGCACACCCCGCGCGTGCTCGCCTTGAGCCAAGGCAGTGTGCAGCTGGTGCCGAGTGGCAACGTCTTCGTCGGCTGGGGGTTCGCGCCGACCTTCTCCGAGTACACCCAGGCGGGCCGGCAGATCTTCAGTGCCTCGTTCCGCTCGCCTGTCCAGTCCTACCGGGCCTACCGCGAGCACTGGACGGGTGCGCCCATGTGGCCTCCTTCGATCGACGTGAATCCGGTCAGCGATGGCAAGGTCATGGTCTACGCGAGCTGGAACGGGGACACCGAAGTGGCCCGCTGGCGCGTGTTGGCCGGCGCGACCAAGACGGCGCTCGAGCCGGTCGCTGGCGCAGCGCGGCGCGGCTTCGAGACGCCCATCGCGATCGAAACCAAGCGACAGTACGTAGAGGTTCAAGCGCTCGCAGGGAGCGGCCGGGTGCTCGCCACCTCAAGCGTCGTCTCGCCCAAGGGGGGCTGCGCCGGACCCGAGTGCTAGCCCCGCTGCACGTGCGGGAAGCTCTACGCGCTATATAAGTCGACCGCGGTGCTCGGGCTGTCTGGCGACCTTGCTTGCCGACCAGCTCATGGCGTCGAGGTTCAGGCGTGGCCAGCCTTGTGGACCCTGGTCCTTCACGTCGCCACCGGGGCCCGGTCGTATCACCGCTTAACACAGAATCACCGCCCGTTCTGATTCGTCGCGCCCAGGCAGGGCCGAAGCCGCCTCCGGAACACCGACCCAGCTGCGGTATCTTCCCCCCTCCGTCTTGAAGCGCGAGGGTATGCGTTGAGGGTGCTTGCGGTTGGTGATTCCTACATGCCGGCTCGGTTCTTCGAGGATGCCTTCGACGACTTTGCGCGGGCGAACGAGGTGACTTACCTTGAAGTGGGCACCGACCCGACATTCGTGCCTTCGAGTCCATCGGAGCGAAGGTTGCGCGAGTTCCTCGGGGCGCCCGCGCAGCTAATCGGCTCGATGGCGGGTATCGAGGTGCTGGTTGTTCATGGCGCGCCCGTGACGGATGCTGTGCTCGATGGCTCTCCAAGTCTGCGCTTGGTGTGCTGCGCCCGCGGTGGCCCGGTGAACGTTGACGTCGAAGCGGTAACCGCCCGGGGACTGCCGCTTGTAAACACTCCCGGCAAGAATGCGGAGGCAGTTGCTGATCTGACCCTTGCGTTCATCGTGGCGCTCGCAAGGCGCCTGCCCTCTGCGCAGCAGTTCCTAGCGGATGGCAATCAGGTGCGCGACAACTGGGAAGGTAAGCGGTTCATGGGTAGGGACCTGCGCGGGCTGACTTTGGGCATCGTCGGTTACGGACAGGTTGGGCAGCGCGTAGCGGTGCGTGCAAAGGCGTTCGGGATGACATTGCTGGCCTATGACCCCCATGTTGAGGCCCCCGACGTCGAACAGGTAACCCTGGATGAGCTTCTCGCCCGCGCGGATGTGGTCTCTCTTCACGCGCGCGCGACCGCCGAAAATGAGCACATGATGGACGAGCGTGCCTTCGCCACGATGAAGCCCGGCTCATTACTAATCAATACCGCTCGGGAGACGCTCTTGGACGAGGACGCTCTCGACGCGGCGCTTGAGTCAGGTCGGCTTGCTGGGGCGGCGCTTGACGTGTTCGCACCCCGGCGGCCGGGCGAGCGACCGCGGCTGCTTAGCCACGAGAACGTGTTGATAACGCCGCATCTCGGCGGCGCGACATACGAGACCTTGCGTCAGGGCGCCGAGATGCTCGCCGACGAGATCACCCGGTGGGCAGCCGGCGAGCCGCTTGTCAACGTAGCCAATAGAGTCGCGGTCACGGCCGCGGAGCCCGCCCCCGCTTACCAAAGAGATGAGTCGCGGTGATGGACGAGCTGTTGCTCGCGATCGACGCTGGCACGGGCAGCTGCCGCGCGGTCCTGTTCTCCCTCGATGGACAGCAGGTCGCGATCGGCCAGCGGGAGTACACGCATGCCGCGCTTCCCGATGTCGAGGGCTCCCAGGTGTTCGACACCGACCACAACTGGAAGTTGATCTGCCACTGCATTCGTGAGGCACTCGACCGGGCGGGTGCCTCAGCTGTTCAGGTGCGAGCAGTGAGCGCCACGAGCATGCGCGAAGGGATGGTGCTGTATGACGCGCGCGGTCGCGAGATCTGGGCGTGCCCCAACGTCGATTCGCGTGCCGGCGCAGAGGCGACCCACATGGTGCGGTCCGGCGCGGCGCAGGAGATCTACGAGCACGCTGGTGACTGGGTCGCGATCACGGCGCCCGCGCGATTCCTGTGGATCGCCCAGCATCAGCCCGAGGTGTTCGCGTCGATTGCGCATGTCGGAATGCTGGGAGACTGGATCTTGACCAAGCTCTCGGGTGAGTTCGTGACCGACCCGTCGCTCGGCTCTAGCTCGGGGATGTTCGAGCTTGCGCAACGGGACTGGTCGGATCGCGTCCTCGAAATCTGCGGGCTCGACCGCTCACTCTTTCCGCCCGTAGTCGACGCAGCGACCGTGGTCGGAGAGGTCACCAAGGAGGCTGCCGACGAGACGGGACTCCAAGCTGGCACGCCGGTTGTGACGGGTGGTGCCGATACACAGCTTGCGCTAGTTGGCCTCGGGGCGATCGAGCCGGGGGTGTTCACAATTGTCGGCGGCAGTTTTTGGCAGCACACGATCGTGCTCGACCGTCCGTTAATCGACTCGGCCGGGCGGCTTCGGACTTTGTGTCACACGGTTCCGGGTCAATGGATGATGGAGGGGATCGGTTTCTATTGCGGGATGACCATGCGATGGTTTCGGGACGCGTTTTGCGAACTCGAAGTACTCGAGGCATCTCGAGATGGACGCGACTCCTACGAGATATTGGAAAGCAAGGCAGGTCGGGTACCACCTGGCTCCAACGGGGTGGTCGGGATCTTCTCCAACGTGATGCAGGCCAACCGTTGGGTTCACGCGTCGCCGAGCTTCCTCGGATTTGACATCTCAAAGCCTGCGACCTCCGGACGTCTCGAGTGCTTTCGGGCCATCGAGGAGAGCGCGGCATACGTGTCGAGGGGCCACCTGCGCATCGTCGAGGAGGTGGCTGGCATCGAAGTCGAGGACCTGGTCCTCGCGGGCGGCGCCGCGAAGGGAATCTTGTGGCCCCAGATCATCGCTGACGCGCTCGCTGTCCCGGTCCGGATTCCAGTCGTCAAGGAATCGACCGCACTGGGCGCCGCAATTCACGCTGGCGTCGGTGCCGGTCTCTTCTCAAACGCGTGCGAGGCCGCCTCCCGGCTGGCGCGCTTCGAGCGGACGGTCGAGCCTAATCCCGAGGCCGTCACCGCCTACGATGACCTTTACAACCGCTGGAGCGAGCTGTACCACCGCACACTCGAGCTAGCTGAATCCGGCTTGGTTCGGCCTCTATGGCGCGCTGCGGGGACCTGAACGACAAGAAGAGGGCGATCCGATGCCAGAAGCGGACAGCGTGGAACAGAAAGAATTCAGTGCCGACATCCCGGCGGCCCCGCGCGGCGCATTCCTCAAGGGATCTGGTGCCTACGACTGGGGGATGCAGAACCGTCTTGCAAGGATCTTCCGGCCCCAAAGTGGCCGCACCGTGATGCTCGCGATTGACCATGGCTACTTCCAGGGTCCCACGACGGGGCTGGAGCGTGTGGATCTGGGCATTGTCCCCATCGCGGGTTATGCCGACGCTCTGATGCTGACGCGGGGCATGTTGCGCTCGACGATCCCGGTGTCACATCAGGGAGGAGTCGTCATGCGGGCCAGCGGCGGGCCGAGCATTCTGAAGGAGCTGTCCAACGAGCGGCTGGCAATCGATCTCGAGGATGCGGTGCGGATGAACGTCCACGCGCTCGCCGTGCAGGTGTTCATTGGCGGCGAGAATGAAACGCAGTCTGTCTACAACATGACCCGCCTTGTGGATGCGGGCTACCGCTTCGGCATCCCCGTCCTCGGAGTGACGGCCGTCGGCAAGGAACTCACACGCGACGCCCGATATCTGGGCCTGGCGACACGTATCTGCGCAGAACTCGGCGCACAGCTAGTGAAGACCTACTACTGCGCCGAAGGTTTCGAGAAAGTGACCGCCGGATGCCCTGTCCCAATCGTCATGGCTGGGGGCAAGAAGCTAGCCGAACTCGAAGCACTAGAGATGGCTTACCGCGCAGTTGCCGAGGGTGCTGCCGGCGTGGACATGGGACGCAATATCTTCCAGAGCGAATCACCCGCCGCGATGATTCAGGCAGTCGGGAAGGTCGTCCACGAGAACGCGAGCCCCGGGGAAGCATACGAACTGTTCCGTGAACTGTCGCACCAGCCGGCTCTAGCGTGACGCCCGAATGAGACCCGTCGGGATCATCACCGGCGCTCTTTCTGGTATCGGTGCAGCGACGGCAGTCGAGTTCGCGCGACTCGGTGCCTCGCTCGTCCTCGCTGACATCGCGACGGAGTCGGGTGATCAGACCATCGCCAGGGTGTCAGAGGTGGGCGGTAGGGCGACAGTTGCGAAGGTCGACGTGACTGACTACGTCGCCGTCGAGGGCATTGTCGACCGGACGGTCGCCGACCTGGGCCGCCTCGACTTCCTCGTCGCGAACGCCGGCATCGCCGAGCAGAGCCGCATCGCCAGCGGTGACCCGAACACGTGGGCAAGGGTTGTGCAGACCAACGTGCTCGGCACCATGAATTGCGTTCGCGCGGTGCTGCCGGTCATGAAGCGGCAAGGAGAGGGCCACATCTTGATCGTCGGATCCACGTCGGGACGCGAGCCGTATGTGGGCGAGCCCTCTTATCTCGCCAGCAAGTACGGGGTTGTCGGCTTCGCATACGCGCTGAGGATGGAGTGTGCCGAATATGGCGTGCGCGTCACGGTCGTCGAGCCGGGGACGGTGGACACACCGCTCACCCGGGGCCCCGCGTCCGTCAGGGCCCTGCTCGAGCGGATGCATCCGCTACACCCGGAGGACGTCGCGCGAGCCCTAGCGTTTGCGTATCAGCAGCCGCCGCACGTGGTGGTCAGTGAGCTGGTAATCCGGCCGCTCGACGAGGCGGCCAACCCGGACATGACGGACCCAGACGAGCAGGTTTAGCTATCAGGCCGGTGCGTCCGGGTAAATCGCAGCGGGCTTCATGAAGTCGAGCGCGTGCCCGCTGCCTGACTCGATCACGCACTTGAAGCCGGGCTCCGTATCGAGGTAATACCACTCGATGTGATCCCCGATCTTTGCGCGAGCTGTGATCCCGCATCCCATCGCCGCGAACTGATCGATTACCTGTTGTGACTCCTCGCGGGTCTTGAACATGACCGCGATCGATCCAATTCCCTCTCCCTGGGTTTCGAGCATGCGCTGCCACGGATTGTCTCCACTTCGCGGCTCGATGAGTTCGAAGTTGAGATCGCCGACCTGGGTCTCCGCCCACCGAATGTTGAAGAAGTCGACCGGGCGTCCGTCAAGCTCGCAGTCATGCATGATCACCTCGCCATCGGACTCGAAGATCTTCCACGGTCCCCACCCGAACGCTGAGTGGAAGGCCTGCATCCGCGCCTCGAGGTCGCGCACGACGACCGAGACCTGAGTGATCGTGTAATCGAGCGTCGCCGGCTTGTCGGTCGGTGGCGCGTCTGGAGTCGGGTACACGTATGCAGGCTCGACGAAGTCTGCGGCGTGACCGCTTCCTGACTCGATCAGACACCCGAACCGCTCCTGGGTGTCGAGATAGTAGTACTCGATGTGATCGCCGATGTTGGCCTTCATGGTCACCGGCATCCCGCGCTCGGCGAACTCGCGCTTGACGGCCTCTCCCTCGTCCAGGTTCTTGAACATCACGGCGATCGACGCGATGCCCTCACCGCGCTCGTCGATGAACTCCTTCCACAGGCTCGGGCCGTCGACCGGCTCCAGGAGTTCGAAGTTGAGTGAGCCCACCATCACCTCGGCGCCCTTCAGCGTGTAGTCGACTGGCTCGCCTCGCAGCTCGGTGTTGTGATGCATCGGCGGCTTGTGATCGAAGACATCCCAGCCCGACCAGCCGAAGGCGCGCCAATAGCGCTCCATCGTCTGTTCGAGGTCGCGTACGGCCAGTGAAACCTGCGTAATCGGATACTGAAGGCCGGCGAGCCCGCGCGGAAGATCTCGCGATGTAGTCGTCACGTCGTCCTCTTCCCTGAACTGTGCGAAAGCTCGGCTAGCCCACAGCTCATGTCATCGCGTACTTGTAGAAGAATCTCTCCTGATCCTCGCCGTAGCTCGCCGATGCTCGAAAGTCGCGCACGCGGGTGCTGACGAAGTCGGGCCGGTGGGGATATATGAGCGGGACCCACAGTACGTCGTCCCGTACCACGATCCTGCCGATCTTTCGGTAGATCGATGCGATTTCCGATTTGGTGGTGGCGCGGTGCCCATCGGTGGCCAGCTTGTCAAGCGTCGGCGACTTGACGTAGGAATAGTTGGTGGCGCCGGAGATCCCAGCGGTGGTAAATGAGGTGTCGACGATGTAGGAGCCGTGCGGGTACAACAGTTCGTACGCCCACAGGAGCATCCCAGCGGGAAGCGTTCCAGCCTGCGTCACGAATGCGTCGTACTCCATCGGGATGTAATCGACGTTTAGTCCGATCGCATTCAGGTCCGCCAGGATCACTTGCGCGACTGACTCATAGGGGAAACGATTCGAGCTCCACATCTTGACCTTGGCGCCGCTCGGGAGGTTGGCGCTCGCTAGGAGGCTCTTCGCACGGGACGGGTCGTATGAGTACGCGACCCCATCTTCGTAGAACGGACTCAGGGGGGAGAAGAACGTCCCGTTTGCGACCGTGCCGAGGTTATGCATCGCGCGCAAGATCCGCGGCTTGTCGACGGCCATGGCGATGGCCTGGCGTACCTTGAGGTTCTTCAACACCGGGTCTCTGAGACTCAGCGAGAGCCAATAGCAGTTGTCCTGCGGCGTGATGACGGTTTGGCCGGACTTTGCGTACTTTGGGCTGAGTGCGCTGGCGATAAAACCCGTGGGGATGGGGTCATACATCATGTCGTCCTGGCCGCTCTGGATCCGGATCATGCCCAGTGTGTCGTCGATCCCGAGCTTCCAGTTGACGCCGGCGTATCGGGGCAGGGCCGAATTCCAATAGTTCTTGTTGCGTTTGAGCGTAATCGCGCTGGAGCGATTCACCACGTCGACGGTAAATGGCCCGGTGCCGACGGGCGACCAGTTAAAGCGGTTGAACCCCATCTGCTCCACCAGTGCTTGGGGGACCGCGCCCGCCATGTAGTGCGAGTTGACGTAGATGAAGGCACTGTCGGGAAACTCGAAGTCGAACACGATGGTGTGAGGATCGGGCGTGGTGATCCCGCTCAGGGTTTTCGCCTTCTGGTTCAGGACCGCCGACATACCGACGATCGGCAGCGACGTGAAGAGAGGTCCAATCTCGGAGGCGAAGGACGGGTTCACGAGACGCTCAAACGCGTACTTGAAGTCCGCGCTGGTAAGTGGCATGCCGTTGCTGAACTTGATTCCCTTACGCAGCGTGAACGTGTAACGCATGCCGTTGTTCTCGACCTTCGGGAAGCCGGTTGCGACAAGCGGCACGAGTTTGCTGTTTTGGTAGGGGTCGAGCGTGAGCAACGACTCGTACATGGCGTGCTGGCCGCAGGCGGCGGCGCCGTTCCACCACTTCTGGGCATCGAGTCCGGGGATCGTCGTGCTCATGGAGAACTTCAGGACGGCGTTCTTGTTGAGATGACCCCCGGCAGCCGAGACCCCACCGCACGCGCTCAACACGGCGCCTAGTCCGACCGCGCCGAGCCCATATCCGGCTCCCCGGCCGAGCAACTGGCGTCGGGTCAGCTCCCCCGATGCCAAATCGACGGCCTTTTCCGACTCAAACCCATCGGTCATGAAGACCCTCCCTCAGTGGTGGAAGCCGGGCCGCCCACACTTGCGCGTTGGAGGGTCACCTTGACTCTGCCCACCAGAATCCAGATGGCGGCACCGTTCCGCCATAATGTCGCAACGATACTATCTTTGCGCGGGGTGCGCAACGACTGGTGCACGCTGGTGGGTTGCGCACCGGTGCCCTCGACTCGTCGGCGCCATGGTGCGCAGTTGCGCACCAGGTGATCTTTATGCGTATCGGATCCTCGGATCGAGCACGGCATTCGCGACGTCGGCCAGGAGGTTGAAGATGACGACCGCGGTCGTCGCGACGATGACGGTGCCGAGGACGACTGGGATGTCGTTGGCGGTGATCGCGTTCCACGCCTGTTGTCCAATCCCGGGCCAGCCGAAAACCTGCTCAACCACCAGAACGCCGCCGAGGAAGATCCCGAAGTCGAGGCCGAGCATGGTGATCGCCGGCCCGATCGAGTTGCGGAAGACATGCCGCGACATGACCTTCCATTCCGATAGACCCTTCGCGCGGCTGCTTCGCACGAAATCCTCGCCGAGCACGTTGAGCACCGACGAGCGAACCATCCTCGCGTACCAGGCAGCACCGGGAAGGCCGAGCGCGAGGGCCGGGAGCACGAGCGCGGGTAATGATGCCGTCGCCCCGAGCGGAAAGATCGGAAGCTTGTACGCAAACAGGTACAGCAGCGCGAATCCGAGGACGAACTGAGGTATCACGACGCCGACTAGTGAGCCTGCCAGCACGGCGCGGTCTGCCGGCCGGTGCCAGCGGGTTGCCGCGAGAAAACCGAGTGGCAGCCCGATTATCGCCTCGATCAGCAGCCCAGCGGCGGCGAGCTCGAGCGTGGCAGGGAGACGGCCGAGCACCAGCGAGCGCACCGACTGGCCCGTCGAGAAGGAGTTGCCGAGGTTGCCCTGGACGAGGCGGCCGAGGTACCGAAGGTATTGCACTACCACCGGTTGATCGAGACCAAGCGTGCGGCGCGCGGCCTCGTACTCCTGGTGGGAAGCGTGCACGCCTGCATAGAGGCGTGCCGGGTCCACCGGAGAGAGGAACGTCACGCCGAACGTGATGATCGTCATCGCCAGGATGACGACCAGCGCCCAACCGAGTCTGCCGGCGATGTAACGGGTCAGCGAAGACCTCCGCGCCGGGCGCGACGGCTCTGATCAGACGAGGAGATGTGCGAGTCGTCCATCGTCGTCATGTAGTGATATTACGATAAGGTGGGCTCGTGAAGGACCCTCAAGCAGTCCCTCAGCCCCCCGGCGAGGGTGGGGCAGTGGCGACGCCGGGGGACGATGCCGGTACGCGCCGCGGCGGCGTTGGCGGCCTTAGAAGAGCCTTCTCGCCCTTCAGTCCGGGAGCCGGGGCGAGGACCGTCGGCGATGCGGTCATAGGCGAGACGGGACCCGGTCGGGAGGGCGGCACGCCCGGTCGAGCCACCGCCCAGCGGGGCTACTGGCAGACGGCTTGGTATGAGCTTCGGCATGACCGGCTGGGGATGGTCGGTCTCGTCTTCGTGGTGTTGCTGATTTTGGCCGCGATCTTCGCGCCGCTGATTGCGCCCTACCCGCCGAATGACCAGCTTGCAAACGGCCTCACAGCGGCTGGGAACCCCCGGCCGCCCAGCAGTCAGTTCCTCCTCGGGACCGACCCACTCGGGCGGGACGAGCTATCGCGGCTGCTGTTCGGCGCTCGGATCTCGCTCGTCGTCGGGCTGGGCTCGGCCGCCATGGGCGGTGCCCTCGGTCTTCTCCTCGGCGGCGTAGCTGGGCTCTACGGGGGATTCGCGGACAAGCTGCTGATGCGGCTGGCAGATGTCCTGCTCAGCTTCCCGATCCTGCTGCTGGCGACCGCGGTGCTGGCGGTGACGCAGCCGGGTGTTGGATCGATCAGCATCATCGTCGGGGTCGGCTTTGGTGCCTACTTGGGCCGTGTCGTGTACACGCAGGCCGTAACGCTGCGCGAGCGCGACTTTGTACTGGCTGCGAGGACGGCCGGAGTGAGTCGCAGCCGCATTCTGGTCAGGCATGTTGTCCCGCACGTCATGCCGAGCGTCATCGTGTTCAGCACGTTGGGGGTGGCCACGGCGATCCAGCTCGAGGCGGCGCTCAGCTATGTCGGGCTCGGGATCCACCCGCCGACCGCCTCGTGGGGAAATATGATCGCCGACGGCCAGAACTACATGACGACCGATGTGTGGCTTGTCCTGTTCCCCGGGATCGCGATCATCCTCGCCATGCTCGGCTTCTCTCTTGTCGGCGACGGTCTCCGTGACGCGCTTGACCCGACGCTCGAGCGTACCGTCCAGGTAAAGCTCGGAGCGCTCGGATGATCTCGATGAGACACGTCGCCAGACCGACCCAGGGCATGAATTGCTCATGATCGAGACGCAGCCAGAAGACCTCTCCGACCGCGGGCAAGCTCCGGCGCTTGTTGTCCAGGGACTGTCCACCGTTTACGGAACGTCGTACGGCCACATCAGGGCGGTCCGTGATGTTTCGTTTCAGATCGAGGCTGGTGAGGCGGTCGGCATCGTTGGTGAGACGGGCTCGGGCAAGACGGCGATCGCTCTGGCGCTGCTGGGGCTGTTGCCTCGCAACGGACGCATCGTCGGTGGCGAAATCTCGCTCGGCGGCGTCTCGCTGGTCAATGCAAGTACGAAGCGGCTACGGCAGGTCCGCGGGCGGCGGATCGCGATGGTGTTCCAGGATTCAATGACGTCGCTGGACCCCCTTATGCCGATCGGCAAGCAGATCGCCGAGGGCATGGCCACACATCTCGGGACGAGCGCGGGCGACGCGAAGCAGCGTGCGACTGAGCTTCTCGAAGAGGTCGGGGTGCCCGACCCGGTCACTCGGCTCGGCCAATATCCACATCAGCTCAGTGGCGGGCTACGCCAGCGGGTGGCGATTGCGGTCGCAATTGCCGCCAACCCCGATGTGCTCGTTGCCGACGAGCCCACCACGGCGCTTGACGTGACGATCCAAGCGCAGGTGCTCGACTTACTGGAGCGCGAGCGCCAGCGTCGCGGCATGGCGCTGATCCTGATCACGCACGATCTCGGCGTAGTGGCGAGCGTGACCGACAGAGTGATCGTCATGTACGCGGGCCGCGTGGTCGAGGCCGGCCCGACCGAGGACATTTTTCGCGATCCTCGCCACCCCTACACGCTCGGGCTTATGAACTCGATGCCGCGGCTCGACTCTCCACTGGGGGTCCGGCCCGCGGCGATCCCAGGGTCTCCGCCCACCGGCTATGAAGCGGTAGCCGGATGTCCTTTCGCGCCGCGCTGCATGTGGGCACGGTCCGCGTGTCTCGATGAGTACCCGCCTCTGAAACACGTCGCCGAAGCGTCGGGCGACCATGAGGCGGCTTGCCTGGTTGACGTGAGAACCGAAGGCCCGAGCGCATGAGCACTGAGAACGACGCCAGGCCGCTCCTCGAGGTCGATGATCTGGCGGTCACGTTTGAGCTCGCAGCGCGTAGCTGGAGATGGAAGCCACAGGTGCTGCGCGCCGTCGACGGCGTCAGCTTTGAGCTTCGCCGGGGGGACTCATTCGCCCTCGTCGGCGAGTCAGGCTCGGGGAAGACCACCACAGGTCGCGCCCTACTCGGCTTGTATCGGCCGGCCCGCGGATCGGTCCGGTTCGATGGCGCCGAGGTGAGCAAGCTGAAGGGCGCTGAGCTGAAGCGGTTCCGCAGCCGCGCGCAGATGATCTTTCAGGACCCGTACGCCTCGCTCAACCCGCGCATGAAGGTCGGCGCGATCATTGCTGAGCCGCTCCGTGCGCACGGCGCCGGGTCAGCGCGCCAGCGCAGGGATCGGGTTCAGGAGATGCTGGAGCTGGTCGGATTACCGCCGGACGCCTCCAACCGCTTTCCATACGCGTTCTCCGGTGGGCAGCGCCAGCGCGTCGGGATCGCGAGGGCCCTTGCGCTTGCTCCCGATTTCGTGGTGGCGGATGAACCTGTCAGCGCGCTCGATGTCTCGGTCCAGGCACAAATCCTCAACCTGCTTGCCGACCTGCGCGAGGAGCTGTCTTTGACGATGTTGTTCATTGCTCACAACCTTGCCGTCGTTCGGCACATCGCGACGCGCGTGGCGGTGATGTACCTCGGGCAGTTGGTCGAGATCGGAAGTCGCGACGAAGTCTTCTCGAGCCCCGCTCATCCGTACACGCGCGCGCTACTGCGCGCGGTCCCGCCCCCGGATCCTGGAGCAGACTGGAGCGGAGGAAAGGTGTCGCTGCGGGGAGATATTCCGAGCCCGGTCAGCCCTCCGAGTGGGTGCCGCTTTCACACTCGCTGTCCGTACGCCGCGGAAATCTGCCGAACGGAGGTACCGGAAATGAGGACCTTTATGTCCGGCCGCAAGGTCGCCTGTCATTTTGCGGTTGAGGGCAGAGCAGGCGAATTTGCGTCACGTGTTGCTGTCGGCGAGGCGCCCGATGAGCGCTCACATGGGGGCGTTGAAAATCGCGGGATTTTGTCATAACATTACAATGTGTTATGGCAATGCTTAACGACTTTGTAGGCGGTAACGGGCCGCAGGCCGGAGGCATCGTCAGCGAGTCTGGAGCCGAATCCGCCTGATGTCGAATGGGGGCAAGCTCAGGAGGCTGCGTCGCATTTTCGACGCATCCGGCCGGACGGTGATTCTTCCGCTTGACGTCATCGTTCCGGTCGGTCCGTCGGCCCGAGCGAACGACACGGGGATGCTTATTGACATGGCCGGCCAGACCGGGGTTAAAGCGGTCATCCTGCGGTGGGGGGAGGCAAAGCTCCATGCCGACCGCCTCGATGCGGGCCTTGGCCTGGTGGTGAGGCTCAGCGGTGCCACCGGGATGAGCGGCGAAATGAGGCCGCAGGTCGTCATGAACAGCGTACGGGCCAGCGTTGCCATCGGTGCGGACGCTGTATGCGTTGACGTCGAGCTCGGTCACGCACGAGAGGCGCAGTCACTTCCCGCGCTTGCGCAGGTTTGCGAGGAGGCTGACGCATTTGGGGTCGTCGTCTTAGCCGAGGTTCACGTTCCAGACGCCGCGGTACGGGGCACGCGGAATCAGGCAGACACACTGGCCTGGGGAGCCCGGACGGCACGCGAGGTAGGCGCCGACCTGGTGAAGGTCGCCTATCCCGGGTCCGGCGAGGGCATGGCGAGGATCTGCGAGGTCGCCGGCATTCCTGTCGTCGTCGCCGGCGGTGCTCGTCGAGATCCGAGCGAGGCTCTGCGGATGGCGGATGAGGCAGTCCGCGCGGGCGCCTCCGGAACCTCGTTCGCCCGCAACGTCATAGAGCACGACGTGCCTTACGCCATGCAGCGCGCGCTCAGCGAGCTGGTGCGGGAGCGCCGGCCCCTCGAGGAGGTCTACGAGCTCCTCGAGACTCGCGCGACGCAGCGACGAGATGACGGGGCGCGGCGCGAAATCGAGCTGCAAGGCTCCCCACGGGAGTAGTGCACGGAATGCAAGAAAGCGAGCGCGGGCGGATGAGTCCCCGCATTCTTGTGACCGGGGCGGCAGCCGGAATCGGCAAAGCGTCCGCTCTTCGTCTGGCGTCCGAGGGCGCATCGCTGGCCCTGATCGACGTCGATGGGTACGCGCTCACGGCAGTTGCCGCTGAAGCCCGTGCCGGCGCGACGGAAGTAATGCAGCTCGTGGCAGACGTCGCCGACGAGCAGGCTATTGCAGGCGCCACTCGAGCGGTGCAAGAATCATGGGGCGGCCTTGATGCAGCCGTTGCGGCGGCCGGCATCTCAATGAGCACGACGGGCGATGCACGCGTCGACCAGTTGGACCTCGCGGTGTGGGAGCGTCTTCTGCGGAACAACCTCACCGGCACATTCTTGACCTGCAAATACGCGGTGCGACTGATGCTTACAACGGGGAGCGGGTCGATGGTGGTCGTGGGCTCGCCCACCGGCTTGTACGGCGGCGCGTTCGGCGAGCACGGCTACAGCGCGTCGAAGGGCGGCTGCCATGCGCTCGCACGAGCGATGGCGGGCGAGCTTGCCCCGCTCGGGGTGAGAGTGAACATCGTCATCCCAGGATGGATTAACACGCGGATGAACGCACACGTAGTGGCCGATCCCGCACTGATGGTGGAGGCCGAGCAACAGATCCCGCTTGGTCGCATCGGACAACCCGAGGAAGTGGCAGGCATCGTCGCCTGGCTGACGTCAGCTGATGCGAGCTATGCGACCGGTGGCTACTTCACGGTCGACGGGGGCCAGACATGTCTGTAGGAGAGACCCGTCGGCGACCTCCTGCAGACCGTTCGCATTGGACCGATGCCGCCCTCGCCGAGGAGACTGGCGTGCCCCTGTACGTCCAAATGCGCAACCTGTTACGGGAGCGGATCAGGCTCGGTGAGTGGGCGCCGGACACGCCAATGCCGACCGAGGACGAGCTGGTTGCCCACTTCGGTGTCAGCCGCACCACGGTACGGCAGGCGATGAGCGACTTGGCCGGCGAAGGTCTTGTAGTTCGTAAGGCCGGCCGGGGGACGTTTGCGCGTCAGCCGCTGATGGTTGTGCGCATGCAGCAATGGCACAGCTTGACAACCGATCTCAAGCGCCGCGGTCTGCGGCCGTCAAAACGGATCCTCGCTGTCGAGAAGCTCGATGCGCGAGCCGAGATCGCCCACCGTGCCGGCGAGCTGGCCGAGGGCGACATGTTGCATCTGAAGTCGGTGAGGTTCGCCGACGACGTCCCTGTCGTCGTGCTTGACAACTACTTTCCATTCGAACTTTGCAAGTTCCTGGCTGACCTTGACCTGGAAGACCCGGACTTCTCGATTGAGCGTGCGCTGTTCGACCACGGGATCGAATCGACCCGAGCTACAGGTGAGATCGCGGCAACGATCGCCTCCAAGCTTGAGGCCAAGCACCTCGACGTCAAGCCCGGTACGCCACTCGTGGAAATCGCGACCAAGACCTACAACGCGGACGGCCGTGTGGTCGAATACTCGCGGGGAGTGATCGTCACCCAGCGCTATCCCCTCGCTCTGCACAGCGACTGGAGCGCCGAGATCAGACCAATGGCGACGCCGCAGGCAGGCAAGCCGTGAGGGGTCTCCAACATGAACCCACCTGTCCAAGCTGACGGCGGCGCGAGACTGCGTCAATTCATCGGTCGAGCGCGGACCGAGTTGCCAACGCCGGCCCTCGTCCTCGACCTCGACGCCATGCGCGAGAACATCATGACGATGGCCTCATGGAGCAAGAGCAATGCCGCTATTCGCCCTCATTTCAAGGTGCACAAGTGCGTTGAGATCGCCCGCGAGCAGATCGGCGCCGGAGCGATCGGCATGACTGCGGCGACGGTTTGGGAGGCGGCGGCGTTGGTCGATGGCGGCATCGACGAAATCCTCATAGCCAATGAGGTGGTCACACCGCGCAAGGTTGCGCTCCTCGCACAACTCGCGCGGCAGGCGCGGATGATCGTCGCTGTAGATGACGCGAATGTCGCGGCGCGGATCTCCGATGCTGCGCTCGAGCAGAAATCGGAAATTGAGGTGCTGATCGACGTCGACGTCGGCATGGGTCGCGCTGGCGTTCGGTCTATCGAAGAGGCGCGCGAGCTCGCCCGATCTCTGAAGAACCTTGAGGGCGTGGCGTTGCGGGGCGTCATGGGCTACGAGGGGCACGTCGTCTTGGAGCCTGACCGGGAGCGGCGCGAGGCGTTGGCGCTGAAGGCAATGGACTTCCTCACTCTGTATGTAGAAGCGCTCGAGCGCGACGGCCACGCAATCGCAACCGTCTCAGCGGGTGGAACGAACACCTACGCCATGACGGGCGCGCATCCGCGCGTCACAGAGTTGCAGGCTGGTACCTACGCCGTTGTGGACGCGGCTTACGCACGCCTGGTACCTGCGTTCCGGCCCGCGCTGACGATGATGGCGAGCGTAGTCAGTCGGAAGCCGGGCACGGCGATTCTGGATTGCGGCACAAAAGCGCTCGCAGTGGATGTAGCACCGCCCGGGCCGCCCGAGGGTGTGGTTCGCGAGGTCCACGAAGAGCACACTTTGCTTGACATCGAAGACGGTTCGCGCTTGCCGGTCGGCGAGATCGTCGAGCTTGTCGTCGGGTACAGCGGTGGCACCGTGAACCTGCACGACGCATATTTCGTCGCCTCGGGCGAGCAGATTGTCGACGTTTGGCCGATCGTGGCTCGAGGAGCGGGCTGGACGACGGGATTGCCAGACGAACATTCATCCCTTCGGCAGGCGGTCGCCGGATGAGCGGCGTGGTGCCGGAGCGGGGCCTCTCGCGGCACGAGCTTTGGTACGGGCGGGCACAGCAGCCGATCGAGCGCCAGGAGTTGCGGGCCGGCGGCTTGACGGTTGAGCTGGAGGAAACCGAAGTCCGCGCCGTGCGGGCAGGAGAGGTAAAGGTCCTCTCAGGCCTCTACATGGCTGTGCGAGACGAGCAGTGGGGAACAGTGCCGGGTCAACCGGCAGAACTGACGGTTAACCGCGGCAATGATGAATTCACGGTCGAGTTCGACAAGACGCACCGGGACCCGTCAGTCGCTTTCAGCTGGCGAGGCAAGATCGTCGGCCACCAATCCGGCACCATCAGCTATGAGCTTGCAGGCGTCGCTGAGAGGGCATTCAAGTACTGCCGGATTGGCTTCTGCCTTTTGCACCCCCCGTCGGAGTGCGCGGGACAGCCATACCACGGACGTTCGCCGAAGGGCGCCGTGGAGGGAACGCTTCCGGTTTCAATCGGGCCACAGCTGTTCGAGCGCGGGGTTTATCTGCCGCTATTCCCCTCGGTGAGTGAGCTCGAAGTCACGCTAGCGAGTGGACTCACCCTCAAGATGGTGTTCGAGGGCGATCTGTTCGAGATGGAGGATCAGCGCAACTGGACGGATGCCTCGTTCAAGACGTACTGCACACCGCAAGAGCTGGGATATCCATTCGACGCCCAGGAGGGACAGCAGTTCTGGCAGAGGGTCACGCTGGAGGTGGACGGCGCGCAGGCGGGGGGCCGAGCTTCCGGCGGGCCTCGGGCTGACCAGTTGGATGCCCACCGAGTGACCCTTGACCCGCAGCGATCGCTGCCACTGCCCCCGCTAGGCCTGTCGCTTCCGCGAGAGGTGAACGAACACTCGGAGGCTGAAACTGCGCTCCTGTTACAGGCCGCGCCTCGCCACGTGCGCGTCGACTTGAATCTCTCATCCGACGGATGGGTTGAGCGGGCGAGGGCAGCCGGACGGGTGGCATCCTCCCTCGGCTCCCAGCTTGAGGTTGCCGTTTTTGCCCGGGAGATGGGTCAGCTCGACCAGTTGGTGGCCGAAATTTCAGCCCTACCGGTGGTTCGCCTGCTTGTGTTCAAGCTCGGGGCCGAGACCTCTGCCGTGTCGATGACCGCCGGTGCGCGCAAGCTCTGCGCTGATAATGGGTTGAAGGTCGCAGTGTTCGGGGGAACCGATCTCTGGTTTGCGGAGGTCAACCGCGACCGGCCCGATATGCGGGCGATGGACGGGCTCGTCTACTCGATCACCCCACAAGTGCACACCTTCGATGAGACGTCGATCGCACAGTCGCTCGAGGCGCAACCGGAGACGGTTGAGACCGCGGCGACGTTCGCCGCGGGAAAGCCGATCCTTGTCAGTCCGGTGACACTGCGACCGCGTGACCCTCTGGACGGCGATTCGTCGGATTTACAAAGCGTGGACACGGACACGGTTCCCTTCAGCGTCGATCCACGCCAGGCTTCGCTCTTCACCGCAGCTTGGACGGTTGGAAGCATCGCGGCGCTCGCCGGGGCCGGCGCGGCCGGCATCACCTACTACGAGACGGTCGGGCCGCGCGGGATCGCCCCGGGTGACCAGCCGCTGCCGCCACGCGAAAAGTTCGCGAGCCCCGCGGCGGGCGGCGCGTTCGCGGTGTTCCACGTGTTCGCAGACGTGTTCGAGTTGGGAGAACACGCAACGGTGGTCTCGTGTCGCTCGAGCAGTCCGGCGGAAGTCGCGGCGCTGGCGTTGGCGGCCACAGACGTGCTTCGCGTCTGGGTTGCAAACCTGACGACGGCGCCGGTGGAGGTGACAGTCGGACCGGTGGCGGACCAAATCGTCGCCGTACGCATGCTCGATGAGTCCACAGCCAACGACGCCCTGGCCGAGCCGAGCGTGTACCGATCGCGCCCGGACGCGCAGCTGTCAGTACGCGCCGGCGAGGCCTCGGTCGAGCTGACGCCGTTCGCGATCGCACGGCTGGATTTCCTGTCCGGAGGGCAGCCCTGAAGCGCCTGCTGGCACTCGACCTTGGCACCACCTCATTCAAGGCCGTCGTCTATGACGAGGACGGAAACAAGCTAAGCGAGGCGCGCGCCAAGCCCCCCGACCGCAGGATCGAGATCAGCGGCTCGCCCGTCGACATCTGGGAGCCCGAGGCGCTCTGGCTCACGGTCGCCGACCTGCTGCGCCGAGCTACCGAGCCTTTCAACGGTGACGTGGACGCGGTGGCGATCGCCCAGCTGGGACTGATCGGCGTGCCGCTCGACGACGCGAATGAGCCGGTGTATCCGTTTGTTACCTGGCTAGATCCCGCCGCTGGCACTTCCGCAATCCTGGCGCGCAGCGGCTTGGAAGATATCTCGCTCTTTGAGACGTGCGGCAACCGTCTCAACTCGATCTACCCGCCCGCGTGGATCGGATGGATGGCAGAGCACGAGCCGCGGTTTGCCGATGGCATGCGGCGTTGGGTCTTCGTGGGCGATTGGCTCGCCTACCTACTGTGCGGCGAGCTCGCGACGGACTACTCGATCAGCTCGCAGACGCTGGTGCTCGACCAACGCGAGCTCGTACTTCGCGATGATCTGCTTGAAGCGTTCGACCTGCCGGCTGACACATTCCTCGCACCCGGACAAGCAGGCAGAAGACTCGGTGCTGTCGGCGCCGAAGCGGCGCGGGCGACCAAGCTGCGGACCGGCGTTCCGGTCGTCGTTGGCGGTGCGGACTGGCTGGTGGGCGTCTTTGGGGGCGGATTGACCGAGCCGGCCGACGTGGGGATTCTCACCGGAACTTGGGAACTCACCTTCACGTGCCTGGCGGCGCCCTGCGTCACCTCGTCGGCATGTCACAGCGGGGCAATTTGTGACCCCCACGTCGTGCCCGACCGTTGGGTGTTGCGGATCGAGGCGCTCTCGGGCGAGGTCACCGAGTGGTCCCGGCGCCAGCTCCCAGCCAACGAAATCTCAATCTCGGAAGTGGACGGCTGGAGTGAATTGATCACAGCGTGCGCAGCGGTGGAGCCGGGATCCGGTGCGCTTGTCTTCGTCCCACACCTTTTCGGATCCTATGGGCCACGACATGACGCGCTCGCACGCGGTGCATTCGTTGGACTGACCGGCGCCACGACCCGAGCCACCATGGGACGGGCCGTTTTCGAGGGGCTGAGCTTCCAGACCCGTGCGTCCCTCGATGCCTTGTCCGCCGCGAGCGGCATGGAGCCCGAGCGAGTGGTGGTTATGGGAGGGGGTGTCAAGAACGAGCTGTGGTTGCAGACGCGAGCCGATGTGCTCGGGCGGAATATCGAGGCCGTCGAGGATCCTGACGTCACTCCGCGGGGCGCCGCGATGCTGGCGGGCCTCGGCATCGAGGAGTTCGACGATTATCACGAAGCCGTCGCGAGGTTCGCACCTCCCACGGTCACGGTTCAGCCCGATGCCAACCGGGCGCGGCTCTATGAGCAGATCTATTCCAGGGCATATCTCCCCCTCCAGGACTCACTCGAAGCGATCAATCACCGGCTGGCTGAGATCGCTGCCGGAGGAGGAGCCTCTTGACCAAGCCGCAAGGAATGTCGGGCCCCG
>DASRHQ010000028.1:0-70583 GCA_035650455.1 Solirubrobacteraceae bacterium
AGCACCCGCGTCGCGGCGACCGTCGACGGCGAAGCTTGCCATCGCCGGCGTTGTCCTCATGGCGATACTGCTGATCCTGCGCCGGGTGACACGATGAGCGGCCCAACACGGGTGGGCCTGGTCGTCCCCAGCTCGAATACGACGATCGAGACCGAGGTACCGCGGATGTTGAGTCGCCGGGCCGCGGTTACCGGGGAGGACTTCACGTTCCACTCGAGTCGAGCCGTCTTGCACACGGTCGATCGTGAGTCGCTTGACCGCATGGTGGGTCAGGTCGATCGCTGCGCGAGCGAGCTTGCCGATGCACGCGTCGACGCCATCGTCTACGCGTGTCTGGTCGCGGTGATGGCCCGTGGGCCCGGCGAGCACGAGCGCGTCGAGCAGCAGTTGGGCGAAGTCGCCCGACGGGCCGGTGCAAGCGGATATGACCCCGTGATCTCGTCAAGCGCAGGCGCGCTTATTCGCTCCCTGGACGCCCATCGCATGCGCAAGGTCGCGATCCTCACACCATACGTTGAGGCGCTCACTGAACAGGTCGTGGCCTACCTCACGGCGGCGGGGGTGACGGTCACCGAGGCGATGAGCCTCGGGGTGCCCGACAACGTCAAGGTGGCTGAGCTTGACCCGCTGCGGCTACCGGACCTGGCTTCGCAGATGGACTTGACCTCGGCGGATGCGCTCATCATCTCGGCGTGCGTGCAGATGCCTTCGCTGCCGGCAATCTCAGTCGCCGAGCGCCGGCTTGGTCTGCCGGTCCTCTCCGCGGCGACCGCGACGGTGCACGATCTCCTCATGCGGCTCGGCCTATCGCCGGAGGTTCCGGATGCCGGCGCGCTCCTGAGCGGGTCCGAGGTACTCACGGCGAGCACCTGAGCCAACTCCAGACGCGTCATGCCTGCCACCGTGCACCACTTGCGCGTCCTTGAGCCCGCGGAGGGCGTGTTGGCGTTCTACGAGGGACGGGACGGTCACCGCTTTGCGGAAGGATCAAATTGGGTTGACGATGGCGCGTTGTCACTCGGCGTCGCAAGTTACGCAGTGCTTTCGGGTACGGACGCGGTGGTTTACGACACGCACGTCTCCGTCGAGCGCGGCCACTACATCCGCTCCGTTCTGCAGGCACGGGGCGTGCAGCGATTTACGGTGGTACTCAGCCACTGGCATCTCGACCATGTTGCCGGGACCGCCGCCTTCGCGGACTGCGAGATCATCTCCTCCGACCGCACGGCCCAGCTACTCTCGAAATTCAAGCCGGCAATCGAGGCTGGTAGCCACGAGGGGCCACCGGCGATCGATCCTCTGCTCCTTCCGACGTCGAGCTTCACAGATCGCTTCACGCTGAACGTTGGAGCGGTCGAGCTCGAGTTGCTCCACACCAACATTCACAGCGACGACGCAACGGTGATCTGGCTACCACATCGGCGCGTCCTGCTGTGTGGAGACACCATGGAAGACACGGTCACCTACGTCGATGAACCGAGCAACTTCGATGCCCACCTAACCGGCCTGGGCGAGCTGTGGCAGCTCGCGCCCGACCGGATCCTGCCCAATCACGGCGACCCGGACGTCATTTCCGCGGGAGGCTACGGAAAGGATTTCATTGACGCGACCGAGGACTACATACGCGTCTTGATGCGCTGTCGCTCCGATCCGGAAGTACGAACAACCAGCCTGCGGGAGCTGATAGCGCGACCGCTAGAGGCCGGGTCGATCCATTACTTTGCGCCCTACGAGGCCGTTCATCGCAGCAACATCGAGACGGTTCTGAATTCAGGAGATAGCGAATGATCATTGAGCGCATCCGTACCGACCCCGATCCCTATGAGCCGTACCTGCTCTCGCAGGCGATCCGTGTCGGCGATCTGCTGTTCGTGTCTGGACAGGCCGGCTACGACGACGATGGCCAGGTCGTCGAAGGTGGCTTCGACGCCCAGGCTGGGCAGGCGTTTGCGAACCTCGAGCGCGCCCTGCGCGCGGGCGGCGCATCGCTCGCCGACGTGGTCAAGGTGACGATCTTCGTCACCGACATGGCCGCCAACTTCCCGGCCGTGGTGGAACGCCGACGCAAGCACTTCACTCCGCCCTACCCCGCCGACTCCATCGTGGAAGTCGCCGGACTGTACACGCCAGAGGCGCAGATCGAGATCGAGGCGATCGCAGTGATTGGTGGCGAGCGAGCGTCTTAGCCGTCTGCACCGGCTCGGGATCGGCGACCGCAGCATCCGCCAGTCGGCGGTTCCTATTGCACCGATCGGATTGTCCAGAAGTCGCCCGCAAGCGTGTCCTGAAGAAGGTAGGGAAAGGGCAGCGTGAAGTAACCCTGCGTACCCCACTTCGGTCCCCAGGAGTTACGGACGATGAACCGCTGCTGATCCTCGTCATAGCCAACCGCCAGCACGGCATGACCTCCCAGTTGCTTTTCCCCAGCTGTCGGGAGCTGTGCCTCACCGGTCGAAGCGACCTGCTTGCTTTCGAAGGATTCGTACACGACGAATCCGAACACGAACGGGAAGCCCGATGCCAGGCAACCCTTGAGCTGTCCCAGGGTCTGGCTCACGCGCTGATAGCGGATCGCGTCGTGCTTGGCCGCCTCTTCGTAGGCCTTTTGCGGAGGCTTGTCGCGGAATTTGGCAACGTCGTAGCGCCACTCGCCCTCCGGCGGTGCTCCCTGCTGGTTCACCGATTTGACCCCATCGCGGATCTGCGCGCCGGAATCCGAATCGACCGTCCCTCCCATAACGCGCTCGTTGTAATAGATGAACAGCCGAGAGGGGGTGAACGCTATCTCCTTCTGTCGCATTTGATCGAACTCGAGTGCTGCCCCGATCGCATTGGCCGAGCAGCTGCCGAGCTTCCCCTGGTTGTAAACCTCCGGGCATTGAGGGCGAAGATCGACCTTCGGCGGCAACTGCGTGACAACGCCGGGTGGCGCCGCGTACATCAGGTCGCGGCCGTCTGGAATGTCCCGGTTCCACCCGTACCCCTGAATTTTTCGCGCATACATGTGCTCTTCCCCTTCCGCTGGTTTGCGAGTGTCCCTGGGCCCCGCCCCGGGGTCCGAGACCCGACGCTACTTCACCGGAGCCGGGTGGTTCAAGCTCAAGATGCGCAACGCCGGTCGACGTCAAGCTATGCTCGGTGTGGTGGGGCATTCGCCCGGCGAAGTAGGGCGAGGGTCGACTTAGCCCCGCGAATGGGCCCGCGAACGATCCGCTGCGCCGGCAGAGCGGCCGCCGCCACAAACTCGACGAGAAGGACACAGGATGGACCAGATCACGATGACTGCCGAGGAGCGCAACTCGATTGAACGAGAGCTCGGTCGGCTTGAGACCACTGGTCGCCGAGAAATCGCCGGGCGGATCAGCACGGCGCGGGAATGGGGCGATCTGAAAGAGAACGCCGAGTATCACGCCGCCAAAGAGGATCAGGCACGCTTGGAGACGCGGATTGCCAAGCTGCGCGAACAGATCCGGAGCGCAGCGGTGATGCTGGCGCCTGCGTCGGGCGAGCGGGTGCAGCATGGCTCAACGGTGTCCTACACGGACAGGAGTACTAATCGCCAGCACACGTCCCGGATCGTGGCACCGCACGAGGCGCGACCGTCAGACGGCGCCCTTTCATCAGCTTCTCCCGTGGCGAGAGCACTTCTCGGGCGCAGGATCGGAGACGTGATCGAAGTGCCGACGCCCAAGGGGGTCCGCACGCTTCACGTCGACTCGCTCACCTGAGCTCAAGCCGTCGCAGCAGGGTCTGGTCGACTGCGGCCCCGCGATGAACGTCAACGGCCGGTGGCGTTGCGATTCGCCCTCCATGCGTGCCCATCGATCACGACCAGCTCACCGTCGAGCCCATTTAGCGTTCCCAGCCCAAGATCGCCGTGCTGGAGGAGCTCGGAAAGCGGCAGGTCTCCATCGAAGGCGCCACCGAGCAAAGCTTCGATCGTCGAGGTCTGAAACAGCGTGTGGCGCCGGGCTTCTGGTCGAAGCTCGCGGTGGCGCACCGTGTCGACGCGCAGCGCGTCCAGGAATTCAAGCTCGCTCACTCACCCTCCAAGAGGCGTGCCGCTCAGCGAAGCTGCCGGTAGCGGCGGATCAGCGCGTTGGTGGAGCTGTCGTGCTGTAGCTCGGGCTCGTCACCGGACTCGAGCTCGGGAATGATTCGCCGCGCGAGTACTTTGCCCAGCTCGACGCCCCACTGATCGAAGGAGTTGATTCCCCACACCGTGCCTTGGGTGAACACACTGTGCTCGTAGAGCGCGACGAGCGTGCCGAGCGTGCGCGGGGTGAGGACGTCCGCAAGGATGACGTTCGTGGGGCGGTTACCCTCGAACACTCGCTGCGGCACAACCGCGTCAGGCGTTCCTTCGTCGCGCACCTGCTGCTCGGTCTTGCCGAATGCGAGCGCCTCGGCTTGCGCGAACACGTTCGACATCAATAGGTCGTGGTGGTCGCGGATCGGGTCCAGCGTCTTGCCGAAACCGATTAGGTCGACTGGAATCAGCTTTGTGCCCTGATGGATGAGCTGATAGAAGCTGTGCTGGCCGTTGGTCCCAGGCTCGCCCCAGAACACCGCGCCGGTCTGGTACTCGACGTGCCGTCCGTCCAGCGTGACGTGCTTGCCGTTCGACTCCATCGTGAGCTGCTGCAGGTAGGCCGGGAACCGCTTCAGGTATTGGCAGTAGGGCATCACGCCGACCGTCTGCGCGCCAAAGAAGTCCCCGTACCACACGCAGAGCAGCCCCATCAAGACGGGCAGGTTGCGCTCAAGGGGCGTCGTACGGAAATGGACGTCCATCTCATGGAAACCGGAGAGCATTTCCCCGAACGCATCTGGGCCGATCGCGAGCATCGTCGAGAGGCCGATCGCCGAGTCCATCGAATAGCGGCCGCCGACCCAGTCCCAGAACACGAACATGTTGTCGGTGTCAATCCCGAACTTTGAGACCTCTTCGGCGTTCGTGGAGACAGCGACGAAATGCTTGGCGACCGCCGACTCTTCACCGAGCGCGGAAAGCGCCCACTCGCGCGCCGTGTGGGCGTTGGTCATCGTCTCGAGCGTCGTGAATGTCTTCGAGGAGATGACGAACAGCGTCTCATCGGCGGACAGGTCGCGAGTTGCCTCCGCGAAGTCGGTCGAGTCGACGTTGGACACGAAGCGGAAGGTCATGTCGCGCCGCGAGTAGTGGCGCAAGGCCTCGTACGCCATCACAGGCCCCAGGTCCGAGCCGCCGATCCCGACGTTGATCACGTTGCGGATCGGCTTGCCGGTGTGGCCCTTCCAGTCGCCTGAGCGTACCCGGTCGGCGAAGACGGACATCTTGTCGAGCACGGCATTGACCTCGGCGAGGACGTCCACGCCGTCCACCATTAGCGGTTCGCTGCGGGGTGTCCGCAGCGCGACGTGCAGGACCGACCGGTTCTCCGACACATTGATCTTGTCTCCGCGGAACATCGCCTCGATCCGGTCGCGCAGCCCCGACTCGTCAGCCAGCTTCACCAGTAGCGAGATCGTCTCGTCGGTGATGCGGTTTTTCGAGTAGTCGAGGTATAGGCCAACACCGTCCGCGCTCAGCCGCTCACCTCGGCTGGGATCGCCGGCGAACAGCTCCCTCAGATGGACCTTCTCGATCTGTCGGTGGTGCTGCTCGAGCGCTTGCCATGCCGGCCGTTGCCGAAGCGGCGTAGATGTCGCCTTCGCAGTGTTCATCGACAGTCCTCAGTCACGGTCGCCGGACTGTAGCCTGCGCGACCACATCGAGGTCTTTGAGAGAATCTGGAGAGAGCTGGCGCTAAGGGCTCGGGTATGGGTCGCTCTGACCTGGTTCAGCGGTCCATCCCCTCGCGCGCCGCGTCGACGGTGTTCACGATCTCCGCGCCCCAATCCAGGCCCGCGAGTACGAGGGTGTGAGTAACCGCAGAGCCGTCGGCGATCACGAGGCGGAGCTTTTGCCTGCCGGTCCTGAGGTCTTCTCGGAGGTGATAGAGGAGCCGGATCCCCGCGCTGTCCAGGTAGGTCACGTCGCGCAGGTCGACAACCAGACCGAGAGCATCGTTGGGTGTCATCCTGCTGAGCTCCTGCCTGAGATCGGCGGCATTGGACATGTCTATGTCCCCGTGCACCTCGGCATACACGATGTCACCTTGCCTATGGACGTTGAGCGATGCGAGTGGCATCAGCCTTTGAGCTCGCGCCGCATCGTCACGGTCGTACCGGTGCTATCCGCGTGTATGTCGACTTCATCCATGGCCGTTTCGATGATCTTTAGCCCGCGACCCCGGTGTTGGTCACGCGGGGGCTGCCAGCGTCCCTGATCATGCACCTTGACTTCGACGCGGCCGTCGCGCTGCTCAGCGTGCACCGTAAAGCTTCCACGAGCAGGCCCGTAAGCGTGTTCGATCGTGTTGGCGCAGGCCTCGCTGACGGCAATCGTGATTTCGATCTGCGCTTCGCGCTCCACGGCTTGATTCTGCAGCCATTGCCTCAGCGCCTGGCGCAGAGGCGCGAGCGCCTTTGGGTAGGCCGCCATCTCCAGTTCGAGCACAGCCGGGACAGGATCGTTTTGAACTGCGATCACGGCAACGTCGTCGGCCGGGCCGCGCTGCGGCACGAGGCGATCCATGACCATCAGACAGGCATCTTCGGGGCCCTGGGCTCCGCTGATTGAGGCGACCAACGTCTCGATGCTGCTCCAAATCGAGACCCCACGGCGCTCGATCAGGCCGTCGGTGTAGAGCAGCATCATCTCTCCGGGGCCCAACGGCAGCTCATGCTCCGGGCAGTCCTTGAAGCCAAACGCACCGAGAGGGGGCGCCAGAGGGACTTCGATTGCCCGCGCTTTACCGTCGGCCGACACCAGAATCGGCGGGAGATGACCGGCGCTGGCAAACGTGGCTGTTCCCTTATCAGGGTCTACGACAGCCAACGCCGCCGAGGCCATCACTTCCTCGTCGAGGCTTGTCGCGAAGTAGTCGACCAGGCGCAGGGTGTGACCGGGACGGTGGCCATCGAGTGCGTACGCGCGCAGCGCAGTGCGCAGCTGTCCCATCAGCGCGGCCGCGCCGAGTCCGTGGCCGGCCACGTCTCCTATTACGACTCCCACTCTTCCGTGAGAGAGCTTGATCATGTCGTACCAGTCTCCGCCGACTTCGTCGCGGGCCGGGAGGTAGCGCGCTGCAACCGTCACTCCCTGTACCGGGCCAAAGCGCGGCGGAAGCAGGCTGCGTTGGAGCATCACTGCATTGCGATGCTCGCGCTCCACCGCATCGAGCAGTCTCGCTCGCTCGATCGCCGGCGCGGCCCGTGCCGCGGCCAGGTCTAGCACCGCCAGATCCCGCAGGTCGAATACCCGCGGGCTAAGTGAGCCGACGTGAAGCACTCCGATCAGCTCACCCTCGACGATCAGGGGAACACCCAGTAGCGACTGAATCCCTTTCTGGCGCAGGATCGGATTCAGGATGTCGGCGTGGTCGACGTCCGCAATGAAGATTCCCACCCGCTCCTTGGCGATCCTGCCGGCGAAGCCTCGCCCGATCGGGATCCGCACGCCCTGCTCTACCTCCTCCTCGATCCCCTTTGCGGCCCGTGCCACGAGCTCTTGGCGCGCCTCGTCGAGCAGAAGGATGGCCGCCGTATCTACACCGAGCAAGTCGCGAACCCGGATCAGCAGCTCATCGAGCAGTCGGGTGAACTCGAGCTCGGAGAGAGCAGGATCGCTGAGCCTCACCAGGTCGCGCAGCTGATCGGCCGGAGCGGCGACGGACCGATCCAACTCAAGTGCGACCTGCCCAAAACCGAGCTGCCGCGGCTGCGCTTGTGGCTTCATGGGTTCGGCCTTGGCACTGGGATAGCGGCTAGATCTTCGCAGCGTCGGCGGCGACGGCATGCGCTTCTCGGCCGGTCGGACTATCGTTCGCCCATGCCGTTTCTGGGGCACAAGTCGCGCCACGAGCGGGAATGGGAAGAGGCCCGGGCCGCGGCGCAGGACGATCTCGTAAGTCTGGGCGACGACATCGGGTCGCTTGATGTCGACATTCAGATGCCCAACGTGACGGACGAGGCCAAGCAGCGCTACGAGCAGGCGCTTGCGGCCTACCAGCGGGCGAGCGAAATCTTCGACGAGGCGAAGCGGCCGGAGGATCTCGCTCCGGTGAGCGAGACGCTCGAGGAGGGCCGGTACGCGATGTCAGCCACGAAGGCGCTGCTCGAGGGCAAGCCGGTGCCGGAGCGGCGACCCCCGTGTTTCTTCGATCCGCGGCACGGGCCGTCGACCGAGGACGTCGACTGGGCTCCGCCGGGGGGCACGCCCAGGCGAGTGCCCGTCTGCGCTGCCGACGGCATCCGGATCAAGGAAGGCTTTGCGCCTCACAGCCGCCGTGTCATGGTCGACGGCCGCCCCACCGACTACTGGAATGCGCCCGCTCACTATGGGCCGTGGGCGGGCGGGTACTTTGGCGGCTTCGGGGGCGGGTTGCTATCGAGCTTGCTGATGGGCTCCGCGCTCGGTGCAGGCCTCGGGCTGGGAGCCGAGGCGGTCGGAGGCCTGTTTGGTGGAGACGGCGACGGAGGCTGGGGGGACGGTGGCGACGGTGGCGACCGCGGGGACGGCGGCGACGGGGGAGATGGAGGCTGGGGTGACGGCGGCGATGGGGGAGACGGAGGCGGGGGAGACGGAGGCGGGTTCGGGGACTTTGGGGGCGACGGCGGAGATTTCGGCGGCTTCTAGCGGCCAGCAGAGACGGGCGGTCCTTTCAGCTAGTCGGTAGCGCGCGCGGCGGCGGCGTTTGCGGCCCAGTAGCGGCTGAGGTTTCGCGCGTGAGATGAGGCATACCGGTGCAGCCCCTCGAGCAAACTCACCTCGGTGCTCGACAGGCCGGGATGCCATACATCCACTATCAACACGATGCGGTCCTGGTCTGAGTGGTTCCAGGCTTCGTGCTCAAAGCGATCGTCGAAGACGAGGCATTTGCCCTCCTCCCATCGTCGCGTGTCGCTCCCGACGCGGATCGCGCAGTCTCCATCGGGGACCCGGATACCCAGGTGGCATCTCACACGCAGGTTCGTGGGCCCGGTGTGAGCGCGGATGTGCGCACCCGCTCGCATGCGCGATATGTACACCAGACCGGCCATCGTCAGGATGGCCCCGTGGCCCTCGATCCCGCGCGTAGTCACGGGGCAGGCTTCGCAGACCTCGCCGCGGCGCCGGCCGCGCTCGTAAAAGAACGCCACATCCCAATCCCCAGATCGCTGGATCCGCTCGCTCTCGCGATGAAAGCTCGAGGGGTTCAAGGACATCGTCTCGCGGTGGATGGCGTCGTAGTGGGACTCGAGATATGCCACGAGCGGAAAGGCGGCCGCGTCCAGCCAGGGCTGACTGGGAAGGTCCGGATAGATTGCGCCCGACGCCGCCCCATCACCGTCGGCGAGCGTCTCGATGTAGCGCTGGAAACGCCTGGCGCCGGCAACAGGATCCGGGGGACTGATCGAGCGCACGCCACGACGGCCCGGTTCCAGAGACCGTCGGCGCGCGGGTGTGCGCCGAGTCGATCCGTCCGTGACGATCTCGAACAGCTCGCCGGGGTGTCCGGCGCCCGCGGCCGCACCGGCCTTCCCTCCGGCCTCTGGATCTGCGAGCGTCTCGGCGAGCTCTCGCCACTGCTCGAAGCGCAGCCGCTTGTCCCATGCCGTCCCCAGCCCGACCAGCCGCTCCACACCGCACCGGGCCCACCGCGTCGCCGAGTTGGCATCGCGCCGGCGGTGGGCAAGATAGGACTGCCAGACGCATGGCTCGGCGATGACCGGGCAGACCGACGCCGCCAGCGCAAGTCTGTCGGTGCGACGCTCGGCCGAGGTCGCGGACGCGACCGAGTCCCGATATGCCCGCCGAGCAAGCCTCTCGTCCGCTTCCGAGAACCCCGCAAGCCGCGCGATGAACTCTGGAAGGACGACCGCCTCGCTGTCGATCAGCAATTCGGCCCACTCACGGACCCTCGTCAGCCAGTTCCCGGGCGAGCCGTCATCGGCGCGGACCTGCTCGGCCACATTGGCCATGTGCAGAAGCACCAGCACATCGAGCTCGTCCCTGGTGGGAGCGACGTCTTCGTCGAGCGGCACCGGCGCCCAGCGATAGGTGCCGGCCAGCAGCGGACCCCTGGGCACTGCAGAAAACAGGTAAGCGGTCCGCTCGGCCCGCCGGCCCGCCATTTCACGCACCCGCCCGCGGCATGAGAGAGGCAGAAGCTGCTTTCTGTACCGGTCGGTTCCGTAGACGCTATGGAGCAGCGCCGCATGCGTCAGCCATTCGGGCTGGTGCCAGCGACGCACGATCGCATACGTCTCGACCAAATGGTCGAGGAGTGATCGCTGGGCTCCGTGGCGCATCTGGTGGCCCCCCTTGGTTTTCAGGAAGTCCACCACGGCCGAAGCGATGGGATCAGCCTCATCTCCCGAGTTCTGGTGAAGGGCACCCACGGGATCTCCTCGGAATGCGCTCGGTGCCGGTCTCCGATGGCTTACCGCAGAGCCGGCAGCCGTCGGCTCGACTTACGGCGAGTCTCGGCGTCGGCGACCAGAGCGCGTGCAGCCACTTCGATTTGGTCTTCACCTAACAGGACCTGATTCGCCGCTTCCCCCAGCGGGACGAAGGAGTCCTCCGAGGTAACTCTCGAAATCGATCCGTCAAAGTGAGCATCGACGAGGGCGGCGACGAGGCCCTCGGAGACTCCGCCGCTCCGGCGTGTCTCGTCGACGATCAGAACGCGGCCGGTTTGCTGCGCCTCGCGAATCATGTCCGCGACCGGTAGCGGCGCCAGCCACCGTATGTCAACCACCCTCGCCTCGATCCCGTCTTGCCGGAGCCGGCGCTGCACCCGGAGCGACATGTAAGTCCCGTTGCCGAACGTGAGGATCGTCAGGTCACGGCCGTCACCGTGCACTCGCGCCGACCCAATCGGGACATGCTTGTCTGGCCATTCGCTCGGGGGGGAATAGGGCGCCAGCCACGTCCTGTCATCGGTGTCATACAGATCACGAGTGTGGTAAAGCGCAATCGGCTCAAGAAACACGCAGACGGAACCGTCAACTGACGCAGCCGCCAAGCAGGTCCGGAGCATTGCCGCCGCGTCGTCTGGACGCGACGGCGATGCAACGACCAGTCCCGGTATGTCTCGAAGGACTCCTACTGCGTTGTCGTTGTGAAAGTGGCCGCCGAACCCTTTCTGGTATGCGTATCCCGCAATCCGAACAACCATCGGATTGCGATACTGACCGTTCGAGAAGAATGGCAGCGTGGAGGCCTCGCCTCGAAGTTGGTCCTCTGCGTTGTGAAGGTAGGCCAGGTACTGGATCTCGGGGACGGGTAGCAGCCCCGAGACGCCGCAACCGAGCGCGACGCCAAGGATCGTTTGCTCGTCGAGGAGCGTGTCAAACACGCGAGGGGCGCCGAACCGTCGCCGCAGGCCGCGGGTCACTCCGTACACGCCGCCCTTGAGCCCCACATCTTCGCCGAACACGAGCATTTCGGGTCGAGATGCGAGGGCGTCGGCGAGCGTGCGATTGATCGAATCAGCCACTGTCAGGGGCCCGGTTTCTTCGGGAAGTCGATCCGCGAACACACGCCGCCGAACGTCCGGGGCCGCCGAGCGGGCGGCCTCGGTCGCGACACTGGCGGGCGTCCGTGGAGCAATCGGTTTCATCACCTCGCGAGCGGTCGCGAGGCCAGGATGGGTGGTCGCCTCGTCGGCAAGCCGTCGGACGTCCGACGCGACCGCCTCATATTTGTCGAGCAAGTCTTGCGGTTGGGCGATCCCGGCCTCCACCAGCAGTCGCGCTGCGTGGAATAGCGGATCGCGCGAGAGATCCGCGGTGATCTCGGCATCGCTGCGGTAGCCGATCTCGGCGTCGGTGCCGGCGTGAGCCAGGTAGCGGACGCAGGACAAATGCAGAAAGGCCGGCCGACGCGTGTTGCGGACGTAGTCCACGGCGGCGACGGCTGCGTCGTAAGTGCCGGAGATATCCGTCCCCTCGGCGCTGAGGTAGCGCATGTGCCGGCGCGACGAGCGAGCTGTCTTCACCCAATCGAGCGGAGTGCGAACGCTGATCCCGAGGCCGTTGTCCTCGCAGCAGAACAGCAACGGCATGCGGAGTCCCTGGTGCACCGTATGTTCTGCGGCGTTCAGCGCACCGAGTGCGGTCGAGTGGTTCAGCGTTGCATCGCCAAAAGAGCAAACGGCGATCGCGTCAAGCGGCCAAGCGCAGGGCTGCTTGAGTCGATGGGCCCGATCGATTGCAAACCCAACGCCGACCGCGCGGGGAAGATGAGAGGCGATCGTGGACGTTTGTGGAATCACGGAAAGCGCAGCATTGCCGAACACCTTGTGTCGTCCCCCCGCGATCGGCTCGTCCGCGGCGGCAACGAGTCCAAGCAGCACGTCGCGTAGAGGTGTCGATCCGGGAATCTGCTGAGCCCGGGCGCAGTAAAAGCCTCCCGAGCGGTAATGAAGTAATGCTGGGTCGGTAGGCCGCAACGCCGCCGCGATCGCGGCGTTGGATTCGTGTCCGGCCGACGCGATCGTGTACAGGCCGGGCCCTTCGCGGCGGAGGTAGCGTGCGGCGAGGTCCAGATGCCGGCTGGCCAGCATGGCCTCGAACAACGCGGTCGCTTGTCGTCCCGTCAATTGCGTCCCAGCGCGAACAGGACGCTCCAGATCCACGGCGTCCTCGGAGCGCCGGCTGGGCAATGCGCTCACTTGCTCGCGAAAGTGTTGTTCCAGCTGCTGCTCGGGTGAAGTCATCGGTCCGCTCATCGACGCGCCTCGGAGTATGCACGGCTCGGTCCCGAGCACGTGAGTGGCCCCATGCTCGCGGGTACGCGACGGCGCCTCAACCGACGGGCAGCTGCGATTCGTTCCCGACGCGCGTGGGGGGGCCATCCACCAGCAGTTGGCCTGCCGACGTCGTCACCAGCAGGTCGAGTGAAACGTCCTCCTGACGGGCGAATCCCGCCTCCGACATGGCCCCGCGCGCGAGCAGCTCGACCATCGCGACCGCACCCGCCGCGGTTGTCCATGCGATTGCGGTGCGGACCTTGCCGGCGATCGCTCGCGGCCGGTATAGACGGACCAGCTCCTCGCGAGCGCTGCGACCGGCTTGATATCCCTCCGCGGCTGCATATAAGACGACCAAGTCGTCATGGACCGGCGGGTATGCCTCTGCGAGCAGTTCCTGCGCGACGCCGCGTTTGCGAGCCAGCCGGAGCTCATGCAGCAGGAAACGCATGAGCTCGCAATGCCGCGGATAGCGGATCGACTTGTAGTCGAGGCGGTCGACGCGGCCGGCGAACGTCTCGCACATCGTCCCCAGCCCACCCGAGGTCGTGAAGGCCTCGTACTGGGTTCCCTCGATGATGATGGTCTCAAGGCCGCCGAGTGGCGGGACCGTCACGCTGATGCCGCCCTGCAGTTGCTCGCACTCGTTCAGGTATTCGTTCACGACGCCAGCCGGTGACCAGTTGAATGCGTAGCCGAGAGCATTGTTCGGGGTGCGGGGCAGCGCGCCGACGCGCAGCGCAACGGTGTCAACGATGTCGAGCCGCGCTGCGAGGCTGGCGCCGACCACGCAGATAAAACCGGGTGCGAGGCCGCAATGCGGCATCACCACACTCGCGGAGGCCTTGGCCAGCTCTTGCAGGAGATGCGAAGTCTCGACGTCCTCAGTCAGGTCGAGATAATGGATGCTGGCCGCGTGCGCCACCTGCGCCACGCGGGCGTTGAGGTGATAGGGCAGGCAAGAGACCACCGCGTCCACGCGTTCGAACGCCTCGGCCAGGGCCGCCGAATCGGTGACGTCCATGGCCGTCACGTCGTCGGCGACCGCTTTCGAGGGGTCCGCATCGACGCCTTGAACTACAAAACCGCGTTCGCGAAGCATGTCCGCGATCAGGGCACCGACCCGCCCGAGCCCGAGCACCGCTACGCGCTCAACACGTAAATGAGTCATAGCTGTGCGCGGCATGGTCGCATCTGGCTCGCCGAGTTGCTCACCCGCCGGAGGGCGGGGCCGCCGGGCGGTCCTCCTCGCACGCCGCGGCGATCGCATCCGCTACAGCCGCAGCGCCTCGTGTCCCCAGCGTGATCGTGTAGTGATTGACGTCCGGCACCGGGGCGGCCTCGCGCATTGAAACGTTCTTGGACGCCCAGGCGCGCGCAAGCTCCAGCGGCTGCATCGGGTTGGGATCGTCCATGAGTCCCCGCGGCGCACACAGGATTCGACCGGGCACCGTCAGCCGGTACGCGTCCTGCGCGGCGCGCGCCACATCGGCCGCGTCGCTACGCACCGCTTCCTCAACCACCGAAGACCTCAGCTCTGGCGAAGTGCCGACCAAGTCGTGGTCCGCGTAGGCCGACAGGGCCTGGTCGGTGACATCGTCGCCATCGAGCGCGGGGTGCTCGCGCCACCACTCGCGGTAGGCCTCGCGGTCCTGGAAGCGAAGCCTCAGCCGCGCCAGCGCGGGGCCGAGGAACAAGTCAAGGTCGGCACGTTCGCTGCCGGGGATCGGGAGGCCTCCATCGACCAAGACCAGCGACCGCACCCGCTCGGGGTACGAGGCGCCGAGTCTGACGGCGACGTATGCGCCCAGCGAATGTCCGGCCAGGACGGCTCGCTTGAGCCCGAGCGCGTCGATGACCGCAAGGGTGTCGCGCGTGTGCACGTCGATGCCATACGGGCCTGAAAGCTCGCTGCTTGAGCCTCGGCCGCGAAGATCGACCGCGACAAGCCCTGCCCGATCCCCCAATGCCCTGGCGACCGGTAGCCAGGCACGGCTGTTCGCCGTGATCCCGTGAAGCGCTATCGCGACTCGCTCTGGCGTGGTCTTCCCGAACCGAAAACACGCCAGCCGACCGCCGGGGACCTCGACGTCAAAGCGCGTGATCGAACTGGGTTCAGGCATCGAGCCCACGGAAATCTATGACCCAGCCGCGCGTCTACGTCGTCTGCGCCCCCAGCCTGTCGCGTATCTCTCGCCAGAGGGCGCGGTAGGCACGTGCCGCGGACCGGCGAGGCGCGGAGCGATCGACGACCGTCCGATATACGCCCATCCGCTCGACGTCACTGCTGGTGGGGATCGCCGTGGTCAGCACATCGGGTGCCGCGGCGAGCGATTCAGTGATTTCACGGTGGAGCCGCTTACGCCCATCGACCATCGAGAAGAATCCAAGGACTTCCGGTGTGTGACCGTTGCGACGGACGACCCTGCGCAGTTGGTCGAAGGTCCTCGAGGACAGAGTCGCGGGGATAAGCGGGACGAGCAGCGCATCCGCGGCCTCGAACACGCTCTCCGACACGAGCGAGATGCTCGGCGGGCAGTCGAGGAAGATGTAGTCATATTCGGTGGCCAGCGGGGCGAGGAGGCGGGTCAGCCGGCGCGTCGGCTTCTTGGTGCCATCCAGCGCCAGATCCATGTGGCGGTAGGAGAAGTCCGCCGGTAGCAGGTCGAGGCGCTCAAAGTCCGTGCCCTTTATCGATGCGTCGATCCGACGCTTGCCGCGGACCAGTTTCTCGGCGCCGCCCTTCACCTTCGGCTTGACCCGGAACAGGTAGGTGCTGGCGCCCTGCGGATCGAGGTCCCACAAGAGGGTCCGTGCGCCGTCGAGCGCGGCGAGGTAGGCGAGATTCGCGGCGGCAGAGGTCTTGCCGACCCCTCCCTTGATGTTGTATGTCGCAAGCACGGTGCTCATGCGAAGGTCTCCTTGATCGAGCCCTGTCGGCGTCTATCGGCGAACGGGGCGAACCGCTGGGCAAACTCCCGACGCGCCTGCGCTTGCTGGGCTGTGAGTCGTTGAACGAGCACGCCCATCGCCATCAGTGCGGCGGCGCCCTCCCGCAGCGTTGCCGTCTCGTCGGCGAGCGAGCAGAGCATTCCGGCCTGAATCTCGCGGTCCTGGAAGCGCCCCAGTGTGTCCTGGAGGGACTTGAGGGTCCTGAGCATCGGGGCCACCGTCGCTGGGGGGAACAGCGCTCCAAAGAACTCGAGCAGGTAGCGCAGCTCCTTGCCCTTCTTGCGCAGATCGTGCAGCGCGACGGGCGGGCTCTGGTCGTCGATTGCCGTTCCCATCTTCACCATTGCGCGGTAGACGGTCGCGATGCGGCGGCCGGCGAGTTCGACGATCGCAACGGCAGCGTCAGGACGGTCGGCTTCGGGAAGCTCAGGCAGACCTGCCAGAAGCTGCTTGAACTCGAGAAGCAGGGTTCGCGTGCGCTGCGAGCGAAGCGCCCGGACCATCCGTCGCCGCTGGCGCCAGCGATGCTCGCTCAGCAGCGTATGCAGCGGATCGAGATCTGCCCGATTGGCAGGCGGCAGCGACTGGGCGAACGCGTCGAAGTCCAGCAGGTAGACATCAAGGTCGCGCGTGGGGCCGGTGACCTCCTGTAGCCAGCGGAACTCGGCGCGGAAGTGGGCGCGGTCGACGGGCGGGAACACGCCATCGAGTTCACGCAACAGCGACCGTATCCGCCGGACGGAGACGCGCAGATCGTGTAGGAACTCGCTGTCGACGTCGGCGAGCGTGCCTGGCATGTTGGCCTCGATCGCCGCGGTCAGCTGCGTGAGGATCGCGACAGCGGCGTCGTCCGCGCGCTGCCTAGGCCCCGCCACGACATCGAGATTCGATGACACCCCACTCGGTATGCCTCCGACCTTGGCGACAGCCTCATCCGCTAGCGGCGCAGACGCATTCACCAGACCGAGCTCGCCCTCCACGACGCCTCGCACTCGTCCTAGTGCCTTGTCGTAGCCTCTGACACCGACCACCGTCAGCCGGGGCGCCAGTCGCGTCCGCGCCCGCTCGCCGAGCACGATCGAAGGTGCCTCGATGTTCAAGCGAACGACTGTTTTGCGCTCCGAGTCCAGAACGCGCATCGGGCGCCGGCGCGCGCGCATGCGCACCAAAGCGGTCGCCGCGCGCTCGTGGATGACGGGCGCGAGCCGATCACGCAGCGCGCCCGGCGGAAGTTCGGCCGCACGGATCGCTTCCGGCGCGCAGGGCAAGCCAAGCCCAGCGACCTCACGACCGTCGCCGTTGAGGAGTTGCAGCCGGTCGTCTTCCCAAAGCAATGACAGCTCGGACCGGCGCAGAAGACCCTCGAACGTGTCGAAGTAAGCCCGGTCAACCATCCTGCCCGGCTCGGACTCGAGCTCGAAGTGGCCGGCGAGCGCCGTGCGCAACGCCCGGGGCGTCACGCGGTCCGGTAGCAGGTAATCCGCCGCGCCGCGCGTCACTTGTGAACAATTCGACGGAGGCAGCGGTCGACCCTCCCCCGGGTACCCTGACCGCTTATGGTCTTCGTTCCGCCAGCGCGCCATCTCCTGCGCGCGAAGGATCTCGCTGACGCGAGGTACTTCGAGCCGCTGGGCGTGGAGGATCTCGCTCGAGCCGCCGGCCTGTCCCGCGCTCACTTCAGCCGCGAGTTCCGGCGCGCGTACGGCGAATCCCCCCACGCCTACCTGCTCACCCGGCGCCTCGAGCGAGCCGCCGCGCTGCTGCGCGCAACCGATCGTTCCGTGGCAGATATCTGCGTCTCAGTGGGGTTACAGAGCGTCGGCTCGTTCACCACGAGCTTCACGCGCACTTACGGCGTTTCCCCCACCGTATATCGCGCGACCTTCCCGCCGGCGTCCGATCAAGCCAGGGTCCCGACCTGTGTCCTGCGCTTCTTCGGTCGTCCAAAACACAGCACATCTGGAGAAGACAACCTCATGAGGTCCGATTAGTGTCTCGGCGCGCAACAGGTAACCGAACAGGAGACACGATGATCAAGCTCTCTACCGCGCAGCTCTGGGTTCACGACCAGGACGAGGCGCTTAGCTTTTACACCAAGAAGCTCGGTATGGAAGTGCGCACCGACGTGACGCTTCCGGAGATGGGCAATTTCCGTTGGCTGACGGTCGGCCCCGCGCAGCAGCCCGACATTGCGATCACGCTGATGGCGATCCCAGGGCAGCCGGTAATGGATGCCGAAACGGCCGCGCAGGTGAGGGACCTGATGGCGAAGGGGTTCGCCGGGACGATCTTTCTCACCTCAGACGACGTGTACGCCGACTACGAGGACCTCAAGGCCCGTGGCGTCGAGTTCACCGAAGCGCCGGAAGAGCGGCCCTACGGGATCGACTCCGGCTTCCGGGACCCCTCGGGCAACGCGATCCGCCTGACGCAGGTCAGCGAGATGGCGTCGTCCTAGCGGAATGCGGGCGGCCTGCCGGTGACGCCGGCGGCCGCCCGCATCGCTCACCCGAACTCGACTCCCTGGGCCAGGGGCAACTCGTCGGAGTAATTGATCGTGTTGGTAGCGCGGCGCATGTACGCGCGCCAGGCGTCGGATCCTGACTCGCGGCCGCCGCCGGTCGACTTCTCGCCGCCGAAAGCGCCTCCGATCTCGGCTCCCGAGGTTCCGATGTTGACGTTGACGATCCCGCAGTCCGAACCGTCGGCCGCGAGGAAGCGCTCGGCCTCCCGCTGATCGCGAGTGAAAATGCTCGAGGAAAGGCCCTGGGGGACCCCGTTGTGTAGCGAGATCGCCTCCTCCAGTTCGCGATAGGTCATGGCATACAGGATCGGCGCGAAGGTCTCGCGCTGAACCAGCTCTGTCTGGGCGGGCATGCGCACGATCGCGGGCTCGACGTAATACGCATCCGGATAACCCGCAACATGGCGGCGGCCACCGCCGACGAGCACCTCGCCGCCGTCCGCGGTCGCCTGCTCGAGCGCTTGCACCATGTTCCGGTAGGAGCGCTCGTTGATCAGCGGCCCGACGAGTGTGCCTGGGGCCAGCGGATCTCCGATTGGCAGCCGCTCAAACGCGGCCTGTAGCCCCGCCACCAACTTGTCGGCGACATCGCCGTGGGCGATCACGCGGCGCAGCGTCGTGCAGCGCTGGCCCGCTGTTCCAGCCGCGGCGAAGAGGATTCCCCTTGTTGCCAGTTCCAGGTCCGCGGACGGCGCCACGACGGCGGCATTGTTTCCGCCGAGCTCGAGCAGATACCGACCCATTCGAGCCGCAACGCGTGGGGCGACCTGCGCGCCCATTCGCTCGGAGCCTGTGGCGCTCACCAGCGCGACGTCGTGGCTGTCGACCAGTGTCTGGCCCTCCTGCGGGCCGGCAATCACCAATTGGTGCAGTCCCTGCGGCGCGTCGCAATCGGCGATCGCCCGGTCCAGCAACGCCGCGCAGGCGAGCGAGGTCAGCGGCGTCATCGGTGAGGGCTTCCAGACGACGCTGTCGCCGCAAACGAGGGCCACCGCCGTGTTCCATGACCAAACCGCGGCGGGGAAGTTGAACGCGGAGATGACCGCCACCACGCCGAGCGGATGCCACGTTTCCATCAGCCGGTGGCTCGGACGCTCGGATGGCATGGTCCGGCCGTCGAGCTGGCGCGAGAGCCCCTGCGCGAAGTCGCAGATGTCGATCACCTCCTGGACCTCGCCGAGCGCCTCGGAGGTGATCTTGCCGGCCTCGATCGTGATGAGCTCCGCGATGTCTGCCTTGTGCTCGGCCATCAACGAGCCGAAGCGCTTTACCAGAGCACCGCGGACAGGCCCGGGCACGGCGCGCCACATCTCAAAGGCGTCCTTGGCCGCGGTGATCGCCGTCTCGATCTCGGCTGCTCCCGCGGCCGGCACATCGAAGAGGTCCTCGCCGGTGATCGGCGAGCGGGCGCCGGTGCGCGGTCCCGTCCCGGGGGACAAGCTGACGCCGCAGCGCTCGAGGCTGTTACGGGCTCGGGCGCGCAAGTCGTCGGTGGACGTGACGGAGAGCTCTTGCGTTGAAGCTGTGGTTGAAGTCATCGATTCTCCGTAGATCTCTTTGATTGCTGACGATAGAGCGGCGCAGCGCTTGCTCGAGAAATCCGCCCGGAAACCCGTCGAGACGTTTCTGCGGATAAGCGGTTCTCCGCGTCGGCGCGAGGCTATCGCGCCGATTTCAGCAGCGCCCTGAGGTCCGCGACCGGCCCGACGTGCGCCAGCTTGTCCGGGTTGACCACCGAGTTGATCCCCGCGATTTGACCGCCTCTGATGTCGAGTGCCAACACGGCGACGACCCGCTGTTGTGAGTCGAGATAGAGCGCTCCGGGACCGCCGTTGACCTCGACGGGGCGCAACGCAAGCTCCGGAATCCGGTCGGCCGCGCGCACCCAGTTGATCACCGTGCGCGCGACGCGGTCACGGCCGCGCAGCGTCCGGGCAAGCGCCGGAACCTTGCCACCCCCGTCGCCGGTCAGCTCCACGTCGTGCGCGAGCAGCGCCTCAAGCCCAGTGAGGTCGCCCTCCTCTATGGCTGCAAAGAAGCGCTGCGTCAGCTCATCTCGCTGCTCGCGCGTGGTTTTGAAGCGTGGCCGGCGCTGCTCCACGTGGCGCCTGGCGCGGGTCGCGAGCTGGCGCACGTTGTCCTGGCTCTTGCCGACGATCGCCGCGATCTCCGGATAGCCGTAATCGAATACATCGTGAAGCAGCAACACGGCTCGCTGCTCAGGCGAGAGGGTCTCCAGCAGCACCAGCATCGCCACCGACAGTGAGTCCGCCATCTCGGCGTGCGCAGCCGGATCGTCCTCGCCGTCGGTGATGATCGGCTCTGGCAGCCACTCGCCGACGTAGCGCTCCCGACGGGCGCGCGCGGACCGCAGCTCGTTGATCGCCAGCCTGGTGGTCACCGTGACAACGAACGCTCGTGGCGATGCGATCTGCTCACCGGAGTCAAGCGCCTGATGCACCCGCAGGAGCGCTTCCTGCACCACATCCTCGGCCTCGGACACGCTGCCCAGCATCCTGTAGGCGATCGCGAACGCAACCGGCCGCAGCTCATCGAGCAGCTGCTCGCGCTCGGTCACGCCGCTGCGAACCCCTGCCGCCAGCTCGGATGCGCCGGGTTCCAGGCGAGCTCGGACTTGGCCTTCGCGTTCGATGCACCGCGGACCTCGGTCATCATCACCACGCCGGCCTCGCCCGCGAACAGGCGTCCGATCAACCGGGGCACGCGCATGGGCTTTTTGGCGCCGGCCTGTTGCGCCAGCGCCGGCAGCCACTCGGCAACCGAGGCCGGATCGTCGTCGACGACGTTGTAGACGCCGCGACGACCGCGCTCGATCGCCGAGACGGTGGCCTCAGCCGCATCCGCCACGTGGATGAATGACCACACCCCGGCGCCGTCACCGACCACCGGGAACCTGCGCTTGCGCACCAGCTCGAATTGGTCCCCGCCCGGGGCCATCGAGGTGCCCGGTCCGTAAAAAGCGCCGTAGCGCAGCACGATCCCCTCCGTCCACTCGGCCCCGAGGACCGCTTCCTCGACATGACGGATCGCGTTCTGCGTCTGGCGCATCTCGCGCGCGGGCGTCGTGTCAAGCGGGTCCTCCTCGCTCTTGACCCGGCCGCCGGTGCGCATGTAGGCACCGTAGCCGCCGACCCCCTGTGCGACAAACCGCCGCACTCCGACCGCCTGACCGGCCGAGAGCAGATGGTCGGTTCCCTCCGTACGCAGTCGGTTGGTCTGGGCAAAGTCACGGTCGAAGTGACGCATGTCAACCGCACCGATTGCCGTGAGCTGGTGGACGATCACGTCCGGCCTGGTCCGGCCGACGGCCTGCGCGACCTGATCGGGGTCAAGCGCGTCCGCGACGACCGGCACGGCACCCAGCTCTTCAAGCATGGCTTCCTTTGACCCGGTACGGGTCATGCCATGAACCTCATGACCCGCGGCGACCAAGCGGGGCAGAAGCTGCCTTCCAAGGACTCCGGTGGCCCCAGCTACAAACACTCGCATGATCAACTCCCGTACTCGTGAAACGGCTTCACGATGGAGACAAGGCAGCAGCCTCCGCTGTGACACCTGGCGAGCCGAGCCCGGCGTTGTCGACCGCGCGGCGTTTGGCAACCGACACTGCGTCTGACTCCGCGGGCTACTGTTATGCGATCAGGCTGCAAGTAGCGACAGCGATCTCCGCCCTGGTGGTGGTCGGCTGCGGTTCCAGCTCGCCCAGCGCCCCCACCCGCACCAAGCGCCAGGCCACCGCACCGCACCTGGCAAAGCCGCGTGCTCAGGCCGTCCAGCCCGTGGCCGGCAACGTCGCGCCGACGGCCTCGATCACTCCATCGAACTCGGCCAATACGTCGGGACACGATCCAGCTCCGACGGGGCCCGCGACCGTGACCAGGGCTCCGGCCAAGGGCGCGCCGACCGATGCCCAGGTTCGCGCGGCAATGGCCAGGTTCCAGCTGGCGATCTCCCGCTACCACCTCGATGAGCTCAACTACACACATGTGCTGCTCAACCCGGCGCAGCTTGCGCCCGGCGGCTGGCATGTCGCGATCGCGTCCGTCGAGATCGCTTATGGTCACGCAGTCGCGTGCGGGGGCATCATGAGGCCCGCAGAACTGGGTGTGGCCAACAAGACGCTGCCGTGCGGGACTATGGTCACCTTCAAGTACGGCAATCGCGCAGTCCGCGTGCCGGTGATCGACCGCGGTCCATACATTCCGGGCCGTATGTGGGATATCTCGGGTGCCGCCGCCGAGGCGCTTCACTTCCCCGGGCTCGGCCCGGTTCAGTACCGGATCGGCTGAGGCGAAACCAACCGGACGCCCTTCGAGGGCGTCACGCGCTACCCGACCAGTAGCTTGAATCCGTGGTCCCACGCACCCCGGGCACCGCCGATCTTGACCCACACGATGCAGATCGCCTCGAGCTCGCGCGACCCCTCGATACCGCCGATGTCCACGGTGTCTGACCAGCCGAAGTCAACCAGCACGTCGCGCACGAATTGCTTGGCGCCCTCGTCGTCCCCAGCAATCAGCATCGTCGGCGTGCCATGGGAAAACTTGGGGTCCACGAAGTAAGGATTTCCGATCGTGTTGAACGCTTTGACCACCTTGGCGTCGGGCAGTGCGCGCTGAACGCTTTCGCCGAGCGAGTCTTCACCGGAGATCGAGAGCTTGGGCGGAAACCCGCCCGAGAAATCGAGCGGGTTCATCGCGTCGATGACCACTTTGCCCGCGAAATTCTCCGCCCCGGCTTGGCCGATCACATCCTGAGCCGCGTCCCCGAGGACCGCCAGTACGAGCAAGTCGCCATGCTCCGCGGCCTCCCTGAATGTGCCGGCGTGAAGGCCGGCGCCGTCGCCGGAGAGCCATTCGCGCAGCTCCGGCTTTTCCTGGTCGCGAGAGCCGATCATCACGTCGTGGCCGCGGCTGTTGAAGCCGCCGGCCAGTCGCCTTCCAACCTCGCCGGTCCCCAATACGCCAACGCGCGTCCGCGGTAGTCCGCCGTTCGTCATTCGTGCTCCTCTCACCAGCGGGCCCGAGGCCCGACGAGGTAGACCTCAGCCGCCGATTCGAATCAGCTTCTTGTTGACGAACTCGTCGGCGCCGTAGCGGCCGAGTTCGCGACCGAAGCCCGAGCGTTTGACGCCACCGAACGGGAGCTCGGCGCCGTCGGCTCCGACGATGTTGATGTAGACCATGCCGGCGTCTATCTTGTCCGCCACGCGGCGTGCCTGCTCCTCGTCGGTGGTCATCACATATGACCCGAGCCCGAAGGGCGTGTCGTTGGCCAGCTTGACGGCCTCGTCCTCGGAGCTCACCCGATAGACCTGCGCGACCGGCCCGAATAGCTCCTCGCGATAGGCGTCGTTGTCGGGGGTGATATCGGTGAGCACGGTGGGGGAGAAGAAGTTGCCCTTGCGCTCACCTCCCGCCACGAGCTTCGCGCCCTGATCGACGGCGCGGCGAACCTGGTCCTCCAAGCGCTCGGCGGCTGTCTCGGAGGAGAGAGGGCCGATGGTCGTGTCGGGCGAGTGCGGGTCCCCCGGCTTGACCGCGGTGAGCGCGCCGGTGAACTTCTCCAAGAATGGCTCATACAGCTCGTCGGACACGATGAACCGCTTGGCCGCGTTACACGACTGGCCCGTGTTATCAAGTCGCGCCTCGACTGCGGCCTGCACCGCAGCATCGAGGTCGTCGGTCTTGAGCAGAATGAACGGATCCGATCCGCCCATCTCCAGCACCACCTTTTTGAGGTTGCGCCCCGCGATCTCGGCCACCGCAGCGCCGGCGCGCTCTGACCCGGTGACAGACACGCCGCGCACGCGCGGGTCCGCGATCACCCACTCGATCTGCTCGTTGGTCGCATAGATGTTGATGTAGGCACCCTCGGGGAATCCAGCCTCGCGAAACATCTGCTCCATCGCGGCGGCCGACTCCGGGCACTGCGGAGCGTGCTTGAGCAGGATCGTGTTGCCAATCACCAGGTTGGGGCCGGCAAACCGCGCCACCTGGTAGTAGGGGAAGTTCCACGGCATGATTCCGAGCAAGGCGCCCAGCGAGCTACGGCGAATCAAGGCCGACCCGTCACCGTCGAGGAGCTTGATCGGCTCATCCGCAAGCAACTCCTCCGCGTTGTCGGCATAGAACGCGTAGATCGCCTCGCAGAAATCAACCTCGCCGAGCGCCTGCTCGACCGGCTTGCCCATCTCTCGCACGATGATGTCGGCCAGCCGCTCACGCTGCTGGGCGTGCAGCTCGCCGACCCGGCGAACCAGCCCCGCGCGCTCCTGCACCGTCGTCGATGCAGACCAGTCGTGATGAGTCTGATCAGCGCGCGCGATCGCGCCCTTGAGCTCATCGTCTGAGATCGTCGGGTACTCCTTGACCGTCTCACCCGTCGCCGGATCAACAACCGCATAAACAGCCATCAAGCCTCACTCTCTCATCCGTCTCACCGGCGCGCGCGACCTGAGCCGGCGGGCTCGTTCGCCGCCGCGACACGCCCATCACCGTACGGTGGCAAGCCTAGCGCGTAGACCGAGTCGGCCCTAGCGTTTGAGCTCCACGTCGACGAAGACTGCGGTGCGCCCGCTGCGGTTGATTACGTTGTGTTCGGTGCCCGCGGTTCCGAGATACGGGATCGCCGCTTCTTGCACCATGTCACGGATCGCGCCATCGTTCTCGACCACGGAGAAGGTGCCGCCGGTTACGGGCACCACGATGTAATCGAATTCGTGGCGGTGATGACCGGTGTCGTCGCCGTCGTGGAACTCCCATCGCGTGGCGCGTACGTGGTCGGTGTCGACGATGACTCTTGATTGGGCGATAGGCACAGCTTCAGCCCCTTCCTATGACGTAGTTGATTGCGTATCAGCCGCTGAAGCGCACGCGAGCGGGGATGGGCCGGACCGCAGGCGGGCTGCCGTTGATTGCGAAGTGGCCACCGCGCCATCGGTACAGGACGCTGACCGGGATCAGTGACGGACAGCACGCCGGATCGTTCGACGTGTAGTTGGAGTAGGTGACGCGGAAGCCTCCCGCGCCGACCGGCTTGAGCGCTTGGATCGCCATGCTCGCGTCCGGGGCGTCCCACCCGACGAACCGGGTGTTGTGCCAGAAGAAGACGAGCTGCCCCATGCCGTCGGTGGTGGGGATGACGGTGCCGACGGCGGCGGTGAGCTTCCCGCCGGACCCGTCCGGAGTTGTCTTCGACGGGCCCGACGGGACGAAGTGCTCGAGCGGCTCGGCGGCCAGGCTGGTGTTCTGCATGTCGCGCGTGATCTCCGCCTGGGAAGGTGTCTGAGAGGGTGGCTGAACGACGCCTCCGTGACCGCCTGCAGAAATGATGACGACTGCCATGAGCGCGGCGAGAGCCACGGCCGCACCGACCCCCGGCAGCCATACCCGGCTTCGCAGGCCGGATGTGGCACGCGGCAGGCGGGCTGTCCGAGCTGAGCGGATCAACCGTACGCTCCAGGATCGGGGCCGGCCTCCGAGAGCGGCGAGACGACGTCGTCAACGTTGATGCGTCCGCCTTTCACGATTTGAGCACGTAAGCCACCGCGGTGGACGAGAGGCCCGAGCAGCCTGCGTCCCGTCACCTCCACGAGGTGGGTACACGGCTCGCACAGCCGGATCCCGCGCGCGATGACCTGGCCGATCGCGAACTCGCGGTGTACGAGATGGTTGAGCGGGACGCCTCGGGTGATGACGTTGCGCCGGGCTTCGCCCGGCTCGAGCTCGATTCGATGCTCTTGGCGCAGGGCATCGATCGTCTCGAGCTCGAGCAGCGTCAGCTCGCGATCGGGCCCGGGCCTGTCGGAGTAAAAACCGGTCCCGCGGAAATAACGATCGCCCGCGATCCCTCGACCCGCCACCGCAGTGACCGTCGGCACCTCAGTCATGGGCTCGGCGGCTTCGTTGCAGACGTGAAGTGACACCACGCGACCGTTCCAGCTCGGTCCGTTGCTGCCGAGATCCATCACCGGATCATATGCTGGGCCAATGATCGGCTCTGTCGCAGACGAGCTCGCCCACCTGCTGGGCGACGACTCGCTGGTGAGCGGGTCGCTGCGCAGCTACGCAAGCGATGCGACGCAGCTGGAGGGCCTGGTCCGCGCCCCCGAAGTTGTGGTCGCCCCCCGTAGCGCGCAGGACGTCGTGGTGCTGGTGGAATGGGCTTATCGCAACGACGTCCCGCTTGTGCCTCGCGGTGGAGGCACCGGCTTCGCCGGGGGTGCCGTCCCCGTCCACGGCGAGCTCGTGGTGGACCTCTCGAGGCTGGATCGTGTGCGTGCGCTCGATCCCGGGCTGTGGCGAGCGCACGTTGAGGCCGGTGTGACCACGGCGACGATCCACCGCCTCGCGCGCGAGAACGGTCTTTACTTCCCGCCCGACCCCGGCGCCTCCGAGCAGTCGCAGCTCGGCGGGAACATCGCCACCAATGCGGGAGGCCCGCACGCGTTCAAGTACGGCGTGACCGGAGCGTGGGTGACTGGCATCGAGGCGGTGATCCCACCCGGTGAACTGGTGCAGGTGGGAGGACCGGTACGCAAGGACGTCGCCGGGTACGACCTCAAAAGCCTTCTGATCGGTTCCGAGGGGACGCTCGGGATCATCACCGCCGCGTGGCTGCGTTTGATACCCGCACCCGAGTGCAGAGTCCCGGTGGTCGCCGGCTACCAGCAGACGGCGCAAGGGTGCGCGGCGATCGAGGCAATCTTCGCTTCGGGCGTGGTGCCCGCTGCAATCGAGTTCATCCAGGGCACCGCGGTCGACGCCTCAAGGGCCTCCTTCCCGCTCCCGTTGCCCGGGGAGGTCTCATTTCTGGTGATCGCCGAGGTGGACGGCCAGCCCGCCGAAACCGCGAACAACCGCGATGAGGTTCGCGCGGCGCTCGAGCCTGGGTCGTCGACTCTGTGGGCGCCCGAGGGTGCCGCCGGGACCGCCGCTGTGTGGCGGTGGCGAGAGGGCGTATCCCTGGCGGTCGCCGCCGAGCGGGGCGGGAAGGTCTCAGAAGACATCGCGGTGCCGCTCGACAAACTGTCCGAGGCGGTCGACCAAACGGTCGAGATCGGAAAGGAGCTGGGTCTGCCTGCTTGCAGCTGGGGTCACGCCGGCGACGGCAACCTTCATTCCACGTTCCTTATCGAGGCCGGCGATCCGGGGGATCTGCAAAAGGCGGAGGCGGGCGGCAGGCGGCTGCACGAGCTTGCGGTGCAACTCGGGGGCTCGATCTCCGGCGAGCACGGCCTCGGCTGGCAGAAGCGCGGACGCCTGGCACTTCAGTGGGGCCCGCGGGCGCTCGAATTGCACGGCGAGATCAAGCGAGCGTTCGACCCAAAGAATTTGATGAACCCCGGAAAGAAGACCTGACGCGCACCGGGCCTTGCATCTCGTCATCTCCGCCCCGTGGGACGGCGATTTGACCGAAAATGCACCCGTGGCCACGATTGAGCACCCCGAGACGGCGCTGAAAGCCCTCGAGGCGGTCCAGGACCGGGTACTGTGGCTGGCGACCTCGATCATCCATGACGCCAACCGGGTGCGCAAGGTGCCGTCGGGCGTGAAGGTGGGAGGGCACCAGGCTTCGTCGGCCTCGGTGGTCTCGATCATGACCGCGTTGTGGTTTGAGTACTTGCGTGCGCAGGACCGGGTTTCGGTCAAGCCGCACGCCTCGCCCGTGCTGCACGCGATCGAGTATCTGCTTGGTGCCTTGGACCGGCGGTATCTGACGACGCTGCGGGAGATGGGTGGCCTGCAGAGTTACCCGAGCCGGCTCAAGGACCCGGTTCCGGCTGACTTCTCGACGGGCTCGGTCGGGATCGGCGCGACGGCCACGATCTGGAGCGCCATCGCGCATCGCTACGTTGCCGGCCACTTCGAGGTGCCGCGAGGGGGACGGCAGATCGCCCTCCTCGGCGACGCCGAGCTCGACGAGGGCGCCTGCTGGGAGGCCATCGTCGACCCGGTCACGCCGCGGCTTGGCGAGGTCCTGTGGATCGTCGACCTCAACCGGCAGTCGCTCGATCGGGTCGTCCCCGAGATCGCTGCCAACCGCCTGATCTCGATGTTCGAGGCCGCCGGGTGGCATACGGTCAACGTCAAGTACGGCAGCTGGCTCGACCAGCTGTACGAGCGCGACGGCGGAGAGGCCCTGCGGCGGCGGATCGATGAAATGGACAACGAGGAGTACCAGCGCCTCCTGCGTGCTGACGCCGCTGGGCTGCGCGAGCGCCTACCGGGCGAGGGTCGGGGCGCTTCAACGGTGGCGCGGCTGATCGCCGACGTCGATGACGATGAGCTGCTGCGGGCGATCCGCGACCTGGGCGGACACGACCTAAAGAAGCTTTTGGGGGCGTTTGCCGAGGCGGATCGCGTCACGGACCGGCCGTCGGTGGTGTTCGCCTACACGATCAAGGCGTGGCGGCTTGCGACCGAGGGTCATCCGGGCAACCATTCTGCGCTTTTGACGGTCGAGCAGTGGGAGGCGCTGGCTGCGGAGCTTGGGGCGGACGCCGCGGATCCCTGGGCGAAGTTTGACCCAGGGACGTCGGCGTTCGAGCTCTGCGAAGCGGCCGCGCGGCGCCTTGCCCGCGAACCCGTGGCCCTCTCTGCGGCTCCGAGCGTCCCGGCGGACCTGGGTCGCGACCACTCGGGCCACGAGTCCACGCAGCAGGCGTTCGGGCGCTTCTTCGTCGATCTCGCGCACGAGGCGCCTGAGGTTGCGCGTCATGTCGTGACGGTGAGCCCGGATGTGGCGTCTTCGACGAACCTGGGTGGCTGGATCAATCGCGCCGGGGTCTGGCAGCTCGGCGAGCGGATCGACTGGTTCGCCGACGACCCCGAGACGCTCGTGCGCTGGCGCGGCTCAGAGCATGGCCAGCACGTCGAGCTCGGGATCGCAGAGGGCAACCTCGTGGGCCTCCTCGCCGAGTTCGGCTTGACCTGGTCGAGAGACGGCCAACCGCTGCTGCCGATCGGGACGCTCTACGACCCCTTCGTCAACCGCGCGCTCGAGCCTTGGTCGTTTGGGCTGTATGCGGGAGCGCAGTCGATCCTGGTTGGCACACCATCCGGCGTGACGCTCGCGCCGGAGGGAGGGGCGCACCAGTCGATCATCACGCCGTCGGTGGGGGTGGAGCAACCGCGCTGCGTGGCGTGGGAGCCTGCTTTTGGCCAGGATCTCGAGTGGGCGCTGCTAGATGCCCTGTCCAAACTCGGCCGGACAGATGGGACCTCGGCGTACTTTCGCCTGACCACGCGGCCGATCGACCAAAAGCAAGCCGAGATACCGGACGATCCCACCGAGCGGGAGCGGCGTCGGCAGCTCGCCCTGGCAGGCGGTTATCCCTTGCTGACTGCGGCCGGTGCGCCGGCGGTCACCGTGGTTGCGGTGGGCGCGGTGGTACCGGAGGCGCTCGCCGCGGCGCAGGAGCTTGCCGAGGGCGGGCTTGCCTGCGACCTGATCTGCTTGACCTCTCCGGACCTGGTCTTCCGCGCGCTCCAGGCCCGACGGGGACTGGCCGACGGAGACGCGGCGATCCTCGATGAGCTCTTCCCGCCCCAACGGGCCGCGCCGATGATCACGGTGCTGGACGGCCACCCGCACACGCTCAGCTTCCTCTCTGCCGTCAGGTGCGTCCCGATCGCTGCGCTTGGAGTGACGGACTTCGGCCAGTCCGGCGACGTCGCAGACCTCTACCGGTACTTCGGCATCGATGCGGACACGATCGTCGGCGCCGCCCTTGACCTTTTGGAGGCAGCCCCATGACGGACCTGACGATGCCCCGGCTGGCTGAGGCGATGGAGGAGGGAACGATCCTCAGGTGGCTCAAACAGGATGGAGAGAGCGTGGCGGCGGAGGAGGATCTCGTGGAGATCGAGACCGACAAGGCGACGGTCACGCATGCCGCGCAGGCCGCCGGGACATTGCGGATTGTGGTCGCTGAGGGCAACACCGTCGCCGTCGGCGAGGTCATAGCGCGCGTGGGCCCGGCGAGCGAGATCGGCGAGGCGGCGAAGCCGCCCGCGACCGTGTCCGAAGCGGTGGGTTCGGACACGAACGGTGCGGCGCAGTTCGGCGACGCGCCCGCGACGGCGACGCCGCTGGCCAGGCGCGTCGCGCGGGCGCACGGCGTCGAGCTCGAGGCGCTGAAGGGAAGCGGCCCGCGGGGGCGGATCACCCGCAACGACGTCCTTGTGGCAGCGGGGATAGGGCGGCCCGCGCAGCCCGTCCGCGACGGCGCGGAGCGGACCGCGGAGCTCCCGGCTGAGATGGGGGACGGGTCAGCGAAGCGGACGGCCGAGTTTGAGATCCGGGAGCCGACCAGGATCCAGCGGCTGATCGCCAGGCGGATGGCGGAGACAAAAGCCACCGTCCCAGACTTCGAGGTTGAGCTCGATGTGGTCATGGATCGCTCGATCGCGATGCGCGCGGAGTTGAGAGAGCTTGCGGACGACGTCGCGGTCCCGTCGCTCAACGACTTCGTGGTCAAGGCATGCGCGGTAGCGCTGCGGCGTCATCCACGCGTCAACGCCTCCTATGCCGACGGGAACTTCAAGCTGCACGGGCGGGTCAACATCGGCGTTGCTGTCGCCTCACAGGATGCACTGATCGTCCCCGTGATTCGCGACGCGGACGCAAAATCGCTGGGCGCGATCGCGGGCGAGACGCGCCGGCTGGCGGGTCGGGTCAGAGCCGGTGAGATCACGCCGCCCGAGCTCGCCGGCGGGACCTTCACGGTTTCGAATCTGGGCATGTTCGGGATGACCGCGATCAGGCCCGTGATCAACCTCCCGCAGGCGGCGATCCTCGGGGTGGGGGCCATTCGTGAGGTTCTTGCCCGCGACGAGGGCGGGATTGTGGACCGCCAAACGATGACGCTGACCTTGACAGCCGACCACCGCATCCTCTACGGCGCCGACGCCGCCCGCTTCCTTGCAGAGGTGAAGACCCTGCTCGAGTCTCCGCTAAAACTCGTCCTCTAGTTCGATGGCCACCTCACAGCAGCAAGCGGTCACTGCAGAGCTCGCCGAGCGGGTTCTCAGCGAGGTCGAGGCCGGCCGCGAGGAGCTGCTTGGGACCATCTCGCGCGCCGTCCAGATCCCGAGCGTAAACCCGCGCTACCCGGGCCAGATCTACGACGAGGTCGTCGGTGGGGAGGGGCGGGTATCGCAGCTCGTGGCCGAGGTGTACCAGCAGATGGATGCAGAGGTCGACGTCTTCGGGATCGAGCCCGGGCGTGAGAACGCGGTCGGCGTTATCCGCGGAACCGGCGGCGGCCGATCGCTTATCTACAACGGTCACGTTGATGTTGTCCCGGTGGGTCGAGCGGAGAACTGGCGTCACGATCCGTTCTCGGGACTGATCGACGTCGACCGGATCTGGGGGCGTGGGTCCACCGATATGAAGGCGGGGGTGCTCGCCCAGGCCTTCGCGGGCCGCGCGCTGGTGCGCAGCGGCGTCCGACTTTGCGGTGATCTCGTCCTCGAGGCCGTGGCCGGCGAGGAGTGCATGAACAACGACATCGGCGTCAGCGCGACGGTACAGCGCGGATACCGTGCCGACGCGGCGGTTGTGGCCGAACCCACGACCGGGGCATCCCCACTCGCGGTCATGCCCACCTCGCCGGGTCAGCTCTGGTTCACGCTGACGGTGACGGGCAAGGCCACTCACGCCGCCAACCGAGGACAGACTCTTCATCCGAGCGGCGCCACGGCGCCGCCCGGAGTGAGCGCGATCGACAAGGGACTTGTCCTGCTCGAGGGCCTCCGGCGGCTGGAGCGGCAATGGGCATTCTCCAAGCGCCATTCCCACTATCGCCCGGGGCAGTTCACGATCATGCCCGGCATCCTCGAGGCAGGCGCCGGAGGGGTTCAATTCCCGCTGTTCGTCCCCGATGAGATGCGTATCGAGTATCTGGTCTGGTACCCGCCCGACGACGACCCCGGTCAGATCAAGCGGGAGATCGAGCAACAGGTCGGCCACCTTGTCGCGAGCGACGACTGGATGCGCCGGCACGAGCCTGTGATCGAGTGGCGACTGCACTGGCCCGCCAACTCGCCCGATGGTGACGACATCGTCGCGGCATTGTGCGCCGCGCACGAGCGCGCGACCGCCGGCACCCGGTCGGCGGGGCCGGCGGAGGTGTCCGGTTTTCCAGCTGTCGACGACGCCTCCTGGCTCACGATCGAGGGTATCCCGGCAATCAGCTACGGCCCCGGCGATCTCGCCGTGGCGCATGCCGACGACGAGTTCGTCACCGTTGACGAAGTGATGTGTGCAACGCGGGCCTTCGCGCTGCTGGCAATGGAGTGGTGCGGGGTCTGCACTTGACTGGCAAGGGAGAGAGAACATGGGAAAGACCGTTAGGGCCGCGCTGATCCAGGCGCACGCGAACCTCCCCAAAGGGGAGGCGGTGGCCAAGCACGCCGAGATGATCGGGCAGGCGGCGACCCAGGGCGCCAAGATCGTCTGCCTCCAGGAGATCTTCTTCGGCCCCTACTTCTGCGCCCAGCAGGAGCCCAAGTGGTTTGAGACGGCCGAGCCCGATGACGGCCCCACGGTCACCGCGATGCGCGAGCTCGCGCGCAAGCACGGCCTCGTCCTGATCGTGCCGTTCTTCGAAAAGGAGTTCGACGGGGTGTTCTACAACACCGCCGTGGTCATCGAGAGCGACGGCAGCGTGGTCGGCAAGTACCGCAAGACCCACATCCCCCAGGTCGGACCCATCTTCTGGGAGAAGTACTTCTTCAAGCCCGGAAACCTCGGCTATCCGGTCTTCGACACAAGCGTGGGGAAGGTCGGAATCTTCATTTGCTATGACCGCCACTTTCCCGAGCCCGCGCGGATGCTCGGCCTCAAGGGAGCGGAGCTCACATTCAACCCGTCGGCCACGATCGAGAGCGTCTCGCGCTACCTCTGGGAGCTCGAGCAACCATCACATGCGGTCGCAAACGGCTTCTTCGTCGGGGCGATCAACCGCGTGGGCGAGGAGCTGGTGCCCGGCGCTCGCTTCTACGGGTCAAGCTACTTCTGCGACCCCCGCGGGCAGGTCTTCGCCCAGGCCTCGGACCGCGAGGACGAGGTCCTGGTGGCTGACCTCGACCTGGGGTTGATCGAGGAGGTGCGGACTACCTGGCAGTTCTTCCGCGACCGCCGGCCCGAGACCTACGCCGAGATGGGGGCGCTGCTGCCCTGAAGATCATCGGCTGCGGCCGGTGTGAGCTCGTCCAGGTAGGAGACGACCCGGTCAAGCGGCTCGACGTCCCCGAACTTCGAGTCGATGTCGAACAGGTTCCACTCGACGACGCCGGGTACGCGGTCGCCGACGGCCTCACGCACGACGATCGGGCGAAACCCCTCGGCAATCGCATCTTCGGTGGTGTGGCGCACGCAGCCGGCCATGGTGACGCCGGTGATCACTACCGTGTCGACCCCGTTGGCCTTGAGAAACCCTGCCAGGTAGGTGCCGTGGAAGGCGCTGGCGCGCTTTTTGACGATCACCTGCTCGCCGTCTAACGGCGCAATGCGCTCGTCGATCGCGACTTCGGGGGAGCCGAGCTTCAGCTGTTCGACGGGGATCTTGTGGTGCCAGATGCCCATGTCGGTATTGGGGCCGGCCGTCACCGCGTAGGCGGTGGTCGTGTAGACGATCGGGATCTGCTTGGCGCGCGCCGCGTCGTTCAGTCTCTGGACTGCCGGGATGATCACATCCATGCCGTCGCAGCTGAAGGCATGACCGGGCCTGGTCCAGGCGTTGGCCAGATCGATGTGAATCAGGGCGGGCCGGCGGCCGAACCCCACCCGGCGCTGGAACCCGCGCCTCTGGTAAATCCCTGTATCAGCGGCGAAAATCGTATGCAGGGCTGCCTCTACTTCCTCAGCCACGGGAACCTCCCTCCGCGTCGACCCGGCGATCCGCGACGACTCTACCAGTGCCCCAGCTGGTGTCGTGCTCGCCTAGCGGCGCTCTGATAGAAATGCCCTGCAGGGGGTCACGTATAGGCCGCCGTGCGACCGTGGAGGAGAAGAGATGCTTGATTTCGGGGTGACGTTCCTTCCGGATCCGCCCGCCCAGCAGTTCGTCGACCGGATCGTGCGCGCCGAACAGCTCGGTTTTAGATACGGCTGGACCTACGACTCGCACATCCTGTGGCAGGACGGGTACATCGTGCTCACGCTCGCCGCCGCCGCGACCTCCACGATCAAGCTCGGCCACTGCGTCACCAATCCAGGGATCCGCGAACCGACCGTTACTGCGAGTGCGTACGCGACGCTGCACGACGTCAGCGGCGGGCGGATGGCGATGGGGATCGGCCGCGGAGACTCCTCACGCCGCGTGGTGGGGCTGGAGCCCGTCCCGGTTCGTGAGTTCGAGGCCGCGCTGGAGATGATCAAGGACCTGATGAATGGCCGCGAGGTGCACTGGAACGAGCGCGAGCTGAAGCTCGAGTGGGCTCGGACCGAGCCCGAGATCCCCATGTATGTGGCCGGATATGGACCGCGGGCGCTGGGGGTCGCCGGCCGTGTCGGCGACGGCATCATCATTCAGCTCGCCGACCCCGAGATCACGCGCTGGATCATCGAGCGGGCCCGCGACGCGGCGGTGAAGGCGGGACGTGACGCCGACGCGCTCGCGCCCGTTGTTTGCGCGCCCGCGGTGGTCGACGCCGACATTCCCCGCTGGCGCGAGGAGACGCGGTGGTTCCCCGCGATGGTCTCAAACCATGTCAAAGACCTGATCAGGCGCTACGGAACCGACGGCGAAATCCCTCATGCGCTGACCGACTTCGCGCAACGGGTGCAGGAGTACGACTACAGCGAGCACAGCCGGGTCGGCGCGGAGCACGGCAAGTACATCAGCGACGAGATCGTCGACCGCTTCTGCCTGCTCGGCGATGCCGACCAGCACATCGCGCGGCTGCGCGAGCTCGAGGAGCTCGGCGTGCGCCAGGTCAACCTGTACCTGATGACAGATTCGATTGAGGACACGATGGACCGCTACGGGCAGGCGATCATTCCGCAGTTCGAGTCCTCTGCGGTGGCCTGAGGGCGATCCCCGCGCAACGCGGATGACCGAGCAGCCGCCGCGCTATCAGCCCACCGATTCCTCCGTTAGCCCGCGGTTCACGGGAGTGCGGACCTACGCGCGCTGCCCGCTGTCGCAGGACTGGGACGGGGCCGACGCGGCGATCATCGGGGTCCCGTTCGACACGGCGACCAGCTTCCGTCCCGGTGCGCGCTACGGGCCCGCCGCGATCCGCGAGATGAGCCTCATGATGCGCCGCTGGCACCCGGTGCTCGAGATTGACATCTTCAACACGCTCTCGGTGGTCGACGGAGGCGACGTCAACACCGTGCCGGGCAACGCGGAGCGCACCACCGCGCTGATCGCTGAGCAGCTCATGCCCGTGATCCAGGCGGAAACGGTGCCGGTGGTGTTGGGCGGAGATCACTCGATCGTCCTCGGCGAGCTTCGGGCGCATGCCCGCCGCCATGGACCCCTGGGGCTGGTCCTACTCGACGCTCACGCCGACACCTGGGACAGCTACTGGGGCGAGCGCTACGTACATGGAACGCCATTTCGCCGCGCGCTCGACGAGGGCCTGATCGAGCCCCGCCGCTCGCTGCTTGCGGGCATGCGAGGGTCGCTCTACGCAGCGGCCGACTACGAACAGCCACGCGAGTGGGGTTTTGAGATCGTCAGCTGTGAGGAGCTCCGGACCTGGTCACCGGAGCGGTACGGCGAGCGGGTCCGAGAACGGTTGAGCGACGGCCCCGCCTACCTGTCGTTCGACATCGACGTGCTTGATCCGGCATTTGCGCCGGGCACCGGAACGCCCGAGATCTCCGGCCTGCTCTCCCACGAGGCGCAGGCCTTCCTGCGGGCACTGGCAGGCATCGAGTTCGTCGGCTTTGACGTCGTGGAGGTCTCGCCGACCTACGACGGGCCGGGCCAGGTCACCGCTCTGCAGGGGGCGACTGTCGCGTTCGAGATGCTTGCGCTGACCGCGATTGCGAAGGCGACGCGCCGGGGACCGAGACAGGCATGAGCATCCTGATCAAGGACGCCACGGTCATTGCCATGGACGGCGAGCAGGGGGCGGAAGCTCGGCGGGCGGACATCCTGGTGCAGGGCGATCGAATCGCCGCGGTCGGCCCCGGCCTCGAGGCAGACGGAGCGCAGGTGATCGACGGGGGGCGGCGGCTGGCCATCCCGGGGCTCGTGAACTCGCACTTCCATTCCAACCAGAACTTCCTGCGCGGGCGGTATCCGGGCCGGCCGCTCGAGTCGCTGATGCTCTATGCCTACCCGTTCGACCCGGCCCTCGCTCCCTCGCCAGAGCTCGTCTATCTGCGGACGCTGATCGTCGCCATCGAGGCGCTGCGAAACGGCGTCACCTGCCTGCTCGACGACTGCATTGAGCTGCCAAGCCAGGACCACGATCAGCTGGCGGCGGTCTTCCGGGCCTATGACGATGCGGGCATTCGCGCCAACTGCTCCGGACACGTGATCAACAAGCGGTTCATGGACACGCTTCCCTATGCGCGCCGGTTCCTCTCCGACGAGCTGCTCGATCTGTTTGGTGCCGCCCCGCCGCCCACCACGGAGCACTATCTGGAGTTCGCCACCGAGGCTGTGCGCCGCTTTCACGACCCGGCCGGGCGGCTGCGCTACGTGATCGCACCTTCGGGGCCGCAGCGGTGCACCGACGACCTCCTCGCAGCGGCCGCGGAGTTCGCCGACCGCCACGACACGGCGTACCACATGCACGTTCTCGAGACGAAGGTTCAGCAGGTCACGGGCCGCGAGCTGTATGGAAAGAGCCTCGTGGCCCATCTGGACGAGATCGGGGCGATCAATCCTCGTCTGACCATGGCGCACGCGATCTGGATCACCGACGAGGACATCGAGCTGATGGCGGCGGCGGACTGCTCCGTGGCCCACAATCCGGTGTGCAACCTGCGCATCGGCTCGGGCATCGCCCCGTTGCGCAAGCTGCTTGACGCCGGTGTCAACGTGGCGCTCGGAACCGACGAGATCGACTGCAACGACTCCGGCCGGATCTTCGACGTGATGAAGGCCGCCGGCCTCATCCACACGCTTTCAGACGTCGACTACGACCGCTGGCCGGGAGCCGCCGAGATACTGCGTGCGGCGACCCTTGGTGGTGCACGCAGCGTCTGCCTGGAGCGCGAGATCGGCTCGCTGGAGGTCGGCAAGAGAGCCGATGTCGTGCTGCTCGACCTAGACTCGTGGCCGCTGATGCCCACCAGCGATCCCAGTGTCGGTCTCGTGTACGCAGAGAACGGATCATCGGTGACCGACGTCCTGGTCAACGGGGACATCGTCGTGCGCGACCGAGCCCTCACCCGTCTCGACGAGGCCGCGGTGATGGCGGAGGTGCGCGGGCAGATGCCCGAAATCCTCGAGCAGCGCGCGCGCTGGGAGGCGGTTGCACGCCGGCATGAGCCGGAGATGAAGGCCCTTTACATGCACTGCATGGCCCAGGAGACAGGGCTTAACCGCCTGGCGGTCCAGCCCGCCGCCGTGGTCGCCTGATCCGGTCCTAGTTCCTCAGGCGCGAAGCGCCGAGGCGGCCGACGTGGGCCTCCCATCGAGGCCTGTCGTCTGCAGTACAGCGTGGAGCGCCTGGGCAATCCGGTCGGCCTCATCGACCGTCAGGATGAGGCACGGCGCGATGATCACATTCTGGTAGATGCTGCGGACGATCACGCCCTGCTCGTCTCGAACCCGATCGGCTATCTCCTGGCGACGGACCTCGATCGGTTGCTTGGTTGTCTTGTCCGCGACGAGCTCCACCGAGGCCAGCAGCCCAGCGCCGCGCACGTCACCCACCACCGGTAGCTCCAGCAAACCCTGCAGCGAGCTGAGCAGCCGCGCGCCGACGGTGGTCGCATTTGAAGCGAGGTCCTCTCGCTCGATGATGTCCAGGTTGCGCATCGCAACCTCGCACGCGACGGGATGGCCGCAGTAGGTGTACCCGTGCATGAACCCCGTCTCGGCGTCCTTGATCGTGCCCCCGACCTCATGGGAGGCAAGCACGGCGCCGAGCGGCAGGTAGCCGCTGGTGAGGCCCTTGGCCGTGGTGATCAGGTCGGGTTCGATGCCCCAGGACGGCGAGGCGAACCAAGAGCCCAGCCGGCCGAACGCCGTCACCACCTCATCGGAGATGACCAGGATGCCGTGGCGGTGACAGATCTCGGTGACGGCCTCCCAGTACTCCCTGGGCGGAACGATCACGCCTCCGACCGTCAGGACGGGCTCGCCGATGAACGCGGCGATCCGTCCGGGTCCGAGCTGGGAGATGGTGCGCTCCAGCTCGCTCACGCAGAATTCGAATGGGTCCTCGCCGCCGAACAGTTCGTCGCGGTACGGGTAGGGCGTCGTGAGGTGAAAGAAGCCGCCGGGCAGCTCGCCAAACCCGTTCTTGACTCCTTCCAGCCCGGTCGCCGCGAGCGCCCCGTAGGTCATCCCGTGGTAGGAATGACCCAGCGAGAGGATCATCGTGCGGTCGGCCTCTCCGCGGAGATAGTGGTAGAGCCGCGCCATCTTGATGGCGCTCTCGCAGCTCTCCGAACCGCCGTTGGTGAAGAACACGTGATCGATTCCGGCGGGCGCCAAGTCCACCAGTCGCCGGGCGAGGCGGGCGGACGGCTCGTTGCCGAAGTTCCAGAAAAGCGGCGAGTACTCGAGCTCCCCGATCTGGGCGGCGGCCACCTCCCCGAGCTCGCGACGACCGTGCCCTATCTCGCACAGCTGGATTCCCCCCAGCGCGTCCAGATACTCGCGGCCTTCCGCATCCCAGTAGCTCGAGCCCTGGCCGCGAACGATCATCAGCGAGGAGCCCGGGAAGCTCCAGGGATGGATCATGTGATCCAGATCCCACGCCGCCAGCTCGGCGTGTGTCGGCACCATGCTCATCACGTCTCGCTGACCGCTGTTGTCCTACACCCGAGGCTACGAACCGTCGGGAGCGGCTCCCGCCATCGCCGGGGCCGGCGGACGCGCGGTCCCTTCGGCAACCGTCGAGATGTCAACGACTGCGCTGCTCGGAAGCGGCGTATCTTCGACCACCTTCGAGAAGCCGAGCAGCGCCTTGAGCGCCTGTGCTCCGGGAACAGCCGCCCGGCTGATCGCGACGAAAACGATGTACAGCACGGCGGCCATGACCCAGGCCTCCAGCGGCCCCGGGCCCCAGTAGCGGTTGGGGTTCTCCCCGGGAAAGATGCCGGTCGCCCAGGCTCCGTAGAACACCGATATGCCCAGCGCCACAATCGCCGGCCAGTTGCCGATCGATGCCTCCCTCCATTTGGGGACCCGGATCAGCGGCCTGGAGATTCCAAACAGACGGGGGAGCGCGAAGTGGTCGACCACCATGATCGTGGTCGCGCAGGGAGCGGTCACGGCCAGGAATGCCGCCACCTTCAGGAACCCGTTGGTGATGACGTAGTTGACCAGGTAGCCGGCCAGCGCACCGATGCAGGCGCAGATGAAGCACGAGTACAGGCGCTTCCACACCTTCCAGTTCCCAAAGATGTTCTGGAAGGCGTTGATGGCCTCGTAGTAGTTGCCATCGTTGATCGCGAACTGGCTGATGGTGGCGAGGATCCAGGCCAGCCAGAAGGCGCCGAACAGCGAGAAGTGTGTGGAGTATCTGACGACGGTGCCGAAATCCGTTGAGCCCGCGAACTGAGCCATCATCCAGCCGCCGATAGTGAACAGCAAAAAGCCCACCGCGAGGGCGAACGCAAACGCTGGAATGGGCCAGCTGAACTTGGGCTTGCCGTACCGCCAGATGTCGGGCTCGTTGCCCCACATCGCAAAGCCGAGCACCGTCCCCACGATCTGCCAGAAGGTCAGCCCGGTGACATTCTTGGGGTGATGCCCCAGCATCGCCGAGTGGTCGATCAGGCCGCGGATCACCATGTAGGCCACCCACAGCATGATCAGCGGCGTCACGATGTAGCGAGCGAATGTGCTGATGCCCGTGAACCCAAAGAGGTTGTTGAAGATCATCACTCCGCACATGACGATCGTCAGCAGCTCGACCGCGCCCCAGCCGTAGAGGCCGTTCCAGATCTGGACCATCAGGCCGCCCTGGAACCCAACCCACCCCAGCGGTCCAATGATCAGCATCGCCGAGACGATGTACGAACCGGTGACGCCGAAGATCGACCGGGTCAGCAGCGGCATGGTCATGCCAGTGCGGGATCCCAGATAGGCGGCGAAGATCGCGTAGGCGAAGTAGATACCGAGTGCGAGCGCGGTGACCCCGATCGTCCCGGGCAGGGTGAAGCCCGCATCGTGGATCTCGGTCCCCACAAAGAGGAATGAAAATCCCGCCGCGAAAGTCGTCCACAGCGCGATGAAGTGGGTGATCGGGCGGCGCTTGTTCAGCGGCACGATCCCCGTTGAATAGTCGTGCTGTATCGATGCCTGAAGCGTCTCGCGCTCGATCTCGAGGTCGCTGGCAAAGTAATCCTCGACCTCGTGGGCGAGATGCTCGGCGCCATGCTCTCCGGAGTGAGGATCGTTGCTGGTCCCGGCCATCTGTCCTCCAAGTTTGGATCCGTTGATGCAATATGGAGCTTATGGTGAATATCGGACGAATACAAGACCGCCCGGCGCTCGATCTGATCATCCGGCGCGCCCGCCGCCCAGGAGAAGACGGCCTCGTCGATATCGGCATGGCCGACGGCCGCATAACTGCGATCGAGGCTGGGCTGCAGGACGAAGCCGCGGCCGAGGTCGACGCCGACGGGCGTCTGGTCACGCCGCCGTTCGTCGACAGTCATTTCCATCTCGACGCGGTCCTCACCGCCGGGACGCCGCGGCGCAACGCCTCAGGGACGCTGCTCGAGGGCATCTCCCTATGGGGCGAGCTCCAGTCCATGCTGACCCCCGAGGGCCTCAAGCAACGGGCGCGTGAGTACCTGCGGTGGTGCATCGCCCAGGGCATCCTTCATATGCGCAGCCACGTCGACGTGTGCCAGCCATCCCTGCTGGGCGTGCGCGCCCTGGCGGAGGTCCGCCAAGAGCTGCGAGGCCTCATCGATGTGCAGCTGGTGGCGTTTCCTCAGCACGGGCTCCTACGCTTCCCCGACGGCGAGCGCCTGCTGGATGAGGCCCTCGAGCTCGGGGTCGACGTGGTCGGCGGGATCCCCCATTACGAGCGCACCCGCGAGGAGGGGGTGCGAAGCATCACCGCGCTGATGGACCGGGCGCACCGACGCGGCCTCGCCGTCGACATGCACTGCGACGAAACCGACGACCCGAGCTCGCGCTTCGTCGAGGTGCTGGCCCGGGAGACGGTTGCGCGCGGGATGGAAGGACGGGTGACGGGCAGCCACCTGACCTCGCTGCATTCGGTCGACAACGCGTACTTCGCCAAGCTGTTGGGCCTGCTCGTCGAGTCCGAGCTGTGCGTCGTCTCCAACCCGCTGCTGAACATGATCACGCAGGCGCGCGCCGACGCCTATCCCAAGCGCCGCGGCCTGACGCGCGTCAAGGAGCTGATACACGCCGGTCTGAACGTCAGCTTCGGCCACGATTGCACGCTCGACCCGTGGTATCCCCTCGGCGCCGCGGACATGCTCGACGTGGCCTTCATGGGTCTGCACGCCTGCCACATGTCAGGCGAGCACGAGATTCCGCGGATGTTTGACGCGATCACCGTCAACGGGGCGCGGACGCTCGGCCTCGAGGACTACGGCCTCGCGCCGGGCTGCCGCGCCGACGCGGTGGTCCTCGACGCCCACGACGTGACCGCTGCACTACGAACTCATCCGGCGCGACTGGCCGTGGTGCGTGGCGGCAGGGTGATCGCGCGGACCACGCCGCCGCGGCGCGAGGTCCTGGCCGCCGAGCTCGCGGGATCGGTGGAGTTCCGCAAACCCGCTTTTCGCTGATGCGCCGGCCGCCTACGCCGCCGGCCTGTGCATCGCGGCCACGCAGTACGTGCGAACCGCGGCCAGGTAGTCCTGGACGCTCACCGACTCGTCGTCCCAGTAGCACTCCATCGAGCCGGGGCCGTAGGTCACCGCGGGGATCCCGGCTTCGTTGAGGATGGGGGTGTCCGGCCACGCCGGGTGAAACCCGATGCGGGCGGGCCGGCCGGTGGCGTTGCGGTGTGCCTCGGACAGCCAGCGTGCGAGGGGATGATCGTCTCCGAGCCGCAGCGAGCTGCGCGGATTGCGCACGCACGTAGCCTCGGGCTCGATTGATGTGGGCAGCTCGGGATCGTCGCCGAGCGTGGCAGTCGCGGCCGCTCGCACGTCGCGCAGGACGTCGTCGGCAGTCTGCTCGGGGGGGAACCGGATGTCCACGACCAGCCTGCAGCGCTCGGGCACAAGGTTATGCGCGAGGCCGCCCTCCACCATGGCCACGTTGACCATCGGCTCGGCGTCGACCGGGTTCCCACGAGCATCGCGCACCTGCATGGATTCAAGCGCCGCGACCACCCTCGCCGCGCGCTCGATCGCATTCACGCCGAGGCGCAGCGCCGTGGTATGGGCCGCCCTCCCGCGGACCGTGATCTCCAAGTAAAGGATGCCGCGCTGCCCGGTGACGACTTCCAGGTCGGTCGGCTCGCAGACGATCGCCGCGTCCGCGCGCAGCCCCTCGCGCACGGCTTTGCGGGTGCCCTCTCCGCCCTCGAAGTGGTTGGGGACGGCGAGCACGACGAGGTCGCCGGGGAGCTCTGCGCCCGAGCGTCCCAGCACGGCGGCGGCCGCGCACATCCCGGCGGTGCCTCCCTTCATGTCGGCTGCGCCCTGACCGTAGACGCGGCCGTCACTGACCGTGGCAGCCCAGGGGTCGAGCGTCCAGGACTCAGACGGGGGATAGACCTCCATATGACCAGCGAACATAAGCGACGGATCTCCCCGCACCCCCGGCAGACGCGCCACCAGCATCGGCATGTCCGGTGTGCCCGAGTCCCTCAGCTCTACCTCCAGGCCGGCGTCGCGCAGCTCCGCGCCCAGAAGCTCAGCCGCTCGCCGAAGCTCGTGCGCATCGCCCCACACGCTGCGCACTTGGAGCAGGTCGCGATACAGCGCCAGCGAGCGCGCGGAGTCATCGGCTGCTCGAGCGAGGATCGCATCGTCGCTCACCGTCTCACCGCCTGGATCAAACGGTGCAGCGAGTCGACTTCCGTGGCGGCCGGCAGCTCGCCGCGGCTGATGTAGAACCCGCCCTGCCCCGTCTCGGGCAGCTCGGACTGACCCGGGTCCACCGCGACCCCCACGTGCCGCGAGCCCCGCGCAGCCAGGTCCCGCGCAGATGCGCCCGCCCACACCGCGACCGCGTCCGCGCCACTTTCGCCCAGCTCCGGTACGCCCTCGGCAGCGACCAGCATGCTGGCGGCGGCGTAGTAGCGGGCAGCGTTCCACAGCGGTGTCAGCGCCTCCTCGAGCGGTTCGGCGCCATCGCTGCTCACCGCGGTCCGTTCGACAACCGCAAGGCAATCGGCTCGTTCCGGCCCGAGCGCGTGTGCGGTCTCCACGAGCTCGTCTCCCAGATCCTCAAGCGTCGCCGCTGTGTCCGCGTCCGGCGCCGCGGCAAGCGTGAGCGGCCCGGGCAGCGCGATCACGAGCGCGACGCCGTCACCCACGGTCGTGCGCAGGCGCTCGATCGCGTCTGACACGATCGCCCGCCCGTCGGCCTCCAGCACCGCCGGCGGCGGCTCGATGACGAGCGCGTCTACGGCGAACAGTGAGTGCAGGCGAAGCAGCGCTCTGGTCAGCAGGTTGGCGTCCTCCCAGAGCAGCTCCGGCTCGACCTGCTCGAGCCGAGCCGCGAACGCGGTCGCAAAGATGATCAGGGGCGGCCTGTCGGCCCCCCCGCGGCCGAGATGCCTGCGCACCCGCTCGCGCCCCTCCATCGCCACCGGGTCAGATGCGGATGACCTGGCGATTGGTGCGTGCGTCCGGCCACGTTCCGTAGTACGCCAGCACGCGATCGCTCGGCTCGAGCCGGTTCCACCCGTCGTGGAACTCATCCCAGGCGCGCCCGCGCTGCAGCCGCGCCGCACGCTCCTGCGCCCGCAGCATCTCGGTCTCCTGCAGGTCGACGATCAGCAGCTCGGGGTCGTAGGCGACGCGATAGACATGGCGCGCAACCCAGTCGGTGATGATCCCGTTACGCACGTCCTCTAGCACCCTCTCGGGCTCGCGTTCGAGCACATCGCCGTAGCCTCCCCCACCCTGGGTGCTCGAGCAGATCAGCTCGCCGCGGTGGACCACCCGAGCGGGTCTGGTCTGGTGCTCGCGGATGACTCTGCCGCCCAACGTGTTGTGCTCGAGCAACTCGATGTCGTTTGTCGGGACCGCGCCCCCCTCGGCGAGCGTCTCGAATACGTCCGTGTCGACCACGCGAATCGCTGGGACCACCGTCTGCGAGTAACCACCGAACAGGCCCGCGTGGGTGGGGAACTTCGATTCCTTGCAGGTGGACGTCCACACGGTGTGGGGGACCTGGTGGATCGCGTAGCCGATGGCCGCGCCCGCGCCACCGCGGTGACGTCCGAACCCGCAGGTGTTGGGAAGCATCTTCTGATACAGGTGCAGGACCGGGAACTCGTTCTCGATGTCCTCCACGTCCGGCGCTTTGCCCCAAGGCCCGTGCGGGAACCCGAACACGTCCACGCCGTCGCGATCATGGCGCGCGGACAGCCCCCAGGCGTTCAGCGGATAACCCATGAAGTCCGTGACCTTGACTCCGTGCTGGTTGGTGCACGAGATCATCGGCGCGGCGGAGTTGGATGCGGCAAAGCCGCACACGAGGTCTCGCTGCGAGCTGTCGAACATCATCTTCGAGAACGTCACAGCGAGCAATGGGAAAGTGACCGACGCAGTCAGCGGCGAGCAGGAGATCGCGGCCTCGGGGTCGGGGTCGAGCACGGTTCCGTGCTCGACCTTGAAGTCGATCGGCTCGAGCATCCCAGCCGAGATCGGGAAATCGTGGAATGGAAACTGGTAGAGATGCACGGCGCAGTGGGCCCGCACCGCCGGGGCGAGCGCCTGGAAGGCTCCCTCGTGCTCCGGGGAGGCTCCGGTCAGGTCGATGACGATGTGGTCGCCGGACTTGATCAAGGCCACCGGTGTCCTGATCAGGGCGGCGTCGAAGCCGGTGGTGTCGATAAAGACCACGTGCCGGTAGATGCCGTCGTTCCACGAGCGGATCCGCGCGCGGGCGCCCTCGGCGGTCTCGGTGATCATCTTGCGAAAGAGGCCGCGGAGGAAGCGCGGCCCGCGTTTGCCCGCGAGCTCCTGGACGCGTACGCGGATGCGATCGCAGGCAGCGACGCGCGCCTTTACGTCGGTGACCTGCATGCGGGGCGCACGCGAGATGAAGTTCTCCATCATCTTCAGCAGGTCATCGCGCAGCATGTAGCGCTCGCCGATCCTGATGGGGATCAGCTTCATGCCTTCGTCATGTCGGGTACGGGCGGTGGTCACCTCTCCACCCGGCTCCTTGCCGCCCGTTTCTGACTGGTGCGCACCCACCACGGACCAGGCGACCAGCTCGCCCTCGTGGAAGATCGGCATGATCGCGAACTGGTCGGGGTTGTGGATGCCGCCGTAGATCGCTTCGTTGCAGTAGAAGACGTCGCCGGCGTGCACGCCCACCGAAGGGTTGTCGCGCCAGTACTTGAGGATGAACTTGATCGGGATCTGGCCCGTGACGCAGTGCAGGTAGGTCCCGCACACGGTCGTGACGAGATCTCCCGCAGCCGTATAGAGGCCGGCCATGGAGTCCCCGGAGTGCAGCATCGAGGAGATCCCCATCTTGGTCATGATCTCCTTGCCCTCCTGGACGATGATGGTCATCATCTCGCTGTAGATCTCGTAATCGCCCGGGGCGAGCTCGGCCATCGCCTCGAGCTCCTCCTGGCTCGGGGGCACCGGCTTGATGCCTTCCTCGTTGAGCCTCAGGTCGAACATCTGCGCTCCTCGTCTAGCTAGTCGGGGGTGGCCTCTGCCAGCGCCGCCACGGGACGTCCGTTGGCGCCGCCGTGCCGGCGCTCCATCACGCCGTTTAGGTACATGTCCAGTCTGTAGCGCCAGCCCGGCTCGATCACGACCGTGGTGTCCTCGGCCTCGATGATGGCGGGGCCGTCGATCGCGTTTCCGCAGCGGATGAGCTCCTGCGAATAGACGGGTGTAGGCACGGTGCCCAGATCCTCCCAGTGGGCTTCGCGTGTGGAAACGAGCGCCTGCGAGGGGTCCTCGCTCACGAATTCGTGGCGCTCGAGCTCCGGCCTGCGCTGCGCTACGCGACCGCGCAGGACGAAGTTGTGGATCTCGATCCCGGCCTCGGGGTTGAGCCCCAGTGGGCTGTAGGCGTCGCCGTACTCGCGCTCGAATGCGTGGCGCAGCGCGACCACGTCGGCGTCCGTTGAGAGCTCCAGCAGCGGTGAGCTGACCCGCTTGACGTTGAGCTGGCCTCCGAATTTCATATCGAGCTCGAGTTCGTAGGTGACCTCGGCAGGGTCGTAGCCCTCGCCCGCGAAGTCGCGCAACGCCTCCTCGCGCAGACCGTAAACGGTCTCGTTGAACGACCCGTAGTCCTCCAGGTACATCCCGGTGGCGGGATGGAGCAAGTGCAGGTGGTGGGAGCGCTCGTAGACGTGCACGACGTCCATCGTCGACGACCCGAAGGCACAGAACGTGGGCGCGAACGGAAACACGACGATCTTCTCCATCTCGGCGAAGCGGGCGTACCCGCAGCAGTGGGTGGGCCCCGCGCCGCCGAACGCAAACAGAATGAACTCGCGCGGATCAAAGCCCTTGAGCACGGTTTCGCGCCGGATCGCCTGGCCCATGTTGGCGTCCACGATGCGCCTGACCATCAGCGCCGCGTCCTTTACGGACACCCCCAGCGGCTCGGCGATTTTTTCGCGCAGCGCGCGCTCGGCGCGCCGGGGATTCAGGCGGATGCGGCCGCCGTGGAAGTTGCCGGGGTTGACGTAGCCGAGCACGACGTCGGCATCGGTCACCGTGGGCTCGGTGCCGCCCTGGTTGTAGGCGGCCGGTCCCGGCATCGAGCCGGCGCTCTCCGGCCCCACCTCCACCCGGTTGGCGATCAGCTCATTGACCCCGGCGATCGACCCGCCGCCCGCGCCGATCGAGTGACAGTCGACGATCGTTGCGTCCACCACCCAGCGGTCGATGATGGGCATGAACTGGTAGAAGCGCGGGCTGCCGGCCGCGACCATGCCGATGTCGAAGCTGGTGCCGCCCATGTCGGTGGCGACCACGTTGCTGTAGCCGTACTCGCCGCCGATGTACGCGCTTCCCATCAGCCCCGCCACCGGCCCTCCGTTGTAGGTATTGACGGCCGAGGTGCGAAGGACGCTGGCCATCCCGCCGGTGTTGTGGATCATCATCATGGGGCGCCGGTAGCCGCGGTCGCGCAGCTCGTCCCCGATCCCCGATAGCTCTTCGTACATCGACTGGTGGAGGTAGGCGTTGAGGATGCTCATCATCGTCCGCGGGTACTCGTAGATGCGCGGCGCGACTTCGGAGGAAAGGAACACCGGCATCGCTCCGAGAAACGCGGCGTGGTACTCCTCCTCGATGATCTCCTTGATGCGGCGCTCGTGTGCCGGCTCGAGGAACGACCACAGCAGCGAGACCACGAAGCCTCGGACCCCGGCGTCGACCAGGTATTGAAGCTTGGCCAGAAGGTCGCGCTCGTCGAGCGGGCGAACGATCTCGCCACGGGAGTCCACGCGTTCGCGCACCCCGACGATGAGCTCCTTTGGCACCAGCGGCTCGGGTCGATCCACGCCCGCGATGTTGCGCTGGTACTTGAGCGGCACCCCGTCTGACCACTGGCTCGCTCGTCCGATCAGCGTGGTGTCCTCGAAGCCCTCGGTGATCAAGAGCCCCAGCTTGGGCCCCTTGTGCTCGATCAGGCGGTTCATCGCCAGCGTGGTCGAGTAGCGGATGATGGCGGCGTCGGCGAGCAGGTCCTCGGTGGTGATGCCGAGCCTGCCGGCGGCCTCCTCGATGGTCTCGTTCATCCCCACCGAGAGGTCGTAGGTGGTGGTGCGTGTCTTGCACCAGACTCGCTCGCGTCCGTGGGTGACGTAGCAGTCGGTGAACGTGCCCCCGATGTCGACGTCGATCGTCGAGCTCACGCGACGTTCTCCTCGGCCTGTGCCCGCGCCTTGAGCGCGTCGATGTCCAGCTCGATGTCGTGGGTCAGCGGATGCCCGGGCGGCAGGTACTCGGTCTCCAGCAGAACGGCGCAGCCGGGGCAGTAGAACTCCACGATCCGGCACCACTCGGGATCAGGCGCAAAGCCGTACTCGCCCTCCACGATGGGCGGGTGGACCTCGCGCGGGTCGCGGTCGGCGATCAAGCAGCCCTTCTTGTAGCTCTCGCGCGCGTTTCCGAGATCGTGACCGCAGCGTTGGCAGGTCCACCGCTCCCGCTCCAGGTCGACCTCGAGGTACTCGGTGATGCGGCGCCGCGCAGCGGTCATGACCCCTCGATGATCGCGCTTCCGGACGGGTGGATATGGCATCGGCTGCCCTCCGGCATAAGGTAGGTGGTGTCGGAGGCCTCGATCAACGCTGGGCCCGGGAGCTCCGCTCCGGCGGTCAGCGCGTCGCGGTCGTAGACGGGGATCTCTCGCCTGCCGCCGGCCAGCCACACCTCTCGGTGCGTACGCGGGGCGGGCTGTGACGGGGTCGAGCGCTCGTGGGGGAGAGCGGGTTTGGCGACCGAACAGGTCGCACGCAGCTCGAACATCAGCGGATTGCCGCGCGGGAGGTCGATCTCGCCGGCAGCATCCGCCGGGGCGTCGGCGAGCCGTCTTCCGTCCAGGTCGGAGACGGTGAGGTGCAGCTCGATCTGCGAGGCTGCGAATCCCTCGCCGCGCATGTCGCGCCGGGCGGCGTCCGCCAGTTCCCCGACCACCGCACCGTGCCCCTCGCCGTCGACCGTCACGCAGGTCTCGTAGCGGTGGCGCACGTCGAAGGTGCTCACACCGAAAGCCGAGAACACCGGGCTGTAGCGGGAGATCACGGTGGCGCGGAGACCAAGCCGCCTCGCCGCTCCGGGTAGCAGCAGCCCGCCGCCTCCGCCGTAGGCGATCAGCGTCAGCTCGGCTCGGTCGCGCCGACGGACCAGCTCGCGGACGCCCGGACGGGCCAGAAGCTCCTCGATGCCCGCCGCCGCCGTCCGCTCGGCGGCGTCGCAGACCGCAAGCGCCGCCTCCTCGACGGAGAGCCCCAACGGCTCCGCGACTGTCGCCAGGGCTCGGCGCGCGAGCTCTGAGTCGAGATGCTTGCGTCCGCCCAAGTAGTAGTCGGGCGTCAAATAGCCGAGCACAAGCCACGCGTCTGTGGGCGTGGGGCGGCTGCCGCCGAGGCCAAAACACGCGGGCCCCGGCGCCGCACCAGCGCTTTCGGGCCCCACCTGGAGGTGTCCGTCACGCAAGTGCGCGATCGAGCCGCCGCCGATTCCGAAGGAGAGCAGCTCGACAGACGGCTGGAGCACGGGAACCCCACCGGCGTCCACCGAATCGCGGACCACTGGTCGGCCGCCGACCAGGACTCCGATGTCTGTGCTGGTGCCGCCCACATCCGCGGTGATGGCATCGCCGAGTCCCAGCTCCCGGCACAGCAGCGCGCTCGCATAGATTCCCGCGGTGGGTCCTGACTGGTAGGTGGCCAGCGCCCGTGTCTTGGCCACCCGCGTGACGCCCCCGTCGGTGTTGACGATCAGCAACGGATGGCGGAAGCCCGAGCGGCGCAGGTCGTCCTCGGCTCGGTACAGGGATGTGGCCAACTTTTGGTGCATGTAACCGTCGACCACCGCCGAGGCGGTTCGCCGTGCGTCATCGAGGGTGGCGGCAATCTGGGTCGAGAGCAGCACGGGCAGGGCGCCGAGATAGTGGCGCGGATAGCTCTCATCGATGATGCGTTTGACCGCTCGCTCGTTTGCCGGGTTTGCCGCAGCGCCCCGCAGGCTAACGACGAGCAACCGCGCGCCCAGCTCGAGCAGGCCGCGCACCGCGCGGGCGACCTGCTCGCGGTCGGGTTCGAGCCGCACCTCGCCCTGCGGACCAACCTCCTCCTCGATCCCGGCGATTGCCCCTGGCGCTACGAACTGGTGAATTGCGCCTCCGCCCGCCGCGCCATAGAGGTCCTCTTCGGCCCCCGCGCTCACCAGCACTCCGAGCCGCGGCCCGGAGCGAGTGAGCACCGTGTTGGTGCCGATCGTCGAGGAAAAGCGGATCACCGCCGCCTCGCGCAGAAAGGTCTCCAGCGGCAGCTCGAGGGCGTCGGCGCCGGCGCGGATCGCATCCGCGAAACAGACCGTCAGGTCGTGGGGGGTGGTGGGCACCTTGACCGTGGCAACCCGGTCCTCGTCGGCGCTCAGGAATACGTCCGTGAACGTGCCTCCGGTGTCGATCCCGACCGTCAGCATGGTCCGCAGCCGTCAGACAGGGCGAGGGTTCGCAGAGGGGGCACTAGGAGTCGCCGGACTCGGCCCCCAGCATCGGCGCCTTGAGCCCGCGCTCACGCGCCACTTCAATGGACGCCGCGTAGCCGGCGTCTGCGTGCCTGACGACGCCGATCCCCGGGTCGGTGCGCAGCACGCGATCGATCCGGCGCTGCGTCGCGTCGGTGCCGTCGATTACCAGCGTGAAGCCGGCCGAGATCGAGCCGCCCATGCCACTGCCGCCACCCTGGTGGAGCGCCACGAGGTCGGCCCCGCCTGCGCAGTTGAGCAGCGCGTTGAGGACCGGCCAGTCCGCCACCGGGTCAGACCCGTCGGCCATGTTCTCGGTCTCCCGCGTGGGCTGGGCCACGGATCCCGCGTCGAGGTGGTCGCGGGTCATGGCGACAGGAGCCGAAAGCCGTCCGCCGGCAACCATCTCGTTGACCATCGAGCCGAACTGCCACCGCTGCTCCAGATCGAGCCACGATGTGCGGGCAGGCAGCCCCTGGAGCGGCACGTGCTGCTTGGCGATCGTGATCCAGTTGGCTATGGCCGGGTCGTCGCCGAACCGCTCCAGCACCGCATCGTCGATTGCTGCCAGGTCGGTTGGATCACCGGACAGCGTGACCCAGCGAACCGGCCCGCGGGCCACGCAGAAGTTCGGACGGATGAACAGCGGGATGAAGCCCTGAAAGGCGAAGGCGTCGTCGAGGCCTGCGCGCTGGGCCTGCTCCCGGATCGCGTTGCCGTATTCGAACACCACCGCGCCCCCGGCCTGGAACTCGACCATCGCCTGCACATGATGGGCGATGGAATCCAGGGCGTCGCGCTCCACGCGGGCCGGATCACGGTCGCGCATCGCAACGACCTCGGCCACCGAGTAGCCGGAGGGCACGTACCCGAAGCGCGCGTCGTGCGCGGAAGTCTGGTCGGTGACCACGTCCGGTCGTAGCCCGCTTTTGACGAGGTCCGGGAGTACGTCCGCAGCATTCGCGACGAGCCCAACCGACCGGGCTGTACCCGCGGACAGCGCCTCGTTGCAGAGGCGCAGCGCCTCCTCCACCGAGTGCGCCTTGTGCTCGAGGTAACCCGAGGCGAGTCGCCTGTCGGCGTGCTCCTCGTCGACCTCAACCACGAGCGCTACGCCGCCCAGGAATTTTATTGCCAGCGGCTGGGCCCCGCCCATCGCGCCCAGTCCGGCGGTGAGGACGAGCCGCCCGCTCAGCGACCCGCCGAAGTGATGGCGGGCGCATTCGGCGAGGGTCTCATATGTCGACTGCAGAATGCCCTGCTGCCCGATGTACTCCCACGCCCCCGCCGTGTACTGGCCGAACATGATCAGACCACGACGTTTGAGCTCGTGGAATGTGTCCCAGTTGGCCCAGCGTCCCACCAGATGACTGTTGGCGGTCAGAACCCGCGGCGCATCCTCGTGGGTCCGGAAGCGCGCAACCGGCTTTCCCGACTGTATGACCAGCGTCTCGTCGCCCTCGAGATCGTGCAGCGACTCGACGATCACGTCAAAGCAGCGCCAGTTCCGGGCCGCCTGCCCAGTGCCGCCGTAGATGATGAGCTCCTCCGGCGCCTCGCCGTTCTGCACGGTGTTCTCGAGCATTCGCAAGATCCCCTCCTGCCGCCAGCCCCGGCACCGCAGCCGGGTTCCGGTCGCGGCACGCACCACCCGAGGCTGGCCGGCGACGGCGGTCACGTCGTACCGCTTTGCGTCGCAGGTAGCCGAGAGATTGGATCCATGAATGCAAAGACTATGACGATCGCTCTAGGGGCGTCAAGGCCCATTCAGCCGCTCGAGCGCCAGCAGCACCTGCGCCCGGCTGCGGCGAAGCGCCTCGATCGCCGCGTCGTCATAGTCGCCGTACAGGCCGCGTCCGGTCTTGCAGCCAAGGTGTCCCTCCGCCACGAGGGCTGTGACCGAGCGCGCCGGGTCGCGGTCGTTTGCCAGCAGCGGGTATAGCCGGCGGGCCACGGCTTCGTGCACGTCGAGTCCAGCCAAGTCGAGGGTCTCGAAAGGGCCGACCGCGGCCCAGCGCGCGCCCAACCCCGCCTTCATCGTCTCGTCCACGTCTGCGTAGTCGCAGACACCCCCTTCCACCAGCGCGAACGCCTCTCTGAAGACGGCGTATTGAATTCGGTTGGCGATGAAGCCGGCAATGTCCCGGCGCAGATGCACGGGGCGTTTGCCCAGCGCACGCGTCCACGCGACCAGCTGCTCGACAGCTCCCGGCTCCGTCCGAGATCCCGGGACGATCTCGACCAGGGAAACCAGTTCCGGGGGATTGAACCAGTGCATCCCGGCGAAGGACTCAGGCCGGGCCAGCGCGGTAGCCAGATCGTCGATCGGGATCGACGACGTATCGGTGACCAGGACGGTCGTCGTGCGCGCCGCGCGCTCGGCCCGCGCGAGCACATCGTGCTTGACCTCAAGGTCCTCGGTCACGGACTCCACAACCAGATCGGCGTCCTGCACGGCGTCTTCCAAGTCCTGCGTGGTGGAAATACGGGCGACGGCGTCCCCGGCGTCACCGGTGTCGAGAACCTTGCTTGCCACCAGCAGCTGCAGGCTCTCATCGATCCGCGTGCGCGCGGCCTGAAGTGTCGATGCGCGCCGCGCGGTCAGCTGGACCGAGCTCCCGCTCCGCGCGAAGGACAGCGCGATGCCGCTCCCCATGGTGCCCGCCCCCAACACGGCCACGCGGTCGGGAGGGCGCACGCTCACTGCCAGAACTGGAGCCGGTCCAGGTAGGCGAGCAGGATCTGCGAGGCGTGAAGGATGTGGTTGCGCATCTCCTTGCGCGCGCGCGCAGGGGTGCCGGTGGCGAGCGCTTCGCGGATACGGGCGTGCTCGTCAAGGTTGAGCGCGCGGACTTCGTCTGCCGAAGTCATGGCTCGCCAAACGTAGTCCTTGGGAAAGAAGTCCTGCAGCTCGCCGATCAACGAACGAAGCCGGGCGTTGCCGGAGACCCGGGCGATGGCCCCGTGAAATTCGGAGTTCGCGCGGCCCAGTTGGATGTCGAGCGAGACCTGCCCCTCGCCGGCAAACCCGTCTCGCTCGTGCAGCGTCACCGCCTCGGTGACGAGGACCGTGGCCGCGTCGAGATCACGCAAGAACTCCGGGCTGACGTGAGCGCTGGCCAGCTCACACGCATAGCCCTCGAGTTCGGAGCGCAGGTTATAGACGTCGATGAGCTCGTCGCGGCTGGGGACCCGAACGGTGGCGCCCTTGTTTGGGACCAGCACGACCAGGTGCTTTGCCTGGAGCTTGCGCAGTGCCTCGCGCACCGGGGTCCTGCTCACGCCGAAGCGCTCGCACAGCTCGTCCTGAAAGAGGTGCGTGCCCGGCGGATGTTCACCGGCCAGGATCGCCGCCTGGATCCGAAACGCGATCTCGTCTGCGAGGCTGGTGATCGTGATTTGCTCGACGGGCGTACTCACGGCTTCTCCCCTGATCGAGGCCGCGTCCTTCACGCGACCGCCTCAACCGGCCGTGTGCGAACACGTCCGGCCCACCGTGATTGTACTTTGTATCCAAGGGTCCATTTTCGTATAGTTGCGGCCCGGCTTCTGGCGGCGGAGGGCCACCGGAGCGACCGTGCGACGATCACTGCCGCCCGGGCGCGTTTCGCGCTTTCCGGCCTAGGGAGAGGAGAGTGATGACCGACGTGATCTTGAAGGGTGGCCTTGTCGACATTGGCGACGGGGAGTTCGACCGCGCCGACGTGGCCATAGAGGCAGGCCGTGTGACCGCGGTTGGGGGTGACGCAGCCTCGTCCGACGCCGCGGAGGTGGTCGACTGCGCGCGGTTCGCGATCGTGCCCGGGATGGTCAACGCCCACTGCCACTCCAACGAAAACTGGTTCAGGGGACGGTGGGACAACCTGCCGCTCGAGCCGTGGATGCTGTTCTCCTATCCGGCGATCGCCGGTCCGGTGCAGAGCGCGCGGGAAACCTACCTCCGGACTCTGATCGGCGGCCTCGACATGATTCGCTCCGGCGCCACCTGCGCGGTGGACTTCCTCTACGAGATGGCCGGCTTCACCGACGAGTCGCTGGCAGCGGTGACGCAGGCATACCGCGATCTGGGGCTGCGCGTCCTGATTGTTCTTGGCATGGGCGACCGTGCCTATCACGAGACCGTTGTGCTCGATGAGGGACTGGTCGATCGGTCGCTGATCGAGCGGCTTGAGAGGGACAAGCCGCCCACATGGGAGGAATGGGAAGCGTTCACCCGCCGCGCGGTGCAACGCCACCACCGTCCCGAGGAGGGGATCTCGATCGGGCTTGGGCCGTCGGGTCCTCAGCGCTGCAGCGACCACTTCCTGCAGGCTTGCTCGGCCTTGGCGGACGAACTCGACCTCCAGATTCACATTCACGTGCTAGAGACGCGAATGCAGGCTCTCAGCGGGCAGAAGATGTATGGAAGGACATTGCCCGAGCACCTCCAGGCGCTGGGCTTCCTCGGCCCGCGCGTCAACTTCGAGCACGGGATCTGGCTGACCGAGGGAGACATCGAACTGGTGCGCGAGTCCGGCACCACAATCGTCCACAACCCCATCTCCAACATGAAGCTCGGAAGCGGGATCTGCCCCGTGCCGACGCTGCTTCGCCACAACGTCAACGTGGCGCTCGGAACCGATGGCATGTCCTCCAATGACGGCAATGACATGTTCGCCGTGCTCAAGGTCGCAGGTCTGCTGCACAAGCTCTGGGACATCGACTACGAGCGCTGGCTGGGCGCACGCGAAGCCTGGCAAATGGCCACCGCCGGTGGTGCCCAGGCCGCGGGCGACGTCGCCGGGCTGGGGCGGATCGAGCCGGGAAGGCGTGCCGATCTGGTTCTGCTTGACCTCGACAGCGCGGTGTTCACGCCGCTGGCTGCACCGCTTCACCACGTTGTATTCGGCTCGACCACGACCGCGCTGCGGCACGTGATGATCGGCGGGCGCTGGGTCCTGCGCGAGGGCAGCGTCATCGGCGTCGACGAGCCGGCGATTCTGGCCGAGATCCGCGAGGCGGCCAAGGGTGTGCTGAGCCGCCACGACGAAGCCTGGGAGATCGGGGAGGCGCTGCTGGCAGGCGTGCGCGCCGGCTGGCTGGAGGCGCTGCGCAGCGACGTGGGCGTCAATCGCTCGGTCCCTCTGGAGCGCGCCGGCGGGCTGCCCGCGCGATGAGCGAGGGCCGCACCGGAACGGTCGCGGTCGGCTCGAACGTTCCCCGGGCCGACACCGGCCGAATCGCCGCCGATATCGACGCGCTGCGCGAGCTGACGCTCCCGGACCGGCCGTACACCCGCCGGGCCTTCACTCCGATCTATGCACAGGGTCGGCAATGGCTGTCGGCTGCGATGGCGGACGCCGGTCTCCACCCCGAGACAGACTACGGCGGCAACCTCGTGGGGCGGTCGCGCGAAACCGATCGCGGGTCGGTGGCGATCGGATCGCACATCGACACGGTGCCAGACGGCGGCGCCTACGACGGAGTGGCCGGCGTCGTGGCGGGGCTGGAGGTCGTGCGACTGATCAAGCAAAGCGGCATCGACCTTCCCTTCGCACTGGAGGTGATCGACTTCCTCAGCGAGGAGCCCAGCGACTTCGGCGTCTCCTGCATCGGCTCTCGAGCCATGGCGGGGACGCTCTCAGAAGCGGATCTCGCCCGCACCGACGGCGCCGGAACACCCCTGCGGGATGCCCTTCGAGCGGTGGGCGGGCGTCCGGAGGCACTGGGCGCGCCGCTCCGCGAGCGAGGATCGCTGCGCGCATATCTGGAGCTGCACATCGAGCAGGGACCGGTCCTCGAACGCGCCGGCGCGCCGGTCGCGATTGTCTCCGGGATAGTGGGCATCCGCCGCTACGAGGTCCGGCTGACCGGTAATCCGTCGCACGCCGGAACCACGCCAATGGATACGCGCCACGACGCCCTCCCGGCGGCGGCGGAGCTTGTCCTCGCGGTCGAGCGCCTCGCCCGCGGCCGCGCGGGCGAGGACGGATTCGTCGGCACCGTAGGACGGCTCGCTGTCACGCCGAACGCCGCAAACGTCGTTCCCGGGGAGGTCACCGCCACGGTGGAGCTCCGCGCGCCCAGCGACGAGTCGCTCGACGAGGTCCAGCGCGAACTGGAGGCGCGGATCGCCGAGGTCAGCTCCGAACGCGGGCTCGGGTTTCGATTCGCGGAGGCTTCGCGCACGCCGCCGGTCGAGCTTGACCACGAGCTGCGCACGATGCTCGGGCAGGCCGCCGACGCCGCCGGGGTTCAAGCGCTTCAGATGATGAGCGGAGGCGGCCACGACGCGGGTCATGTCGCGGCGCTGGCCCCCGCCGCGATGCTCTTCGTCCCGTGTCGCGAGGGGCTTTCCCACGCGCCCGCGGAGAGCGCCGACCCCGGCGACATCGCGGTCGGAGCGCAGCTGATGCTCCAGGTCGTACTCGGACTGGCCGCAACCCGATGATGGTCGCGATGGACCTCGTCGTCCGCGGGGACATTGTGCTGCCCGATCGCGTCCTTCGCGACGGAGCTCTGGGCATTCTCGATGGGCGCATCGCGGCCTTGATCCAACCGGCGCAAACCGCGCCCGATGCCGCTGAGACGCTCGACGTCGGCGACGCCCTGGTGCTTGCAGGACTAGTCGACACTCACGTCCACTGTCTCAGTTCGCCCGACGAGGGCATTGCACGCGCAACCGCCGCTGCCGCGGCCGGGGGCGTGACCACTGTTGTGGATATGCCCTACGACGCGGGTTCGCCCGTGTTCGACCGGGGCCGTCTGGAGGAGAAGGTCGACGCGATTTGCCCGGAGGCACACGTGGACGTCGGCCTGTATGGGTCGATGGCAAAGGACGGAGGCCTCCAAGCCGTGCCCGACCAGCTCGCCGCGGGCGTGCTGGCGTTCAAGTTCTCTCTATTTGAGACCGATCCGCAGCGATTTCCCCGTATCCGCGACGGCGATCTCGAGGCCGTGTTCGAATTGCTGGCGCCCAGCGGGGTGCCGATCGTGCTGCACTGCGAGCTCCAGGAGGTCATCGAGCGGCGCCTCGACCAGGCCTCCGGACGGGTGCACCGGCCGGAGGCCCACGCCGAGACGCGACCGCCCGTGTCCGAGACCGGCGCAATCGCCAAGGCGCTGGAGCTGGCGCTGTGGACGGGAGCGCGGGTGCACGTGGCCCACGTTACGCATCCCCACGGTTTCCGTCTGATCGACACCTACCGCGGGCTCGGGGCGCGGGTGTCGGGAGAGACCTGTGTCCAGTACCTCGCGCTGACAGAGGAGGATGTGCTGCGCCTGGGTGCGATTGCCAAGGTCAACCCCCCCATCCGCGATCCATCCTGTCGCGAGGGGCTCTGGGCCGCGCTCGAGCGAGGCTCCATCGAGACAGTGTCGACCGACCACGCGCCGTGGCCGGTCGGGCTCAAGAGCAAACCCATGCTGATGGCGGCTTCCGGGGTGGCGGGCCTTGAGACCTTCCTCCCGCTCATGCACACAGAGGCGGTCAAGCGTGGCTTTGAGCTACCGGCGCTGATGGAAGTAATCGCAGGCCGTCCCGCGGACCTGTTCGGTCTAGGCGGACGCAAGGGGCGTCTACTGCCCGGCTACGACGCCGACTTTGTGGTCTTCGATCCGACCACACAGTGGACATTTGATGCCTCGAGGAGTCATTCGTCCGCGCGCCACAGCCCCTACGAGGGGCGCGAGCTCGTGGGTCGGCCGCGAGCCACCTATCTGCGCGGCCGGCCCGTGTGCGCAAACGGCGATGTGGTGGCCGACCCCGGATACGGACAATGGCTTACGCGCGACGGCTGCCGACCGGGGCCGGCGGCCCGGGTGGCCCAACCGCACCACCTCGGCACGGCGCCGTGACCCCGCCCGTCGCATGAGCCGTCTGCTGGTCGCGGGCGGCGAGCTGCTCGCGGGTCCCGGGCGCCGGCTCGAGCGGGCCGACGTGCTGATCGATGGAGGATGGATCGAAGATGTCGGTTCCGACCTGGCGGTCCCTGAGGGGACCGCGCGGCTGGACGCCGGCGAGACGATCGTGATGCCGGGCCTCATCAATGCCCACACGCACGGGCACAACAACCTCGCGCGGGGCATGGCGGGTCGCTGGACGCTGGAGCAGCTGATCGCCTTCGGCCCGGCGATCCAGGCGGGCCGGACCCCAGAGGACCACTACCTGTCGGCGGCGTTGGGCGCGATCGAGATGCTCAAGACTGGAGCAACCTCGGCGTACGACCTCTACATGGCCGTTCCGGTCCCGGACGAGGAGGTGCTCGAGCCGGTGGTGGACGCCTACCGCGACGTTGGGCTGAGGGTTGTGCTCGCGCCCTCGCTCGCGGATGGGCCATTTCACCGCATGATGCCGGGCCTGCTGGACGTCGTGCCCGACGATGCTGCGCGCCGTCTGCAACGGCTTGCCGCGGTGCCGGCGAGACGGTCCCTCAAGCTGGCCGAGTCGGCCGTCCGGCGGTTCAACGGGGCAGCCTCGGGCCGGGTCCAAATGGCGGTTTCGCCGACGATCCCGGGCCTGTGCAGCGACGAACTGCTTGCAGGGCTCGCCGAAGTAGCCCGAGAGCACGGCGTCGGGATGCACACCCACGTGGCCGAGTCGCGGGTTCAGATCGTCCAGGCGCGGTCGCGCTGGCGCAGTCCAATCGTCTCGCACCTCGCCGAGCTCGGAGCGTTGCGGGGCCCGTTCGTGGCGGCGCACGGAGTCTGGCTGACAGAGCCCGAGATCCAGCACCTGGCCGACACCGGCGCGACGGTGGCGCACAACCCAGCGAGCAACCTCCGGCTCGGCAACGGGATCGCGCCTGTACGGGAAATGCTCGCCGCCGGGGTCAACGTGGCCCTGGGAAGCGACGGTTCGCTGAGCTCTGACAACCAGGACATGTTCGAGGCGATGCGACTGGCGGCACTGGTCAGCCGGGCGAACCCGTCCGCCGCGCCGGACCGCTGGCTTGACGCCACCGAGGCCCTCGAACGCGCGACGGTGGCAGGTGCCGCGGCCCTCGGCCGCAGTGGGCAACTGGGGACGGTCGAGCCGGGCCGCCGCGCCGATCTCGTCCTGCTGCGGGCGGACTCCACGTTTCTGCACCCCCGCAACGACCTGCTCAACGCGCTGGTCTTCGCCGAGACGGGCGCGGCGGTCGAAACGGTGATCGTCGACGGGCGGGTGGTCTTGCAAAGCGGCCGTGTGACCGGGGTGGACGAAGAGACGATTCGCGACCGCGCGCGGGTCAGCATGGACCGCCTGCGCGCCGCCAACCGGGAGCTACTGCAAGCGACGGCCGAGCTCTCGCCCTACATCGTCAGCCACTGTCAGGCGATGGTCGCGGGCGGCAAGCCTTCAGAGAGTCATGCCCCCGGGCTTGGGCTTGGGGAGGCCGCGATCTGACGCGGATACCCCAGCTCGTGGAGGGCCGCGGCAACCTCGTCCAGCGTCGCGGGATCCTCGATCGTGGGGGGCGGCCGCCCCTCCTTTCCCTCGGCGAGTCGTCGCATCGTCCCCCGTAGGATCTTGCCGGAACGAGTCTTCGGCAGCCGCGGGACGATCTTGACGATCCGAAATGAGGCGACCGGCCCAACGCGCTCGCGGACGCGCCGCATCAGCTCTGCGCCGAGCTCGGGAACGTCCTGATCCTCCCCCTCCTTGAGCACCACGAATGCGCCGGGAACCTCGCCCTTGAGCTCATCGGGCAGTCCGACCACGGCGCACTCGGCCACCGCTGGATGCGAGGCGATCACCTCCTCGATTGCGCCGGTGGAGAGCCGGTGGCCGGCGACATTGATCACGTCATCGACGCGGCCGAGCATCCAGAGGTAGCCGTCCTCATCGAAATAGCCGCCGTCGCCCGTGGCGTAGAAGCCGGGAAAGCGTTCCAGGTACGCCGATACGTATCCCGGGTCGTTTCGCCACAGGGTGAGCAGACTTCCGGGTGGCAGCGGTAGGCGCACGGCGATGTTTCCGACTCGGCCGGGTGCAAGCTCTGCCCCCTCGTCATCGAGGACGCGGATGTCGTAGCCGGGAGCGGGCCGCGTGACCGAGCCCGGCTTGACCTCAAGCCGCTCCACCCCAATCGGATTTGCTGCGATCGCCCACGCCGTTTCGGTCTGCCACCAGTGATCGATGACCGGAACGCCTGCGACGGAACGGACCCACAACAGCGTGTCCGCGTCGCAGCGCTCGCCGGCCACGAACAGCGTGCGTAGCGAGGAGAGATCGTGGGGATTCGCCAAAAGCCCCTCAGGGTCGTCGCGCTTGATCGCGCGAAGCGCGGTGGGGGCGACGAACAATGCGTTGACGTTGTGCTGCGCGATCACCCGCCAGAACGCCCCGGCGTCGGGTGTGCCGGTCGGCTTGCCCTCGTAGAGCACGGTGGTGCACCCGTGCAGCAGCGGCCCGTAGACGGTGTAGGAATGCCCGACGACCCAGCCGATGTCGGACGCCGCCCAATAGACGTCCCCCGCCCGAACCCCGTAAATGGCGTCCATGCTGTAGTTGAGCGCGACCGCGTGGCCGCCGTTGTCGTGCACGACCCCCTTCGGAGCCGCGGTGGTACCCGAGGTGTGGAGCACGTAGAGCGGGGCCTCCGAGGGCACCGGGAACGGGTCGACGGGGTCTGCGTCCTCGAAGACCTCATTCCAGTCCAGATCGCGGCCGGGCTCGAGCTTGGCCTCGGCCTGGGGGCGCTGAAGGATCACGCACGACTGCGGTGTCGATGCGGCCAGCGCGATCGCTTGGTCCAGCAGCGGTTTGTATTCGACGACACGCTGAGGCTCGATCCCGCACGAGGCGCTGACGATCACGCGCGGTTGCACATCGTCGATCCGAGTGGCCAGCTCAGGCGCGCCGAATCCGCCAAAGACCACCGCGTGGATTGCGCCGAGGCGGGCACACGCGAGCATCGCGATCACGGCCTCGGGCACCATCGGCATGTAGATCACGACCCGGTCGCCGGCGCTCACGCCGAGCCGCCTGAGGCCTCCGGCGAACCTCGCGACGGAGTGCAGCAGCTCGACGAAGGTGAAGGTCTTAGAGCTCCCTGTCACCGGACTGTCATAGATCAGCGCCGGCTGGTCTCCGCGCCCGGCCTGGACGTGGCGATCAACAGCGTTGTGGCAGGTGTTGAGCAGCCCGCCGGGGAACCAGCGGTAGAACGGCGCTTCTGACTCATCCAACACGCGTTCGGGCGGGTGCGTCCACTCGATCCCGTGCGCGATCTCTCCCCAGAATCCCTCCGGGTCCCGCAGCGACCGCTCGTGGACTTCCGCGTAGCCGGCCAGAGCGAGACCTACCGCTTCTGCGGCACTTCGTCTACTTCGCCGCCACGGCGCTTCCACTCGTCGAAGCCGGCCTCCAGGTGTGCCACGTCGCTGTAGCCCAGACGGTTCAGCGCGTCGGCGGCCAGGGCGGATCGAAGCCCTCCCGCGCAGTACAAGATCACCCGGGCGTCGGGCTTCATGAAGTCCTTGTAGTACTCCGACTCGGGGTCAGCCCAGAACTCGATCATCCCTCTCGGGACGTGCCGCGCGCCTGGGATCTTGCCTTCCCGCCACAGCTCCCTGACGTCCCTCACGTCGATCAACAGCGCGTTGCCTTCGCGCCGCTCGGCCTCGACCTCATCGATCGAGAGATTGTCGATCCGCGACTTGGCGTCGTCCACCATTTCCCTAACCGTTGTCATCGTGCTCCTAGTGCTCCTAATCTTCCACGATCCCGACCGCGCGCACGGGTGACCCGTACGCGACCTCGAGCTTGAGCGGGAAACCATAGAACTGCAAGCGCCGGCCGGCCACCTGCACCAGGTTGTTGAGGTTCTCGTAGTGGGTGATCCGGTGCTCGGCGCAGGCGCGGTGAGTGCGGTAGTCGTCGTACTCGTAGACCAGGTCGGGGCTGATCGTCTCCACGCCGAAGATCTTCACCCCCTGCTGCGCCATCCAGCCCACGGTCTCTGGTGCCACGCCGCTGAAACCGTCGAGAAACGCCGGCGTACCGGCCGTCTGGTTGAAGTGGTCCGTGCAGAACAGCAGGATGTCGCCCGGCTCGAGGTTCGCCTCGGCCTTACCCAGCGCGTCCTGCGCTTCGGCCGGTGTCACGTTGTGGCCCTTGCCGCCGTACTCGCGGACGTCGATGCATACGGCCGGGCCGCAAAATGTCTCCAGCGGCATCTCGGCGATCGCCTCGGCCCCGGGGGAACGGTCATAGTGGCCGAACGCGTCCACGTGTGTGGCGGCGTGGTTTGAGGTGATGATCAGCTCGGCGTTGAATGAGGGCTGCTCGGCGGCGTAGTCGGAATGGATCAGCTCGCGCACGATCTGAGGTGGGTTGAAGAAGGGGTGAACCTGCGTGTTCCGGTTCAGCGGCTGGGTCAAGTCGATAACTCTGCGTGGCAAGTTCTGGCTCCTGATGACGGGTTTGCCGGCGGGCGGGTCGGTCGGACGGCGGGTACGGGTCGGGGCTGCGAGGCGACCCTATCGGCTCGCTGTACTAGGTGGGGTGTGGCGGCGGCGGGTCGGTCGCTATGCGTCGCCTCGGACCCTACCCCCGGGAAATCAGAGCGGGCCTGAGTCCGCGATCTCGATCGCGTCGGCCGAAACCTGCTCAATGAGCCACGCGATGATCCGAAACGGAGACGAGTCTGTTTAAGCACCCCCTACGTGGCATTTGAGCCATCCGAGGTTCCGGGAGACGTCGTGCGGCTCCTAAAGCAGGATCGGTGAGCCCTGGCGGCCGCCCCTCACCCCTGGCGGCCGTCGCGCCCACTCGGTGCCCATCATGCCCCCCACGCCGCCCCACCGCCCGCCCTAGCCACCTCCCCGCAAGCTAGTCTCACGGCCCGTGTCGCACGCGACCATCGATCACCGCCGCAGTGCGCAGCGCATCCGCGAAGATGTGGAGACACTCGCGGGTGCCCAGTTCACCCTCTCCTCAGAGGCGATCCGGCGTTATGCGTATACCGACGTCTACAGGGCGACGCTTGACTACTTCACGTCAGCCTGGCAAGAGCTGGGGTTCACCGTCACCGAGGACCCCGTCGGCAACCTGGTAGCGCGCAACAGGCCGCCTGGCGAGGCGGTGTTCGGGGTTGGGTCCCACTGCGACTCCAACCGCAACGGCGGCAAATGGGACGGGACCCTCGGCGTGGTCTGCGCGCTCGAGGTGTGCCGTGCCAGCGCGGAGCTCGGCCTCGACCTGCCGCTGCAGGCGATCTCGTTTCTGGAGGAGGAGGGCTCTGGCTTCGGGCAGATGGTGCTGGGCAGCCGGATCGTCGCGGGCCGGTTGAGCGAGGAGGAGCTACGGGAGGGGATTCGCGCGATCGATGACGGCCGCCCCTTCTGGGAGCACGCCACCCAGGCCGGTTACGAGCCCGAGCGCTTCAGGGAGTGCGCCCACATCCTCGACGACCTGACCGGCTGGATTGAGCTCCACATCGAGCAGGCCAGGGTGCTGCAGGACACCGGACGCCGGCTCGGGGTGGTGCGGGCGATCGCGGGCTATGTCCACGGCGACATCACCGTCCAGGGACGGGCCGACCACGCCGGCGCGACGCCCATGGACATGCGTCTCGACAGCGCCGTGGTTGCTGCGCAGACGATCCTCGAGCTCGAGCGGCTGGCGCTCGCGGCGGGGTCTGGGACGGTGGGAACGGTGGGGGAGATCGAGGTGTCGCCGGGGTTGATCAACGCGATCCCCGGGCGGACGCGGATCTCGCTCGACGTCCGGGGCCCCGAGGACGATCTCGTTCACCAGGTGGTTTCAGACATCGACGAGTTCGCTCAGGGAGCCGCCGCCGACAGGGGGCTGACGGCCTCCTACGGCCAGCGCCAGACGGTGCCGGCGACGCCGCTTGACGACCGCGTCGTGGCAGCACTCGAGGCGGCGGCCCGGGACACCGGTGAGCCGTTCACGACGATGATCTCAGGGGCCGCCCACGACACCATGTGCGTGGCCGAGCGGGTGCCGTCGGCGATGGTGTTCGTCCCCTGTCGCGACGGACTGAGCCACACGCCCGAAGAGGACGCGGATCCCAATGACGCGGCCGTGGCGGTGCAGGTGATGCTGGGCGCGATCGAAGCGCTGACTGCTCAGCGCGCCGCCGTCTGACGGCTCGCGCTCATGTCGCGCACCACCTGAACGACCCGCGGTATCACGGCATCGACGATCGCCTGCCCGGTCTCGAGCCTGGCCCTGGTGGCGTCGCCCACCACGCCCGACTCGGAGATGTCGCCGAGCATGTCCATCGGCACCACCACGCCTGGACCGCGGTGGGTGAGGCCGTACTTGCCCAGCGACGTCCAGGGGAAGCCCGCGTCCCTGACGGCTGCCCCGCGGTCGAAGGCGTCGCGCGCCGCTTCCTCCATCAGGACTCGCTGCCCGAGCGCCATGGCCACGGAGGTCTCGGCCTCCTCGGCGTGGATCACGGGGCCTTCGATGGCGCCGACGACATCTGCGGCAAGCTCCCACCACTGCAGCAGGAACACGCGCCGTCCGGACGTCTCGAAGTAGCGGTTGACCGCGACCGTGAGCGCCGCCACATTGCCGCCGTGACCGTTGACGGCGATCACGTTGTCAAGGCCGTGGTGGTGTAGCGACTCGCACACCTCCTCGAAGACGTGCAGGAAGGTGTCGGTCCGCAGACGCAGCGACCCAGGGAACTGCATGTGGTACCAGGACAGCGTCACGTTGAGCGTCGGCGCGATCAGGACGTCGAGTGAAGCGTCGGCCGCGGCCTGTGCCGCGCGGTCGCACAGGGCTCGGGCGATCACGCAGTCGGTGTCGAGCGGCATGTGCCTGCCGTGCTGCTCGGTGGTCCCGATCGGCAGCAACACGGCGTCGACGCCCGCGGCCATGCGATCGGCCACCTCTGCCCACGTGAGCTTTTCGAGAAACCGCTCTTCGGCCATGCTCTTCTCCTCTAGATCGTTCGCCTCAGAATGTCGCGATCGCACGCACGGGACTGCCGGTCCCGCCGAGCCACTTGAGCGGGTAGCCGCTGAAGCGGAACTCTCCCTTGCCGACCAGCTGCTCGAGGTTGACCAGCCACTCGTAGTGGATCATGCCCCGGTCGCGGCAGGCGCGGTGGTTCGGGAACTCCGTGGTCCCGCCCTTGTCCGTAGACGGTCCCTCGACGCCGTGCACACGGGAGCCGCGGTCGGCGAGCCAGTGTGTGGCGCGCGCGGTGATGCCGGGGTTGTGCGTGACTACCTCGCGGTCGGGCCAGTGGCGCGCGTGGAAGCCGGTGCAGAGCAGAACGATGTGATCGGAGATCTGGACGTCCGCCTGGCGCTCAGCCGCCTCGAGATCCGCCACGTCGATGTCTCCGCGGTCGGGGATGTGTCGCAGATCGAGGCACACGGCGCGTCCCGCAAACCAGTCGAGCGGCACCTGGTCGATGGACCGGCCGCCGGACCCGATGTGCAGTGGCGCGTCGACGTGCGTCCCGACGTGCTCAAGCATCGAGATGTAGTTCACGGCGTAGGTGAAACGGTCTCCGGGCTCTCCGAGGCCCGCGCTTGAGGCCTGCTCGTGCGTGACATACGGAAGGATGATTGGCGAGGGAAAGAGGGCGTGTGCCGGCATCCCGTTGGAGATCTCGAGCGAGAGGTCGATGACGGTCCCGTCTTCACCCAGGCTGCTCATGGGGTCACCCTCCATTGCTAGTGAGGCCAGAAGCAGGCATCCTCGCACAGCGCGAAAGCCGGTCAGTTATTCATCGACGGGCCCTTGGACGAGGCGGTGCCGACTACCGAATCCCATCGACGGCCCTTAGGACGAGGCGGTGCCGGCTACCGAATCCGGTCGGCGCCGCTGGAGCTCCGCGGTCGCCTCATACAGCGCCTGCGCCGCCCCGAGCACGCGCTGGTCGCCGAAGGCCGGACCGGTGAGCTGAACCGCGGTCGGCACGCCCAGTGCGTCAAATCCCGCCCTGACCGTGCAGGCTGGGAGCCCCGCCAGATCCTGCGGAGTGGTGTAGCTCATCACGAGCTCTCTGAACTCGATCTCCTCGCCGAGGTGCATCACGCGCTCGTGTCCGATCGGCGCCGGCGGCCCCGCGGTGACCGGGGTAATCACCAGGTCGACCTCGTCGAAGACCCGGTCAAAGCCGGCCCGCAGCTTCTCTCGGCGGACGGTCCCCTCGAGGTAGTCCGCGAGGGTCAATGTCGTGGCGAAGTCGAGCCTGCCGCGGACGTCTGACCCGTACTCCTCGCGCCGCGCGGGGTACAGGCCCGCGCTGGTATGCGTCTGCAGCACCTCGCACGGCTGCACTTGACTGAAGGCGGCGTAGGCGCCGGTCGCCTCGGGCAGGGACACCTCGATGAGCTGTGCGCCGAGGCCAGCGGCGGCGTCGACCGCAGCGTCGAAGGCGTCCTGGATCTCCGGCGCCAGCGGGACGAGGTGGAGGTCGGCGCAGAGGCCGATCCTCGTGCCGTGCAGGTCCGCCGGCTCGGATCCAATAGCGCTGTCGCCAGACGGCCGGTCGGTGAGCACGCCGAACAGCAGCGCGGCGTCTGCGGGGGTACGCGCCATCGGCCCGGGATGGTCAAGCGAGGGAGCCAGCGGGAACAGTCCGGCGCTGGCGATCCTCGCATATGACGGCTTGCACCCAACCGTCCCGCAGAAGCTCGAGGGGACGCGGATCGAGCCGCCCGTGTCGCTACCCATGGCCAGGGGGACCATGTCCGTCGCCAGCGCGACCGCGGAGCCGCCGCTCGAGCCTCCCGAAATGCGGTCCGGCGCCCACGGGTTGCGGCTCGTTCCCATCGCCTCGTTGACCGAGGTGATTCCCCACGCGAACTCGTGTGTCTGGGTCTTGCCGACCAAGATCGCTCCGGCTCCCCGGGCACGGCGCACGGCTTCGGCGTCGGCCGCGGGCACGTGCCCGGAGAACATCGGAGACCCATAGGTCGTGCGCACTCCCGCACTGTCGAACAGGTCCTTGACTCCGAACGGCAGCCCGGCCAGCGGACCGGCGCATTCGCCCCGGCCGTAGTCGGCCTCGGTGCGCGTCGCCTCTACGCGCGCCCGGTCGAGGCACAGAGTGATGAAAGCGCAAAGCGAGGGGTTCAGCTCCTCGATGCGCGCGGCCAGCGTGTCGAGCACTTCGACCGGAGACAAGCTCCGGTGCCTGTAAGCGTCGAGCAGCTCGAGCGCACTCAGGGCCGCGATCTCCTCCACGCCTTGATTATGTCGGGGTCCTAGGCGAGGATTTGTTTCGTGTGGCTTGACCGATACCGCTGTGCCGCCACGATCTCAGTGGACTTCGACGCCGAGACGCTGTGGAGCGGGACCTTCAACCTCAAGACGCCGAGCCCGATGTCGAGAGGCGACTACGACGTCCGTGCTGCGATGCCCCGCATCCATACGCTTCTCGACCGCCACGACATCCCGGCGACTTTCATGGTCCCCGCTCAGGTCGTCGATGAGCACCCCGACGCCTGCGCCGCGATCGCCGAACGGGGCCGCCACGAGGTCGGCTATCACGGCTACCACCATGAGAGCGTCCTCGACGTCCCTATCGAGGAGGAGCGCGACCTCATGGCGCGGGGCATGGCTCGACTCGAGGACGCATTTGGCTGCACTCCGCGCGGCAATCGCTCGCCGCCGTTCGCACTGGGGCCTAACACGGCCGACCTGCTGGAGGAGCTGGGCTTCGCCTACGACTCCAGCCTTTTTGGCCACGACGAGCCATATCGCCCCCGCGTCCCGATCACCGACGGTCCGTTGCGCGATTTCGTGGAACTGCCGGTCAGCTGGGAGCTGGATGACGCGCCGTACTTTTTGTTCAGCTTCTTCCCCTACATGTCCGGGCTGAGCACGCCCAGCCAGGTGCTCGAGATCTGGAAGGCCGAGTTCGACGGCGCCCGCCGCGCCGGGGGCTGCTTCCTGCTCGTGGTCCACCCGTTCTGCATCGGGCGCCATCCGCGGATCGCCCTGCTCGACGAGCTGATCTCCTACATCCGGAGCTTCGACGACGTTTGGTTCGCGACGCACCTCGATGTGGCGCAGGAGTGGCGTCGAAACCAGGTTGCCCAGAACACCTGGGATCCGCAGGCCCGGGCCGCGGCGAGCTAGACCGATAAAGCGCTTCCGGCCGGAACATGTTCCGGCCGGCCCGCCGGCACATGTGCCGGCGGGGACCGGCGCACATGTGCGCCGGCCACAAACTACTCGGTCAGCCCGTATTTTTGTCGCGCCGAGTCCGGGCTCACATACCCCTCGCTCACGTCGGCTCTGACCGCGTCGCGGTCGCGCTCCAGCGGATCGCCGTAGCCGCCGCCGCAGGGCGATATCAGGCACAGCCTGTCGCCCGCTGCCGCCCTGCGATACGGGAACTTCGACGGAAGCTCCTGCTCGTCGTCGCTTCCGCGGTTGACCCACACGGCCCCCGGCGCCCCCGGTTGCCCGCCGAACAGGCCGGGCGGCGCCCAGACCGAGCCGTCGCCCTCGAGCGAGTAGCCGGCGGCGTCTTGAAACTCGACCTCGCGCACGGTTCCGAGCCCGCCCCGCCAGCGCCCGGCGCCTGCGCGGTCCTCGAGTAGCTCGTACTGGGTCACCCGCAGCGGCAGATGGGACTCGACGTCCTCGATCGGGTTGTTGCGTGTGTTCGCATACAGGGTGTCGACCGCATCGAGGCCGTCCTTGCCGTGACGGCCGCCGTAGCTGGCCTCGTGGATGTCCATGTGCACCCAGTGACGGCCCTGGCGGAAGCCCGAATAGGCGATCACCTTGAGGTTCCCCACCCCGGCGCTGACCCGGTCGGGCACGATCGGGGCAAGCGCCTGCATCAGCGTGTCGGCCACGAGATTCCCGCCGCAGAAGCGGGCGATGGTGGGCGCCGGGAAGCGGGGGTTGGCCAGGCAGCCCTCGGGGGCAGCTATCGAGATCGCACGGAAGAGTCCCGAGTTCGTGGGCACCGGGTCATGTGTCGCGGAGTCCAGCAGGATCGAGCGCAGCGTCATCCAGACCGCGATGTCGACGGTGCCCTCGAAGGGCATGTTGACGGGGAGGTCGATCTGCGGCGAGGTCCCGCCGAGGTCCACATGGATCTCGGAGCCGTCGACAGTCACGGCGACCGCGATGCGCAGATTTCGGTGCGCGGGGTCTGGATCGTCGACGAACCCGTCGAGGTGTCCCTCCCCCCGATAAGTGCCGTCGGGCAACCGCTCGATCTCGCGGCGCAGCATCGCGTCCGAGTAATCCATCAAATCTTCGCTCGCGTCGCGCACCGTCTGGAGTCCGTAGCGCTGCACCAGTTCTAGGAACCGAGCAGCACCCGCCTTGGCCGCGGCAACCTGCGCGCCCATGTCGCCCACGACCACGTGTTCTGCGCGCACGTTGTCGCGGATCAGCTGCCAGACCCATTCGTTTCGCCGACCCTCCTCCTCGACCTTGATCGCGGCGAACTGAAGGCCCTCTGCGTAGGCGTCGGTCGCGTCCACGATCCCACACGTGCCGGGCGTGAGCGCTCCAAGATCCAGGTGGTGGGCGGTCGTCGCGGAGAAGCCCACCAACTCGCCGCTGTGGAAGATCGGCACGCAGAAGCCGACATCGGGCTGGTGGGATGCGCCGTAATAGGCGTGGTTGTGGATCACCACGTCGCCCGGCTTCCACTCCGCTCCGAGCTCGGCGAAGCGACGGTTGATGCCGCGGATGTAGCCGGGGATGGGGCCCGACTGAAGCGGTGTCGATTGCGAGGACTCACACAGCTGGCGGGCCTGGTCGTCGCAGATCACGCAGCCGAAGTCCTCCGACTCGCGGATGATCGAGGAGAAAGACATGCGCGCCA
>DASRHQ010000029.1:0-37253 GCA_035650455.1 Solirubrobacteraceae bacterium
AGTGGCTCGGGGACGGGGCCGAAGCGGTCGGCAAGCTCGTCGCGGAGCTCGCGCAGCTCGGCGACCTCACGTGCGGCGGCGATGCGCCTGTGCACGTCCACCTTGGCCTGCTCGTAGGGGATGTAGTCCGCCGGCACATAGGCGTCCACGTTGACGTCGAGACGCACGGGCTCCCACTCCTCGCCTCCGGCGCCATCCTCCGATGCGGCCACGGCCTCGTCGAGCATCTGCATGTACAGCTCGAAGCCCAGCGCCGCCACGTGCCCCGACTGCTCGTCTCCGAGCAGGTTGCCCGCGCCCCTGATCTCGAGGTCCCGCATGGCGATCTTGAACCCCGCCCCGAGCTCGGTGTAGTCAGACAGCGCCGAAAGCCGCTGCGCCGCCTCCGGCGTCAGGGCGGCGGCGCTTGGATAGAGCAGGTATGCGTACGCGCGCTCCCGGCCCCTCCCCACGCGTCCCCTGATCTGATAGAGCTGGGCCAGGCCGAACATCTCGGCGTTTTCGACCACGAGCGTGTTGGCCTGGGGGATATCAATTCCCGACTCGATGATGCTCGTGCACACGAGCACGTCCGCGTCGCCGCGCAGGAACCTCAGCATATGGTCCTCGAGCATTCGCTCCTCCATCTGGCCGTGGGCGACCTCGAAGCGCATCGAAGGGCACAGCCCCCGCAGCCGCTCGGCCGTCTCCTCGATCGTCTCCACTCGGTTGTGGAGGAAGAAGACCTGCCCACCGCGTTCGCGCTCGCGCTCGAGCGCCCGTCGCACCAGTTCCTCGTCGTACTCGCCGACGTAGGTCTTGATCGGACGCCGTCCCTCGGGCGGGGTCTCGATCACCGTGATGTCGCGCACGCCCGCCAGCGACATCTGCAACGTCCGCGGGATCGGCGTGGCGCTCATCGAGATCACGTCGACCTTGAGCTTGAGCTGGCGCAGGAGCTCCTTTTGCTTTACCCCAAAGCGCTGCTCTTCGTCGACCACAAGCAGTCCCAGGTCTTTGGCGCGCACGTCTCGCGAGAGCAGGCGATGGGTGCCGATCAGGACGTCCACCTTCCCCTCCGCGAAGCGCGCGATGGAGGCACGCTGCTCGGCCGGCGAGCGGAAGCGCGAGACCTGCTCGACGGTGACCGGATAGTCGTTGAAGCGCTCGGAGAAGGTGCCGAAGTGCTGCTGGGCGAGGATCGTCGTCGGCACCAGGACCATGACCTGTTTGCCGTCCTGGACGGCCTTGAACGCGGCCCTCAGCGCCACCTCGGTCTTGCCGTAGCCCACATCGCCGCAGATCAGGCGGTCCATGGGGCGCGCCGCCTCCATGTCGGTCTTGACGAACTCGATCGCGTCACGCTGGTCCGATGTCTCCACGTACGGGAAGGCGTCCTCGAACTGTCGCTGCCATTCCGAATCGAGCGGAAAAGCATGACCCTCGCGCCTGCGTCGTTCGGCGTACAGATTGAGCAGCTCGCCCGCCAACTCCTGCGCCGCACGGCGCGCCCGGGCCTTGATCTGGTCCCAGCGGTGGCCGCCCAGCTTGGAGAGCGGCGGATGCGCGCCGCCTGCGCCGACGTAGCGGCTGATCTTGGCCAGCTGATCCACCGGCACAAAGACGCGGTCCGAACCCGCGTACTCGAGATACAGGTAGTCACGGGTGACCCCGGCCACGGTCTTGGTGTCAAAACCCGCGAACCGGGCGATGCCGTGGTCTTCGTGGACCACGATGTCGCCGGTGCGCAGATCGGTGAAGCTGCGCAGAACCCCCCGCCGGCCCCGGACGGCTCGGCGCTCCGGTTCTCGGCGGCGACGGAGAAGCCGATGCTCGGGGATGACCGCGAGGTGGAACTGGGGCGCGACGAATCCCTGCTCGAGCCGCGCGTGCGCGAACGTCACTCGCCCGTCCAGCTCCGTGGGTCGCCCGTCGAGCCACGCGACCCTGAGCCGGCCCATGTTGTATGCGACGCGCTCCCCGTCGCCGCGGCGGCCGAACGCTACGACCGTGCGATACCCCGAGCGCACCAGCTTCTCGAGCTCGGGCTCGGCGTCGCGCAACGAGCGCGCCTGGAAGTCGGCGGCCTGCGCTCTGAACGCGAACGGCTGGTCCTGGTCGATGCTCGCCACCCGGATACGCGCCCGCTGCGCGAGGGTCCGTTCGATCGCCTGGGGATCGACGTAGAGCTGGTGGGCATCGGAGTCATGGAAGGCGGCTGTGACGTCCTGCCAGTGGTCGCGCAGCGCCGGAGCGATGTCCTCTTCGCCCGCCAGCGCGACCTTGGCATCGTCGGGGACCAGTTCGAGCAGGGGATGGAACCGCCCCGTGGGCAGGAGCTCCGCGATGTCGGGACGCTGTTCGCCCTCCTCCATCAGCGCGGCGATCTCGGCCAGCTCCCGGTGCTCCTCCGAGAGCTCGGCCGCGGGCGCAACCTCGACCTCTTCGGCGTCCTGAAGCGATCGCTGGGTGAACGTGGAGAACCACCGAAGCGACTCGATCTCGTCGCCGAACAGGTCGATCCGTACCGCCCGCTCCTCGGTCGCCGGGAAGAGGTCGAGCAGCCCACCGCGAATCGCGAACTGGCCGCGGTCCTCGACCTGCTCGACGCGCTCGTACCCCGCGGCCACGAGGTCGCGGGCGGTCTCGTCCAGGTCGAGGAGCTCGCCCTTGCGCAGGGTGAAGCCGTGCGGGCGCAACGACGGATCAGGAACCTTCTCAGACAGCGCCACTGCGCTGATGACCACGACCGCGCAGGGGTCTTCGAGCATCGAGTCGAGCGCCGCGATCCGCAGCCCCACCAGGTGAGGCGGGGGCACAAGGTGGGACTCGTAGGTGACCCCGCGGCTCGGGTAATAGCGGACCTGGCGCGGCGCAAGCCACGCCTTCAGCGCGGCCGCGAGGTCGCGCGCGGCGCGGTCGTCGCCGGCGACGACGATCGCGGGAGCGGTCTGATTGCGATCGAGCAGCGCGGCGAGCAGATACGACCTCAGCGACTGGGAGACGAATGCGCTGCCGCCCTCGTCGGCGAGCTGAGCGAACTTCGGGTCCTGGTCTGCGCTCTCGAGGAGGGTCCTAAGCATCTAGATGTGAATATAGGTAGGCGGTCGTGCATGCACGACCGCCCCGGCCGGAACATGTTCCGGCCGGCCGGCTGGCACATGTGCCAGCCGGAAAATCAGTCAGAGTTGATCGCGCGCTGCGCCTCGTCGGCGGCCCGCTCCACCAGCGCCTGGACCTCGTCCGGCGGCTCGCGGAAGCGGCTCAGCACGTAGGCAGCAACCTCATCTGGGTCCGTGGTGGGGGGGCGCCCCACGCCCACGCGGACGCGCATGAAGTCGGGAGAGCCAAGGGCGTCCCTGACCGATCTGAGTCCGTTGTGGCCGGCGAGCCCGCCGCCCAGGCGGGTCCTGATCTCGCCGAAGGGCAGATCGATCTCGTCGTGCAGTACCAGCACGCGCTCCAGCGGCACCCTGAATGCGCCACGCGCGGGGCCGACGGAACGGCCCGACTCGTTCATGAACGTCTGCGGGACCAGAACCGCCACCTTCGCGCCTCCGGGCTCGGCCCGACCCTCGCGCAGGAGGCCGTTGTACTTCGACTTGGGCCTGGAAAGCTGCCACCGAGCGCTCAGCTCTTGCGCAATCCGCGCCCCGATGTTGTGCCGAGTGCGCTCGTACTGGGAACCGGGGTTGCCCAGACCGACCACGAGCCAGTCGACGGGACCGGCGCGACCGCGAAGCACCGAGACGGGCTACTCGCCGCCCTCGGCCTGTTGATCGCCGCCGCCCTCGGCCTCGGGCGCCTCTTCGCCCTCGGCGGGCTCCTCACCCTCGCCGACGACCTCGGTCTCTTCCTCGATCTCGGGCTCCTCCTCGATCTGGAGGCGCGGCGGCGTAAGCGTCGCGACCACGGTTTCTGCGTCGCCCAGGATGGTGACCTTCGCGGGTGCCCGGACCGCTTCGAGCGTGATCGTGTCGTTGATCTCCATCGCGGAGACATCATGCTCGATGACGTCCGGGATGTCGTTCGGTAGCGCCTCGACCGTCACCTCGCGGGTGATGTGCTCGAGCACGCCACCCTCCTTTGCTCCCGGGGCGTCCTCGGCACCGGCAAGCTCGAGCGCCACGGTCGCCTGGATCGGCTTGTCGAGCCGGACCCGCAGGAGATCGATATGAAGGGCATCGCCGCTCACGGGATGGCGCGTGAGCTCCTTGACCACGACCGGGGCGGATGGCTGTCCGTCGACCGAAAGGTCGAGCACGGCGCCGCTGTGGGCGAGGGCGAGGCGAAGCTCGCGAACGTCCACCTGGAACGGGACCGGCTCAGCGCCGACGCCGTACACGACGCCCGGGATACACCCGGTGCGGCGCAGCCTGCGGGCCTCGCGCGAGCCCCCAGGCTCCCGCCGGGCGACTGTCAGGCCGCTGTTTTGCTCGTTCGCCATAGCGGCCGTCGATGGTAGCGCCTGGAGCCCATCCGGAGGCTGCGCGCGCAGGGCCCTCGGATTGCTCGTCAGGTGTTTACCTGCCTCTCAGACGGCGCTACCCTTTCACCAATGTCAGGTGAATATCAGCTGATGCTGATGATCGCCGTGATGCACCTTCTGGGGTTGGTCGGCGTCGGCGTCCTCATCTACCTGGCCTTCCGACACGATTCGGGGCACCAGAGGCGGCCTGGAGAGTCCGGTCAAGACGACGGATGGGGCAACGAGCCCCGCCGGCCGCCGGAGCCGTCAGATCGCCCGTGGGGCGGCATCCCTCTGCCCGATGCCGAGCAGGCTCTGGTGCGACTGCGCGATCACCGCAAGCTGCCCGACCACTTGCCTGAGCACGAGCGCCGCCCCGCGCGAGAGCCTGAACGGACTCCCACGCGCGCACCGGTTCCAAGCCGCTAGTACCGGCTCGGGCAGTTCGAGTCGCTGGCGATCCGCCTGCTCAGCTTGAGCAGCTCGACATTGAATCCGGTGAGCGCATCGCCGGAGCGCCTCACGCGAACGCACTGGACGACCGGCAGCGTCGACCCCGCCCTCCAGGCGACCCGTGCGGTGCCGAGTGTGCTGGTCAGCGAGAAGCCGGCGGAGGGGCTTAGCTGGAGAATCGAGACGACTCCGGACCGGCGCAGTTTTGCTGCGTCGGCCGCGACCCTCGCCTGACACGCAGCGTTCGTCTTACAGCCCTCGATCCGGGCGATCATCGCGGACCGGTTGCCTGCGGCCTCGTCCTTTACAAGCAGCGTAATTGCGGTCTGCTCCGTCCCGTCGATGCTCAGGACCCGCGCGAGCACGGCGCTGATGACCAAGAACAGAAGGAGCGCCAGGAGGATCCCGACGAGGTAGAGCCGACGGCGCGAACGCGCTCGGGCGAGCACGGTGGAAAGGCTAGTGAGCTAGTCGCCGCTCAGCTCGAGGAATCGCTCCACCGAGGCCTCCTGGTGGGCGAGCCGTTCCGCGAGCGCCCGGGCGTGGTCGGAGGCCAGCTCGAGGAAGTCCGCAACACAGCGCTCGGGGTCGTCCGTCAATGCATAGACCCGGGTCAGGTCGGGCTGGGCGCAGGCGATTCCCATGGGTGGGCGGCCCTCCGCGAGCGTACGGGCGCTGCACACCGGGGTGACCACAAGCCTGCGGTCCGGGGCGACCAGCGCGGTCGGAAGAAGCCGCGCCGCGGGGAGCCCGATCGGTAGGCGGATCGAGTGATCGACGGTGAGCTGACCCTCTGAGACCGCATCCAGAGGGTCGCGCCACACATCCAGCACGGTGTCGGCGCCGACAAGCGCGTCTCGCAACGCCATCGCTTGCTCTGCGTAAAGTCGCTCAGCCTCTTCCCGGTCTTCGGCCGCGGCCAGATCGAGGTCGCAGGGGACCCGCAGTAGCTCGCTCGCCCCCACCGTCGCTCCCGCGCCCTTGCTGCCGTAGGTGACGTACGTCTGCAACGTGCCCAGATCACGCCGGCCGTGGAAGATCACCGTGACGGCGTCGGTGACGGGCAGGCCCTCGACGCGCAGCGAGACGGCGACTGCGGAGTTGTCGTCGAGCAGCGCCCGCCGGAGCAGCTCTTCGCCCGCGGCCTCGTACCTATCGCGCTCTTCCTCTCCCATCGTCGAGCAACAAATTATTTACTGTCGCGCGGCGCGTTGAATCACCAGCATCGGATGCGTTCGTCGGCCGGCGGTCGATCGCTCCGGCCGCGACCCGCTTACCCGCGCCGTGTCCGGGTACTCTGCACCTGCAATGAAGCTCCTCTACAAGCCGTTTGCCCTAATCGCCGGCATCGTGGGCGCAAAGCTCGGAGAGCGTGCGTTCCGCGCGCTATGGGCACAGCTCGACAGCGACGAGCCGCCGAAGCCGACCCTGCGGGAAGCGACCACGGGAAAGGTCGTCGCGGCCGCCGCCCTGGAGGCCGCCGTACATTCGGGTGCGAAGGCGGCGACGACGCGCGCGACAGCCCGCTCGTTTCACTACCTGACCGGCTTCTGGCCCGGGGATGAGGCCAAGCCAGAAGAGCAGAAGTCCAAGCAGGAGAAGGAGAAGGCCAAGCGCGGTTAGCCGCGCTCCCGGCCCTTGTGCGGTTAGCCGCGCTCCCGGCCCCTGAGCGGTTAGCCGCGCTCCCGGCCCCTGATCCGGGTTAGCCGCGCTCCCGGCCCCTGATCACGAAGCCGCGGCGCTCAAGCTCTCCGATCGCGTTCTCGAAGGCGGCGAAATCGCGCTCTAGGAGCGCGTCGATCGGGGTGCCGGCTGGCCCTTCGGTCCTCACCCACCGTTTGAGCGCGGGGGCCCCGACCTGGTCCGTTGGCTCGGCGAGAAGATCGAGCAGGATTGGCAGTTGATGCGCGTGCTCGAGTTGGCCCGATATCAGCGTCAGCGGGTCGACGTCGAGAATCCGGCACAACTCGTCTTCGGTGAGGCCGAGCGTCTCCATCAGCCGGGCGGCCTGTTCGCTTGGTGCGCTCATGTGTCGAGATATACCCCACGAGCTGTGTCCCTGCATCAGCGATGGACTTCGGGAGCGGCTCGCACGGACCGCTCCCGAAGTTTTGGCCACCGCTCGACGGTCAGAGCGGTGGCCGTCGTCACTTCTTGAGGCGAATCGGGCGCCAGTCGTGTGTCTCGCTGTGGCCCCCACAGCGCGGCGCGCCGCGGTCCACACCGCCCGTATTGATTACTTGACTGGTGTCCCGGTACGTCAAGGCGGTCCCGCTCACGGTGACGTGCACGATGGGGATGAGGCCGTCATTTTTTGTACAGCTGTGCCCGGTCTCAGAGGCGTCGAAATTGGCCCGACTCCCGGGACCGTTGGTGTGGCATGGGGGCTTTCCGCCCGTCTGAGTGAGGATGAGCTGGCGGCCACCCGGCATCTTGACATTCAGACCCGGCCACGGGCGGAATGTGCACGATCCGACCCGGACACTCGCGTTCGAGACAGTAAGGACCCGGGTGCCAGTATTCACCAGCCGAATGGCCCCGGAGTCGTAGCTCTTGCGGCAGCGACTGGGATGGAAATAGTTGCAGCCCTCGAAGATCACATTCTTGCCACCGCGCCAGGGCGACGGGAAATGTGAACCGGATCTGAAGCTGTCGGCATAACCGGCATAAGCCTTTACGATCTTGCTGGGCGGCACCGCGACCAGCCCCAGCGAACTGACCGCGAGCGCCGAGGCGAACACGCTGTCGCCGTCATCGCGCCCGTCCTGCGGCCAAGAGCCGTCCGTGCCCTGCGAGCCGAGCAGGAGATCCGCGACCTTGGCGTACCAGTTCCTCGGGTTGGTGAGCCTTGGGGCGATGTACTCCCCGAGGCCCTTCGTCAACGCGAAGATCGAGTAGTGGTATCCGCCCTCGCTGGTGCCGCCAAAGCTCCAGGTGCAGCCGGCATGGGCCGGGTTGCAGCTGCCATCTTCGTTGGTGCCGGTGTGGTAGACCATGTTGCGAGTCGGTAGGGCCTTCTCATAGGTGTTCAGAACATCGTTGCCGAACTTGACGGCTGCAGCGACGTGCTTGTCGCTGCCGGGAACACCATCGAATCCCAGGCCGAATAGCACCGATCCACTGTCGTTGGCGTTGGACGAGAAGTTGGTGCAGTTGTGATCAGCGCAGGATGGCGTGTAGGACCCGCCGCCGTCGTTGGCCGTCGGAGAGAACGGGTTACCTTTCAGCGACTGGACGTGGTGTTGCCAGTTGATGTTGTCGTGCCTGATGGACGTGGGAACGCCACCGCTCAAAAACAGCCCGGTCAGAGCCCAGCCTGTATTGGACTCGTCAGAGCGACCTGCCTCCGGATCGTAGTTCCACCCACCGCAGTAGAAGGCGGTCGACGAGTTGTCTCCCGAGTTGCACCCTGTGCGCGCCGACCCCTGGAAGTCCAGCTTGACAAGGAAGTGTCTGCCCTTGCTGATGGCTTTGGGTATCGCTTTGTTCACAGCCTTGAACGCACTCAGCCCAGACAGAGCGATCGACGTCGAGTAGGTGAAAAACTCACCTGAGTCCGCCCATGAGCCGTCGGTCTTGCTCTGGCTGGACAGCAGGAAGGAGATGGCCTTCTTGACGTGAGTTCGGTACTTGGCCGGCAGGCTGTTGAAGTTGCCGTTCGCTAATACGCCATAGGCCGTCAAGGCGATACCGGTGTCCGCGAACGGGATAGTGCCGAAGCTCCCGTCGCTGTTACGCGCGGTGTCGAGATACGCCACGCCTTTTTTGATGGCCTTATTGACTTGCGCCTGGGTCCAGTCGCCTGGCTTCGCTGAAGCACTTACCGGCCCGGCCGCAAGGAGGATGAACAACCCGATGGTCGCGGCACTGGCCAGCGACCTAAACGCCGCCCTGCTTGACATAACGCCCTCCGCCCTCTCGCCTGACTTATCCCGTCTCCGGCCCCCGTCGGCCAGACAGGGCGCAGCTTACCGGATTTAGCGTTAGGCAACCTACCTATCGCGGTCGGTCGGCGACCAGGCAAGATCAGCGAAGTAAATGGGGTCCCTCAGCGAAGTAAATGGGGTCCCTCAGGAAGAGGTCGCCTTGGTGAGCTGTGTCGGCGACCGCTTCCTGAGGGACACCCCCGACTGCCCCCATGAAACGCCGACAAGAACAGCAGGTTGGAACGTCGCGCAGGTTATGTGCTGGTTGAGCGCGCGTGAAGCAGGCGGCAACTCAAAACAGCTGATTCTCGCCGCCGAACACCTGACTCACCGAGCCATCGGTGAAGATCTGGCGGATCGAGCTGGTGAGGAGATCGGCGCAGGAGAGGACCCGGACGAAGTCGGGGGCGCCTGGGGCCAGCGGGATCGTGTCGGTGACGACGACCTGCTCGAAGTTGGCGGCGGTCAGGTTCGTCCAGGCGTGTCCTGAAAACACCCCATGGGTCGCGGCCGCGTAGACGCGTCGGGCGCCGGCGTCGTGGACCGCCTGCGCGGCGGCCTTCAGGGTGCCGGCGGTGTCGATTATGTCGTCGACGATGACGGCGGTCTTACCTTCCACCTCGCCGATCACGTAGCCGATCTCGGCGACCTGCTGGGCCGGCCGCTCCTTGTTGAGGATCGCGAGGTCGGCCCCGATCCTGCTTGCGAAGCGCTTGTTCAGCTTCACGCGCCCGGCGTCCGGGGCGACGACCACTAGGTCCTCGAGCGCGAGGTCGGCGAAGTACTGCGTGAGCATGAACATCGCGGTCATGTGGTCGCAGGGTTTCTGGAAGAACCCCTGGATCTGCCCGGAGTGCAGGTCCATGGTCACGATGCGATCGATACCGGCGGTCTCAAGCATGTGTGCGACCAGCCGGGCGGTGATCGGTTCGCGGGGAGCCGACTTCTTCTCCTGACGCGAATACCCGTACCAGGGGGTCACCGCGATCACCCGGTGGGCCGAACCACCCACCGCCGCATCGACCATCGCGAGCAGCTCGATCAGCGAGTCATTGGGACTCAACCCCGCCTCCGGGTTGGCGCAGGTGGGCTGGACGATGAAGACATCCGCCCCGCGCACGGATTCCTCGTAGCGGCAGTACACCTCGCCGTTGGAGAACGTCCGAAGCGTCATCCTGCCCAACGCCACGCCGAGCTTGTCCGCGATCCGCGCGGCAAGCCCCGGGTGAGCCCGCCCGGCAACGAGCATCAAGCGCTTGTTGTACTCGAGCTGCAGATCGCCCGCGGCCGGGTGTTCCTGCACGATGCTCATTGCGTCGCGAGTGTACGCCGGTGAGGCGACGGCACCTGGCTCCTTACCCGCTCTCACCGGCGTCTTCGTCCGCGGCGGACTGGTCGCTCGTCGGGCTCGTGGCAGGTCGTTCGCCGGTCGGGGTCTCCTCCCGTTCTTCGCGGCGCGCGGCGTACCCCTCGATGTTTTGCTGGCGTTCCCGCGCCACGCCAAGCGCACCCGGTGGGACATCCTTGGTGATCACTGAGCCCGCCCCGGTGTAGGCGTCATCGCCCACGCTCACGGGGGCGATCAGCGACGTGTGAACTCCGCCCCTGACGCGCGCACCGATGGTGGTGCGATTCTTCTTTTGGTAGTCGTAGTTGGCCGTGATCGTGCCGGCGCCGAGGTTGGTACGGTCGCCAACGTCGGCGTCACCGACGTACGAAAGGTGAGGCACCTTTGCGCCGGCGCCGATGTCCGAGTTCTTGATCTCGACGAAAGTGCCCGCCTTGGCGCCGTCGTGCAGAACGGTCCCGGGCCGTAGATAGGCGAACGGCCCGACGTTCACGCCGTCGCCGATCGCCGCACCCGTGATGTAGGAGTGCACGATCGTGCAACCCTCGCCGATGCGGGCGTCGATCACCGTGGACAGCGGGCCGATGGTCGAGTTCGAGCCGACGCTGGTGTTGCCGCGGAGGCTCGTGAACGGCGCGATCACGGCGTCGGGTCCCACCTCGACCTCGGCCTCGATCACGGTCGAATTCGGATCGACGATCGTCACGCCGGCGAGCATGTGGCGCTCGTGGATGCGCCGTTGTGCGACCGCACGGACCTTGGCCAGCTCGACGCGGTCGTTGACGCCGAGCGTCTCGAGCGGATCTTCGATCTCGTAAGCGTCCACGGTCCGCTCGTGACGACGGATCGCCGGCAGGACATCGGGGAGGTAGAACTCGCCCTGAGCGTTGTCCGCGCGGACTTCGGAGAGGGCTGTTTGCAGCAACTCGCCGTCAAACGCATACAGGCCTGCGTTGACCTCTTGGATTTCGAGCTCGAGCGCGCTCGCGTCGCCCGCGGCCTTGGTCTCGACCACCCGCTCCACCGTGCCGTCAGGTGCGCGGACGACCCGGCCGAACCGGCCGGGGTCCTCGAGGATCGCCGTGGCGATGGTCGCTGCCGCACCGGAGCGATCGTGAGCTTCGACCAGCCGCTGGATCGTTTGCGGCGTGAAGAGCGGGTTGTCGCCGTTCACCACGACCACGGTGCCGGTGGACTGCAAGTGGTTACTTGCGGCTTTGACCGCGTCCGCCGTACCGAGCGCTCGCTCCTGGACGGCGACCTCAACCTCCCCGTCGAGGGCCTGATCGAGCGCCCGCGCCGGCCCGTCGACGACCACCACCTTGCCCGCGCCGGCCTCTCGGGCAGCCGCGACTGTCCAGTGGATCAGCGGCCGACCGCAGAGTGGGTGCAGCAGCTTGGGCGTGGCCGAGCGCATGCGCGTCCCCTCACCGGCAGCGATGATCACAACGACCGGAGCGCTCACGCGGCGATGGTATCCGTCGGAGGGTCCTGCGTCCGCAACGCCTCGGCCCGTGCCCTCGCGTCGCGCTCCCACCGCAGCCATTTTCTAATTGCGGTGTCAGACACGCCGTACTTGTGGCCGACGGCGACGACGCTCATGATCTGGAGATCCGCTTGCAACTGTTCGTACGACGGGCGAGGCACCTTGCGGGCATCAGGCTTCGGCGTTCGGTCGCGATTGCCGTGACGTTGCCCGCAGTAACTCGAGCAATAGTGTTGCTTGCTGTACCTGGGCGTGAAGGCCTGCCCGCATAACGCACACTCGCGCGGCGATAGACGATTCTGCCGGCCACAATGAGTATCGAGCGTGGCGGCGCAATTGGGACACACGATTCGCATGTTCGATAGTCGATTGTCGTCTGGAACCCCGTTGATGTGATCCAGGATTAGCGACATCCTGCGACCCCTCCAATTCTCGCCCTGGCCGCAAAGCTCACAACTCCGCGCTTTCAGGCCGCTGGCGTAGAGCCTCTGCTTCAGCTTCGTGCGGCTGTAGCTAGAGCCCTCGACAAGTACGTCTGCAAGTGGGACAGGCCGCTGCAACGTCTTGACTCGTGCGACTCTGGCCGCGTCCGCATTGAAGTGGTCGGTCGGAATACGCCATATCTCGTCGACGTATTTGCGGAACAGGCGGAAGTTTCCTCCGTGGGGTCGCAGCCCAAGCTTGCGAAGCGCCTCGGTGTAGCAAAGCGAGGATGCGACGGCATCTCGAGCGCACTCTTCTGTGTACTGAGGCACGAACACATGTTCGTGCTAAAGCCGGACGGAATCGTTTCGGAGCGCGCCCGGGTCGTTGATAGATTCGGCAAGCAAATACGCCTCGATGGGGGGTCGTCTAAGGGCAAGACGCTCGGCTTTGGACCGAGAAATCGCTTGGGTTCGAATCCCCGCCCCCCAGTGCTCGGAGTGCGGCTCAGCGCCCACCAAGTATCTGTGCGATCCCCTCCGGCAGCAGTGGATCCGCGAGCGCCGCACGGAGATCGGCGGGGCGGTGCAGCGCGCGCTCCGCTCGCAGGATGCCGAGCTCAAGGCCGGCGGAGCGGACGGCCGCCGAAGTGAGCGTCATGACATCGGGGCTGCGCCACGCCTGCTCCGGGAGGGCGAACAGCCTCGGCATCGGCCGGCTGATCCCGATCAGGTAGAAGCCTCCTTCAAGCGCAGGGCCGAGGACCACGTCGCAACCCGCGGCCAAGTCGTCGAGCGCCGCACGCGCGTGCTCGGGTCGGATTCGCGGAAGATCCGGCCAAACGATGAGCAGCGGGCCGGAGTGACGGGAGAACACGCGCGCGGCCCCGTCGGCGAGCCGACCCGCGATCCCGTCACCGTTCTGCGGGAACACCACGGAGTGCGGGGCGAGCAGCCGGCGGATCTCACTCGCTGCATCGGGTGGATCGTGGGCGACGTGGAGGGCTTCGGGTGCGACCTCACTCCCCCACCCCACCGCGACCTTGATCAGCTGGGCTTGAAGCGCGGCGCACCGATCGGCGCCGATCAGAGGCTCGAGCGCTCGGCGGACTTCGCCCCGGCGCGGAGCGCGGGCCATGACCAAGACGGCGGGGTCAGTGTCCGTCATCCCTGCTCGAACCGGTAGACGGTGCCCGCCGCCGTTGGCGTGTCACTTTGGGCCCGTGGAAGGGCGCCCATCAGCACGTCGGCGAAGACCGCGCTGCCGCGGCCCATCAGCTCGATCAGCGTTTCGACCGGCGTGGGCTCTCCTTTTTTCACCTCGTTGGCGTAGTCGGTCACGTAGCCGACGAGGGCGAACGGCAATTCAAGCTCGCCGCACAGCACCGTTTCGGGGCCACCCGTTTGGCTGACCGCCGTGACGCCGCAGGCGGCCAGCTGTGCGATCTCCACCGGGGTGTTGAAGCGGGGCCCGTCCACGTGGCCGTAGACGCCACCGTCGCGGACCTCGTGGCCGGCCGCTGCCGCGGCGTCTCGCAGAGCAACCCGCAAGCCTTCCGAGAAGGGGCCGCCGTGGAGGATCCAGTGGCCTCGCGAGGGATCGCCCGGCTGCACGAAGAACGTGCACAGCGAGCCGTCGGGCAGACGGTTCACCGCAAAATGCAGGTCGTCGAACACCACCAGTAAGCCGAGCGTCAGCGTGGGATCGACCGCGCCGCAGGCCGTGCAGCCAACCACCGCGGTCGCGCCGAGTTGTTTGAGCGCCCAAATGTTGGCCCTGTGGGTGACCTGGCTGGAAAGCCTGACGTGGCCGCTTCCATGGCGAGAGACGTGCAACGCGTCGACGCCTGCGTATCGCCCGCGATTGACGATCGCATCGCCAAACGGCGTCGCCACGTTCACCTCCTCGGGTTCCTCGAATCCCGGCAGCGCATACGTGCCCGACCCGGTGATGATCCCGACTGTCATCGCGGCTCCTAGGCCCCCTCGACGAGGATCGTCTTGGTTGCGTCCCCGCGCATGTGTTCCGTTATCGCGCGGGGAGCATCGTCGAGAGGGGCCAGGTCCGTCGTGACAAGCTCCGGGTGGAGTCTGCCCGAGCCAACAAGCTCGAGCACGTGGGGAATCAACGCACGGGCGTGGCTGCGGCCGACGTGCAGCGTGACGTTGCGTCCGAACATGAGCCCGGCGGGTATGGGCGCGATGCGATGGAGCATGCCCAGGCTGCTGCAAACCCCGTCAGGCGCGGTGTGCTCGAGCGCCGTACGTATCCCCGAGGGGCTGGCGGTCGCGTCCACCACCAAAGGCAACGTGGGCATGTGGCGTATCTCCGAGGGCGTGTGTGCGACCAGGCCAAGCCGCTCCGCGTGCCAGCGCACATGCTCACGGCTGTCGAAGAAATGGACCTGGCGGGCTCCGAGCGCCCGCGCCACAAGACCGGCATAGAGTGGAACGCTCGCGCTGAAGGCTTGCCGGCGACTCATCCCGGCGAGGATCAGGATCTCGCCATCGCCTTCCTCAAGCAGGTTCGTGTACGGCGCGATGTGGCGATAGCCATCGCTGACGTTGTCGGCGACGCTTGCCGCCGCGGCCGGGTCGACTCCGGACGGAAGCGGAACGAGCATGGCATCGGCGTACGGCACGGCGAGCTGATCGGAGACAGCCCCGCCCCAGTGACCGCCCCCGACGCCAAACCCGAACATCGAAACAGGAGGAACGGTTGCGCAATTGCCGGTGTGGCCGGCCCGACACGGCGCACAGGTGCCGCAGCTGATCTGGAAGGGAACGACCACGTGGTCTCCGGGGCGCACCTGCACCACGTGCTCGCCGACCGAGAGCACCTCGGCGACGCATTCGTGGCCGAAATGGAGCGGCAGCGGGAATGGAGTCCGCCCGAGCAAGAGCATGCGGTCCAGGTCGCACGTCGCAACCGCGATCGGATGCACGATGGCTCCGTCTGGACCGGGCAGCGGAGGCGCGGGCGCGTCGCGCCATTGCACCCGCCCTCGCGTGTCGACGGTCAGGGCCCGCATCCTCTCGCGCGTGGGACGGCGCCACTGCCCGAAGCGGTCGCGCGTCGCGTCGCTGAGCCGCCTCAGGCGCTGGCCGGCCTCGCGCTCGAGCGCAACCTTGGAGAACATCGCGGCAGTCGGGCTCGCCAAGGCCGCCCTCTGTCGCAGCGTCCCGCGAGCGCGGTGTCTGGTCACCGCCTGACCCTTCCGCCCTCGGCGCCTGGCTCGGTGGCCGGGCCCCTCGGCGCGGCGATGCCGAGCACGCGCATCGCCTTCAGGCCCAGAGACAGCTTCTCCCGACCGTCGCTGGATGAGACGTCGAGGCCGGTCAGCTCGCGCACGCGCTCAAAGCGGTAGCGGACCGTGTGGCGATGGGTTGTAAGTCGTGCCGCGGTGGCGTTCACGTTGGCGTCGCACTCCAAAAATGTCTGCAGCGTGCCGATCAAGTCGGTCTCGTACTGCTCGTCGTAGAGGAGCAACGGGCGCACGGTCTCCTCGTAGAAACGTCCGAGCTCCGCGGGGTCGTCCATGTGTGGAAGCAGCAGCTGATAGGTGCCCGTCTCGGAGAAGGAGAGCTCCGACCGGTCCGGGTCGCCTTCGACGACGTTGGCCGCAAGCAGGGCTTCATCGCGCGCGCGGCGAAGGTTGAGCGGGTCAGACGCGACACGGCTGCGGCCGATCGCGCAGGCGAAGCCGGGTAGCCCCGACTCGAGCTCGCGCAACACCACGGCAGCAACTCGTCGCCCCGCATCGCGTGAATTCTCGGGTATGAGCGCAATCACCTCGCCCCCGTCATTCTCGACCGGCGCGACGATCGCGCCGGGCGCGACCGACCGCGCGCCGCGGCGCACGAGCGCAAGCAGACGCCTACGCCAGTCGGCGGTCGGCGTCCGGGGGTGGGCACGCACCACGACCACGCTGGCGCCGTGCGACAGGTCAATCCCCAGCTCCTTGCCACGCGCGAGCAGGTCGTCACGGTTGTCGATCTGCCGGGCGAGCACCGCGTGCTGGAAGTTGATCGCGGCCTGCTCAGAAGCGCGCTCGGGGGCGCGGACTCGATCGACTTCGGAGGCGACGAGAGCCGTGACCAGCCGCAGCAAGGTCCCGTCGGGAGGACGCTCGCGGACGCGGAGACGAAGCTGCCCCACGGTCGTCTCGGCAACCCGCAAGTCGACCGTCTGCACGCCTTCGGTGGCGCGCATCAGCGAACGCTCATCGGCTGTAGAACGCGTCGCCACCGCCAGCACAACGCCCGAGCGGTCGATCAGGATGAGGCTCGCGTTCAGCGCGCGCGCCGCCGTCCGCAGGATCTCGGGCAGGCCCGCGCCGGCTTCGACCGCGTCGGTGATCGCGGCCAGCGCGCCCAGGTCCCCAGCGCTCACACTCACTAGCGCGAGGTTCCGTGGCAGATCAGAACAGCCGTGGCCACTCCAGGACGATCACCGCCCCGATTGCGACTCCGATGCCCACGAGCGCGACGAGCACATATAAGGAGAGGATCGCGGCGGCGACCCGCTCCAGCGGACGCCGGTAGGCGGTGACCGCCGGCGCCAGCACGAATAAGCCGAAGGCGGCCAGCCCGAACACACCGAGGCAGACGCCGACCAGATAGGTGATCTCGGTATTGCTCATGAGCTGCGGTATGCGGTCAGGACTGAAATGAGCGGCTTGCGTTCGATCTGAGGATTTTGCCGGAAGGTGGCGACGGCGGGAAGGGGGACGGGCGCTTTACGCGCGGTCTTTGTGCGCTTTAGCCGTATGGACGGGGTTCGCCGAAGGCGGAGTCGACAGGCGTGGCCGTCATGGTGTCAGGGAATTGATCCTGGAGGCTGGCTTGGCTCTCTGCAGCGCGCCGCATCGCGTCCTCCCCCCAGAAGAGGCCAAAGACGGTGGGACCCGAGCCCGAGACGAGAGCATCGTCGGCGCCGGCATCGCGAACCCCCGCAAGTGACTCTTCGATCTGCGGCAGGAGCGAGAGCGCGGCCGGCTCCAGCTCGTTGACAAGGAGGCCGCTCGGCAGTCGCGCTCCGGGAGCTAGTTCCGTGCGCAGCAGATCGAGCTTCTCCTGGAGCCCAGCGCGGTCGTGGGGCAGGGCGAGCCGGTCGGCCTCGGCGTAGACCTCGCGGGTGGCGAGCCGATATCGCTGGCTGACGACGACGAAGGCGTGTGGGGCAAGCGGCTGGTGGGGTTGCACCCGCTCGCCCGCCCCGGTGCCCAGGGCCAGCCCCGGCTGGAGCTGGCTCGGGACGTCAGCGCCGAGTTCGACCGCGACGTCGTCAATCGTCTGGTGTGGAACGGCTCGGATTCGATTCGCGAGGCGAAGAACGGCGGCGGCATCGGCCGACCCCCCGCCCATCCCCCCTGCGACGGGGATGTGTTTGGCGACCTGCACGTGGAGCGGTGGGCCTTCCCAACCACGCGCCCGTAATCGTTCGAGCGCGACCGCGGCGAGATTTGGGTCGTCGATCTCGTCGCAGCGGACCGCATCAGGAGGACGAGAGCGGACCGAAACCGAGAGTTCATCCGCGAGTGAGACTGACTCGAACAGCGTCACCAGCTCGTGACGGCCGTCTGCCCGTGTCGGGCCGAGAAACAGGCACAGATTGACCTTCGCCGGAGCGCGGACGACGTACTTCATAGTCCCGATAGGCGCACGGCGAGCGCACGGAACTCCTCGGGCGCAAGCCGCTCGGCGCGCTCATCCCCGGGATGGCCCATCTCTTCCAGAGCGGCGCGCGTCCGTTCGCGGATCTCGGCCGGCTGGTCCGGGACCAGCCCCAGTGACGAGGCCAGGGGCTTACGCCGGTGCGCGAAGCCGGCTCTTACGAGTCTGCGCACCTCGGGCGGCGCGGCCGCTTGGCGTCTGCGCATTCCCAGCAGAACCGAGTCCACGTTGGGTACGGGGCGAAACACTGTCCGCGCCACCGGGCGAAGCACCTCGACGTCGCACGCCAGCTGGATTAGCACCGATGGGGCGCCATAGGCGCGTGTTCCCGGGGGGGCGGCGAGCCGCTCGCCGACCTCGCGCTGCACCATCACCACCCAGCGCGAGACGGCGGGCAGCTCCTCGATCGTGCGGAGGATCGCGGTCGCGGCGATCGCGTAGGGCAGGTTGGCGATGACCTTAGTCGGGGCCGGGGCGAGCGCGCCCAGATCGAGTTCGAGTGCGTCCGCGATATGGATGGAGACGTTGTCGACTCGCGCCAGCGCCTCCCTGAGCTGGTGCTCGAGTCTGGGGTCGATCTCGACCGTGTGAAGATGGCTTGCGCGCGCGGCCAGGCGCACGGACAGCACGCCCGGGCCGGCGCCGATCTCGAGCACGACGTCGCCCGCCTCGACCGCCGCCAGGCGCTCGATCACGTCGAGGATGTTCTGGTCGACGAGGAAGTTCTGACCGAGCCGGCGCTGACGGCGGCCGGCTCGTCGCCTCGCCCCCTCTGCCCGTGGAGGGCTCACGATCCCTCTGCCCGCGGGGCGCTCACGATCCCACTGCCCGTGGCCGGCTCATGACCCTCTGCCCGTGGAGGGCTCACGATCCCGCGCTCACCATCCGAAGGCTGCGGCAGCGCTCCGTTCCGTCACCGCCTCGAACTCCGAGTACTCCATCCCCCGCTCCTCCGCCAGCGCTCGCGCGGTGTGAGCTACATAGGCGGGCTGATTGGGCTTGCCGCGAACCGGCTGGGGAGCCAGGAAGGGAGCGTCGGTTTCGACGAGCAGCCGGGCGGCGGGGACCAGCCGGGCGGCTTCCCTCAGGTCGGTGGCCTTGGGATACGTCGCGTTGCCGGCGAAGGAGAACCACCAGCTTTCGTGCTTCAGGCATTCGTGCACCCTTGCGGTCATGGTGAAGCAATGGAGGATCACGCGGGCGTCACCTGCGCGCTCGTTCAGCGCGCGCAGCGTGTCATCCTCGGCGGCACGCGTATGAATGACAACGGGCTTGTCAAGCTCGGCGGCGAGCTCGAGCTGGGAAGCAAAGGCCCGCTCCTGGTCTTCGCGCGGGGCGTAGTCGCGGTAATAGTCAAGGCCCGTCTCGCCGATCGCCACGCACTTCTCGTGCTGGGCCAAGTCGCGCAGTTCCCGAAGCACTGCGTCGTCAAACCCCGCCGCCTCGTTTGGATGGCGGCCGATCGCCGCGTACACGGGCGCGAACTCTTCGGCGGCCTCAAGCGCGGCGCGACACGACTCGCTGGTCGTGCCCACGGTGACGATCCGGGTAATCCCGGCCGCCATCGCGGCGTCAACCAGCTCCGCCGTGGGCGGTTCGCACATGTCGAGGTGGGTGTGGCTGTCGATCAAGCCCGCTTTGGAAACAGCGGCTCGAGCGGATCAGCCGTGCCCCCGACGTGGTCCCGCCATCTCGCGGGCGCAAAGTCACGATCCTGGACATTCAGCGCCTGCAGCAACCGATCCGAGGTCGCCGGAATGTACGGGTAAAGCAGCAAGCTGACGACGCGGACGCCCTCGAAGAGAGAGCGCAATGTCTGATCCAACGCGTCCGCATCAGCCGGATCGCGGGCGAGCCTCCACGGCGCGCGCTCTTCCACGTAGCGGTTGAGTCTGCGCACGCGCTCCCAGATCAAGGTGAGCGCCTGCGTCGGCTCGAGCCGGTCCATCACGTCGGCAACCTGCTGCGGGAGGTCGGCGAAGTCGGCCCCCAGCGCCGGATCTGTTTCGCCGGCAGGCACATCGCCGTCGCGGTAGCGCTGAACCATGGCGACCACGCGGCTGGCCAGATTTCCGTACTCATTGGCGAGCTCGGTCTCATAGCGAGAACGCACCGCGTCCATTCCAACAGCGCCATCTGAGCCGAACGGAACGTCACGCATGAGGTAGAAGCGCAACGCGTCGGTCCCGAACTTATCCATCACCTCGAACGGGTCGAGCACGTTGCCGAGCGATTTGCTCATCTTGCGCCCGTCAGCGCCGAGCAAGTAGCCGTGGATGAAGACATGGCGCGGGAGCTCGAGCGAAGCGGCCATCAGAATTGCCGGCCAGAAGACCGCGTGGAACTTGAGGATGTCCTTGCCGATCAGGTGGACGGTGGCAGGCCAATACCGACCGGTCAGGTCCTCGCCCTCGCGCGCGTAGGACAGCGCGGTGACGTAGTTCAGCAACGCGTCGAACCATACGTAAAAGACCTGTGAGCTATCCCAGGTGACCGGCACTCCCCACCGCAGATGGGCGCGACTGAGCGAGATATCTGCCAGCCCCTGCTCGATAAAAGCGCGCGCTTCGTTGTAGCGGACGCGCGGCAGCACGAAGTCGGTCTGCTCGCGATATAGCCGCTCAAGCGGCTCCTGGAAGGTCGAGAGACGAAAGAACCAGTTCTCTTCCTGGTGTCGCTCCAGCGGGATCTCGTGGATCGGGCAGAGGTTGCCCTCGAGGATTTCGTTTTCGACCTTGAAGTCCGCGCAGCGGGGGCAGTACCAGCCCTCGTAGAGGCCCTTATAGGTGTGGCCAGCGTCGTGAACCGCTTGGAGGATCTCCTGTACGCGGAGCTCGTGCTGGGGATCGGATGTGCGGATGAAGAAGTCGTTCGTCGCCTCGATCTGCGGCATCAAGGCCTTGAACCGCTCGGCGTTGCGGTCCGCGAGCGCTTTGGGCTCGAGGCCCTGGCTCGCAGCCGCATCGGCGATCGGTTCGCCGTGTTCGTCGGTGCCCGTGAGAAAGAAAACGTCCTCGCCTCGCTGACGCATATGACGCGCGAGGATGTCGGCGGCAATGGTCGTGTACGCGTGGCCGAGGTGGGGCTCGGCGTTGACGTAGTAGATCGGGGTGGTGATGTAGAAGGGCATCTGTGGTGGAGGGGCTTGGCCAGGGCGAAGGCTATCCGTGGTTGGATGTCGGCCGCCTGTCGGTGCGGGGCTTGGGGCTGGCTATGGTGAGGAACGACCGCGGCCGGTTAGGCGATGGTGAGGGAGGACTGCGCCGGTCGACCGGGCCGGTTACCTGCTTGATGAGCCAACCGACGAGTCTGGAAGTGAAGCGAGCCCGGATTTACCTGCCCGTTGTGTTGTATGAGCCACACGAGGATTTTGAGAGCTCGCGTGGCTCATAAGGCAGGTCAAGTAGAGCCAGATCGCCCCCTTAGAGGCCGGATCGCCCTAGTAGGGCCGGATCGCCCTGCGAGAGGCCAAACTCATTCGCCCCCTCCCAAAACTCCGGAGCCGACGAACTCCCACTCCTCGTGCTCGCCGAGCTGCCGGTAACCGATCTCCATGTAGATCTTGTTCGAGGTGGGATTGGTGGAGTCCGCGGCCAGCATGCATCGCCGCGCACCGCGTTCGAGGGCCTGCCGGCTGGCGGTCGCGACAGCGGTTCCGGCATAGCCCCGGCGCCGGCGCTCGGGCGGTGTGTACACGGGACCGACCCTGACGGTGCCTGCTACGAGCGGCGCCGTTGAAACCATCGACACCGGCCCGTCCTGATCCCACACCCAGAGGCCGCGCTGCGCCTCTCGCGCATCCACGATGATCGCCGCTCTCTCGTCGGTGAAAATCGCCGTCTCCTGCCCGAACGCCCTCATCCACTCGAGCATGAGCTCCCGCTCGTCTCGGCGTGCAAGCCGCAACGAACCCGGCGCCGGACGAGGCGGATCGGTGACGCTTTCGAGCACGTAGGTCAGTTCGCGCACTAGCTGGCGAGTCGACCCGCCCGTGGCCCTAGCCCAAGCCGACGCGACCGCACGCGCGGCGCCGGTGGGGCCCTCAACGCGCCCGAGACCCCCGGATCCTCTTCAAGCCAGCGTGCCACCAGCTCGTCCTCTATCGGCGCAGATTGATCGGTCACAAGCATGTTCCAGGGAGGCGTGCGCAGCGCCGCGAACCCCGTCTCGCCGTTCTCGGTGCCGTAAGCGAACAGCGGCGCGCTTTGGGGATAGTGGCCGGCAAGGACGCCCGCACAAACGGTGGCGATCAAGTTGCACTCGATCCGACTCTCGAAGAGATCACTGGTGCGGGCGGCGAACTCCTCGGCGTCACGCGTGAGCGTCAGCTTCACCTCGCCTCCTTGAGCGCGCGGTACAGCTCGTTGGCGCGGGCACCGGTGAGCCCGGCGACCACCCTCGCCGCGGGTCGCGGCCGCGCGCCGGCGGAAACGAGCTGCCGCACCGCATCGACAGCAGCATCTAAATCTGCGCCGGGTTGGTCGGGGGCCCGGCCGATCACAAGGGCGACCTCTCCGCGAGGTGGCGACTCCGCATACCGCGCGGCGAGTTCAGCTGCGGTGCCCCGCACCACCTCCTCGTGCATTTTGGTGAGCTCGCGGCAGACCACCACGGGGCGCGAGGCGTCGAGTTCGGCCAGAGCTGCAAGCGATCGTGCAAGCCGCCGCGGCGACTCGAACGCCACCACCGTCTCCGGCGACCTGAAGGCAGCGCTCAGGTCGGTTCGCTTGCGCGGCAGAAAGCCTTCGAAGCGCCAGCGGTCGGATGGCAACGCGCTCGCGACCAAGGCCGCCAGCGCCGCCGAGGGGCCGGGCAGCACCTCGACCGCGAGTCCCGCCGCGACGCACGCCTGGACCAGGAGCAGACCGGGGTCGGAAACAAGCGGCATCCCCGCGTCAGACACGAGCGCGACCACCGCGCCGTCGCGCATCAGCGAGATGAGCTCGCCGGTCCGCTGGCGCTCATTGTGCTCGTGATAGGAGAGGAGCCTGGCGTTCACGCCGTAGCGGTCGAGTAGAACCCTGGTGCGGCGGGTGTCCTCGCACGCGATGACGTTGGCCTCGCGCAGGGCGGAGAGAACGCGCAGCGTCACGTCCTCGAGGTTGCCGATCGGGGTCGGGCAGACCACAAGCCGCCCACTCACGACCCAGCCCCCCGAGCTACCCCATCGAAGCCCAGCAGCGCGGCGCCGATCATCCCCGCCTCCACGCCGAATGCCGCGCCCTCGACTCGGACGATGTCTCGGGTCGGGGGCAGGGCTCGGGCCTTAACCTCGGCGCGGACCGGGCCGAGGAGAAGCTCACCCGCACCGACCACGCCACCGCCGATGACCACGACCTCGGGGTTGAAGATGTTCGCGAAGCTCGCGATTGCCACGCCCAGCCTTGTCCCCACCAACGCCAGCACCTCGATCGCCGCTGGGTCACCGTCGTGCGCCAGCTCCGTGACGAGGGGTCCTGCGAGGTCTCGGCCCGCGGCAACCGCCGCGCCGAGACCGGACTGGGGTCGTTCGCGCGCGACACGCAGGGCTTCTCGGGCCAGAGCCGTTCCCGAAGCGAGCGACTCGACGCATCCATGGTTGGGGCAGTTGCCCTGGCAGGGAGGTCCATCTTCGTCGATGACCGTGTGTCCGAGCTCGGCTCCGGCCCCGATCGCGCCGTGATAGAGCTCGCCCCGCAAAATGAGCCCCCCTCCAATACCGGTGCCGACGGTCAGCATGACCGCTTCCCGCGCGCCCTTTGCCGCCCCGGCGCGGTGCTCGGCGAGCGTGGCGACATTTGCATCGTTGTCGGCGAACGTCGGCAAACCCAGCCGCTCCGCCATCACGTCAGCCAGCGGGATGTTGGCAAGCGGCAGGTTGACGGACATCAGTGCCGTGCCCGTGCGGTGGTCCATCAAACAGGGGACACCGAAACCAACGGCGAGCGGATCGACGCCCGCGGCCTGACGCAACTCGTCGACGGCGTCAACCATCATGTCGAGCAGGGCAGGCTGGTCGAGACCGGCGACCGTTCGTTGGGTACGGTGGTGCACCTCCAGCCCGGGTGAGACGACGCCCGCGAGCAGTTTGGTTCCGCCGATGTCGACGCCGATTGTGCGTCGGGCCGGCATAGCGTCACTATATTCAGGCCGGGATGCCCGACGAACGGAACAGCCGGGCGCCGGTGGATGACCCTCCGTACCGGGTTTACCGGAGCGGCGGACGATCCGGCCCGCAAGCACCACCGAAATCAGGCCAGCGCTCCGCGCGGGAGGGCTCGGGTCGGTCAAAATCGGGACCCCGGGATAGAGCTCGCGCCTCAGGGGGTGGAGCCCCGCCGTACCGCACCTACCGGGGTCGCTCCCGCATACTCAACGCACTGCTCGGGCGACAGGACGAGCTCGAGCTCCCGCGCGAGGATTCACCTCGGCGTACAAGATCTCCGTGGCGCCGGCGGACCCGCACGGGGCCGCGCAAGAAGATCACTCCGGGTCGCGTCTTCAAGTGGCTGGTGCTCGCAGTGGTCGCCTGGCTGTTGCTTTCGCTCGTGCTGTTCATGGTCAGCGCAGGCACCCAGAGCGTCCCCCTTCCCGCCTCGGCATCCAAGGCACTGACGCCGGGCGGCAACATGATCACCTCCGCAGACACGATTCTCATTCTCGGAACCGACCAGCGGCCGCGTACCGGGCCCGGGTCCAAGGAGCCCGGGTCGAACTACAACGTGGCCGGCAGCCACTCCGACACGATCATGCTCTGGCGCGTGGGCGGCGGCGTGTCGAGGCGGCTGTCGATCCCGCGAGACACGGTCGCGCAGATCCCCGGACACGGCGTGGGCAAAATCAATGCGGGCTTTGCGATCGGAGGACCCGCGCTCGCGATAAAGACGGTTGAGCATTTCACCGGCATCAAGATCAACCACGTGATCGTGGTCAACCTCGCTCGTTTCCCGCCCTTCATCGACTCGATCGGAGGAATCGACGTCAAGACCGAGCATGTCTGCGCAAACATCTCCGGCGGCAAGAAGAACGGCGGCTTCACGCTCAACCTCAAGCCCGGCGTCCACCACTTCAACGGGCTCCAGGCCCTGATTTACGCACGCATACGGGAAAACCCATGCAACCCGGCGGACAGCGACCTCACCCGCGTCCAGCACCAGCAGGAGATCCTGAATGCGATCAAATCCCAGCTGCTCTCGGTGGGCACGTTCTTCAGGCTTCCCTGGGCGTCCTGGCAGGCTCCGCAGGTGCTCGAGACCGACATGGGCGGGCCCACACTGATGAGCCTCTTCGCCGCCTCCGAGATCGGCGGCTCGGCCCCAGTCAAGGTGCTCAAGCCCACCGGCGCCGAATATCTCCCTAACTACGGTGACTCGCTGACGGTCACGCCGCAGGCAGTCCACAGCGCCGTCCATCAACTGATGGACGGATAGGGATAGGGCCGCCGCGCCGCAAGCCCCCGGGGCCGCCGGGCCGCAACGCCCCCGGGCCGCCGCGCCGCAAGCCCCCGGGCCGCCGGGCCGCAAGCCCCCGGGCCGCCGGGCCGCAACGCCAGCGGGCCGCCGCGCCGTCCCGGCCTCGCGCGACGGGGTGGGCAGCCATCTGCGACTCGCTTCCGGGTCTCCCGGGGGCGTGGATCTGCCGCGGGGGCGCCTACTGCGCGTTGGATTCGCATCAGCTCAGCCCCGTCTGGTGGCGTCGCGAATCGAGCTCGCCATACGAGTCCGATTCGCAACGGGGTGCCGGCGCTGCGTCGGTGTTGCGAGTTTTCCCCGGTTTGAGAACGGCTCGCCGGGCTCGGCAGCCCGAGTACCCAGTCCTAATCCGTCCCCGGCCCCCACGTAACACCGTCATAACGGCGTTACGCCCGTGTTATCGCCGTCCGGCTAGAAACGCGGTAGTCGACACGAGTGGGCAGATGCGGAGCAGAAACGCGCGGACACGACGGACCCGACCCCCAGTCCTCGGACGAGGTTGGGTCCCTCGTGTTCGGTATGCGGACACGGGGAACCCGACCCCCCCGGGACGCCTTGGGTTGGGTCCCTGGTGTCCGCGAAGTCGCCGCGGCACCTCGGCGCTGACGGTCGTGGCCATCGCCTGCGCGGTGGCGGCGGCCGGCTGCGGGTCTTCGGCAACGCCGCACCGCCCAAGCGCAGATGCGGGTCTCAAGTTCGCCGACTGCATGCGCTCGCACGGCGTCTCCAACTTTCCCGATCCCAGCCATGGTGGCGGCATCCAGATCCCCAACGGGGTCAACCCCTCCTCGCCGGCGTTCCAGGCCGCCCAGAACGCCTGCTCCAAGCTGTTGCCGGGCGGCGGCCCGGGCGCAGGACCGGCCTCGGAGACCCGCAAGCTCACGATGCTCAAGCTGGCGCGCTGCATGCGCGCGCACGGCGTGACCTCGTTCCCCGATCCAACGAGCTCGCGGCCGTCGGCGCCGCCCAGCGGCGGCGGCATAGCCTTCGGCGGCGGCGGCTGGTTTATCGCGGTCCCGCAGAGTCTGATTCAGTCGCCGGGGTTCAAGCAGGCGGCGGCGACGTGCCATTTCCCGGGGTTCGGCGGTGGCGGGCCGAAGGGGGCGGCGACCGGGTGACGAAGCGGGGCAGCGGCCGGCGGGCCGAAGCCCGCGTCGCCCGGGTGACGAAGCCCGCGGCGCCTGTGACGAAGCCCGCGCCGCCGGGGTGACGAGATCCGCGGCTAGGCCGCGGCTTTGCTCTCGGACTTCTTTGAGCCGCTCTCGGACTTCGAGCCGCTCTCAGACTTCGAATCCGACTTGCCCGACTCGCCCTTCTTCTCCGAGGACCCCTTCTCCGAGGACCCCTTCTCTGAGGACCCCTTCTTGTCCGAGGGGTCCGACTCGGGGTTCTCGCGCTGGCGCTTGCGGGTGCCGTAGTCGGTGTTGTAGAAGCCCGATCCTTTGAAGTGGACGGCCACCGGGTGGTAGACGCGCTCCACCGGTCCCTCGCACGTCTGGCACGTCGCGACGGGATCGTCGGTAATCCGCTGGATCACCTCAAAAGTGTGGCCCTGCCCGCAACGGTACTCGTAGATCGGCATCGCTTCATGAAGTATAGGACACGTCGTTGGCACTCTCAAGACTAGAGTGCCAAGCGGAGTCGCCAGTTAGCATGACGAAATGGCTACAGACCAGCACGCGGGCGGGCAAACAACCATGAATCGGGACGTGGTCACCATGGACAAGCTCGTCTCGCTGTGCAAGCGCCGCGGCTTTGCTTTCTTGAGCAGCGAGATCTATGGCGGCCTCGGCTCGAGCTACGACTACGGTCACTACGGCGTGCTGCTCAAGAACAACATCAAGGCCCAGTGGTGGCGCGCAATGCTCCAGGAGCGCGACGACATCCTGGCGCTCGACTCGGCGATCATCCAGCACCCGAAAACGTGGGAGGCGAGCGGGCACGTGCAGAGCTTCACCGACCCGCTCATCGACTGCCGCACGTGCAAGCTGCGCTTCCGCGCCGACAAGCTCGAGGAGGCCCAGTGCGGCCGCAAGCCCTCGAAGCACCCGGGAGAGACCCCCGAGTGCGACCTCACCGCGCCGCGTGACTTCAACCTAATGTTCGAAACCACGATCGGGCCGGTCAAGGAAGCCGGCTCCGCCGTGTACCTGCGGCCCGAGACGGCGCAGGGGATCTTCCTGAACTTCAAGCACTACCTCCAGTTCGGGCGCAAGAAGCCCCCCTTCGGCATCGCCCAGATCGGCAAGAGCTTCCGCAACGAGATCACAACCGGCAACTTCATCTTCCGCACGCGCGAGTTTGAGCAGATGGAGATGGAGTTCTTCGTGCCGCCGGCCGACGCGGACCACTGGTTTGAGCACTGGCTGGAGCAGCGTCCAGCCTGGTTTGAGGGGCTCGGCATCCGACCGGACCACTTGCGCCTGCGTGCGCACGATCAGGAGGAGCTCTCGCATTACTCGAGCGCCACCAGCGATCTCGAGTACCTCCACCCGTTCGGCTGGACGGAGCTCGAGGGAATCGCCAACCGCGGCGACTTCGACCTCAAACAGCACGCCACGTACTCGGGCCAGAAGCTCGAATACGTCGACAGCGCCAGCGGCGAGCGCTACGTGCCCTATGTCATCGAGCCGGCGCTTGGAGTTGACCGGGCGATGCTGGCCTTTCTCGCCGACGCCTACGACGAGGACGAGATCGAGGGCGAGCGGCGCACCGTTTTGCGCCTGCACCCGCTGCTGGCCCCGGTCAAGGTCGCGGTCCTGCCTTTGGTGCGCAAGGACGGTCAGCCCGAGCTCGCGCGAGAGGTGTACCTGCTGCTGCGCGAGGTCCTGCAGGCGGAATACGACGAGGGCGGCGCGATCGGTCGCCGCTATCGCCGCCAGGACGAGATCGGGACCCCGTGGGCGGTGACCATCGACCACCAGACGCTCGAGGACCGGACCGTGACCGTCCGTGACCGCGACAGCCTGGCGCAGGTGCGGGCCCCGATCGAGGAACTGGCGAGGGAGTTCGAGCGACGCCTGCGCGAGCCGTGGCGGTCGCCCAAGCTGGGGGGGTAAACGCCGGGCACGAAGATCCGCGCCCGTTGCTTGCCAACGCCACCCCGCCAAAACGTTCTCTGCATTTATGGAGCATTAGTGTCCCGGCGATACGGTTTCGCACGGGTGTAATTCAGCACCGGGGGGTTGCTGTGAATTGGTTGTCTCGGACGGGGTCACAGAGCAGACGCGGCGTTCGTTGCGCCGCGGGCGAGGACCAGCGTGGGCAGGCATTCGGCGATCGCTCGATCCACAGGTCGGCCAAAGGAGGCCTCTTGCGTACTCGCGTTTCATTCTCGACAGCGATCGCAGCGTCGGTGGCCGTTTCCGTGGGGCTCGCAGCCCCGGCCCTCGCGTCATCATCAGGCCGCTCGGTCGGCGGAGCCCGCGGCGCGCGGGCAGCAAAGAGCACGAGCTTCGCCGGCTACTCCGTCCAAGCCGGGGGTGAGGGTTCGTGGAAGGTCGCGGCCCAGTTCGTCGTCCCCACGGTCAAGTGCACCGGCGGCAGCAGCAGCCCAGAGCGGGCAATAGAGCCCAGCGTCGGTGTGTACAGTTCTAGCTTCTCGTCGGCGGGCATCTTCGTCGGCTGCTTCAAGGGCAAGGCGGACTACTTCGTGGCCTTGGTCCTGAACGGCACCCCCCATAACTACACGAAGCTCGCGCCGCATCCGGGCGACACGGTGTCGGTACGCGTATCTCAGACGTCCAAGTCGACGGTCGTGTCCTCTACCGATACGTCGCGCAAGTCAGTCACCAAGACGCTCAAGGGCGCCGGGAACCCCGTAGGGAGCGGGCCGTGGGTCGGAGACACGGGCTGGGACAACCCGGGCCTGTTGGGGGTCCCGAACTTCGGCAAGCTGGATTTCTCAGCCGCGACCGTGGATGGATCTCCGATTGGCGCGGGGGGAGCCGTCGCGCGGTTTAACCGAGTCAGCGGGAGCACAACTCAGATCTCGACGGGCGCGCTCTCCGGTAACACGGCCTTCGAGACGGTCTTCAAGCACTCCTGAGCAAGCGCCCCTGAGTGGTCCGCGCGCGGGCGGCGCCGCGCCGGACGCGCCCGCCGCGCGGACCACAACAACCCGCGCGCGGACCGCAACAACCCGCCGCGCGGACCACAACTAGCGCCAATTCCTAGGGGCGATCCCTGGGGCGAAGCACGGCCGCGTCGATCATGCTCTGCATATGACGCAGTCGAGCGTTTCTGTGGGGCTCTACCTAGATCAGGCGAGCGACCCGATCAGCGGCTCGCTGGTCTATCCCGACGGCCGCAGACTTGCGTTCGCCGGATGGATCGAGCTCACCGCCGCACTCGAGGAGGCCCGCCACTTCGAGCCCCTCGACGTCGTGGCGCACGGGGAGCGCAGCGGTTCTGATGCGGTCAGCGAAGCCGCGGACGGTGACGGGGAGGAACGGGCAAAGCCCGAGGACGAGCCCGCGTAGCCCGGGCGTCGACCCACTAAACGCTCGGCGTCCCGAGCAGCTTGGCCGGCACGATCGGTAGGTCGCGCACCCGCACCCCGGTGGCATGGAACACCGCGTTTGCAACCGCTGCCGCGGTGCCGACGATCCCGATCTCGCCGATTCCCTTCGCGCCAACGGGCCCCAACTCGGTCTCCTGCTCCTCGATCCAGGTGGCGTCGACGTCCAAGACGTCGGCACAAGCGGCCACGTGGTACTGGGCGAGATCGTGGTTGAGGTAGTCGCCGAACTCGCGGTCGATCACGCTCTCCTCGTGCAGCGCCATCGACATCCCCATGGTCATGCCGCCGATGAACTGGGACCGAGCCGTGACGGGATTGAGAATCCGCCCGGCGGCGAACACGCCGAGCAGCCGACTAACCCGCACCTCCCCGGTGTCCACATCCACCGAGACTTCGGCGAACTGGGCTCCGAACGAGTGCCTGGATACATCGCGGCGATCGCGATCCACCTCGTCCGCCGTATCGGCGAAGGCCTCACAGGGCGGATCCTCCCCTGCTGAAAGCCGCTCTCTAAGCCTTCTGCAAGCCATCACCACCGCCGACCCCCAGGAGGTCGTGCCGCCCGATCCGCCCGCCAAGAACGCGTGCGGAAGGTCGCTGTCGCCGATCAGCATCCGCACGTCAGACAGCGGCACCTCGAGCTCGTCGGCAGCGAGCTGTGCGAGCACCGTCCGCGCGCCGGTCCCGATATCGGCCGCTCCGATCAGCACGCTGAAGCCGCCGTCGGCCTGCGCCCGGACCAAAGCCTGGGAGTTGCGCCGGAACGCGGGGTAGGTCGAGGCGGCCACGCCGGTGCCGATCAACCGGTTCCCCTCTCGACGGGCCCGTGGCCTGGGATCCCTGTCAGACCATCCGAACAGCTCGGAGCCCTTGCGCAGGCAGGCCACCAGGTTGCGCGAGCTCCACGGGTGACCAGTCAAGGGATCGACCGGCGGGTCGTTGATCACCCGAAGCTCCACTGGATCGAGGCCGCAGGCGATGGCAAGCTCGTCGATCGCGCACTCGAGCGCGTACATCCCTGGACACTCGCCCGGCGCGCGCATCCATGACGGTGTGGGCACGTCGAGGGCGACGAGCGAATGGGTGGTGCGGGAGTGCGGGCTCCCGTACATCATGCGCGAGCAGACCGCGACCTGCTCGGCGAACTCGTGCAGGGTGGAGGTCTGCACCGTGGCGTCGTGGACGAGCGCGGTCAACTTCCCGTCCCGCCGGGCGCCCAGGCGCAGCCGTTGGATCGTGGGGGTGCGATACCCGGTGAAGGCGAACATCTGCTGGCGCGTGACGGCGATCTTCACCGGGCGGTCGAGCGCTTTTGCGCACATCGCCGCGAGGATCACGTGGGGCCGGGGCGTCCCCTTCGAACCGAAGCCGCCGCCGACGTGCTCTGAGATCACCCTGACCTGCTCGGCCTCAAGCCCGAAGACCCCCGCGAGCTGATCGCGCTCCATCGGGGCGCCCTGGGTCGAGTCGTGCACGGTCAGCGAACCCGCGACCCAGAACGCGATCGCCGCATGCGGCTCCATCGGGTTGTTGTGAGCGGCCGGAGTCGAGTAGGTGCAGTCGATCGATACCTCGGCCCCCGCAAGACCGCCATCGGGATCGCCGCGCTCGGTCCGGGCCGGATAGCTGGGGTTGACGGTGTCGGGCTCAAACAGCTGCGGGTGGTCCGCTCGCAGGACCACGTCGTGCGACTCGGACGCGTAGGAGACCTCTACGCGAGAGGCCGCCTCGCGGGCCGCCTCCAGCGTCTCGGCGACCACGCACCCGACGATCTGACCGCGATAGGCCACCTCGGAGGATTGCAGGACCGCGAGCTCGGCATTGGAGGCCGGCTCCACCGACGGCGCGTTGGCGTGCCAGAAAACCCCCACCACGCCCGGAACCGCGAGTGCGTCGTGCACCTCTACCGCGTCGATCCGACCGCGCGCCACCTCGGACTGCACGATCCAGCCGTAGGCGATCCGCTCGAGCTCGTGCTCGTACGCATAGCGAGCCGCGCCCGTTACCTTCAGCCGGCCCTCGAGCCGCGCCACCGGTGCGCCGACCGCTGGCGTCAGGACGCTCACAGACACACCTCCTGGAGGGTGCGCGAGATCAGGCCGCGCGCGAGGTCCACCTTGAAGCCGTTGTCGCGCAACGGCCGGGCCGCGGCCAGCTCAGCGTCGGCGGCGCGCGCGAAGTTGTCAGAGACAGCCGCCTGCCCTCGCAGTGCGTCCTCCGCGCGCAGCGCCCGCCACGGCCCGTGCGCGACCCCGCCAAGCGCGATCCGACAGTCCTCCACCACGCCGTCGGAAACCGCAGCCACGGCCGCCACCGAGACGAGCGCGAAGGCAAACGAGGCCCGCTCGCGCGCCTTGCGGTAGACGGAGCGAGTCCCGGGGGTGACGGGATCGAGCTCGGCCGCGACGATCAACTCCCCCGGCTCCAGCGTGGTGTCGCGGTCGGGGTGATCTTCGGGCAGGCGGTAGAACTCGGAGATCGGCAAGCTGCGCGTACCACGCGCTCCCCGTGTCTCCACGCGCGCCTCGAAGGCCGCCAGCGCGACCGCCATGTCGGAGGGGTGAGTTGCCACGCAGGCAGGCGAGTGCCCGAAGATGGCCAGGCCCCGGTGCTCGCCCTCGATCGCCGGACAGCCCGACCCCGGGCGGCGCTTGTTGCAGGGCTTGGTGATGTCCTGGAAGTATGGGCAGCGGGTCCGCTGCAGGAGGTTCCCGGCGAGCGTGGCGACGTTGCGCACCTGGGCCGAGGCGCCCGAGAGCAGCGCCTGGGCCAGCGCGGGGTAACGCTCCCGTACCAGGAGGTGGGTGGCGAGATCGCTGTTGCGCGTGGTCGCGCCGATGCGCAGCCCACCGGAGGGAAGCTCATCGACAAAGTCGAGCGCCAGCGTACGCACGTCGACGAGCGCCGTCGGCTGCGCGACACCCAGCTTCATCAAGTCGACCAGATTGGTCCCGCCCGCGAGGAAGGTCGTCCCCGGGGAGGACGCGGCGCTGATCGCATCCTCCACAGAATCCGCCCGGAAGTAGGTGAACGGCTTCAGAGCCCCTCCTCCCCGGCCACATCGCTCACCGCGGCGACGATGTTCACGTACGCGCCGCAGCGGCACAGGTTGCCGCTCATGCGCTCGCGGATCTCGGGCCCGTCGAGCGCAAAACGGGAGGCGCGGAGATCCTCGCTCGCAAACGAGGGCATTCCTTCCCGGACCTCCGCCAGCATCCCGACTGCCGAGCAGATCTGGCCCGGTGTGCAGTACCCGCACTGGAAGGCGTCGTGATCGATGAACGCCTGCTGGAGACGATGAAGCTCCCCCGTCTCCGCGTCGGCCAGCCCCTCGATCGTGGTCACGTCTGCGCCCTGCAGCGCGACCGCCAGCAACAAACATGCGTTGACGCGACGGCCCCCCAGCAGCACGGTGCACGCCCCGCACTGGCCGTGATCGCAGCCTTTCTTGGCGCCGATCAGCCCAAGATGCTCGCGCAGGAGATCGAGCAGGGTGGTGCGCACGTCGGTGGTCACGGAGCAGGGCTCCCCGTTGAGGATGAATTCGAGCGCGACGTCGTTCATCATGCGACACTCTAGGCAACGTTCGATGCCGACAGTCGCCGCGCAGAAGATCACCTACGAGGACCTCTACTCGCGCTGGGAGCAGGGCAACTGGCGCGCCAGCGAAATCGACTTCTCGGTCGACCGCGAGCAGTGGCTGCGCGACTTCGACGAACTGCAGCGTCGCTCCACCCTCTGGACCTACTCGATGTTCTTCCACGGCGAGGACTCGGTGACCGACAACCTCTCGCCCTTCATCGACGCCGCGCCCAAGGAAGAGCAGAAGTATTTCCTGGCCACCCAGCAGGCCGACGAAGCACGGCACGCGGTCCTGTTCGCCCGTTTCATGCGAGAGGTTGCCGACGTGGACGCGAGCACCAACGCCGCCACTCTGGCGCGAACCGATCAGCACCTGACCTGGGGATTTCGGCATGTATTCGCTGCGCTTGACCGGGTAGCCGCCGAGCTTCGCCGCGACCGGTCCCGGCCCAAGCTCGCGCAGGCGATCACGCTCTACCACCTGGTGATCGAGTCCACCCTGGCCCAGCCCGGCCAACACTTCATCGAGGAGTCGCTGCGGGCACGCGACCTGTTTCCCGGTTTCCGCGAAGGGATATCGCACGTCTCGCGGGACGAGCAGCGGCACATCGCGTTCGGAGTCAAGATGTTGTCGGAGCTGGTGCGCGACGACCCAGAGTGCGTCCCCGCCATCGGCGAACTCCTGCGCGAGGTGCTCACGTACACCACGGCGGTATTCGTCCCGCCAGGCTTCGACGAGCGCTACGTCACAACGTTCGGGTTCACGCTCGATCAACTCTTCGCCCGCGGCGCTGAGAACCTAGAGGCCCGGCTGCGCGCCGCCGGAATCGATCCCACGACGCTGCGGGTGGGGCTCCCCTTCGATGTCTCTCCGGAGGAGCGAGCCCGTCGAGGGCTGACGCTGCTGCGCGCGGGCTACCTCGGCGAGCGCAGGAACGGGATCACCCCCAACCCCGAGGCGACCGCAATGCTCTTCGACGGCCTGCGGCGCTCGGTCGACGCTTCACAGGCGCCTGGAGCAACGATTCAGTGGGAATTCACGGACGCCGAGCCGTGGCATCTGCGGCTCGATCGGGAGAGCCCATCCGTTGGTCCTGGACGTCTCGAGCACCCCGACTTGGTCTTCCGCTGCCGGTTCGAGGACTGGCTGGACGTCGTCGCCGGCCGGCTCGAGCCGTGGCGCGCGCTGGTCAGCGGCAGGATCCGTCCGCGCGGCAAGGTCCGCATGCTCGCGCGCGCGCCCAAGCTGTTCGGCTAACCCCGGCCCAGCCGGACGTCACTTCAGCCTCCCCCGCGCGGAAAGCACAAAGCCGCCCGGGATGGCCCGTGCCGCCACTCCCTGCACCGTGACGTGTGGGTCGTCGAACACCGTGACCGTGAAGAAGTTGAGGATCGGCACGTTTGGCTGGACGACGAGCTTGCCGTTCACCGCCATCAGGGTGGCATCGGCGGTGACCCCGAGGGCGGTCCCGCGAAGCACGAGCTTTCCGTCGCCGGAAGCCACCGGCGTCACCCCCTGGACGAACGGAACCGCAGAGCGGAGATTGGCCTCGCTCACGGACGCGCGGCCGACAAGCTCGTTGCCGCGCTTGGTGAGGGTGGCGTTTGAAAGCGTGAGCCGACCCGTCCGAAGCCGCTGGGCGGAGGCGTATAGCGAGCCGGCGTCGGACGTTTGCGCCAGCGAGCTCCCGAGGTGACCGGGCGTTGAGTGATAGCTGGCCATCCGCACGACCACCCGGTCGGCCTGGTGCCAGAGCAGCTCGATCGCGGGAAAAGCCTGCACCTTGACCTCCAGCACATGACCAGAGCGCGACAGCCGATCGCGCAGCTGCTGGGCCGCGATCCCGGGCAGCACGAGCTGCGCCACCACCAGCAGCAGGAGGATTACGGCGACGAGGGCGCCGAGAGCGATCCAGAGTGGCCGGCGGCGCAGCCTGGACTTCGCGATGGCCTACGCCGAGCCCGGCGCCGAACCGGTCTGCGTGCCCGTCGTCGCTGCGGTGTCAGCGGGAGCGCTCGACGTAGCGCCCGCGTCCGTGGCGGGGGGAGCGCTAGGCGGGGCGGTCGAGGGCGGAGGCGTGTACTGGAACTCCTCCTCGGCGCCGAACAGCAGATCGAGCACCTTGGAACGAAGCCCCTCCGAGGCGGCCAGTGCGACGCCGGTGCCGATGCCCAGCAGCAGGAGCAGGCGCCCGAGGCGCAGCTTGCGCCTCTTCTTGGGAGGCTCGGTGATGGCAAGCGTCACGTCGCGGAGGTTCTCAAGCGCCTTGCGCAGGTCGCTCTGCGCTTTCTTGTCCTCGAGCAGCGACCTGGCCGAGACCCTGCTGTTCGAGACGCGGTCATAGACTTTGTGGAAGGAGTCGGCGGTCGTGCGCATGTTGTCGCGTAGCTTCGCGTCGAGCACCAAGCGCTGCAGGTAGGGGTTCGACTTGACCTGTGCGGCGATCTCCGCTGGTGTAAATGGCGAACTCTGCTTGCGACGTGATGGCATTACGGGTCTCCCTCGGGACTTTTGAGCTTCGTCGAGAGGCTCAGCATACGCGATTGCGCTCGGCGCTCGGGCCTTGTGTACCCGGGCCCTAAAGCTCGTACACCGCCCCCTCGCGCGCCAACTCGACCGGACCGCCAAACCCGTCATGGGCCTGGGCTCGCGCCCACTCGGAGTCAAGCTCGTCGGAGAAGTGGGTCACCACCAGCCGCCGCGCCTCCGCCCGGCGACCGTGGTCGCCCGCCTCATATGGGGTGAGGTGCCCGCGCTCGCCAGTGCGCTCGGGACGCGGCAGCGTGGCCTCGACGAGCAGCAGATCAGTTTCGCGCGCAAACCGGATGAGGTCCTCGTTGGGCGCGCAGTCGGCACTGTAGGTGAGCCGGGCGCCGTTGCCGTCCGATACCTCTACCGCGAGCGTCCGTGTGTAATGGGGAACCTCGCAGAAGCGCAACCGCAGCGGGCCCAGCTCGAGCCTGTCGGGCCCGTCGTACTCGTGTAGCGCGAACGCCTCCTCGACGAGGTCCTCCTTGCCCCACGAGCCGCTCAGGTGTCTGAAGAGCTCGGAAGAGCCCATCGGCGCCCACAGCTCGGGCCGCGCCGGCTCGGCTGTCCCGGGCCAGCCGCCCACCGGCACCGGCTGCTGGCGCGGTGCGTAGGTGAGCGCATAGCTGAAGGGGACAAGATCGAGGAAGTGGTCGGCGTGGAGGTGGCTGACCAGGACGGCGTCGACGTCGACGTAATCGCAGAAGCGCCGCAGCTTGGAGAAGACCCCGTTACCACAGTCGAGTAGCAGCGTGAATTCCTCATGCTGGATGAGGTAGCCGCTACAGGCACCGTCGGTGTCCTGCCAGGCGGGGGACTTGCCCAAAACTGTTATACGCACAGGAGCCTGCCTCTCTCTCCTGGCGAACTCTAGCCCGGTGGCGCCGGGTGGACGTCTAAGGGCTCGCTACCCGGCGTCGCGGCGGCGGTCCGGATCTACCCACCAACCGATCAGCACGGCGATCAGCACGAAGGCGATAAAGCCGCCGATCAGTGGCCACCACATGATGGAAAAGATATACGGGATGGCGGGCGCACATGTGCGCCCGCCCGGGCCGGCTCATGAGCCGGCCCGCCGGCCGAGCATGCTCGGCCGGCCGGACGACTCGGGCACCGCGCGTCAGAGCGAGGCTGGATGCCGAGCGCGCGGCAAGCCCGAGCGGGCCGCATGCGGCCCGGCGAACTGATCAGGAATGGAGTGCCACCTGCTCCTGGGCCGATGGGAAGGCCCAGGCAACTTGAAGGCGCCGCTCCTGGTCAAAGACAAACCGCAGTTGGCTGGGAGGGCGCAGTCCCTCGGGGCGAGCCGGGCGATAGGTCGCGCACGGTCCTGTACCCGAGAGTGCGCAGAGCAGGTTCTGGTGAAAGAAGCAGCTCTCACAGCTCGCCTTCTTGGTCTGTACGCGCCCC
>DASRHQ010000030.1:0-22442 GCA_035650455.1 Solirubrobacteraceae bacterium
CGGGCGGGCCGGGAGGCCCTACGCGATGACCACGCCGAGCTCGCCGCGACATACGAGCTGCGCTATCGCGGTCAGGCGTTCGAGCTGCCGGTCGAGGCGGGGCTGGAATGCGGTCCCGAGGAGCTGCGCGAGGCGTTCGAGGCAACACACGAGGAGCGCTACGGGTACCGCGACCCAGACCAGGACGTTGAGCTGGTCACGGTCCGTGTCAGCGCCACCGTCCCCGGCGCGAGGGTGGAGCTGGCAGGCTCTGATTCGGAAGCGGGTTCGGTGCAACGGGGCCGGCGAGAAGCGGTCTTCAATGGCAAGCGCCTTGAGCTGGAGACTTTCCGGGGGCCGCCCGCGCCCGGAACCACGATCTCATCCCCGGCGGTGGTCGAGCTGTCCGAGTCGACGCTGCTCGTCGCGCCTGGCTGGAGGGGCGAGGTCGACCGCACGGGCACGATCCGGCTGGTGCGCGAAGAGCAGGAGCATCGCGGATGATCGATCCCGTCGAGCTTCAGGTGCTGACGGGTGCGCTGCGCGCGGTCTGCGAGGAGATGGGAGCGATCCTGATCCGCTCGGCTCACTCGGCCAACATCAAGGAGCGTCGCGACGCCTCGACCGCTTTGTTCGACCCTGCCGGTCAGATGGTCATGCAGGCGGAGCACATCCCAGTGCACCTCGGCGCGATGCCCAGCGCGGTCGCCGCGGTGCTTGAACAGGACCAGGAAGCCGGGCGCTCCTGGATCCTCAACGATCCATACCGCGGCGGCACCCACCTTCCAGACATCACGGTGATCACGCCCGTCTACGTCGGCGAGGAACTCGTCGCCTTCGCGGCCAACCGCGCCCATCACGCAGATGTGGGCGGCCCCACCCCGGGATCGATGCCGGCCGACAGCCGTACTCTCGACGAGGAGGGCGTGGTGATCCCGCCGCGCGTGCTAGACGATCAGGCGATTGCCGAGCTGACCGCCCAGATGCGCCGGCCAGAGCAGCGTCGCGCCGATCTCCGAGCACAGTTGGCCGCCAACCGCGTCGCGGTTCAGCGGCTCGAGGAGCTGGTGCAGCGGGTCGGGCTGGAGACCCTCAGGGCCGCCTTCACCGAGGTTCTCGACTACGCCGAGCGGCGCACCCGCGCCTGCCTGCGCGAACTCGATGACGGCACGCGCCGCGGCCGCGACACGCTCGAGGCCGCGGACGGCGACCTGGAGATCGTGCTCGAGGCGACGGTGGAGCGCGACCGGATCGTTTTCGACTTCACCGGCACCGCCGCGCAGCACCCCGGGAACTTGAACTGCCCAGTGGCGGTCACGCTGTCGGCTTGCTACTTCGCGTTGCGCGTATTGACCGATCCGGACATTCCTCCGAGCGCCGGCGCGTATCGCCCGGTCGAGGTCATCGCACCGGAGGGATCGCTGCTCAACGCGCAGTCGCCGGCTGCCGTTGTGGGCGGCAACGTAGAGACGTCCTCGCGGGTGGCAGACGTGATCTTCAAGGCCTTCGGGCACGCCCTTGGCCAGGGGACGATGAACAACGTCACGCTCGGGTCCGACGAGTTCGTGTACTACGAGACGATCGGGGGCGGCCAGGGCGCTTGCGCTGACGCCGATGGCCCGAGCGGAAGGCACGTCGCCATGAGCAACACGCTCAACACCCCGATCGAGGCGCTGGAGCTCGAGTTTCCGCTGCGAATGATTGAATACGGGCTGCGCCGTGGCTCCGGGGGCCAGGGACAGCACCGTGGCGGCGACGGCGTCGTGCGAGAGCTCGAGGCAACCGCGCCATTGAGTTACTCGATCATCTCGGAGCGCCGACGCCACGCCCCGTCGGGAGCCGAAGGTGGCGAGCCGGGCGCGCGCGGGCGCAACCTGCTCGACGATGAGGAGCTGCCCCCGAAGTCGATCGGCCGGTTGGCCGCCGGGCAGCGACTTCGGATCGAAACGCCCGGCGGTGGTGGCTGGGGATCGCGTTCCTAGCCGCTCTGCGCTCGAATATGGGACGTGTGCTCGCAGCGGGTCAGAGCGCGGCGCGGCGCGTAACGGAGTACAACGCTGCTCAATGCTGCAGTGCCGACGCGCCCTGCATGCATGCCCAGTTCACACCACTTTAGGATTAGCTTAACCGCGAAATACCCGTTTCTGGGTTATCAATGCCAAGTATGGGTTTTGAGCGCGAAGATCGCCGAGGCCGTTCGGAGCGGGGAGCTGTGGGGCTGCTCGAGCGAGAAACGATGCTCGAAGCGCTTGCGCTAATGCTCGATCAGGCGCGAGAAGGCCGCGGGCAGGCGCTGCTGATCGAGGGGCACGCCGGGATCGGCAAGACCAGGCTGTATGAGGCAGCCTTGGACAGCGCGAGGAAGCGTCGGTTCCGAGTCCTGCGCGCGGCCGGCGCCGAGCTGGAAAGACACGTCGCGTTCGGCATCGCCGCCCAGCTGCTGAGCGCACAACTCGAGGAGCTCTCCGCCAAGCGGCGAAGCGCAATGCTTGCGGAGCTCCCGGCGCGGGTGCGCACTTTGATACGTCCGGAACCCGAGATCGCCGACAGCACCGAGGGGAGCGACCCGGGACTCGTGCACGGGATCTTCTCGGTCCTGGCGACCATCGACGAGACGAGACCCGCGCTGGTGGCGATCGACGACCTGCATTGGTGCGACAGCGCCTCGCTGGAGCTCGTGCTGTATCTGCTGCACCGCCTCGACGAGTTGCCGATGGCCGTCGTGATGACCGGCAGGATCGGGATGGGCCAGGAGATCGCGGACGTACTCGACAGGATTGCCAGCCATTCGCGCGTCCAGGTCGAGATACCTTCCCCGCTCGGTCGCGAAGCCGTGGGCAAGCTCGCCTGGAGAGAGCTCGGCAAGCGCTCTGACGACACCATCGTTGCCGCCTGCGTCCAGGCGACCGGCGGCAATCCGTTCTACCTGCGCGAGCTGCTGCGCGCGCTGCGCAACGAGGGCGAGCTCCCCAGTGCCGCGCTGGCGCGGCGGGCGGCCACTCTCGTGCCCGATGCCGTAATCCGGACGCTGCGCGTACGTGTCGGCCGCATGGGCCAAACGGCGCGCGCTCTGGCCCGGGCCGTCGTGGTCATGGGCGACGACGTGCCGCTTCGGCATGCGGCCGCACTGGCTGGTCTCGACGTCGATGCGGGAGCCCTGGCGGCCGACGCGCTGGCACAGGTGGAGATCCTGTTGGCCCGCGATCCCCTTCGCTTCGTTCACCCACTGGTGCGCCAGGCGCTGGAGCAGGACATTCCCGCAGCCGAGCTCGCGACCCGTCACTTCCAGGCCGCACAGCTGCTCGATTCCGAGGGCGCGCTTCCCGAACGCGTCGCCGCTCATCTCCTCCTGAGCCATCGACGTGGAGATCCGTGGGTGGTACAGCGCCTTCGCGCGGCCGCCCGCGAAGCGCGGGCGCGGGCAGTGCCCCAATCCGCCGTGCAGTATCTGAGGCGCGCGCTCGAAGAGCCGCCGGGCGACCCCGTGCGCGTTGACCTACTCACCGAACTGGGCGTGGCGGAGGCGGCCGCGGGTCTCCCAGAAGCGGCCGATCGCTTTGCCCAAGCGATGGCCGCCACCGACGAGCCACTACGTCGCGCGCTGCTTGCGCTTGAGCGGGGACGCTGTCTCGATAGCCAGGGCCATCACGAACAGGCTGCCAACGCCTATGACGCCGGGCTGGCAGAACTCGCGGCCGAGCCAGACAATCCCGAGGAGCTCGAGTTGCGCGACCAGCTCGAGGCGGACTTCGTCGCCACAGCTACGGTGGTCCCCTCACTTCAGGCCCAGGCGCTGGTTCGCTCGGTGGACCTGCTGGGGAGAGCTGCGACGGGACCACTGACGCAGGGTCAACGGCTCCGCCTCGCACAGACCGCGTTGTACGAGGCTTTCCGCGGAGAGCGCTCGGACAGGCTCGTTGAGCTCGCCGAGCGGGCCTGGGACGGTGGTCGTCTGCTGGAGCACGGCACGCCACAGGGAATCGGTTGGCGTCTGGTCTCCCACGTCTTCTTCCTCGCAGGGGCGCTGGAGCGAGCGGCCGAGATTGCGAACGCTTCGCTCGAGGACGCGCGCCGGCGCGGCTGGCCGTTCGCGCTTGCGACGGCGGCCTACATGCGCGCCCTGCCGCTTTTGTGGCAGGCGCAGGTCGACGATGCGCTATCCGAACTCGAGGTGGCCCGGGAGGCACGTCGCCTCGGATGGCGCCAGTTCGCGCGGGCCTCCGCAGCCCATCACGCGCTTGCGCTACTCGAGAAAGGTCTTCTCGACGAGGCTGAAGGCATGCTTCTCGAAGACGTCCCGGTGGGCGGGGCGCAGAACCTGGGCGAAAGCCCTACCGGAGATTGGGGCGAGCTCGGGCAGTCGCCGGCCGCCGCGTCCAACAATCTCGAGGACGCGATGCGCCTGTACTCCCTGGCCAGGGTCCGGCTCGCGCAGGGCCGTGCTCGAGACGCGCTTGACGCGGCGCTCGCGACGGGGAGCGTCGTCGAGGGCACGGTGGAGTTCTTCGGCTACTGCCCTTGGCGCGCAACGGCGGCAGAGGCGGCGCTCGCCCTCGGCGACAAGCAGGTCGCCGAGGAGCTGGCGTGGACGGCAGCCGCACGAGCGGACCGGACACAGGCTCTCACGGAACGGCTGCGCACCCAGCGGGTGCTCGGACTTTGTCAGAGCCCGAAGGAAGGACTCGCCACCCTGAAGGCGGCCGCCCAGCTGGCCGAGGGCGCTCCGCCGCGGCTTGAGACGATCCGTTTGCTCGTCGACCTAGGGGGAGGACTGCGCCGCGCCAACCAGCGGGTGGCGGCCCGGGAACCGCTCCAGCGCGCGGCCGACATGGCTTGGGCGGGCGGCGCTACCGCGCTTCACGAGCGCGCTCGGACCGAGCTTGCGGCGACCGGAGCTCGGCCTCGCCGCGTGATGCTGCTGAGCGGCCCGGACTCGCTGACACCAAGCGAGCGTCGCATCGCCGAGCTGGCGGCCGTAGGGCATAGCAACAGGGAGATCGCCCAGACGCTGTTCGTGACGCCAAAAACGGTCGAGTACCACCTGCGCAACACCTACCGAAAGCTGGATATCGACGGACGCGACAGCCTCTCGGCCGTCCTCGTGGCCTAGCTGGCGGCGAGGTGTGACCCCGGCGCGCCCCGAACGGCGCCGGCGCTTAGCGAGCCGCGGCTGCGCCCCCGTACAGCGGCGCTCAGCGAGCCGCGGCTCCACTCAACCCAGCCCGACCAAAACTGGCCAAGCTCCGCCGCCCCGGCGCGGCTGCGGTCAATTTTGGGCGCCAGCCGCAACCAAGCGACCGCACCGCATTCGAGCCGGACAGTTTGGTCCGTTTTGGCCGCGCGCAGCTGGAAGCCTGGCGGCCAGCCGTGGCCCCTCGCGGCCGGCCGTGGCCCTCCAAAGGGCTCGGAAGTTGTCGCCTTTGACCGATTTGATTTACAGGACATTTGCAATTTCGGCACGCTCCCCTAAAATCTCCGCTCCCCGCCCTAGTCGTTGCAGCCGCTGCGCGCGCGGGGCCCATACGTAAAAATCCGTCCCCTTTTTTCTTTATGCCGATTGCTTTTAAAGAATGGGCCGTCACCGTGCGTGCTCTTGCGGAAGGTGAGCAGCTGCTCACTCTGCGCAAGGGCGGTATCCGCGAGCCCGAGAAGCACTTCAAGCTTGACCACGATCGCTTCTTCCTCTATCCGACCTTCGACCATCAGTGCTCAGAGCTCGTGCGAGCTTCTCACCAGCCTGAGCTCGAGCGCGCGCTCGAGGAGGGCGTCTGGAGCGATGGAGAGCCGCCCCCGCACGCACTCCGCACGGATCTTCCGATCCCCCAGCCCGACCGTGTCCGAATCCGCGCCTGGGCCGAGGTCGCCGCACACTTCACGGTCAGCGACCGCCGCACCGTCGACTCGCTTTCGCCGTTTTACGTCTGGACGACCGACTACGCGGAGAAGCGGCTCGCGTGGAAACGGCGTCACCCGCTGCACGTGATCCTGCTGCGCACCTACCGCATCCCGCGTCCGGTGACCGTCAAGGTCCGCGATGAGTACGGCGGCTGCCGCTCCTGGCTCGAACTGACACGCGAGCTCCCGTTTGAGGGCACACCCGTGCTCTCCGACGACGAGTTCGAGCGAGCGTCCGAGGAGATCGCATCAATCGCCTCGGATCGCCAGCCCGTCCTCGTTTAGCGGCTGTCGCATAACCGAAGAACGCGAACGCAACCTGGAGGCCTGCCTTGATATGGGTCGAGTCCGTCTCGCCGTCGTTCCGCGCCCGACACGACATCAGAGAAGCCGACGGTGCTGACCGGCTTCTGCACGGGTTGGAGCGTACGCGCGCACGCCTCGAGCGCACATTCAGCCGCGTGCCCAGGGACATCACCGTCGTGCTACACGGCAGCCGCCTCGGCCTGGTCTTCACCAACCCCCTCCTGCCGCTTGCGTGGGCGCTGACTGAGCCGGCCGGCCGGCGGTACGTGGCCGGCTGGGTGAGCGCGAGCGAATTGCACGTGCTCGGGCCATCCGCGCTCGAGTCGCGCGCCTCGCCTGTGACTGGATCGCGCGAGATGCTCGCGCTGGCTCCAGCGGCGCTGTACGCACGGCGCGTGATCGCGGCCAACCACCCGGCCCTGCGCGCGGCCAGGCCACACCGGCGAGTTGGCATCGAGCTGAGCCGGGCATGGCTGATCGAGGGCGGCGCGAGGTGGCTCGCGGGCCAAGTCGACCACGTGCGGCCCGCGATCGCACGCCGGTTGCGCGAAGAAACGCCCCTCAAGTTTCCGCCCGGCGTGCGTGACGCCGCACTCCTGGGCCAGACGGTGATCGACCTCCTGGCGCGCGCTCGCGGGGCGCAGAGAGCCGCCGACTTTGTTTGCGACTTCGCGCCCGCGCACCCGACGGCGTCCCTGCTGCAGGCGTTTGAAGTCCACTCGCTCAGACAACTCGAGCGGGCCTGGCGTAACCACCTCTGCGGGCTGGCAGCAGCGTCATAGGCCGCTCGCACACTCGCGCGATCTTCTAGCCGCGCGGTCGGCCCTCGGTCAGGATTTGTCGCGCGAGATTCGCAGCGGCCGCAGGGACGAGGACATCCCGCGGCCCAGCTGCGAGGAAGTCCGGGACGTCGAACCCGGGGCTCCTGCGAAGCATGCTTGGGATCCCCTCCTCGCGTAGTAGAGCCTGGATGAATTCGGCCTCGGCCTGATTCCGGGCGTTTGCGACCTTGACCGGCTCGCCGGCGGGCTCTTCACGCCGTCCACGGCGCAAACGAGGTCTCATTCGAGCTCGAGCTGCGCGCCACCCACCTGGCCCTCGCGGATCGTGAATGCGCGCACCTCGGGTTCCTCGCTGGCCAGACCAACGATCAGGTAAAGGGCATCGGGATAGAAGGCCAGGTTGATGTCCGTCTGCGACGGGTACGGCTCAGTCCGGGTGTGAGAGTGATAGATGGCGCCGAGGTCCAGGCCGGAGTCCTCGATCTGCATCTGGATGTGGTACTGCTCCGCACCGTCGATTTCGTAGCGCAGCGGGCTGGCGGCGGCGTTCGTCGCCCGATAGACCTTGACCGCCTCGCCGTCGCGCGAGGCAACCATTCCGCAGCACTCGTTCGGTGCCTCGGAGCGGGCGTGGGCGACGATCTCTTCGTAGATCTCGCGGGGTATGCGCATGGCCTCACGCACGCTAGCTGGGGTTCGTCGCAAAGGGGGCAAACTCGCTGGGCACGGCGAGCACCGGATTACCGTCGTGTAGGACGGAGCTCAGACCCGTCCAATGCTGGGCCTCGCAGCCGAGGATTCGGGCCGCGAGTTCGGGCAGGGGGCCTGTCAGCTTCTCGATTGCGAGGTGGTAGATGGTTTCGGCCACTGTCTCGATCCCGATCAGCAGGTGCATGGCGGTCAGCTCATGGTGGGCCTCGTCGAGTCGCCTGGCGACGAGCAACGCGGCAAGTTTTGCGTCGGCCTCTGACACGGTTGATGGCGGCGGCGGGACGGCGACGCCGCGTTTGGTCAGGAGTGCCGAAAGCACCGCGGCATGAGTGTGCTCCTGCGCGAGGAAGTGCGACACGGTGGCCCTGGCCTCGCCGGAAAGTACGGCCGTTCGCTCAACGTGTTCGTAGGCGAATATTTCAAGCTGCTCGAACTCCATCAGCCGGAGTAGCACCTGTCCGTCGGTATTGGCTCCTTGCAGCGGTGCGATCGGACCCGCAAGCGCCGTCCCATCGCCGATCGCGAGTCCTAGGCCCGCGGCGGCGCCGCCGGCAAGCGCGCTACGAATGAGGTCCCTGCGGGTGGCGCTCATGCGTTTCCGGTAAGCAGCGCCGAAGGTACGGGCTCGAGCCCCTGCGCCCGACGGAGGATCGAGACGTGCTGAGCCTCGGTGGCCAGGATGGCGGACGCGACCGCGCGAAGCTGTCCGTTCGACAGCTTCGCGACCGCCTCCAGGTAGGCACGGGTCGCCTCCGTCTCAAGCCGGTGCAACAGCGCCACGACCTCGCTTGCATTCCCTGGATTGCCTAAATGCGGGGACCCCGCGGAGGTGTTCGGCTTGACGCCCCCGCTTTTGAGCAGCGTTGAAACCGCGCCAATATGACCGAGCTCCTGGCGCAGGAACCAGCGCGCCGCTTGGAGCCCATATCCGTTCAGACGGGGAATGCTGGCCGTGTACGCGTAGGCGAGGGTGTACTCGAGGCGGAGGAGCCCCTCCAAGATCGGGACGTCAGGCCGGTCGACTGTGAGCGCGATCTTTTGGAGCGTCGAAACCTTCGCCGGCAGGACACCGCACCCGGCGGCGAGCGCCGCGGCGCCAGCCGCTCCCGAGACGCCCAACAGCCGGCGTCTCGACAGACCTGCGGCCGCGTTCACCACCAAACGGTGGCGTCGAGATCCGTCAGCTCCTCGAGTGGCCGGGTGTAGATGCCCGACGAGAAGTACTTCCATCCGTCGTCAGCTACAACGAAGACCACGTTGCCCTCGTCGAGCTCCCCGGCGATTCTCACCGCCACACGCGCGATCGCCCCGGAGGACACGCCCGCAAACAGCCCCTCCTCGTCGAGCAGCCTGCGCGTGAAGACGATTGCGTCCTGGTTGGTCACGAAGATCTTGCGGTCCAGCAGCGACAGGTCGATGATCGGAGGGATGAACCCGTCCTCGAGCGACCGCAGGCCCTGGACGGGCTCGCCCTGCATCGGCTCGGCGGCGACGATCTTGACGTCGTTCCCGAGCTCCTCCTTGAGACGTCGACCATTGCCCATCAAGGTCCCGCCCGTGCCCAGGCCGGCGACAAAGGCCGCCACCTCGTCGAGCTCCTCGAGGATTTCGAGCGCGGTGCCGTTGTAATGGGCCTGCGGGTTGGCCTGGTTGCCGTACTGGTAAGGCATGTAGTAGGAGGCATCGTGTTGAGCCATCTCGAGGGCGAGCTCCACCGACCCGTTGGAGCCCTTTGACGCCTCGGAGTAGACGATCTCGGCGTCGTACATCCGCAGCATCTCGGTGCGTTCGCGGGTCACGTTTTCTGGCATCACCACCTTGAGCGGATAGCCCTTGCGCGAGCAGATCATCGCGAGCGAGATGCCCGTGTTACCGGAGGTCGGCTCGAGGATGGTCTGGCCAGGCCGGATCAAGCCCTTCTCCTCGGCATCCTCGATCATGGCGCGCGCAACACGGTCCTTGACCGACCCGGTCGGATTGCGGGATTCGAGCTTGGCCCAGATGCGCACCCCCGGCTTGGGTGTCAGGCGCTTTAGCTCGATCAGCGGCGTATGCCCGATCGAGGAGATGAGATCGCCGTAACGGCCCCCGCACGGCTTGTTCTGGAGGGGCTCCAGGGCCATTGCTTCACGAAGAATAGCGATGGCGTCAGGCCGGGGCAGACGAAGCGCTAGCGCCTACCGGCCGCCCGCCATCGCGGGCAGAATAACCAGCGTGTCGCCGTCTGAAACGTTGGTCTCGAGACCCTCCAGCACACGGACATCCTCGTCGTTGAGGTAGACGTTGACGTAGCGGTTCAGTTCACCGTCGGACGCGAAGAGCTGCGACTCCGTCTGGGGATGGCGAGCCGCGAGGTCGTGGAGGATCTCCCCAACCGATGATCCCTCGGCGGTCAACTCCTTCTCGCCGCCGACCGACGACCGCAGGACCGGAGGAATGCGAATGGTCGCCATACCGAAACCCTAGTGCGCGCCGGCGCAGAACGCCTCGTAGTCGGGGAATACCCCCAGCTCATCGTCGGTGATCGACTCGGGGTCGCGCGAGCAGATCGGGCAGTTGGCGTCGCGCCGCACGCGCACCTCGGTGAAGCGAGCGGCGAGCGCGTCGTACATCAGCAGACGACCGATGAGCGGCTCGCCCTCGCCGAGGATCAGCTTGATGACCTCGGTGGCCTGGAGCAAGCCCATCGTGCCGGGCAGGACGCCGAGCACGCCGTTGGCGCCGCAGGACGGCGCGAGCTCCGCGGGCGGCGGAACCGGGAAGAGGCACCTGTAACAGGGGCCGTCGTACGGCTTGAACACGGACAGCTGGCCCTCGAAGCCGAGAATCGCCGCCGAGACGACGGGCACCTTCAACCTGACGGAGGCATCATTCAGGAGGTAGCGAGTCGGGAAGTTGTCCAGCCCGTCGACCACGATGTCGTAGTCGGGCAGGATCTCCATGATGTTGTCCGCTCCCAGCCGCATCTGGTGCTTGACCACGTTGACGTCCGGGTTGAGCGCGCTGATCGTTTGCTCGGCCGAGTCGACCTTGGACACGCCGATCCGCTCACTGGAGTGGATTACCTGGCGCTGGAGGTTCGAGAGGTCGACTTCGTCGGAGTCGACGATGCCGAGGGTGCCTACTCCGGCGGCGGCCAGATAGAGAGCGGCAGGCGAACCGAGTCCACCTGCGCCCAGAAGCAGGACCTTCGCGTCGAGTAGTTTCTGCTGGCCCTCCAGCCCGACCTCGGGAAGCAGCAGATGGCGGGAGTAGCGCTCGCGCTGTTCGGCGGTCAACGTCCGAGGGACCTCGACCTCGTAGCCGCGGTCCTTCCACAACGTGATCCCGCCGCGCATCGACTCCACGTGCTCGTAACCCAGGTCCTCGGTGAGGGTCCGGGCGGCGTACGCGGAGCGGTTGCCCGAGGCGCAGTAGAGGATCAGGTGCCTAGAGTGATCGGGCACGGCGCCTTCGATGCGTGACTCCAGATAGCCACGCGGGACGTGCTTGGCGCCGGGGATGTGCCCGGCCGCGAATTCCTCTGTCTCGCGCACATCCACGAGCACGGCGCCGTTGGACGCCAGCTCACGCGCCTGCGCGGGGTCCACTTCATCAATGCGGTCTTTGATCTGGCGGAGAAGCTCCGCTCCTGAAGTGCTCATCGCACAAAACTCCTCAAATGCACCCGGCTTTCAATACTTCAGTGAGTATAGCGGGGGTTCGAGCTCGGACGCGGGTAGCAGGTCCGAAGCTGCTCTCGGCGAATATTGGTCTGCCACCATTGGGGGTAAGTACCCACGGAAGGAGGCGAATCGCAATGATCGCACTAATCGTCCTATTGCTGCTGCTGCTGATCTTCGGCGGCCTCGGGTTTGCGATCCACGTTCTGTGGTTCGTGCTGATCGGCCTGGTGATCCTGTGGGTCATCGGCTGGTTCGTGGGAGCCGGAAGCTCGGCTTTCTCGCACGGCCGCAGACGCTGGTACCGCTGGTGACCTAAATCGAATTGGTTCGGGTGCGCGCATGCGCGCACCCGCCGCGCGGAACATGTTCCGCGCGGGGCCGGGGCGCATGCGCCCCGGCCAAAAGCCGGCTAGAAGTGAAGAATCGCCTCGCCCTCGCTGATGGTGGGCGGGTCGACGGCCACGTCAATGTTCGCGTTGACCCACTCGGCCGCGCGGCGGGTTGACTCGTCGGTGCCGTCCTTGTTTTCAAAGATCGTGACCACCGAGCCGCCGCTGGCGCTTCGCATTGCCAAAAAGCTGACGAAACCTGGAATGGTTGCGACGACCTGCTTGGCGTCGTCCTCCCGGTGCACAAGCTCGTCGAAGAGTTCGGACGCGCCCTGGCCGGAATAGCTTCGAATTACCGCGTACATCACGCTCTCCTCTCGAATCTCTTAGGGAGCCGCGAACCTACAGCCTTGGCGGGTCGGCGTGCGCGCTGGCCAAGTGAACCCGCCGACGGGGTCTACGATCGGCTGGTTGCGCGCGCCCGTCGATCACATCGCCGCTCCGTCCTTCCCGCCGGGCCTCGAGTGGATCAACTCCAAGCCGCTTCACATGCAGCGCCTGCGCGGCGGCCCAGTCCTGATCGAGTTCTGGGACTTCTGCCGCGCCAACTCGGTCCGCACGCTCCCGTACATCAAGGCGTGGCACGAGCGCTACGGACCCGCCGGCCTGACAGTGATTGGGGTGCACAGCCCGGGATTTCCCCCCTCGAACGACCCCATGGCGGTGCGGGCGGCGGTCGGACGTCTCCAGATCACCCACCCGGTGGTCATGGATCCCGAGCTTGAGATCTGGCGCCTCTACGGAAACCTCGGCTGGCCTGCGCGCTACCTGTGGGACGCCGACGGAATGCTCGTCCACTACCACTACGGGGAAGGCGGCTACGAGGAAACTGAGGGCGAGATCCAAACCCTATGTGGCGTGGAAGGGCCGCCGGTTCCGCCACAGCGGCCCGAAGATCGCCCGGGCGCGATCCTCAAGCCACAGTCCGAGGACCGCGAAGGACCTTATTCGGGGTCATATGAGGCGGGCGGAGTTTGGGCCGTGCTCGACGGAGAGGGGACGGTCACCGTCAACGGGCGCGAGCTGCGCATAGACGGCCCGGGTTGCTATGAGCTCATCTCGCATCGCCGCAGCAAGGCCGGCCGGCTCGAGTTGTCCTGCTCAGCGGCAGTGCGCTGTCACGCCGTCTGCTTTACCCCGGGTCTCGCGTAGCAGGGACACGGCCTCGTCAAGGTCGATGCCGTCAAGCAGGTTCATCACCTCGGGTGGCCCCGTCGCCGATACGAGCACGCAAAACCCTGGCCGGTAAGGGCTCGCCCCGGGCTCCCAGCCGAGGAAGGAGCGCTCGAGCAGCCAGCTCCCGTCGTTGTAGAGCAGGCTCCCCGAGGACGTCTTCCAGTCCTCGACTCGATCGCCGGGGAGCGGTCCCGCCCTGTGCGTGTGGCCGAAGATCACATGCGAGGCCGGGATCTCGAGCCGACGGACCACCTCTTGCATTCCGTACAGGCCGCCCGTCCGCAGAGCATGACCGGAGAGGTCCGCGCGTAGCGGTCCGAGCCCGAACCGGTTGAGCCCGGCGACCGCCAGCGAGAAGCCGCCCTGCAATGCCGCCCGGCGCACCGGGAAGCGACCGTTAGTGGTACTCAGCGCTCGCCACGCACGCACCTGGAAGGTCTCCCCACCCGGGTCGAGCTTTGGAGGGCGACGGCGGACCACGCCATCGATGAATGCGTACATCGGCGCCAGCGCCCCTTCGTAGTCGTCCACGGCCGCCGGTCCGCCGCGAGGCTCGCCGACGATGCGCGCCACCAGGCCGGCGCCGAGCCGCTCCAGGAGGGGCACGGTGCTGTGTCGATCCGAATAGTGGCCGTGGGTCGCGTAGACGTCGTCGCGCAGCCACACGCCGGGGTAGGCCGCGCGCACGTCGGCGGGCTCCAGCGCGACCGCGATCGCGCTCAGCAGCTCGCCTTCGCGCCAGTCGACGGCGGACTCGAGCTCCAGCGGCGAGCCCGAGACGGATGCCCGCCGCTCGAGCCAGGGCGCGATGAGCTGGTGGTCGTGATTTCCTGCCACGATCACTACCTGCCGAGGCGGACGTAGCGCCGCGGCGATCTCCCGGAGCGCCGGGCGGGCGGCTTCCAGCGCCCGGTGGGCAGGACCATGGCGCAGCTCGATCACGTCGCCAAGCAACACCAGCCGCTCGCAGTCGTGTAGCGCATCAACCAGGGACGTCCGCATCGCAGGGTGGCGCACGACGTCGTTCCCCGGCGCGGCGCCGAGGTGCAGGTCGGAGACGACCAGCGTCCGCAGCAGGCCTGAGCCCTCTGGTCCTAAGCCGACGCGGCCGCCAGCGCCTGGCGGATCGACTTGGGCAGCATGAAGCGGACGTCTTCGCGGATCACGTCAAGCTCCTCCACCGCGGTGGTCCCGCGACGGCGGAAGAAGTCCACGAGTCCCTGGACCAGCTCCTCCGGCGCGCTCGCCCCGGAGGTGATCCCGATCTTCTGCTTACCCGAGAGCCATTCTTCCTGGACCTGGCGCTCGTTGTCGATGAGATGCGACTCGGCGCCGCATTCGCGCGCCACTTCCACCAGCCGGTTGGAGTTAGACGAGTTGCGCGAACCGATCACCAGCACGAGATCGCACACGCGCGCCAGCTGCTTTACCGCCGCCTGGCGGTTGGTGGTCGCATAACAGATGTCATCGGTGCGAGGGCCGACGATGTCCGGGAAGCGCTGGCGCAGACGGTTGATGATGGCCCGAGTTTCGTCCACCGATAGGGTGGTCTGCGAAATGTAGGCAATCCTGCTCGGATCCTCGATCTGGAGTCGGTCGACGTCCTCTTCGCTTTGCACAAGCACGATGTTGTCGGGCGCCTCGCCCAGCGTCCCCTCGACCTCCTCGTGTCCGTCGTGACCGATGAGAACGATCGTGTAGTCCTCGGCGGCGAACTTCCGCGCCTCCACGTGGACCTTGGTCACCAGCGGGCAGGTGGCGTCGATGGTACGAAGGCGTCGCCGCTGCGCGTTGACCTGCACCGTCGGCGCCACGCCGTGAGCGGAGAAGACGACGGTGGCGTCCTCGGGCACCTCGGTCTCGGATTCGACGAAGATCGCTCCCCGCTCCCGGAGCTGATTGACCACGTGCTTGTTGTGGACAATCTCCTTGCGTACGTAGACAGGGGCCCCGTACAACTCGAGAGCCGCCTCGACCGCTTGCACGGCGCGCTCGACGCCGGCACAGTAACCCCGCGGCGCAGCCAGCACGAGCTTGGGGGCGTGCGTCGCCGGTACGGTGTTCTCGGTCGCCGCGTTCACGCGCGGGAGGGGTCGAGGAACGTCAGCTCCATTTCCATTCACAGTGTAGGCGGGGGTCGCCTAAGGTCCAGTTAGTCTTCGCCTAACGCTCGTCGAGGTCTACGGATCTTCAATACCTACGGAATTCGCGAATGGCTCAACAGCATCTCGACCGCCTCACCCCGGTCGATGCCTCGTTCTTGCACCAGGAGGGGCCCTCATCGCACATGCACATTGGCGCCGTTCTGCTGTTCGAGGGCCCCGCGCCCGCGTTCGCGGACTATCTCAGGCACGTGCGCGGCCGGCTTCATCTGGTTCCCCGTTATCGCCAGAAGCTCGCTACGCCGCCGCTACAGACGGGCCGTCCGCTGTGGGTCGACGACCCTGACTTCAATCTCGAGTACCACGTCCGCCACACGGCGCTCCCTTCTCCTGGAACGGAGGAGCAACTTCTCCTGTTGGCGGGGCGGATCGCCTCCCAGCGCCTTGACCGGTCAAGACCGCTGTGGGAGAACTGGCTCATAGAGGGGCTCGACTCGGACGGCTTCGCGCTCATCTTCAAGACGCACCATTCGATGGTCGACGGGATCTCCGGGGTCGACCTCGCGACGGTGCTCCTCGACCTCGAGCGCACGCCGCCTCCCCCACCACAGGACCTCGAGCCGTGGCGGCCTCATTCCGAGCCGTCGGGCGCCGACCTCGTCCTTGCCGGCGCCCGCGGTCTCGTGGGCACCGGCATACATCTGGCCGAGCGCACCCTGCAGGCGGCGGCGGATCCAGCCAGCACCGCGGGCAAGCTGATCGAGGCTGCCGAGGGCATGGGCGAGCTGCTCTGGGCGGTCCTGAACCCCGCGCCGGATACGCCCCTGAACGTCGAGATCGGACCTCACCGGCGCTATGCGGTGGTCCGCCAGGAACTCGACGACTACCGCGAGGTCAAGAATAAGCTGGGCGGCACCGTCAACGACGTCGTGCTGACAGTCGTGGCGGGCGCGCTCGGCGGTTGGCTACAGGTGCGGGGAGTGCGCACGCAGGGGCTTCAGCTACGCGCCCTCGTCCCCGTCTCCGTGCGAACCGAGCGCCAACGCAACATGCTGGGAAACCAACTCACGGCGATGCGCGGTCCGCTGCCGGTCTACATCGCCGACCCGGTCGCACGCCTGCGCTATATCAGCCGCGCGATGGACGGCCTCAAGGAGTCCAAGCAGGCCGTGGCGGCGTCGACGATCGCCCGCGTCAACAACTTGGCGCCGCCGACCATCCTGGCACAGGCCTCCCGGCTGCAGTTCTCGACCCGGTTGTTCAACCTGCTGGTGACGAACATTCCCGGCCCTCAGTTTCCGCTCTACGTCCTCGGCCGGCAGCTACAGGATCTCTTCCCCGTGGCCTTCTTGCCGTCTCATCAGGCACTCGCCGTCGCGATCATGTCCTACAACGGCGGCATCGACTTCGGACTCTTGGCCGACTACGACGCCCTTGCGGACCTCGACGTGATCGTGTCCGGGCTGGACGAATCGCTCGAAGGGCTGCTCGCTGCGGCGCGCGGGAAGGGTTCTGCTCCACGACCGCGCCGCCCCCGCAAGGGCCCGCCCGAGCAAGCGCCGGCATCGATCGTCCCAGCGGGAAGCTCGAGGCCGAAGCGCGGCCCCGCCGCGGACATGCGAGCGAAACGGACGCGCAAGGATCGGGGCGGGAATGGACGCGCGCCGCAGGACGGTTCAAGTTGAGCCAAGACGACCTCATACCCCCCGGAAGGATCGCCTTCCATCTCGAGCTGACGGCCGCGCAGCTGAAGATCGTGCACACCGCGCTCAAGACCCTCTATGACGATCTGGGGCGCGAGGAGCACGACGTCAAGCAGGTCGTCTCCGAAGTGCTCGACAAGCTCCCCGGCGAACACGACATCCGTGCGATCGACCTGGGGCGGGAGCTGCGCGGTTCGTCTTAGGCTGACGAAGCCTTAGAACCCGAGCGCGAACTTGGCGTCCTCCGGCGGGGTTTGCGGCTGTTTACCGCTGTTAGAGATTTCCCCGCAAATCAGCGATTTCGGCGCTTAGCGGGTCCTCGTCGTTTGCCGCTTCTGGAGGGCTCATGTTGCCACTCTGTTGCCACCCTTCTAATTCGAGCGGCTCGCCGAGCTCGTCATCGAGCAGGTGCGCGTAGGTAGCGAGGGTGAATCCCGGCGAATGGTGGCCGAGCCATCTCGACACCTGTACCGGGTTGCGGCCCTCCGCGAAAAGCAACGACGCGCAGGTATGGCGGAAGGTGTGCCAGCCGCACCACGGCACGTTGGCTTCCTCGGCGATCGGCTTCAGGACGCGGGTGCTCAGGTTTTGAGCGTGCAGCGGCCTGCCATCGTGCGCGCAGAACACGAGGTATACGTCCTCGGGCCACTCGGTCGCCTTGCGTGCCCTGCGCAACTCCAAGACGGTCGCATGGCTCAGTGGCACATCCCTGCGCCCATGCTTCGACTTCGGCGGCCCGAACCTGCCTTTGACGTAGGCCCTCCGGACGCGCACCACCGGCCGCGAGCCGTCAAGCCGCACATCCTGCCAGCGGAGCGCGAGCGCTTCGGAGATACGTAGGCCGGTGCTGGCGAGCAGCTGAAAGAGCGCCCTGTGGCGTTCTGGAGCAAGCCTGAGCACCTCGGCCAGCTCCCCGCGAGACAGCGCCCTTCTGTCGGGCTCGTCGTCATCGCCCGACTCGGCGGCTCGTATCGCATCGCGCGCCGGCAGAGACGCGCCAGCCGTCGGGTTCGAGCGGATTAGCCCCTCGCGCATTGCCGTGCCAAGACAGGAGCGCAGCGGTGCAAGGATGCGACGCACAGTCGCGTCCGCGAGTGTGATCGGCTTGGCTGTCACCCGCTCGGCCTCCTCGTGCCGCCCCGCCATCGTAAGTTGGGCGCGGCGCTGCTCGGCTGCCCGTTCGCCCTGCGCCTGCGAATCACACAGCCATCCGACGAAGTTCGCGACCTCGCGTGGCGTTACCTGAGCGACCGTCCGGCCGCCGAAGTACGGGATCACGTACTCCTTGAGGTCATGGCGATACTGGTCGCGGGTGACGTCTCGAAAACCGCGCTGTCCCCGCCCCTGATATCGCTCCACCCATTCGAGCGTGTACGTACTGAGGGCGGTCGAGCCGCCCGCACCGATCCCGAGGGCTGCCGCAGCGTCGTGGTCTCGCTTGATCTCCTTGGCGGCGTTGTAGGAGACGGCTGCCTGCTTTCGCTGGACGCCGTCGGCATCTCGGTAAATGACGACGTACCGACTGCCGCGCTTGTAGACGCCAGGGGTCCTTGTCCTTTCGAGCTGCGCGGGCATCAGTCTTCCGTCTCCCACGGCGGGTCTTGCCGCACATATATCGGCGTCGTATGGCCGTCTATCGAAGTGAGCACATCGGGAAACAGCTCCGCCGGCAGGTTCGCGACCATGCTTGCCTTTTCAAGATCGTGCTTGAAGAGCGCGTCAAGCCCGCGCTGAGCGTCAGCTCTGTTATCGAGAATGTAGGGGAGCGCATACTCGGTGTAGGAGCGCCGGAAATCGACGTCCAGCTGAAGGCAATCGAAGATAAGTTCGCCGCCGGAGCGCATGAAGTGCCGACCCCCTCCGCGCTGTACCAACACGCCGAGGTCGCTCAAATAACTGTGAGCGATGCCATTGCGGGCCAGTTCTTTGGCGATCACGCCGAGGTGCCCGTAATGCCAGTCCACTTGGGCCATGTATTTCGCCCAGTAGGACTCGATCCGGTCGCTTTGTTTCACGGTGCTGGTCATGGCCCCGAGCAACTCGGACCCAGCCAACACGGCCATCACCATCGGATACCCGACGGCGCCGATCGGCTTCGACACAATTTCGGTCGCCATGGATTCGAGATCGCCGAAGAGATAGCCCTCGACCCCATGCTGGAGCATCCTCTCGACGGGGATAATCAGCCGCCCGTCGTCCGCTTTCATCAGTCCCACGTCGATCATCCCGCTCGCCCCGGTCGTGGGCGTGACGAGGGTACTTGGAGCAGTTCCAGCAAGATCCCTGCCGCTCACGGCATCGCCTGGCGGCTCGAATTGACCAGGCTGTCTCATCGACCGCGAGTGTAGGGAGGCGCCGGGATGGTTCGCCAGTCCCGTCCGACCGCCTTGGCACCCTCGCTCGCGTCTCATACATCCACACCGTGGAACGGTGGTGTCCCAAGTGCGAGAAGCTCTATGAGTCGACCGTGACCGTTGAGCGCGTCGGAGTGTCGGTTTCGTTCCAAAGGAGAAGCCTGGACGGCTTCCATTTTGGCCCCCGGTAGCGAGACGCCGAGGGCGTAGAGACCTTTCCAAATTCGCGTCGCGCACTGGTAGGCTTCGCGCGGGCGCGATAGGGCTTTGCGAACGCTCGATGATCGCGCGCCGGACAGCGACGAAAAGGAGGTCGCATGGGTTCGCTAGTTCGCGGCGCAGGGGCGCGTCGCGCTCTCGCCGTCTCCACCGTCATCACTGCCGCGCTCGCCGTGGCGGCGCTGGCGCCATCTACCAGCGCTCACTCCTCCCTCTCCCCAGGCTGCGAGGGCGAAAACCACGACCTGCCCCTGGACGGCCTCTACCGTGCAGGCGGCTGGATTCTCCCTCGGACCTTCGACGCGGGAGACAGGCTGAGGGTGACCGCGGATCCGCCCACCATGGGCGGGACGCCATCATCGATCACGCTCGACATTAACGGCGTCACGGTCGATACCCAGAAATTCCCGGGTGTGCTGAGTTATACGTTCACGCAGGACGGCGGGTACACGGCGTGGTGGAGCACCGTTGGCGGTGGCCCCAACGGCGAAGACGCGGAGGCAACGTGGGCCGTCAGCTGCTCGCATCCGGTGGGCTCAGGTACCCCCCCACCGCGGCCGCCGACTCGCAAGAGACAGTGCAAGCACGGCCGTTGGAAGAACTATGGCAGCACATTCAAGAACAAGAGGCAGTGCGTGCGGTACGTCGAGCGCCACCACCACCACACAAAGAAGTAGGTGGTGGTGCAGAACGGGCGCGTCTCGCCGCTGCAATTTGGTCCCCGCAGGCTGATGGCAACTAGCCCGATCCAGCAGTCTCGATTGATCAGGGACCCTGTGTCGCGCTCCCGGTGGAGCGTACGATCTGGAAGCCGAGATTTGAAAAGGGGCTACAGATGGGGTTCTTGCGCAAGTCCATAATCGTCGGGACCGGGGGGTCTGGCGCCCGGAGACGTAGCAAGCAAAAGGAGAGCGCAAGAAAATACCTAGAGAATGGCGTGCCGGACGCTCGGTGACGCACGAAACCACGAACGCGGAGATCGAGGACTGCACAAGACGTCGCTTTGAGATGGTCCTGGAGTCCGAAGGAATCACGCTGGGGCCGTGGGGACGACCCGACCCGCCTGACTTTGTGTACGACCGCGATCCGCCGGGGACCGCGTTGGAGATCACGAGGCTCGTCGACAGTACCGCGGAGGCGTTGAGCAGCCACCTCCTGAAGCTGGAGCAAGAACTGACCCGCCTTGCCGAAGCTGAGGATCTCGGTTACTGGATGATCGCCGTCCGGGAGGGATCAACTGACAAGACGTTGAAGCCGGCCATTGTCGCGTTCCTCCAAAGCCACCGTGCGGCTTCCGTCGCCGCGTTTGCGTCGTGGGATGCAAAGTTCGACGCTGAGTCGTTGCCAGAGGAGATCGTCCAACTCGGCTTGTTGGCGGCGGTCAAGACGGAAGGCGATCCTGCCGTCAACGTCATGCCACAGGTATCGGAGGGCTCGCTGACCGCCTTAGGCTTTACAGAGCAGCTAGCCGACTGCGTCGCTATGAAAAATCCGAAGCTGCGTAGGGCGGCGCGCCCCCGGAAGACACACCTCGCTGTTGTCGTCGAGAAGTCGCACTTTGTCGCGGACCCGGCCCTCTCGCCACCTCCTGACTTGACCGACGCCGATGCCGTCGACTATCTCTGGGTCTTCCTCGAACCGCGACGGACCGGATACCGGGTCTGGCGCGTCCGCCGTGGCGACGACGCCTGGCAGCTCGGCTGGCGTCTCGACGCGGGGACCATTGATCTGAGACCGAGACGAAGCTGATCGCACGCAGTCACCGGCGCAGCGGCAGCAAACCGCGGATTGCTGCTGTGATCGAACAGCAGTAGTCTCGACGGCGCTGCTGGTTGCCGAGAAAACGAGCAGTCTGCGCGACTCCGATTTGGTCGCGGAAGGCTGATGCGATCAGCCCGCTGCGAGAGCGGACCACAACCTGGGTCTGGAGTACGACGATCGCGATGTGCGTCGCCTAGACACAGGGCCTTGTGGTCATTTTGTCGTGGCTCTTTTCTTGCAGGTCGTTCCGCTGGCTCCGACGTGGCCAGCCGCGCCAATTTCGATCAGCCCGCCTCGTTTGTCTGGTAATTACCCGCTGAACGCGCAACAATGTCCTTCAGGGCACCGTCATTGAGGAGGGACCTATGGGTATCACTCGTCTGCGCCTGCGCTTCCCGTCGCCTGCGCTCATCTTGTCCTGCCTGGCGCTATTCGCGGCACTCGGTGGCAGCACCTACGCCGCCACGTCGATCGGCAGCAGCAGCAGAGCCACCCTGCAGCGGGTCAATATCGCCGCGCCCGCATTCGTGACGCGCGACTACTCCGTCCACAACCGCCAGGGCGCGAGCGTATGCGGCTCCTTCGTCGCTCACAACGGTGAGGGCGGCGAAAACGGGGGCGACCTCGACAACGGCGCAGGAAGCTATCTCGCCTACTTGCGCCTACCCCAGGGAGCGACGGTCCGGAGTTTCAGCCTCTTCGCGAACGACTTCGACGACGCCAACGACGTCCACGCTTACCTGGTCCGGAAGAAGATCGCCAACAACTTGACGCCTAAGAGCCTCGGCTACAAGGTCATGGCGACCGCCAGCAGCTCCGGCGCCGTGAACGACGTGATGCGGCAGTTCACCGACTCTTCGGTCGGCGGCGCCGTGATCGACAACACGACCTACATGTACCAGGTCGAGCTTGTCGTCTGTCCCGTCACGGAGCCGTTTGCTGTGCGGATCGCCTATACCGGCTAAAGGCATCTGAGAGCGGTGCTGCGACGAGCGCGCCCGCCTCAGGCGGGCTCAGGGAACCTTCGGGCCCTCCGGCGGACCCGCCATGAGGACCCCGGTGCCAGCACCCTCACCTATGAGTCGATCGAGAAAGGAACAGCGGTCCCCGCTCTATCGCTTCAAACGGGGAAGTCTCCGCGGCCCCGATTGGTCCCCGGATCAGGTTGCGGCCACTACCTGAAAGTGGGGGCTTCGCCGAGCCGGGCTCGTCGTACTGACTCGTGCCGCTCAGTCCACCTTGGCGATTACACCTCGCATCTCCTCGGCGGAAAACGCGCGCAACGTGGTGGTACGCACGCTGCCTTGCGACGCCAGCCGCAGCAGCGCGGCGGCGAGCGTCTCGTCGTCTGGCGCGTCGACGATGCTGACGATGTCGTGGCCTCCCAGCGTCCAGTAAAT
>DASRHQ010000031.1:0-136590 GCA_035650455.1 Solirubrobacteraceae bacterium
CCAAGCGCATCAACGCCACGTACTCGCAGACGATCACGCCGGCGATGCTGACCGCGACGCCGATCCCGATCGCCTGCGCGACACCGGCGCCCGCGAACACCCGGGCCACTGTCACACCCGGGATCGCGGTCCGCATCAGTCCGGGTGAGGTGGCCAATGGGACCACGGCGAGCGAGATCACGACCGCGGTCAGCAGGTATGTGCCGGTCAGTCCGCGGCGGATCGTGCGCGCGGGTCTTTTGAGCTCGCCGCCGAGGAACAGGGGCAGGCTGCCGCAGATATAAAGCAATGACGACTGGGCGCTGGCCTTGGCGACGGCTCCGGTGGGTGCCCCCGCCGTAAACGCCGATGCGGGGGTCGAAAGGTGGGCCACGGTCACGCCGTCGAGCACCCCGGCCAGAGCCACCTGCCCGACCGCCATCGCCGCGAGGAGGAGCAGCGCCGCGGCGCGCCCGGCGACCATCACGCCGACGATCCCGATTGGGATGAGCAGGGCAAGCGCCGTCTGCAGGCCCTTCCCAATCGGGACGACGGCCGGCAAGACGTCGTAGACGATCTGAACCGTCGTGTAGACGAGGTACAGGAGGTAACTCACGATCCATGTGGCAGCTTGGGCGAGCGCCAAGCGGCGTCCCACCGCTGCTTCCACGAAGGCGTACAGCCCACCCGAACTCGAGATGTGTCGGGCGTAACGCAGCCAGATCGCCAGGGGCGCGCCGAACACGACCACCGACGCGACCATCGCCAGTCCCGTTGATGCGCCCGCATCGGCGAAAAGGCCCGGCGCGCTCAGGGCGGCGAGCGCCAGCGGACCGCCGAAGGAGCAGATCGCCATACCGGCGAAGGCCCAAGTGGGAATCGGGCCGCTACCACTCGCCCGGGGCTGCTCTGGCGAACTGGGCGACTGCAAACGACTGGTGCCCGCGCTGGGGCGGGCACCAGTCGTTTGAGATGTGGCCAGCTGTGTCAGCTCTAGCCCCAGCCGCCGCCGCCGCCTCCGCTGGAGGAGCCGCCCCCGCCACCGCCTCCGCTGGAGGAGCCGCCCCCACCACCGGAGGCGCTCTTGGCGATCGCCACTCCCGACGGGGCGACCAGCCACCACTTCGCGCCGAAGCTGTTGCTGCCCTGACCGGTCGTCTGGCCGGGGCCGGTGTCGGCCGCGTAGTAATACAGCGGGTGACCCTTGTAGGTGACCTGCTTGGTGCCGTCCGAGCGCGTGATCGTGCCAAGATCGGCCGTCGTCGCGCCGCCGCCGGCGGCCGGCTTCCCGGTCGTGGTGAGCGGAGGCCAGACCTTTGCGCACGCGCCGCTGCATACCGACTTGCCGTTCTTATCGGCGACCCACAGATATAGGGTCTTTCCCGACGGACCCACCAGGTAGGTCCCCGCCGAACTGTGCGCTGTCTTGACTGTCACGCTCGTGGCCGACGCGTTTGTCGAGGACGGCGTTGAATTGGAAGCATGCGTCGAGGTGTGCGAGCTCGAGCTACTGCCGCCGCACGCTGCCACGACCAGAGCGACTCCGGCCGCGGCGAGGGCGCCGCTGGCGCGGAACGCAACTTTCCTAGAAAAGCCCATCTTTGTCACTCCTGCCTTGTGGATTCGCGACTACCAAATCGCGCGAGTCGTCCCCAAGGACACCGGCGGGCGCGAAATCCTTCCCGCTCAGCTCGACGATTCTGCGAGCTCAGGAGGTGGTTGAGAAACCCGTAGGCGCTCGACAGCGCGACGTCACCCGCGACCCGACGTCCGCTTGGCGCCAGCGGACCGCCGAGGGACCGCAAACGACTGATGCCCGCGCTGCGGCGGGCACCAGTCAATTCAGATGAGATCAGCTGTGCCCGCGCTAGCCCCAGCCGCCGCCGGTGGACGAGCCACTGGAGGAGCTATTCGATGAGCCGCTCGAGTAGGCGCCGCCTGAGGAGCTACTCGATGAAGAACTACCACCGGAGACCGACTTCGTGATGGCCGAACCGGACGGGGTAACCAGCCACCACTGGGCGCCGAAGTCGTTGAGTCCCTGACCGGCCGTCTGCCCGGGACTCGTGTCACCGGCGTAGTAATACAGCGGGTGACCGTTATACGTGACCTGCTTGGTTCCGTCCGACCGCCTGATCGTCCCTAGATCGGCAGACATCGCACCGCCGGAGGCCCCGGGCTTGCCTGTCGTCGTCAGCGGAGGCCAGAGCTTCGCGCACGCGCTCGAACAGGCTGACATGCCGTTCTTATCGGCGTCAAAGAGGTAAAGCGCCTTTCCGGACGGGCCGACGAGAAATTTGCCCCCAGAGCTGTTCGCTGTCTTAACCATCACACTAGTCGCCGCCGCATTTGTCGAGGACGGCGTGGAGCTTGAGGCGTTGTTCGAGGACTGCGAGCCCGAGCTGCCGCCGCATGCGGCAACAACCAGGGCAACACCGACGCCTACAACGCTACTTGCGTAAAACCTGATTTTTCTACGAGTTACCATCGTGTCTCCCGATTTTGTTTTCGTGACCCGTCAGATTGGCGAGTTGTGAAAAGGGACCGTCGGGAGGACGAGATCCTTCCCGCTGTGATGGACCTCACTCGGTGCGAGCGCCAGCGCTAGGCGCGCGTTGGGCACGCTCTAAGGAGCGTCCAGGTGCTCCCGTGGCACACGGGCGCGTCGCATGTCGACACGATCGCCACGGATCGGCACCCCTTCTGTTCGCAGGAGCGCGAGCTGCCTTCTGCCTACGGGTGCGCGACCGTCGGCGCGCACCACGCGGTGCCACGGGAGATCATCGAGGTCGCCGTGCTCGCCGGGGTCGCTGTGCTCGCCGAGTTCGCCGGGACCCGGAAGCTCCGACAGCACGCGCCCCACAAGGCGGGGCGCGCGCGGGTCGATGTCGCCGTAGGTTTGGACGAACCCCTCGGGGATGGCGCGTATCCGGGCGATTATGCGTTCAGTGCGTGTCGACGAAGCCACTCTGGGTTGGGCTTAGAGCCAGGTTCCAGGTCCTCGGCCGCCGACCATGCGCGACGGCCGCCGGCGCCACCACCACATTCTGTACACCAAGAACGTCAGTGGGATCAACACCCAGAAGGCGTGGTGACCATGGTGACCTGTCAAGGCGCAGATCGCGAGCAGCGCGATCAGGAAGGGCACGAGCGGCACGAAGCGCCAGCGCAGCGGCGCGAAGCGAGGTGGCGATTTCGCCTCGGTCTCACGGGGCAGGTCGGTGACGAGCTCGTCGAGCTCACCGAGGGTCTTGGCCTCATAGCAGCGCTCCAGTCGCTGTTGCAGCTCGGCGGTGTCGAGGCGGCCCTCGGCATGTCCGCGACGAATGCGGTCAGCGGTCGCTTCGCGATCGGCGTCCGCCGCGCGAAGCTTCGGGTCGCGGCCGAAGCCGAAGCCCCAGAATGATTCATTGTTCATGTCAGGCTCCTCTCCAACGGGTTAACGGGTGTGCTTGTGCCACGTTCGGGTCGCCGTGCGAGCGCGCGCAAGGTGAGCGCGAGTAGGGGCAGCATCGTCAGGTGGTAGGCAATGTCGAGCGGTTGTCCACCCCGGAGCGTTTCGCCGAGGCCGACAACGAAGCCGGCGATCGCGAAGACGGTGGCGGCGATTGCGACCGCCCGCGCCCGCGGCCTGCCTTTCATCAAGCCGGTCGCGCCGTACGCCAGCACGAGGCAGATGACGGCCTCCGCGAGGCCCGCCTCGGGCGCCGAGAATGAGCTGAGGCTGCCGCCAAGAGAGCCGGCGAGGTGCAGAAAGGCCATCACCGCGAGGGTGGCGGCTTCCAGGCCCATTGCGACGGCGATGCGGCGTTGCCTATTTGCGGTTTTGGTCATGTGTCGCATCCTGAACCCAGGGCGTGCGCTTGTCATCGGCCTGGAGGCGGCTTCTCGCCTGCCTCCCGCGGTTGGAATTCGGTCGTCCGCCTACTCCCGCGGGAGTAGTCCGAACCGCTTCGCGGGACCGATGAAGATGCGGCCTAGCGGGGCTATCGTGGCCACGTGAACCCGTCCGAGGACAGCACACCTTGGTTCCGAGAGCTGCCGGGCGCCGTCAGATGGCGAGACCTGAGGATGGCGGCCGTGGTGGCAGTGGTTCAGATCGGGGGCACGATCGGGGCGGCCGCCCACCAACACAGCCACACACATCAAAGTTGCTGGTGGGGGGCATCTTGCATGGTCCCGCAACACCTTGGCGCTTTTGGGTTCGTGCTCCTGGCTTGCGGGCCGCTCGCGCTCATCTTCAAGCGGCGCCATCCCCAGGTCGTGTTCGTCTTGGTGTTCGGAGTCACGCTGCTGTACGTCGCGCTCGGCTATCCCCAAGGGCCTGTGTACCTGTCGCTGGTGATCGCCTTTGCGACAGCGGTAATTGCAGGTCACCGCCTACTCACGAGGCTCTCGATTGTTGCGGGCTGGGCACTTTTCCTCTGGCTGCCGCCGGCGCTTGGGACCGGAAAGGCGCCGCCGCTTCTCGCCGCGGTCGCGCTCGCCGCTTGGCTGCTCGTGCTGTTGGTGATCTGCGAGGCCATCCGGGGGCGGCGAGAGCGGATGGTCGAGGTCCGGCGCCAACGGGAGCTGCAGGCGCGTCGCCGGGCCGATGAGGAGCGGCTGCGCATCGCCCGCGAACTTCACGATGTCCTCGCTCACAGCATTTCGCTGATCAACGTGCAATCGGGCGTCGCATTGCATCTGCTCGACGACCACCCTGAGCAGGCGCGCACGGCTCTTTCCGCGATCAACGAGGCGAGCAGCGAGGCTCTGCGTGAGGTCCGCTCGGTGCTCGGCGTTCTGAGAGGAGACGGCGAACAGCCGCCGCGAGGTCCGATTGCGGGGTTGGCTTCGCTCGATGAGCTGATCTCGCGCACGCGTACCGCCGGCGTCGAGGTCTCGCTCGAGGTGGAGGGCCAAAGGCGGCCCCTTCCCACAAGCGTGGATCTGGCCGCGTTCCGGATCGTTCAGGAGTCGCTTACGAACGTCGTGCGCCACTCAAGCGCGGGCGCCGCGACGGTCCACATCGACTACGAGCCGGATGCGCTCGCCGTACAGATCGACGATGACGGGAGCGGTCCGGGTGGCGACGGGGACAACGACGGCGGCAGCGGCATTCCAGGGATGCGCGAGCGCGTGGGCGCCCTGGGAGGCCAGCTTCAAGCAGGAGCCGGTCCGGAGGGCGGATTCCGGGTGAAGGCCAGGCTGCCGATCGGAGACGGCGCATGATTCGCGTGCTGATCGCCGATGATCAGGAACTTGTTCGCGCCGGCTTCCGCGCGCTGTTGGACGCGCAGGCCGATCTGGAGGTGGTGGGCGAAGCGGACGATGGCAGGCAGGCGGTGCAACAAGCAGCCGAGCTCCACCCCGATGTGGTTCTCATGGACATTCGCATGCCGGTGCTCGATGGGCTGGCGGCGACGCGGGAAATTGCTTCGGACAAGCGTTTGGCTGACGTACGGATTGTGATCCTCACCACGTTTGAGCTCGATGAGTACGTGTTTGAGGCGATCCGCTCGGGAGCCGCCGGCTTTCTTGTCAAAGACACCAAGCCGGCCGAGCTGGTCGAGGCTGTCAGGGTCGTCGCTAGCGGTGAGGCGCTGCTCTCGCCGTCGGTGACGCGGCGGCTGATAGGCGAGTTTGCAGCTCGCGCGAAGGAGCCGCCGCGCTCGGAAGCGCTCACCGAGCTCACCGAACGCGAGCGCGAAGTGATGGCGCTCGCCGCGACCGGTCTCTCCAACGCGGAGATAGCGCGCCGGCTCGTCGTGAGCTCAGCGACCGCAAAGACTCACGTCAGCCGAGCGATGATCAAGCTCGGGGCGCGGGACCGGGCGCAGCTGGTTGTGCTCGCCTACGAGACCGGCCTCGTGCGGCCTGGGTGGGTCGAGTAGCTGTTGGCTCGCTTCGCTTTGTCCGGAACGATGGCGATTCGGTTCATCAGGGCCGAACCGAATCGCCAAAGTTCGCTAAACGCGCGTGCGCGTCACTACTGGACGACCATCACGGAGTTACCTTCTGGGTCGCGCAGCCAGAACAGCGGCGGCACAGGGTCACCCATACGGCTGACCTCGTCATCGACGTCGACGCCCTTGGACTTGAGGTCGGCGTGATAGGCATCGATGTCGTCGGTGTGCAGGCCGATACCGGTCTCGCGGTTGCCGGTTGAGCCGCCGGGCGGCGGCGGGGCGAGCGCGATCGTCGTCTCGGCGTCACCGGGTGCGACCTCCACCCACCGGTACTGCCCCCCAAAAGGAATATCGACGCGCTTGTTGAAGCCGAGCTTTTGGGTATAAAACTCGATTGCGCCGTCCACATCGGCGACAGGGATGACGACCGTGGTGATCTTGTCTACGCGGGTCTGCGTGCTGGACACGACATCCTCCTAGCGGTTGCGTTCATATGGCTAGAGACCGTGCGGGCCAGCGAAATTCATCGGCACCCAAACCCGGTTTATCACACGCTTCTGCTATGTCGTGGACATGATTGACGTCGGGGAAACCTCGCGTTCTGACCTACAAACGCGGCGCACGCTGCTCAAAGGGGCGGCTGGAGCCGTGGGCGTGGCAGCCCTGGGCGGGGTCGCTTTGGGCGCGACCCACGCCTTTGATCACCACCACCCCCACCGCCCGCCCGTGCCGACGCTGTACTCGTTTGCCAACCCTCCTGCCCACCGTGTGCTCAAGGTTGTCTCGCAGCCCGACCTCAACCCGCCCAACGTGGCATTCACCGGCAGCGGCACGGCTCCGGGGTGTCTGTTTCTCGCGACCAGCGCGAGCGGCGGGGCGCACGGCGGCCCCCTGATAGTTGACGAGCGCGGCGACCCCGTGTGGTTCAAACGCAACCCCACAGACTTCTGGGCGAGCAACTTCCGCCGCCAACTCTATCGCGGCCGGCCCATGCTGACCTGGTGGGAAGGCAGAATGACGATCGAGGGATTCGGGCGGGGCGAGGGCGTCATCGTCGACAGCTCCTACCGCGAGGTCGCGCGCGTCCGTGCCGGCAACGGTCGTCGGATGGACATGCACGAGTTCCTGCTGACATCGAGGGGAACCGCGCTCTTCGTCTGCTACCCGGAGGCCGTTCCCGCAGACCTCTCCCCGATCGGTGGTCCGAGCAACGGGACCGCTCGGCAGTCAGTGATCCAGGAAGTGGACGTGGCCAGCGGCCGGGTGCTGTTCGAGTGGCGCAGCCTCGAGCACGTCGGTGTGGACGAGACCTACCAGCGTCCGGCCGTCCCCCTCGACTACATCCATGTCAACTCGATCGACGTCCTTCCCGATGGCAACCTGCTCGTGTCGGCGCGCTGCACCTGGTCGCTGTACAAACTCGATCGAAAGACAGGGCACGTGATCTGGCGCCTCGGCGGCAAGCGCAGCGACTTCCAGCTGGGCGATGGCGCTGTGTTCTCCTGGCAGCACGACGCTCGGAGCCCAACCAACTCAACCATCACGATGTTTGACGATGGCGATGCGGGCTTCGACGACGGCAGCGGCAATAGCAACACGGAGTCACAATCCCGAGGCATCGCCCTGCAGGTCGACGAGCAGCACCGTACGGCCCAACTGGCGCGCTCATACCGCCATCCCCAGCCGTTACTCGCCGACGCCATGGGCAGCTTCCAAACCCTGCCCGATGGCCACGTCGTGATCGGGTGGGGAAGCCAGCCGGTGATCAGCGAGTTCTCCGCAGACGGCAAGCTTGTCGCCGATTGGCGAGTTGGCTCAAAGCAGTCCTCCTACCGCGCGTACCGGTACCCCTGGGTGGGCAGGCCGACCGATCCGCCCGCCCTCGTGGCCAGGCGCACCGGCATCCACGGGCACAGTCTCCTGTTCGCGAGCTGGAACGGCGCCACCGGCGTCTCGGACTGGCTGGTGCACGCCGGCAAACGGGCGGACGCCTTGCGGACGCTTGGTGTGGCCAAGCGGGTCGGATTCGAGACGGTCATCCCGCTGGGCATAAAGAGCGGCTACTTTCGTGTCACGGCGCTCGACGCGCAGGGCCGTGAGCTCGCTAGCAGCGTACCGGCGCGGCTCTGAGGACCTGCCGCCCCGGGCCTGAGGCGCTCCACCCGCCCAAGACCGGCTTGGCCCTGTATACCTCTCCTTGAGGGGTTCACGGGATGGCGGTTTGCGAGCGTTGTGGGGTTGAGAGCCCGAGCGGCTTCCGCTTCTGCGGTGCCTGTGGCGCACCTCTTCCAGAGGATCTGGTCGCACTGCGCCAGACGCGCAAGATGGTCACCGCGTTGTTTTGCGATGTCACGGGCTCCACCGCGCTCGGCGAGGAACTCGATCCCGAGGTGCTGCGCGGCGTGATGAACCGGTACTTCGCGGTGATCCGCACCACCATCGAGCGCCACGGCGGCACGGTGGAGAAGTTCATCGGGGACGCGGTGATGGCCGTGTTCGGGATCCCCATCGTGCGCGAGGACGATGCGCTGCGCGCAGTGCGCGCGGCCGCCGAGATCCGTGAGCGACTGCCCGAGGTCGCAGAGGAGGTGGGAGTCACCCTGCGCTTCCGAACGGGAGTCAACACCGGGACGGTGCTGATGAGCGAGGGCGAGAATTACGCCACCGGAGACGCGGTCAATGTGGCGGCGAGGTTCGAGCAGGTTGCGGCGCCCGGAGAGATCGTGCTGGGCGAAGAGACACTACGGCTCGTGCGCGACGCCGTTGTGGTGGAGCCGCTGGAGCAGCTGGCGCTCAAAGGCAAGTCCGATCCGGTCCGGGCGTTTCGCCTCATGTCGGTCGATCCAGCCGCCGCCGGAGTCGCGCGCCACATGGATTCGATGTTGGTGGGGCGCGAGCGCGAGCTTTCGCTCGTGCGTGATGCCTGGGAGCGTGTGGTGCGCGAAGCGGGCTGCCATCTGTTCACCCTGCTGGGCATGGCGGGAGTCGGAAAGTCTCGGCTTGTCGCGGAGCTTCTCCACGGAATCGGCGACGACGCGCTCGTCCTGGTAGGGCGCTGCCTCGCCTACGGCGAGGGGATTACCTTCTGGCCGCTGATCGATGCTCTGCAGGGGGCCGGGGAGTCGGCGCGGTTGACAGTCGAGCGGCTTCGCCACGGCGGCGCGGCGATCCCCCAGGAGCTCTTCCTCGAGGTGCGGCGAACTCTGGAATCGCTCGCACAGACGCGCCCCGTCGTGCTGCACATCGACGACCTCCAGTGGGCCGAGGCCATGTTGCTCGACCTTCTCGACCACGTGGTCGACCTCTCCCGCGGAGCACCGATTCTGGTGCTGTGCACGGCCAGGCCCGAGCTCTTGGAAGAGCGCCCGGCGTGGGGCGGCGGCAAGTTCAACGCACAGACGGTGCTGCTCGAACCGCTTGGTTCAGAAGAGTCACTTGCACTGCTCGATCAGATCGGCAATGGGCTCGATGCCGCTGCGCGAGGCCACATCGTCGCGGCAAGCGAGGGCAATCCCCTCTTCCTCGAGGAGATGGTGGCACTCACGCGCGAGAGCGGGGCAGTGCAGGTTCCTTCCACGATCCATGCGCTTCTCGCGGCGCGCCTCGAGCGACTCGGAGCCGAGGAGAGGGCGCTGCTGGAACGCGGGGCGGTCGAGGGGGAGGTGTTCCACCGCCTGGCGGTGAAAGCGCTGGCGGACGAGCGGCTCGTGAGCCAGGTGGACACCTGGCTCGCCGGGCTCGTGCGCCGCGAACTGATCAGACCGCATCCGGCAGTGCTCAGGGGGGATGACGCCTATCGCTTTCGCCACCTCCTGATCCGCGATGCCGCGTACGACGCATTGCCAAAGGCGCAACGCGCCGAGCTGCACGAGCGTTTCGCCGACTGGCTGGAGCAGGCGGCGGCTGGACTACCCGAGCTCGACGAGATCGTCGGCTGGCACCTCGAGCAGACGGTGCGGTACAGGCAAGAGCTCGGCCAGAGGGTGGAGCCATCGGTGCGCGGCCGCGCTGCGCGATGTCTGTATCGCGGGGGCCAACGGGCGGGCCACCGAGGCGACAGAGTGGCCGCCGACAGCCTGCTTCAGCGAGCCCTCGATCTGACTCCCGAGGACGACCATTTGCATGCCAGCATCGCGATCGAGCTGGCTGACCAGCTCGTCGAGACCGGCGAGCTGGAGCGGATGGCAGCGGCGTTGGCGGCGGCCGAGCGCGACCCGGGCCTTCGGGCCTTCGCGGCGCTGATCCGATTCGAGTTGGTGGTGCGCTCGCGTCCACACGAGGCGATGGCGACGTTTGAGCCGCGCCTGCCTGAAATCATCGCGGAGTTCGAGCGCCGAGACGACGTCCGCGGACTGGCGCGGGCCCACTTCGCGTGGGCAATCGCATACGTGCTCGCTGCCCGGGCGACGCCCTGGGCGGAGCACATGGCCCTCGCTGCCGACTACGCCCAGCGTGCCGGGGACGACGGACTTCGCGCCAGGGCCCTGAGCTGGTATGTCAGCGCGCTGTGGCACGGCCTGGCCAGCGCCGAGGAGGTCAGGCGTGCGATCGAAGCGATCGACCGTGACGACCAAGGTGCGTACCAGGCGGGAGGGATCGACCTCGGACGGGGGTGGTTGGCACAGGCCGAAGGAGATTTTGAGCGGGCACGTGAGCTCACGCGGCGCGCACGCGACACCTACACGGAAATGGGCGCTCCGGTGATGGCCGGCGCCTGTCACCAGGAACTCGGGGATACCGAGCTCGTGGCGGGCGATCCGGATGCCGCCGCTGAGGTGCTACGGCGCGGTGATCGGTTGCTGGCCGAGCTGGTCGAGTATTCGTACCGCTCGACCGTTGTGGCGATGCTCGCCTGGGCCAATGCGCTCCGCGGCGACCGCGAAGGCGCCCTGGCCGCCGCCGAGCTCGCCGAAGAGCTGAGCGCGCCAGAGGACGTTCTCAATTTCATCTACACCCACCAGGCTCGCTCCGCGCTCGCCCTAGCCGAGGGCGACCTCGATGCCGCTGAGCGCTGGGCGCGTAGCGCCTTGGACTATGCCACCCCGACGGACCTGTACCAGTCGCTTGGGGAAGCCCAGCTCCAGCTCGGCCGTGTGATGGCGGCACGGGGTTCTCTCAAGGAGGCGGCGGAGGCGGCACGCGCCGCGCTCGATATCTTCGAGCGCAAGGGCGACCGTCCGCGAACCGAACACGCGCGCGCGGAGCTCGAGGCGCTCGGCGCGTGACTGCCAGTCGGGTAGACCTGACTCAGATCCAGGCGGTCACTCAGGCGGGCTGGCCCTGACTCAGACCTGCGGTCAGTAGGCGGGCTGGCCTATCACTCAGGCGGGCTGGCCAGATGGTGGCTGTATGCGTAGCGCACGGCCTGCGCCCGGTCGCGTAGGCCGGCCTTGCCGAACAGGTGGTTGATGTGCGACTTGACGGTAGTGGGACTCACGACCAGCCGCTCAGCGATTTCGCCGTTAGTCAATCCTTCAGCGATCAGCTCCAGAACCTCGGCCTCGCGCCGTGTGAGGCCGTCGGGCAGACCGGCGTCGGAGGGTTCGCGACCCGCGTCCGTAGCCGGCGGCGCCTCGCCGGCGACCGCCGCGACGACATGGTGGTGCACCGCCGGGTCGAGCGCGGCTTCGCCGGCGGCCACACTGAAGATGGCGGCCCGGATGTCCTCAGCGCTGGCATCCTTGGTCAGGTAGCCACGCGCTCCCGCCCTCAATGCGGCCAGGACGCTCTCATCGTCCGCGTATGTGGTGAGCGCGATCACCCGGACCTCGGGCTGGCGTTCGTGCAGGAGCCGAGTCGCTTCGATCCCGTCGAGGCGCGGCATGCGCAGGTCCATCAACACGACTTGCGGACGGTGCTCTGCCGCCAGTGCAGACGCCTCCTCCCCGTCGGATGCGGTCGCCACCAGCTCGATCCCATCGAGCAATCCGAGCATCGTGGCGAGGCTTTCGCGGACCAGCCGCTGGTCATCCGCCAGCAGCACCGAAACGGGTTCAGTCATCGCGTGGCGGCGGAGATCGCGGGCGACGCCGGGAGCGAAAGCTCGACTCGGAAGCCCGACGCGGTCGGCTCCGCGACCAGGCTTCCCCCGAGCAGTTCGGCGCGCTCCCGCATTCCCGCAAGCCCGTAACCACCGCCATTGTTTTGAGCGGGGCTGGCCGGCGGCGGGGCATCGGGAGCGCCATGGTCCTCGACGGCCAGGACGGTCTCATCGCCGAGATAGGAGAGCTCCACGTCAACGCTCTGGGGGGTGGCATGCCTGCGGATGTTGGTGAGCGCCTCCTGGGCGGTTCGATAGATCGCAAGGCGCATGTCTGGAGCAAGCTCGCGCGGTTCGCCGGTCACAGTCAGCTTCACCGGCAAGCCGCTCTGCTCGGTAAAGGCAGCGGTCAGCGCCTCGATGCGCTCGGGTCCCGGTAGCTCCTCGCCCCGCGCGGCGGCGATTGCCCGCCGCGCCTCCTCCAGCCCGCTGGCGGCTAGGTGATGGGCCCGGTCGAGCGCGCTTACCACGTCAGGGTCGACGCCGCGGTCGCGTGCCAGCAGGCGCGAGCTCTCAAGCTGCAGTGCCAGCGCCGACAACGAGTGCGCGAGCACATCGTGCATCTCACGCGCCAGCCGTCCGCGTTCGGCCGACGCCGCAGCGCGGGCCTCGGCCGCCTGCGAGGCCTCGAGCGCCGAGGTCTCGTCGCGCAGCCTGCGCATCAAGCGCATCACGAAGAACCACGGCACTGCCCCTAGCAGCACCGACAGCGCGGCGGCTCCGTGTCCGGCCGCCGCAGCGACCACGCCTGTGGCCACCAATGCCACGGCCAACACCAGGGCAGCGGGACCGCGCTCGAGGCGCATCGCAGCGACGATTCCCACGAAGTAGGGCCCCGCCTGCCAGATTCCCTTCGGCTGGAGGTAAGCAAGCGCCGCTGAGGCCGCGGTCACCATTAGCAGCAGAGCGATGCGAGTCCGCGTCGAGACCTCACGGCGCGGGGGCGCTACTCCGATAGCCGCGACGATCAGCACGATGCTCGCGACCAGCACTGCCAGGCCACGGCCGTGAAGCGCCGGATACGGCTTGGTCGTCGCTGTGGTAACGATGAACAGCGTCAGATAAACGAGTCCCAGCGATCGCAGCACGATCACCTCGACCGGGGCCCGCCTGGAGCCAGGGCTCGAAAAGCGGCTGCTCGTAAACCAGTCTGCGAGCACCTTCAACATGCCTAACTAACAATAGGACCGCAGCGCTCCGCCGTCATCGGCCGACAGGCTGATTGCCATCCACCCTCGGGTGGAGCCCAAAGTTCGAACCGCGCTCCGATGACAGTCCCGCCTGCCGTGCTTACCGTAGCCGGCATGCTCACGAACTCACTCGAGGTCGCCATGGCTCAGCGCCAGGCGGCCAATACACCAAACGAAGCAGTCATCGCCGTCCGGGGACTGCGCAAGCGCTACGGCAGCGATGAGGCAGTACGCGGGATCGATCTCGAGGTCCGCCGCGGGGAAATCTTCGCGTTCCTGGGCCCCAACGGGGCCGGCAAGACCACCACGGTTGAGATCCTGGAAGGTTTCCGCACCGCGACCGCCGGCACCGTCGAGGTGCTGGGCGCCGATCCGGCGAATGCGCCGGCCCACTGGCGGGAGCGGATCGGAGTCGTTCTACAGGAATCACAGGCCGAGCCCGGGCTCACCGTGCGCGAATGCCTACAGCTCTACAGCGGCTACTACCGCGCGCCGCGCCCCGTTGACGAGACCCTCGCGCTCGTGGGGCTGCGCGAGCAGGCCGACCAGCGTGCGACCTCTCTTTCCGGGGGCCAGCGCCGCCGGCTCGACGTGGCGCTCGCGCTTGCCGGCGATCCCGAATTGGTCTTCCTCGACGAGCCGACCACCGGGTTTGACCCCTCGGCGAGACGGCTGGCCTGGGAAGTCATCGCCGGGTTGCGCGAGATCGGGAAGACCGTCTTCCTCACCACCCACTACATGGACGAGGCCGAGCGGCTGGCCGACCGGATCGCAGTGATCGCCGCCGGGCGGATCGTGGCGTCGGGAACTCCCCAGACGCTCGGCGACCGCAACCTCTCGGCCGCCCGCATCTCCCTCACGCTCCCGCACGACGCCAGCATCCGCGACCTCCCGGAGCCGCTCGCCGAGCGCGCGCAGGGGCAGGGCGGTGGCCACGTGCTGATCGAAAGTCACACCGTCGCCGCCGACCTGCACGCCCTCTCCGGCTGGGCGCTGGCACGAGGGTTCGATCTCGACGACCTCGACGTCACGCGGCCCACGCTCGAAGACGTCTACCTGTCGCTCACCCAGTCCGAAACCGCTACTGAAACCGCAAGGAGCCAACGATGATCTTGATCTTGAGCCGACTGTTCCGCGCCTGGCGGGAGCGCAATGCCGCGGCGTCGCACGATGCCGTCGACGCCGCGGTGATCCCCGCCCCGACGAGTCTCATCGCCGGCACGAAGTCACACCCCGGGCGCCGCACGCCCGCGGGTGGCGGTCCGCTGACGCTGCTTGCGCATCAGGTCCGCTTCGACCTGCTGGCGGCCTTCCGCAACCCCCGCGCGCGGTTCTTCACGATCGCCTTCCCGATCATCCTGCTGGTCATCCTGGCCGGCGTATTCGGTCACGGGACCACGGTGGTCGACGGCGTGCACGTGAAGCTGTCGCACTTCTACATCCCCGGCATCCTGGCCATGTCGATCATCACGAGCGCATACGCGACGCTGGTTGTGTCGATCGCCTCGGCGCGCGAGACGGGCATCCTCAAGCGCCGTCGCGCCACGCCGGTGTCGGCGACGATCCTGATCGGCGGCCAAGCGCTGGCGACGCTCGTGACCACGGCCGCCATGACCGCAGTCCTGCTGCTCATCGGTCGGTTCGCCTACGGCTTTTCGGTGGCCCCGGGAGCGCTCGTCGCGATCGCGTGCACCGTGATCGTCGGGACGCTGTCGTTCGCGTGCATCAGCTACGCCGTCGCGGGCCTGATCGGGTCGGTCGACGCCGCCCAGCCGATCGTGCAGGCGACCGTGATGCCGCTGTACTTCATCTCCGGCATCTGGATCCCGAACGAGAACCTCAGCCACACGCTGCAATCGATCGCTTCGGTGTTCCCGGTCGAGCACCTGGCCTCAGCGCTGCATCTCGCATCGGTGCATTCCAGCTTCAGCGCGGCGTTCGCGCCGAAGGACCTGCTGGTGCTTGCGATCTGGGGATTGGCCGCGGCCGCGATTGCGGCGCGGCGGTTCAGCTGGCTGCCGAGTGTGGCGACCGCCTAAGGGCGGCGCCACCGGCAGCCGGTGCCGCGATATACCGAAAGGCTGCGGCGGCAAGGAGGAGAGTCATGATCACCGCGCTCGAGACGCACCACTCGCAGATCGCATGAATCGAGAACAGCTCGCGGTAGGTCAGGTAGGCGCTGAAGCCGAAGCCGGTGAGAGCCAGTCCCAGTGTGACCAGCCGGCTCTCCTCGCGGTCGGGAGCGAGCAGGCCGGCCAGGATCGCCAGGTAGCCGACCAGGCCAATCAATGCGACCGGCACACCGTCGAGCCTCGACCATTGCGAGGTCTGCACCTTGACGCATGATTGGCCGGCGGTACACGCGACCTGTGCACCGGAGTAGTGCACGTAGGTGAGATAGGCGGCGATCCCCAGGCCGAGCACCGCGAGGGCCACCATCGCGGATCGCAACCTGTCGTTCACTGCACTGCTCTGATGGCCGTTTCGTAGGTCGCGTAGTCACCCAGGTAAGCGATCTTGCGCAGTCCCTTCGGCCCCTGGACGATCACGGATGGGGTGCCGCTGAAGCCGGCCGCTTGGGCGGCGCGCTGGTCTGCGCTCACGCGGTCGGCCAGCGTGGACGAGCCCCGATCGGAGTTCCATTTGCCGTAGTTCAATCCCGGGACGAGCTTTGCCAGGTTCTCAAGAAATGAGGGGGTGACGTAGCTCGTGGTCTCGTCACCCTGGAGGTGGTAGAAGAGCTCGATGTAGTACCAGGCCCGGTCCTGCTGGCCCGCCGCGAGCGCAGCGGCCTGCTGGGTCGAAAAGACGCCGGGTTGGGGTCCCGCGCACGTCGCCGTGCACAGCGACTGGTACTTGATCTTCAAGCGCCCGGCGCGGACATCTCGCGCGATGAGCTGCTTCTCGGCGCCAAGCGCGAACTGACGACAGATGGGGCACTTGAGGTCGCCGAATTCTGTCAGCGTCACCTTCGCCTTCTTGGATCCGAGCGTATTGCCGGACTCCGGTATCCCCTTCAGCAGCGTGTCGACGGCCGCCGCGGTGTGCTGTGCCGCCGGGCTCTCGGGTTTGGGGGGAGAGCCGCTGGCGCCGGTCGAGACGGCGATCGCGACCGCCACGAAGGCTGCTGCGACCACCCCAACGCCCGCGAGCATTCGAAAGCGCCGGCTACGTTGGGCGCGCTCCTCGAGCGCGCGTTCCTCCGCCCGCCTCCGGTTGCGTGCTTGCTCTTTCTGTTCTTTGCGGGAAGCCATGGTCCGCACCGCTTTTACGGGCAACGACGGACTCCAGCAACGCTTTCTCAGAGCGATGCAAGAGGTTGTCGGGAATCAACCGAGAGGGGAGGGGCGCGCGTCCCGAGAGGGGGAAGGCGCACGTCCCGAGAGAACCGGAGGTTCGTGGCTCTCAGGAATCTCTTTGAAAGATTTCAGGCTCCCCTTCCCGAAGCGAGCCAATATCGAGTCTGCAATGTCCACCGCCCACGCGATCCTCTTGAAGCCGATCCTCTGGGGCTGGGCCGTATGTCTCAGCGACGGCCGGGAGCTTGCGCGGTTCCGCGGGCCGGCTGCCCGTTGCCGGGCGCTTCGCTATCTGCATGCCCAATTGATGTCCGGCGGAAGGGCATGACCAGATGAATGAGAGCGTGCATCTCGGCCGCGTAAGCGGCATCCGGCTGGGTGCGAATTGGAGCCTTTTCCCGATCCTGTTCCTGATCGCTTGGACCCTGGCTGCCACGCTGTTACCGGCCGCAGCGCCTGGCTACAGCGCTTGGGGATACTGGCTGTTCGCCCTCCTCACGGCCGCGACGTTTTACGCCTGCTTGCTGGCCCATGAACTCGCGCACGCTTTGGTGGCGCGAAGGCACGGGGTCGAGGTGAGGGGAATCGTCCTGTGGTTGTTCGGCGGCGTGGCCCAGCTCCAAGGTGACACGCCGACAGCGCGCGCTGAGCTTGAAGTGGCCGCGGCGGGTCCGGCGGCCAGCTTTGCGATCGCCGCGGTCATGGCGCTGGCCTCGTGGGTGTTGGGCCTGGTCGGCATCAGCTCGCTACTTGTCTCCTCGTTGGGATGGCTCGCGGGTATCAACGTTTTGCTCGCCGTCTTCAATCTGCTCCCGGCCTTTCCGCTCGATGGCGGCAGGATTCTGCGGGCGCTGCTCTGGCGCCGGTGGGATGACCGGCTGCGCGCAACGAGGGTTGCCGCCAGGGTCGGTACCGCCGGCGGATTTCTCCTGATTGCGGTTGGGATCCTCGAGTTTCTTACCGGTGGCGGCGGGATCGGCGGCATATGGCTCGCTCTGATCGGATGGTTCATAACCGTCGCAGCGCGCCAGCAGCAGGAACAGGTCAGCAAACATTCACAGCTCGGGGTTCTCCGCGTCCGCGATGCCATGACGACCGATCCCGTGGTCGTTACAGCGACAACGACGGTGGGCGAGGTCATCGAGGGCTACGTCCGTACCAGCCGATTCTCGTCTTTCCCCATCGGCACTCCTGACGGCCGCATCGTGGGGCTCACCACGGTTCAGCGAATGGCGTGGCTGCCGAGCGAGAGCAGGTCAAGGGCGCCCGTGACCGCCGGCGCCGCGACGCCGGATCAAATTGTGTGGTGCGGGCCCGATGATCCACTCTTCGCGGTCGCCGCGCGCATGGAGGGGTCGCCTGACAGGCGCGTGCTTGTCGTTGACGCCGGGCACCTCGTAGGAATCCTCAGCCCATCGGATGTCGCGCGCGCGCAAAGCCATGCGGAACTCTTCGAACAGGGGCAACAGAGGGGGTGGCCAGGATCTGGCCGTGGCTGGCCCGGCGCCGGTCATGGACCCACTTGGGGGCCGGCCTCTCAGTCCTAGGGTGGCTCGCCCGTCCGGCTAGCGAGCGCGCGCGCCTGAGCCCTCCGTCGGCTCGCGAGTGCGCGCGCCTGGGCCCGCCGCCCGGTTAGCGAGCGCGCGCGCCGTCAAGGAACAGCGTGGCCGCCGCCGCGCTGGCGTCTTCGTGACCCACCCCGTGCATTCGGGTGAGTTTGATCGCGGCGATGATGGTGCCGCCGAAAAGGACGCCGAGTACGTCGGCTGGAATGTCTTCGCGGATCAGGCCTTCTCTCACTCCGCGTTCGAGCACGGCGCGAATCGGGACCCCGATTAGGCGTTCCGGGATCGCCGGGTCGCATTTGAACTGCTCGCTGGTAACGACCGCAAAGCGGTCGCCGACAGCGACCAGCGCTCGCACGATGCGCTCGATCGCTTCTTCCACGCTGGCGCGCTCCAGACCCGCATCGGCCAGCCTGTCACCGGCCTGGGAGAGCGCGTGGACGACCAGCGCCTCAAGGAGCGCTTCGCGGTTGGGGTAGTAGCGGTAGAGCGTGGCGCGGCTGACGCCCGCTGCCGACGCGACCGTCGCGAGGTTCGCGCCAGTGCCCTCTTCCGAGAACACATGCGCCGCGGCGTCGAGAATCGCGACCGCGGTGCGATCGAAACGGGGGGCGTTCTTGAGGTCGCTTGTCGCGCTCATGTCTATCTGATTCTAGTTCGCTTGCCGGACTCCGTGTCTCACAACTTGACATTGCTGTCTTGACAAGGTCGTCGTGCAGTGATACATCTATGTCTCATTGAGAAACAAGGCCGTTCGATCCTGAGACGCCCATCGTACGTCGCAGGAGCGCCGGTTCTGGACCAGACAAGAACGGAGCAGGTATGCCGGAACAGACGAGAGCATCGGGTAGAGCAGCGCCCTCCGTCGTGGATGACGGCGACAACGGGCGGCGGTGGTGGATCCTCGCGGTGCTCGGGATTGCTCAGCTAATGGTGGTTCTGGACGTGACCGTCGTGAATATCGCGCTGCCTTCCGCGCAGAAGGCGCTCGGCTTCTCGAACGACAACCGCCAGTGGATCATCACCGCCTACGCGTTGGCGTTCGGCAGTCTGCTGCTCATCGGCGGGCGAATCGGCGACATGTTCGGCCGCAAGCGAACCTTCATCGGCGGTGCGATCGGTTTCGCCGTTGCGTCCGCGATCGGCGGCGCTGCGCCGAGCTTCGAGGTGCTCGTCGCGGCACGCGCTTTGCAAGGCGCCTTTGCCGCTCTGCTGGCGCCGGCAGCGTTGTCGCTGCTGACCACGACGTTCACCGATCCGGGTGAGCGCGGTAGGGCATTTGCCGTATGGGGTGCGATCGGGGGAGGCGCGGGTGCGTTTGGGTTGTTGCTTGGCGGCCTCTTGACTCAGTCGCTCTCATGGCGTTGGACGCTGTTCGTGAACTTGGCGTTCGCTGTTCCTGCCGCGCTTGGCGCCCTCGCGTTGCTGCGCTCGCGTGACAATGTCGCCAGGCCTCGGATCGACGTACCGGGCACCGCGACGGCGACGGGCGGCCTGTTCGCACTCGTCTACGGGTTCGCACACGCCCAGAGCCACGGATGGGGATCGTCTACGACGGTGGCGTTCCTTGTCGCCGGAGTGGTGCTCCTGGCAGCGTTCGTTGCGATTCAGATGCGCAGCAGGCATCCGCTGCTTCCCCTGCGCATCGTCCTGGACCGCAACCGCGGCGGCTCATTCCTCGCTCTCGGAGCGCTTGGTGCGGGGATGTTCGGAGTCTTCCTGTTCCTCACCTACTACCTGCAGCAGACCCTCGGCTACTCGCCGCTTAAGACCGGGGTCGCGTTCCTGCCGCTGACCGGCGCGCTGGTGATCAGCGCCGGCATGAGCACTCGATTGACGCCCCGCGCGGGCCCCCGGCCGATCATCGCCGCTGGGATGGTGCTCACCGCCGTCGGCCTGGTACTGCTCGCGCAGCTTGGCATGCACGCGAGCTACGCGACGCAGGTCCTGCCGGGGCTCACCATCATGGGGGCCGGAATCGGCCTTGTGTTCCCACCCGCGACCGACTTGGCCACACTCGGGGTCGACCCCGCCGACGCCGGCGTTGCCTCGGCCTTGGTCAATACGACCAGTCAGGTCGGCGGCTCCCTCGGCACCGCGCTGCTGAGCACGCTGGCCGCGACCGCGGCAAGCAGCTTCGTCGTGGGCAAGCAGCCCACCGCCGATCTCCTGGCGCACGCCGCCGTTCACGGCTACACAACCGCCTTCTGGTGGGCAGCAGGCATCTTCGCCATTGGTGCGCTTCTGACTTTCCTGTTGCTCCGCGGAAACGCACGGCCGCTGCAGGCGGGTATCGAGCCAGAGGTCCAGCCGGCGGGTGCTTCGTGAGACTCACTGCCGCTACCGTGCCTCAAGGTGCGAATCGCGACCTGGAACGTCAACTCCGTCAAGCAGCGAATGCCGCGGCTGCTGCCCTGGTTAGACCAACGGCAGCCCGACGTGGTCTGTCTTCAGGAGACGAAGCTGGCAAACGACGCCTTCCTCGACCTCCTCGGCGACGAGCTGGCCAAGCGTGAATATGCCGTCGGGTTGCACGGCGAACCGACGTGGAACGGAGTCGCGATCCTGTCCCGGGCCGGGCTCGAGGACGTCGTAGCGGGTCTTCCCGGCGAGCCGGGTTTCCCGCGTCCGGAGGCGCGTGCCGTGGCCGCCACCTGCGGTGGGATCCGGGTGGTCTCGGTGTACGTTCCCAACGGCCGCGTCCCCGATTCCGAGCACTACCGGTACAAGCTCGAGTGGCTCGAGTCGCTGCGCGCCTCGCTCGCCGACGGGCCTGAATCGACGGTGGTGTGTGGTGACATGAACATTGCTCCAACTGACGACGATGTCTTCAATCCGGATGCCTACGTCGGTCAGACCCACGTGACTGCGCCGGAGCGTGCGGCGCTGGCGGAGCTGGTCCAGCTAGGGCTTCACGATGTCGTGCGCGACCGCTGGCCCAACGAGCGTGTGTTCTCCTACTGGGACTACCGCGCAGGGATGTTTCATCAGGACCTGGGGATGCGGATTGACCTGGTCCTGGCCGGCGAGCCTGTCGCGCAACGCGTCCGCGCGGCGTGGGTGGACCGGCACGCCCGAAAGGGCAGCGGGCCCAGCGATCACGCGCCCGTGATCATCGACCTCGACGAGGCCCCCGACGGCGACATCGGACCGGTGGTCCCACCGCCGTCCGCCCCGGCCCCGAGGGAGGCCCGGTCGAAGCTGCCCCAGTCGCAGCTGACCCCAAGCGGCGAATAAGGGCGAAGCGCGCGCCGGCTGTGGCGCTCCCCCTTACACGGGCGCGACCTCGTTCGCGCCCTTTACCGCGGCCGGTCGCGGTCGCGAGAGGGCTGAACGCGCTTTGGCTCGCCCGGCATCTTCGGATAATCGGGCGGATAGGGCATATCCCCCTCGCCCTCGGCGGCGTCGCTCTCGAACATCTCAAGCAGCGGTTCGAGCGAATGCGCTACGTCATCGATCTCGGCGTGAAGATCACCGACCTCGGCAAACCGAGCGGGCATCGTTGCCACGGTGAAGTCCTCCGGCGCGACTTCGGTGAGCTCCTTCCAAGCCACCGGGGCCGATACGGGCGCACCCGGTTTCGGGCGGACGCTGTAGGCCGATGCGATCGTGCGGTCGCGCGCGTTCTGGTTGTAGTCGATGAAGATTCGCTCGCCGCGCTCCTCTTTCCACCACTTGGTCGTGACCTGACCGGGGAGACGCCGCTCGAGCCCCCGGCCAAAGGCGATGGCTGCATGGCGCACCTCGGTGAAAGTCCAGCGCGGCTCGATGCGGACGTAGATGTGGATTCCCCGGCCGCCCGACGTCTTCGGGAAGCCCCTGTATCCCAGCTCGTCCAGGAGCGCGCGTGCCTCCGCCGCCACGCGCACGGCGTCGTCGAAGTCGGTGCCGGGCTGAGGATCGAGGTCGATCCGCAACTCGTCCGGATGGTCGACATCCTCGCGGCGGACCGGCCACGGGTGAAACGTGATCGTCCCCATCTGCGCCGCCCATCCCACGACCGCCACCTCCGTCGGGCAGATCTCGTCGGCGTGGCGGCCTGACGGAAACTCGATCCGTGCGGTCTGCACGTATTCCGGCGCGCCGCGCGGGATGCGCTTCTGGAAGAAGGCATCGCCGCCGCCTTTTTCGCGCGTCGATAAGACGATGCCGGGGTGTACGCCCTTCGGCCATCGCTCGAGTGTGGTGGGCCGGCACCGCAGCGCGCGCATGATGCCGTCGTCGACCGCCAGGTAGTAGTTGACGATGTCTAGCTTCGTGACCGGGGGCGAGCGCTTGGTCCTCGGAAAGATCACCCGGTCCGGGTTCGATACGCGGACGTCGCGGCCGCTTGCATCTACGAAGGTGACCTCTTGCTTGGCCATCTGGGCTGGGGGTGACGCGCTCGTCGCCTCTGTGACGGTTAGAAGCTATCGGTATCGACAATGACCGTCGCAAGCGTGCAAACTCATCGCGGCCCGGCCGCCTCCGCCGGCACGGGCTACGCTATGGCGCGGATGAGCAAGCGCCGCCCGCGGACGACTGGCAGCGGCGCGCGGGCCACGGGCCGCGCCGCGCTCGTGCTCGCGGCCGTCTTGCCTTTCTTGGTCCTGGCGCAGGTGGCGCAGGCGCTCCCGGCGCCGCACATCTACTGGGCCAACTCGCTATTGAGCGCAATCGGAGAGGCGAAGCTCGATGGCACGGCCGTCAAGCAGCACTTCATCCCAGGAGCGAACGGCCCATACGGGGTCGCGGTCTCGGGTTCATACGTCTACTGGGCGAACATGGACTCGAACACGATCGGGAGGGCAAACCTCAGCGGCACCGGGGTGACCCAGCGCTTCATCAAGGGCGCGAACCAGCCCACGGGAGTCGCGGTCAACGGCTCCCACATCTACTGGGCAAATCTCGGCTCCAACACGATCGGGGAGGCGAAGCTCAACGGCACCGGCGTCAAGCAGCACTTCATCGGGGCGGACGATCCGTACGGAGTGGCCCTGGAGGGCTCACACATCTACTGGGCCGACCTGGCGTCACGGTCGATCGGGCGGGCGAATCTCAACGGCACCGGCGTCAGGCAGCGTTTCATCAGCGGGGCGAACGCACCGTTTGGGGTGGCGGTGAGCCGTTCCCACGTCTACTGGGCCAACCTTGGGTCCAACACGATCGGGGAGGCGGTCCTCCGTGGCACGCAGATCAGGCAACGCTTCATCACTGGGGCGCACGAGCCGACTGGGGTGGCGGTCGACGCTTCGCACCTCTACTGGGCCAACGCGCATGCAATTGCCAAGGCGACGCTCAACGGCACCGGCGTCGTGCAGCGCCTAATCCGCACCCATGACCCATACGGCGTGGCCGTGTCGGGCGACCGGTAACCCGAAGCTGTGCATAGCGCGCCCGCCACCCGGCGCCGATGCATGTCCGGTCACAGAGAGACCGTCTGGCCCGATTCCGCAGATCGGTAGAGCGCCTCTAGCGCACGGGCCTGGCCGACCGCATCCTCCCGGCCCAGCAAGGGAGCAGCTTCCCCGCGGATCGCGGCCGACATGTTCTCGGCCTCCAGGCGGTAGGGGTCGGCGTCCTTCGCTTCGACTCGCTCGGTTCCGTCGTCGCGACGGAGCTCGATGACCGGCCGACGACAATGCCACGGATCGTCGAGGAAGAGCGCTCCTCGGTCGCCGACAACCTCGAGCTCGTCTCGCTCGGGAGAGAGCGTCATGGCCGCATCGAAGTGAGCGAGAACGTCGCCGGGGAACCGCATCGCCGCTGCGAAGGCGACGTCGACGCCGTCGCCACCTACCGTTTGCTCGGCTGCCACCCGCTCGGGCTCTCCCGCGATCAGGCGGGCGCCGCTCACGCAGTAGCACCCCACATCCATCAGAGCGCCGCCGTCAAGGGACGCCGACAGGCGGATGTCGGAGCGGTCGCGCGCCCCGAACGAAAACGCCGCCCGGATCATCCCCACCTGACCGACAGCGCCCTCCCGAACCAGCTGCACCAGACGTTCTGTCTGGGGATGGTGGCGGTACATGAACGCCTCCACGAGCAGCCTTCCCTCTCGTTCCGCGACGTCGAATGCCCGGCCAACCTCCGAAGCGTGTCGGCTGAGCGGCTTCTCGCAGAGGACGTGCTTGCCGGCCTCGAGCGCCCGCACGCTCCAATCTATGTGCATGGAGTTGGGGAGCGGTATGTAGACGACCTCGACCTGCGGATCTGCGAGCAGTGCTTCATAGCTCGCGAGTGCCCGCTCGATGCCGTGCTCACGAGCGAAGCGCTCGGCGGCCTCGCGACTCCGGCTGGCGATGGCGACCACCTCGATCTGTGGCGAGTCGCGTACACCGGCAAGGAAGAGCCGGTTGATATGCGCAGTTGACATGATCCCCCACCTCACCGGCATGGCGTACCTCTATGCCTTGATCTGGCGTGCTAGGGCGTCGGCGCCGAGCACGCGTTCCAGTTCGGCTTTCAAATGTTGTGCCGCGTCGGGTGAAAGCGGTTGAAGCGGCGCGCGAACATCTGGGCGCACTGGCAGGCCGCGCAACCCCAGCGCCGCCTTGACCGAGGCCTGGAACGGATGCTCTGAGAGCGCCCCGCGAAGAGACGTCACGAGCTCGGAGCGCTCGGGCGTGGGGTCTTTCACGAGTGCGCTCACGGCTTCGGGAAATGCTCCCGCCGCGCCAGACACGGCGCCCACTGCGCCGTGCTGCAGTCCTTGGGCGATCAGGGCCTCCGCTCCGATGAACACGTCCAGTCCGGTGCGAATGTAGGGCTCGACGCGGTCCCACGGGGCGTCGGAGACTTTCATCCCCACCAGGTTGGGCGCGCGTCCGCGGACCTCCTCCACGACCGGCACCGGGACTGAATAGCCGCTGCGGTCGGCGTACTCGTACATGTAAAACGGCAACGGTGCACACGCGGCGGCCGCTTCAACGAAATGATCCACGAGCTCGTGTGCAGCAAGGCTGAAGTACGGGGGCGCGATCACCGCGACTCCCGCGGCGCCCACTTCCGCAGCGTGTGCCGCCAGCCTGCAAGTCTCCGCCGTCGTCTGGGCGCCGCAGTGCACGAGCAGTCGCAAAGAACCCGCGGCCTCGGCCGCTATCTCAGCAACTCGCCGTCGCTCCCGCTCCTCCAACATGATCCCCTCGCCGGTCGTTCCCAGCACCAGCAACCCCGCCAGCCCGCTCCCCGCGTAGAACTCGACAAGCGGCTCGAGTGCGGCGAGATCGAGCCGGTCCCCGCCGTCGCGCAGCGGCGTCGCGCCCGCCGCAACCGTGCCTGAGATCCGTTCCTCGGCCATCGACTCAACCGGCGCCGGTGGTCGTCCAGTGCCGGTCGAAATCGAGGTGGAACTCTCGATCGGTCGAGGCGTCGTCGCGCGCTTGCGCGGGCTCGAAGCCCGGCAGGTATTGGAAATAGGTACAGACGTGAAGCGACAGCAGAGGGCGTCCCGTTTCCGGCGAACGCCGCGCGTGCCAGGTGTGCGCCAGGTCCGCCTTCAGTGTCTCGCTTGTCCCCCCGCCGGGCTCGCGGTGAGTGCATTCCCAAAGCCCGGTGGTCTTCGCGATCGCCTGGTCGCCCTGGAGTTCGCAGACGAACGACCGCAGCGTGAACCGTTGGTCGAAGTAGACCTCCTTACCCGCTTGATGCTCTTCGAGCCCGCGCAGGCCGTCAAACCGCACGACCTCTTCCCCGTTGGCATTGACGGCTACGAGAGCGAAGTCGTCATCGATGATCGGCACGAAATCCGAGACGGGCGCCTTTTCAGCGTTCAGTCGCCAGAACGTCAGGATCAGATCGCGCACTTCTGCTTCGGTCAAACGCACACTCCAATCTTGGGGTATCCGGCGCCAGAAATCCAGGCGCCGGCGTCCTACCGACGGGACGCGGCACGCGTTGCGGCCGCTCGTAGCGCCTCGGGCCGTTGGGCTCACGGGTGGCTCGCGTGACCGCCTGGCGTGATAGAACCCGGCGGCGGTTTATGAGAGTCTTCTCATCTAGATGGCCGGCCGATCCACGAGGGCGCCGGAATTCGACGCTGCCGGCGGTTGGCAGCGGATGTGCGACGTCCCAAGGGCTCCGGCAACGATCTCGTCCCTTGACGCGGGCTAGTCGCTGACGGCTGTGGCATCGAGTCGATCGCCAAGGGCGGGCGGATCGTCGCGCGCGGGCACCAGGCAAGAGGCCGATGGTGAGCGGGCGCGGCCTCGCCGTGCGAACCGCCGTAGGCGCTCCAGCCACGCTATGCGACGTTGGTTTCCGACGATCGTCGGGTTGGTGATCGCGATAGTCGTCCTCGTCAGTCGCGGCGGTGACAAGCACGTTACGGCTCAGCCAACTGCGGCCGGCCGCCAAACGGCCGCGCGGGTCGTCCACTACCAGCGGTGGGCCTACGTGAATCCACTCCGAGCGGTGCAAAACCTGAGGAGGGGCCGCGTCGACATGGGTGTCGACTACGACGGCTCTGGGCCGATCCTGGCGCTGGGGAGGGGCAAGGTGACGATGGCTTCCGACCATGACTCCGGGCCCGAGAAATGCTGGGGGCGGACCTGCTGGCCGGTCGGCGGGATCGTGGTGTACCGGCTCATGGACGGTCCCTTCGCCGGCAAATATGTCTACGACGCGGAGAACATCACGGTGAACGTCATCGCGGGGCAGACGGTTAGGGCCGGCGAGCAGATCGCCACGCTGCGTCCGGCTTCGCCGTACTTGGAGACCGGCTGGGCGTCTGGCAATGGATCGCAGACGCTCGCGATCGCGAAGCATCAGCAGTACCCGTCCAGTGATCCGGGCGCTTGGTCGACGATCGAGGGCCGTAACTTCAACCACGTTCTCATTCGGCTAGGGGCGCCGTCCGGGATCCTGCAGCCGAAGCCGCCGAATCAGAGCATGCCGGCTGGATGGCCAAGGATGGCCACTAAGAGCGGCACAGCACGGGCGCCACAGTCATCGGGACCAATTTCAGAGGGCTCGACAGGCCCTCGGTAGCCGGCCGCCAGAGCCCGCGCTGAGGCGAGGCGTCACCCCGTGCCGGGGAGGGTCGGTGGGGAGGACTTCACCCATGTCGCGGGGAGTCGGTGGGCGAGGACGCGCACTAGTCTCAATGCCGATGCGAGATCCCTATGACGTCCTCGGGGTCAGTCCTACCTCCTCCGAGGCCGAGCTGCGCGCCGCCTACCGCAAGCTCGTGCAGCGCCACCATCCCGATCACAACGGCGGCTCGCCGGAGTCGGCTAGGAAGTTCGAGGAGGTTCAGGAGGCCTACGCCAGGGTGCGAGAGATGCGCGCCGCGGGCGCGATCCACAACGCAGGTATGCGAGCGGCCGGAGCAGGTCCAACCGGTGCCCGCTCGGCCGGCGACGCGGGCCTCGAAGCGCGCCTCGTGGATCTCGAGCGCCAGGTACGTGAAGCGCAGGCAGCGCGAGCAAAGGCGGAGGCGGCCGCCGCTGATGCGCGTCGACGTGCACGGGCCGCGGCGGGCGATGCCCGGCAACGTGCGGGGCACGCCTCCGACGAAGAACTCGGCTACGTGACTACCGATGACAGCTTCTCGAAGATCCTCGACGACGCAGCCTCCAAGCTCGGGACCTGGCTATCGGAAGCCGAGTCCCAGGTAAGCGATCGGGTCGCCGACGCGCAGCGACATCCCGCGCGCAAGCGGGTCACAAACCTGATCGAGGAACTCGAGCGCCGGCTCAGGCGCTAACCGCGGCACGGAACCCTCGCTCTCCGGGCCCCGCGGGCATTTCGCTTTCACGTACGCTTTTCCATCCACTTGGATGGTGATAGGATGGTGAGCAGATGGCGAGCGAGGTCTGATAGTGCCCGGGACGAGGAGTGGTGAAGCCGATAGGAGCGAGAAGATCACGATCAACGTCGGTCTAGTCGACCTAGGTCAGATCGATTTGCTCGTCAACGAGGGCTTTTTCGCAAACCGCACGGATTTCATCCGCACGGCGATCCGGCGTCAACTCGACGGCCGCTCGGGCGCCGTCGACAGGACGGTGGCGCGGCGCGAGTTGACTCTCGGCAGCGAGCACTACAGTCGCCACGATCTCGAGGCCTTGCGGGACTCGGGTCGCATGATCGAGGTTCGTGTCCTGGGGTTAGCGACCATCGCTGCGGATGTCTCCCCCGAGCTTGCCCTCGCGACGATCGCCAGTGTGGAGGTGCTTGGAGCCTTTCGGGCTCCTCGGGCGGTGAAGGCAGCGCTTGCATCGCGCACCATTTGACCCCTGTCTGCGTCTGGCCAACACCCCAACCGCCGTCGCTGTAACCGGGACGGCGAGCCCCACTGTGGTCCCATCCCCGATCATCCCCCCAGAGGACATACATGAAATGACCAGCAATAGGAACGCCCCAATGATCGAGGCCCTGCGGCTCACACGCACCGGGCGGGTGGCTGACGCCACGGCGTTATTGCAGCGGGGCCTCGCCTGCGCGAGTCCCGCCACGTCAGCGGAATCGACTGTCGCGGGAAAGCTCGCTCCTCGCGACCGCTCGAGCGGTTTCCGCGCAACGACGGAACCCCCCGCCGCGGCCGGTGGCGAGATTCGCCGTGGCACTCACACCGAGTCCGCCGGTACGCGTAGCTACGACCTCTACGTTCCTACCGGCTACGGCGACGACCCCGTCGCGCTGGTGGTCATGCTACATGGCGGCAAGCAGGACGCAACAGACTTCGCGGCCGGCACCCGGATGAACGATCTTGCCGAACGGCACACCTTCCTGGTTGCCTATCCCGAGCAATCGACCGCGGCCAACGAGGGCCGTTACTGGAACTGGTTCTCCCCCGCCGACCAGCGCACCGGTACTGGAGAACCAGCCATCATCGCCGGCATCACCCGCCAAGTCATGCGCGACCTCACCGTCGATTCGACCCGCGTCTACGTCGCCGGGCTCTCCGCCGGGGGTGCGATGGCTGCCGTAATGGCCGCGACGTACCCCGACCTGTATGCGGCGGTGGGAGTGCACTCTGGGATCGCCTATCGCGCTGCGCGCGATGTCGGATCGGCCTTCACCGCGATGCGGACGGGAGGATCACCGACCGCTACCACCAGGGTCCCGCTAATCGTGATTCACGGTGACCGTGACACGATCGTGGCTCCCGTCAATGCACACAAGCTCATCGGCGCCAGGCTCGCGGCAGGCGACATCAGCGGCCAGAATCAGCCGACGACCACAACTGGCAGCACCCGCGGCCGGGGTTACAGTCGCACCGTCTACAACAACGCCGACGGGATGGCCGTCGCCGAGTCTTGGATCATTCACGGCGGCGGTCATGCGTGGTACGGCGGCAGCCGTCTCGGGTCCTACGCCGACCCGCGTGGCCCAGACTCCTCGGCCGAGATGATCCGGTTCTTCCTTGAGCACCGCTCGCCCCCGCGCTGACAATTGGGCCAGTGGCCGAGCGCGTTCCGGACCGAGCGGGGCACCCGGCTCCGAGAACGCCCCCTTTTAAGACTTTCCCTAATTCAGGGGATAGGGAGGGACTCGAGCGGAGAGGGAGGGATTCGAACCCTCGATGGACGAAGCCGCCCATACCGGTTTTCGAGACCGGCGCATTCAACCGCTCTGCCACCTCTCCGGTCGGGGGCGAGGCTAGCGGACGGCCCGTAGTGGCGGGGAATGCGCTGCAAACGGACAGAATTAGCAGCTCAGGCCGACCGGGTGGCCAACACGTTCGCGTGGGTCAACGCGGGTCAGCCGAAGGTTGAGTTGGTCGATGGTGAAGCGTCTACGCGTTGCGGGTCACCTGGGACAGTGGCGTTCAGACGGTTCGTAATGCTTCGGTTGGTGAGAGGCGGGCGGCGCGGGTGGATGGGTAGAGGCCGGCGATGGCGCCGATGAGGGTGGCGGCGGTGATCCCGCCGTAGAGAGCGAGGGCGGGGATCTGCACCGTCTCATGTTGGCTGAGGGCGTAGGCGACGGTCGCTGCCCAGCCGATGATGGTGCCGGCCGCGCCGCCGAGGATGGAGAGGAGGAGCGCTTCGGTGAGGAATTGCGCGGCGACGTGGCGTCGGCTGGCGCCGAGCGCGCGGCGTAGCCCGATTTCGGAGCGGCGTTCGAGGACGGAGATGACCATGACGTTGGCGATGCCGACACCGCCGACGAGCAGGGCGATCGCGCCGAGGCCGAGCAGTAGGCCGCTGTAGGCACCTTTGGTGACGAGCTCGGCTTTGAGGATGTCTGAGGGAAATGTGACTGATATCGAGGAGGGGTCCGCCGGGCTGACGGTGGCGGGCAGGACGGCGGTAACGGCATTGACTTGGCTGGGGGCGCTGCGGAGGTAGAGGCCGGTGGGGTGGCCGTCAAAGCCGAAGTCGCGCTCGGCGATGGGGAAGCCGATGAAGGCCATGCTGTCCATCTGGGAGATGAGCTGGACGGGGTTGAGGATGCCCACGACGGTGAACGAGCGCTCGCCGATCGAGACCTGGGTGGGGTGGGTGAGGGTGGTGATGCCGAGCAGGGTGGCCGCCTCGGCGCCGAGCACGACCGCCGGAAAGTGCGAGGTCGCAGGGTTGAGGAAGGTGCCGTGCGCGATGCTGGCGCCGAGGGTGGCTGGGAGGGCGGCGTCTGTTGCGGTGACTGAGATGCCGTTGGTGTCGATGCTGGGCACGAAGGGGCTGCGGTACACGTAGGTGTTCTGGATGGTGGCGATCTCGGTCACGTTGGTTACCGGGCCGATGCGCGAGGCCATGCCTTCGGAGGTGGTGGGCAGCTCGGTGGCCTGCCCGGAGGCGGTGGTGGCGGGCTGGACGGTGATGAGGTTGCCGAGTCGTCCGAGCTCGTTGAGCAGTCCGGATTTGGAGGATTGGGAGATGCCCAGTACGCCGACGATGGCGGCGATGCCGATGCTGATGCCTAACGCCGACAGAGCCGCGCGCGTGCGGCGGCTGCGCAGCCCGAGGCTGCCGACTCGTAGCAGGTCGCGCCTGGATAGTCGCGAGCCGCCGGCCTCGTCTTCAGACGCGGGTCGGTGAATCACTGGTGATGCTCCCGTCTCGGATCTCGACGCGGCGTTCGGTGGCGGCGGCGACATCGGGGTCGTGGGTGATAACGACGATGGTGGTGCCGTCGGCGTGGAGTTCGCGCAGCAGCTCGAGGATCGAGTCCCCGGTGGCGGTGTCGAGGTTGCCGGTGGGCTCGTCAGCCATCACTAGCGCGGGGCGCCCGGCCAGGGCCCGGGCGATGGCCGTGCGCTGTTGCTCGCCGCCGGAGAGTTGGTTGGGCCGGTGCGCGACGCGGTGGCGGAGCCCGACCCGTTCGATGGCGGCCTCGGCCAGTCGGCGGCGCTCGGCGATCTGCCCGCCCCGGTACAGCAGGCCATCGGCGACGTTGTCAAGCACGCTTAGACCGTCGAGCAGGAAGAATTGCTGGAAGACGAAGCCGAGGCGCCAGGCCCGGAGTCCCGAGAGCTGCGTGTCGGTCATCTCCGAGGTGTCCTCTCCCGCGATTCGGACCAGCCCCCGGGTGGGTCGTTCGAGGGTGCCCATCACGTGTAACAGGGTGGTCTTGCCTGACCCCGATGGGCCGACGATGGCAACCAGGTCGCCTTGATCGATCCGCAGGCTGACGTCGGCCAGGGCCACGACTGGCGGGTCGCCTGAGTACTGCTTGACCACGTCGATCAGCTCAAGGACCGGCACCGGCGCGACGGTCGCGGACGCCGAGACCGCGGCGGTCAGGGTCATGAGGCGGGGACCTGCACCCGCATACCGGCCGCTATCCCAGATCCGCTGACCTGCACCAGGGTGCTGCTGTACAGCCCGGTGGTGACGCCGACCAGGCGGCTGCCGCGGGCTGTGACGACGTCGACGCCGTACCCGCCGCCTTTGAGGGCCAGAAGGGCGTTCACGGGCACCGCCAGGACGTGATCGGCCCTTTGCGTGGTGATGTTGACGTTCACGGGCGCCTGGTCCAAAGTGGCCCCCGGCGGGGTCCTGTCCAACTTGATGGTGACCCTCACCGTCGGCATCGAGGAGCTGCCGGACCCACTCGATTCGCACGGCGACTGGTCGGCCGAGCCGCCGACGTTGCCGGCGCCGTTGCCGAGGCCGCTTCCGCCGCCGCCCGGGCAGGTGGCCACGTGGCCGACCGTATCGATGCGCCCGCCCACGGTGGAGTTGCCATTGGGCAGCACGATCGAGACCGCGTCGCCGGGCCTTACGAGGTACTCCTGGGTCACGTCCAAATCGACGTTGACGATCTGCGTGGCGCTGGTCGCCGTCAGGACCGTGCCGCCCCCGCCCCCGCCGGTGGTGGTCGCGCCTCCGCCCCCTGCACCCCCCGCGACGGCCGAGCCGACCGAGGGCGTGACCGAGGTGACGCGGATCGGGCCGGGCTCGAACACCACCTCGCCCAACCGGATTTCGCCCGTCGCGGGCAGACCGAGCGCCCTTTGCCAACGCTCAACCGCCGAGGCGGTGACGGCCGAGTAGTGGTTGCTTTCGGTCAAGCCCGCGCCAAAGCCGAGGGCGATCAGGTCGTGGGTTAGCTCACGCACGTCGGCGCCGGCGGACATGCCGACGTAGAACGCCCGGTAGGCGGTCACGGGGCCGTACAGCAGCGGCACCGGCTCGTTGTTGAGCGAGTAGACACGCCGGTCCTGCTTGATGATCTCGCCCGCCTTCGGCAGCCAGGTGTACGTCGTGCCCGGGTTTACTGCGGTCGCTTGCAGCGACTCCAGGGCCGTCTGGTCACCTTGCAGCTTGGTCTGGTCAGACAAGACCTTGGCCTGGTTCTGGCGGCTATCACGGGTCGCGGCCAAATCGGCGGCGGCCAGCTGCTGTCGGGCCTGAGTTAGCTGCGTGCGGTCCTGGGTGACCTTCTGGGCGTCCTGGCTGCATGCCGGCGTGGACGCTCCCTTACCGGAGCAGTCTCTGATCTTCTTGGCCTCGTCCGAGCGCAGGGCGGCGGATGCAGTGTTGACGCTCATGCGGGCCGCCGCGATCGTCTGGTCATCCGCGCGTGACGCGTCCGATGCGGCCTGCTCATCGGCGGACAGGGCTTGGCGGTCTTGGATCACGACCTGCTGAACCTGGAGGATCTGCTGGGGGCTCGTCCCCGACGCAGCGGCGACGGTGTAAGAGCCGCGGTAGCCGATGGAGCCGCCGACCTGCACCGTATTTGTGAGGGTCGTGCGTACCACCGCGGCCGTCGCCAGCCCGCCGGCGGCCGACGGGGAGGACGGTGTGGTCTGACCCCCGGCGCTCGCCACCATGGCGACCCCGGCCGCCACCGCCCCACCAACCACGGCGGCGGCAACCGCGGCTATCGCCGCCACCCGTCTGGCTGAAAGGTCAGCCACCAGCCCCGCCCGTGCCGTCCCCGTTGAAGACGACCGCCCCCGGTGGGGGCGCGCCGCCGGTGGCAAAGCCTGGCACGCCGGTCTTCTTTGCGCATAACGTCGAGGCCTTCTGGAAGATCGGGTTGCTCGGGTTCAAGTCACCCGCGCGGTTGAACGACGAACCGCCATTGGACGGGTCAGGGAAATCCGGGATCCCGTTGGCCCGCATGCAGTGGGAGAACTGCACCAGCTGGGCCTGGCTCGGTTGATGGAGATGCGCGCTGCCCTGTAACTCGTTTTCGGCCTGGTCGATGTAGTTCCGGCAGTACTGCCCCGGCCCGGCGTTGCCCTGCCCGCCCTTGTTGGTCCCGTATATCCCGCCCGGAGTGGCGTCATTCCAGGTCAGGTGGATCACGTTGTTGGCGTCGATGGTGGGAGCGGCCTGGTTGAGATCGCCGTGGGTGTTCATGCAGCTGGCCCACTTCACCAGCAGCGCCGTTGCGTTGCCCTTCGCCGGTCTGGACGAGTGGCTGTGAGTGCCCGTCTGCGTGGTCGACGCGTCGACCGGCCTACCCCCGCTGGCGAGGTTGGTGCTCGTCGGTAGGCTGGCCACGTGCGGGGTGCTGGAAGACCCGCAGGCGGTCAGTCCGACCGCGGCCATCACGATGATCGCGGCGACCCCGCCGAGCCGCCCGTGCGATCCAAGCGTCGTTGCGTGGTTGTCTGCGGCCGTGGTGTTCATCGCACCCTCCTTAAACTGGTGTGCGACCCGCTTGTACAGAACCAGCGGTTTCAGCCCGGTTTCCCGCACCCCGCCCGCGGCCGCTCAGGCCGGAAACCACCGTGAAACCTTTGTGCGGCTACCGTGCGCCGGAGAAGGAGCGGTCGATGCGGGTGCTTGTGATCGAGGACGACGAGGAGCTGGCCGACACCGTCGCCGCGGGCCTGCGCGATGCCCGGATCGCCGTCGACATCGCGCTGGACGGCGGTGCGGGCCTCGCCCGCGCCCGGGTCATCGACTATGACGTGATCGTGCTTGACCGGGATCTGCCCGTCGTGCATGGTGATGAGGTGTGCGCGCAGCTGGTCGCGGCAGGCGGTCGCAGCCGGGTGCTAATGCTGACCGGTGCCGCCGAAAACGAGGATCTCGTCGCAGGGCTCGGGCTCGGCGCCGACGACTACCTGCCCAAGCCGTTCGCGTTCGCGGTGCTCATTGCGCGGATCGGCGCGCTGGCGCGCCGCGCGCAGCCCGGCATCCCGCCGGTTCTGGAGCATCGCGACCTCGTGCTCGACACCGCCCGGCGCACTGCTTACCGGGGCGGCAAGTCATTAGCGTTGCGGCCCAAGGAGTTCGGTGTGCTGGAGCTGCTGCTCAGCGCCCGGGGCCGGGTGGTCTCGCCCGAGGAGCTGCTCGAGCGCGTGTGGGACGAGGCCGCCGATCCGTTCACCGGCGCGGTCAAGATCACGATTAGTCGACTGCGCGCAAAGCTCGGTGACCCGCCCCTGATCCAAACCGTGGCCAGGGCCGGCTACCGGATATGACCGTCGCCGCTCGCCTGAACCACCGGATCAGCATGCTCGCGGCCACGCGCCACCTGCCGCACCGGGCCGCCCGCGTGCGCCTGACGGTGCTCTACGGCGGCCTGTTCCTGGTCTCGGGCGCCGCGCTGATGGCGATCACTTACGGGCTGCTGGTCAACGCGGGCTTCGTCTTTACCCTCGGTTCGACAAGCGCCGCGTCGACGCAGCCCGGTCCGGTGAGCACCCCACGGCCTCGCGGCCTCCCGATCCCCGGGACCAAGACCCACCCGTCCCCGAAGACGATGGAGCACTGGCGGACGGTCTCACGGTGCATGCGCCGGCACGGCGTCGCCGCGTTCCCCGACCCGACCGCCACGGTGCCCCCCGCCGGATCGTTCCGCGTGATCAGCGATCACCACGGAGCGATCTTCGCGATCCCAGCCACCATCAACCCCCAGTCGGCGGCATACACGCAGGCCGGCGGCACGTGCGGGCTGATCGACGCCTACCAGAGGGCGCTCTACGCCCACAACCGCCAACAGCACGCGCAGGTCCGCCAGCAGCTGCTCATCCAGTCTGCGCTTGCGCTCGGAGCAATGTCGCTGCTCTCGCTCGGCCTGGGATGGCTGATGGCCGGACGTGTCCTGCGACCGCTCGAAGACTCCCACCGCGCGCAGCGCCAGTTCGTCGCCAACGCCTCCCACGAGCTCCGCGCGCCCTTGACCCGCCTGCGCGCCATCAGCGAGGTCGCACTCGCCAGCCCCGACGCGAGCGATACCTCATTACGCGCCGCTCACGAGCGCGTGATCGCCTCCGAGGAGAAGCTCGAGCAACTCATCGACGGGCTGCTCGCCCTCACTCGCAGCCAAGCCGGACTCGAGCGCCGCGAGCACGTCGAGCTCGCGACCCTCACCACCCAGACCATCGCCGCCCACCAGTCACGCCTCACTGACCGTGACCTCGATCTGCGCACCACGCTTGACCCTGCGACCGCCCTCGCCGATCCGCGACTGCTCGAACGCCTGATCAGCAACCTCATCGACAACGCGATCCGCCACAACCTCCCTCACGGGCGCCTCGCGATCACCACCGGCACACGCGACAAACGCCCGGTCCTATCGATCGAAAACACCGGGCCGCCGATCCCGCCCGACCAGCTCGAGCGTCTCTTCGAGCCCTTCCAACGGCTGGCCGAGCGGACCGGCCACAACAACGGCCATGGGCTCGGGCTCTCGATCGTGCGCGCGATCGCGACCGCGCACCACGCCACCCTCCACGCGAGCCCAGCCCCAGACGGCGGGTTGGCGATCGATGTCACATTCCCACCCGCGAGCGGTCAGGGCTCCAAGTCGGCACAGACCGCTCCGCCGACCGAGGTCACGCCGAGCCGCCGTCCACGGACGAGCCCTCCAGCCGGGCCCTCCCCTCCTGCCCACGCCGAACCGTCGCGTGCGACGAGCCAGCCCACGGACCATCATCGGCCAACGAGTGCGCCCGGCGGCCCCGGCCCCGCAGCGACAGATCAGACGCCTCGGTGATCCACTACACGCTGGCGGATGCGATCCCCAGAGTCAGGCGGCTCAGCCCCGATCGAGTCGGGCGCGAGCCCTGCTCCGGTGCCGCCACGAGCATCTGAGGTGCAATGGCTCCCCGACCTCCTAAGCGCGGTGAGCCGGCAGCACCACGACCTCGAGCGTCCAATCCATCACAGGCTCCTTTCCGTGCGAGGTACCCAGCCGTTCATCGCGCCCTAGACCCACCCGGGCGAGCAGAACTCATCGCGCGGCCGACCAGGCAACATCCCGGCGTGGCAGCCCGTGCCCACCGGCACAGAGTTAGGCGAGCAACCTAACGTGTCGGCCTAACGCCGTCCGTCGCATCGCCTCAATGCTGGCGCAACGATCGAACAGCAACTTCCGCCGGCGCACTTGAGGGGAAAGGAAAGTCCTGGCGGCTCCGACCATGCTCACCTTTCCCCACGGTAGTGTCTTTTGCCCGTGGGGTCGTTTACGTGAGGGTGGCGCGGTTGGTGGGGTTGTTGGCGGTTGCGGCGGTGGTCGCGATCGCGGTGGCGAGCGGGTCGGGGGCGGCGAGTAGCTCGCCCGCGGGCCGTGCGCAGTTTGACTCTCCCGCGGGGAGCCACGCGCGGCTGCGCGGGATCCACAAGATCCGCCACGTGGTAATCATCATGCAGGAAAACCGCTCGTTCGATAGCTACTTCGGCACCTATCCGGGAGCAGACGGGATCCCCGGCCTGGCCGGCCACCCCGGCCAGGTGCCGTGCATTCCCGATCCCGGCGAGCCGTGCGTGCGGCCCTTTCACGACCGCTATGACCTGAACATGGGTGGGCCGTACGCCTTTCGCTCCGCCATCCAAGAGATCGACGGCGGCAAGATGGACGGGTTCATCCGGGCGCAGGAGGAGATCCCCGGCCCATCGTCGGTGCCGGCCGACGATGTGATGGGTTACCACACCGGCAAGGAGATCCCCAACTACTGGAAGTATGCGCGCCACTTCGTGCTCCAAGACCACATGTTCGGGTCGGTGGCCTCGTGGAGCCTCCCGTCCCACCTGTTCTTGACTTCCATGTGGTCTGCGCACTGCACAACGCACAACGAACCGGACAGCTGCACCAACGCGCCAGCAAACCCGGCTTACCCTCCGGGTTTCCGAGGCACGAAGGCGCCGCCGATCTACGCGTGGACCGACCTCACCTATCTGCTTCACAAACACCACATCAGTTGGCGCTACTACATGTTCAATGGGACCGAACCCTTGTGCGAGTCGGATGCAACCCAGTCGTGCGCGCCCGTGACCACCGGATCGAAGAGTCTGCCGATCTGGTATCCGCTGAAATGGTTTGACACCGTCCGCAACGACAATCAGGTCAGAAATGTCCAGTCGATCAAGAAACTGTTTGGAGCAGCGGAGATTGGGAGGCTGCCGGCGGTCTGCTGGGTGGTACCGAGCGGGCGCGTCTCGGAACACGACCTCAGAACAACGCGAGTCAGCCCTGGGCAGACATATGTGACAGGGTTAATCAACACGCTGATGCGCAGCCCGGACTGGAAGTCAACGGCCATCTTCCTCACCTGGGATGACTGGGGCGGCCTCTATGACAACGTTGTCCCGCCCCACGTGGACAAGAACGGCTACGGCCTACGCGTCCCCGGCCTAGTGATCAGCCCCTATGCGAAACGCGGGCACGTCGACCACCAGATCCTCAGCTTCGACGCCTACGCCAAGTTCATCGAAGACGACTTCCTCGGTGGAGCCAGATTGAACCCCAACACCGACGGCCGGCCCGACCCCCGCCCCGACGTGCGCGAAAACGCCCCACAACTGGGCAACCTGATCAAAGACTTCAACTTCAAGCAGACCCCACGCAAACCGTTGATCCTGCCAGTCCACCCGAAGACTGACTTCCTCGACCCCGCCAGCGCCCCAGCTGAGCGCCCCGCTGGCATGCTTGGCTGGGGGTAACGCCAGCTCGCACCTCGCAGAACAGCGTCATCCGGACCACTCGGACCGGACGAGTCGTTTAATTTCGCAACGTGTCGAAGGGGGTGGTCCCCTAGGCGGCCCGGTAGTGGTGGGCGAAGTGGCTGGGGGTGGAAGAAGCCCCAGCGGTAGCCGACAGCGGTGACGGTTGTGCCGTCGCCGGGGCTCGCCTGGGCCAGCCAACGTCGATGTCCGGGTTGGCCTCGATGAACGCGACGGCCCGGCGCAACGTCCCCGCGTTCGCGTCATGCTGATCCTCGTCGGTGGTGTCGGTAACCCGCTCCCAGCGGCCCTTACATCGGTCAAGCGGTACGACGGGGATAACCTCGGCGCGAACGTGGGCTGCACGATCTACGAGTCAGACCCTGGTCAACCCCCTGACACCGACTTCGTTCCGGGGCGGCTGCGCAACCTCGTCGTTGGCAATTCCGGCCGGCTTCTCGACGCCCGTCGCACCCCTGTCATGGTCAGCGCTGTGGATCCCGATCTGGGGGCGTTCGAGGTCGAGATCCAGGCCTTCGAAGACGCGGGCGCTCGGTGGCAGCTCCCGCTCGACGACGTCGGCCGCTTCCAGTTCGCCCGCGGTGCCGGCCTCGCAAGCCCAGCTGAGCTCACGCAGCTGGAACATGCCCGGGCGCGTTTTGCCCGAACCGAAAGGATCGAGTGCGACCCAGCGGCGCGCGAGAAGACAGCCCAGCGACTGGCCGACGAGCGGGCGGTCGTCCGGAATTGGCTGGCGCGGCACAGCGCCCCTCCCCGGCACAGCGCCCCTGCGCGGCACGGCGCCCCTCCCCGGCATACCGCCCCTCCCCTCGCCAGCGCCCCTCCGGTCGACCTCGCCACTCTGATCGCGCGGCGCACCGGCGACCAAGCGATCATCGCCCTACTCGACAGCTTTCTCGCCGAGCGCGGCCTCGACGGGCTCGATCGCGCCTTCAGCAAGACGTTCGTCAGCAACCCCCGCTCGGGCGAGGTCATCAAAGGGCACGCGATCGTCCTGGCCGAGCTCGGGCTCTGCCCGTACCACGGCCAGATCGTTCGGGATCCACGGCTCTTCCGTGAGCCCTGGTCGAGGGCCCTGCGAGCGGAGCACATCATCGCGCGCCTCGCGTTTGTTCAGGAGCTCTGGTCAAGTTGGAAGCACGAAACGGTCACGCTCTACCGCGGGGCCGCAGTGGACGGCCCACTCCCAGCCCGAGAGCAGGCGTCATTCGTCTCGGCCACCTTCTCGTCAGAGGTCGCCGCGGAGCACTTCGAAGGAGGGCCGACCACCCAGACTGCCGTGATGTGGCGTCAGCGAGTCCCGGTCGGCCGCCTGTTCATGACCTTCGTCGAGACATCCGAAATGAACGGCCGCTTCAACGAAGCCGAAGCCCTGCTGATCGGCGACCCGGCCAACCACGCCTTCTGACTCAGACGAAGCCCGCTAACTGGACGAGGTCGCCTCGCGATACCAGTCGAGCACCTCGCCGGCGGTAACGAAGGCGACATCTTGAAAGGACTTCAGATAATCGAATATTTGGTCGAAATAGGTGATCCGGTGCGCCGCCCCGGTGAGATACGGATGGGTTGAGATCGCCATCACCCGCGGGCTCTGCGCACCCTCCTCGTAGAGCGTGTCGAACTGCGCCTTGGTCCGGTCGAGGATCTCGCTGGAACGGTGGTGCTGGACGGCGTAGATCGCGATGTCGTTGAGCTCGACGGTGTACGGGACTGAGATCAGCTCGCCCGAACGGACATTCAGCGCGTACGGTTGGTCATCGTTGCACCAGTCGCACACGTACTCGACTCCCTCCTCGGCGAGGATGTCGGGAGTTTCGAACGTCTCCGCCAGTCCCGGCCCCATCCAGCCTCGAGGCCTCGTACCGCTGAACTGCTCGATTCGGTCCAGCGTCTCGCGAATCGTCGCCCGCTCGTCGGGTTCGACATTGATCACCCGCTGGATGAAGCCATGTGCGAGGAGTTCCCAATTGGCCTCCACCGCCGCGCCGACCAACTGCGGATACTCGTCGCAAGCGACCGCGTTGACGCTCAGCGTCGCCCGGATACCGTGGCTGTCCAGGACGCGCTTGAGACGCCAGAACCCAACGCGCAGCCCGTAGTCAAACCAGCCGAAGTTGGCCACGTCGGGCACCACCTCACGTCCCTGCGGCGCGGGCAGGACGGTTCGAGGCATTGCCGCTTTCGGGTCCCACACCTCCACATTTGTCACCGGCCAGACGAGGACACGCGCGTGCTCGGGGTGATGGAGGGCTGGACGATCGAAGATCGGCGAGTAGTCGGCGCGGGGGTTCGACATCGTGACTCCTTCAGCGGGACATTTTCATAGCCGGATGGCGCTCCAGGCAGCGTCTCGACCGGGCAGATCGCGCCCGTAGCTGTCCGGGTTCGTTCCGAGCGTCTCGGCGGCTTCGGCGGCGATCTTCTGGACGATCACGGTGAGCGGGAATATGGAAAGGGTCTCGCCCAGCGAAAGTCGCGCGAACTCGTGTACCTCCGTGCCGTGCGCCCGCGCGACATCGGCCAGCTGTTTGAGGCGGTCAGAGCCACTCCCGCCGTCCAGGCACACAAGCGTGTCATTGGCACCGAGGGCCACCGCCGGCCCGTGCAGAATGGACTCGCAGGCGAGCCCTTCGGTGGCCACCAGCGCGGTTTCTCTGGTCTTCAGCGCGCCCTCTGAGGCGGTCCAGGCATTGATTCCGACCCCGGCGAATTCCAGCAGCCGAGCGGGCGGCTTCACACCTACCGGACCTTGCGCGAGCTCCTGAGCCACGGCGTTGGGAACGTCGCGAAGCGCTCCCAAAGAGGCCCCGAGCTGCTCGGCGAGTTGCGCGATTCGCATCAGGGCGGCTAGGTGGCTCGCCGTAAACGCCGAAGAGACCTCCTCGGGCACCGTCTCCAAGTCAGCATCCGGGTTTCCACGCTTGGATATCACCACCGTGGGAACGTGCGCTGCCCGGGCGCGCTCGAGCACTTCTGAGGTAAGCAGCTTTGTCCCCCGGTGGCTGAGCAGCAGGAGGGCGTCATCTTCGCGGGGAAACGGATGGCCCGCCGCGGCATCGGCGGCCGATACAGCCCACGCGTCAACCCCGCCCATCCGCAAGAACCAGGCACCCTGGTTGGCGGCGTGCCAGCTCGTCCCGGTCCCGACCACCAGCACTCGCCGCCCGGCCAACCGTTCTGCCGCAGACTCGACCGGTCGCTGATCGTCGAGTATCCGCCGCAGAACTTCCGGCTGCGTCGCCATCGTCTCGCGCATCACGCTCATCGCACCCACCCTGTTCAGGTAACGGCCGTATAACGGCGTTACGTCGGTGTTACTGCTCGTTCCTTACGGTCCGAGCACGCGATGATCTCACGGCTTTCGCACAATCAACTCGAGGACGGTCGGTGAGAAGGGTCCGCGCCGCGGCTGGGGCTCAGGGCTGCGAAGCGGTCGCCTGTCCTCACTGTGGGTTGGTGCTGCGGCCTCGCGCTCGAGTGCTCGTGCCGCTGTACTGCCCGCGATGCCTGGCGCTGCGACGGCGCGCCGTTGAGGTGCAGTCCATCGGCGAGCTGGGAGGGCGCGCGTGGGCGCAAGCTCGGCGTCGACGGACGCGGTAGTCCAAGGCTGGCGATAGGTCAGACCGACACGCAGCGCTCAAGCGCATCGACCATCATCCGCGTGGCGCGCACGAACTCGTCCACTCCGCTTGGATTGAACAGCGGGCTGTCGGCGTTTGTGAGCAGGACCCTCACCTGCGCGACGCCGCAAGCATCCACTGGCTCCCCGCCCTCGAGTCGCACAGCGAGTTCCTCGAGTAGCCCTCCGGCCCGGAGGACCCCCTGCCGGCAGATCGGCACTGCGGCATCCAGCCGGCAGGGGGGACGGGCTGCACGGGGGGGCAGTTGGCGCAGCTGGTGCGCCAGCCGGCATCGGACCCTTTGGCCGATCAGCCGGTTCGCGCGCAGCGACAGCGCCGGACTCGAGTCGGGCGATACCCCGCGCGCGAGCGCGCGATCGAGCTTCCATGTGGAGACGCGAGCCCGCAGCCGGTCCCGTGTGCGGACCGTGTAGGGCTCGACAAAACGAGCTTCGGGATGCTCGGTGAGAAGAATCGTCGCCACTTCGACCTGGATGCGTCGGCGCGGTTGAGTCCGACTTGTTTTTAGATCGAGCCAGCGAAGATCTCCACTCGACTAAAGCATGGCTTTACGACATGATGGAACCGTCTCGGGTGGTCTCGCCATCTGGAGTCACACCGATGATGTACTTGAGAAGCAGTGCTTGACGCAGCGCACGCGGATCAGCGGGTGAGCACCGGCCTCGACGCGCTCGACGCCGTCCTAGGAGGCTTGTTCTGGGGCGACAACGTCGTGTGGCTGCTCGACGGGCCCAGCATGAGGCCCTTCTATCGCGCGATCGCCGGCCAGGACGACGCCTTCGACACGAAGACTGTCGTCTCGCTCGGCGGTCCGGAACAGTTGCAAGACGTCGCGGGACTCGCCCTGATCAGAGCCGGCGCCGGCAGCGACCTGCCGCAGCCGGCCGATCTGCTGCTCGAGATTCACCGCCTCTGCCACCCCCGTGCCCGGCGCCTGCTCCTGTTCGACTCGCTCGACCGCATGGTCGGCACCTGGGGGGTGAGCGGTGCACGCGGATTCTTCGCCCGCTGCTGCCCGCTCTTGCTCGAGGTGGGAGCGATCGCGTACTGGTCGATGACGCAGGAGACCCCCACCGCCGTGCGCGACACGGTGCAGGCGGTGACGCAGTGCATTCTGCGGGTCGACGAGCGCAGCGTCCGCGTGGCGAAGGCCGAGGCCCGAGATGAGCGGGTCCGAGGCTTCGTGCTGCACTGGCACGAACACGATGGGCGCCTGGTCCTGGCACCAGCCGAGCTTGCCGGACGGATTGCGGCCTCGCTGCGCGCGCTTCGGCGATCCCGCGAGTTGAGTCAGCAGGACCTCGCCAAGCTCGCGGGGGTCACCGCGAGCGCTATCTCTCAGGCCGAGCGCGCAGACCGGAGCCTGTCGCTGGCGACGCTGGTGCGGCTCAGCGCCGCGCTGGGGATCACGATCGACGAACTGCTGCGCGGCGAGGATCCGGCGATCTACCGAATCGGTCGACGGACCGAGGATCCCGAGCACGGGCTCGAGCGCACGATCGCCCTGCTCGGAGGCGACAGCGGCGTGCTGCGCATCGACCTTGTCCACCTCGCTGCGCGAGAGTCAGGCGCGCCGGCGATGGAAGCCGGGGGGACCGGCATCGTCGCCGTCGCGACCGGGTTCGTACAGGTCCGGGTGGCTGGCCAGACCCCTGCCATTCGCCATGGCGAGGTCCTGGTCGCCGACAGCCAGCGCATTGATGGATGGCACAACCTCGGGCAGACCGAGGCTGTGTTCTTCTGGATCGTCACCTCGTCCGGCGGCTGAGCTGTGCCGCGCGCCCGATTCGAGTTGCCGCTTCGCGAGCGGATGCGAGCGCGGGCCGAGACCCGATTCTTTCTCCAGCGGCTGACCCGGCTGGCGATCGCGATCGTTCTGTTGCTGGCCGCGGGTTCGGCCGCCCTGGCGATCGCCGAGGGGATCTCACCGTGGCGTGGCTTCCTGATGGCGCTGGACACGGTTGCGACTGTGGGGGCGTTGCCCGAGCCGCGCGACACCGGGGGACAGGTGATCTCGGTGCTCTTGATCGTCTTCGGCGTCGGTACCCTCTTCTACGCGCTGGTGACGACCGCCGAGTTCTTCGTCGCGGGACACCTGGGCGGGCTGCTTGTGGAGCGCAGGATGCAGAAGTTGACCGACGCGCTATCCGACCACTACATCGTTTGTGGCTTTGGTCGCGTGGGACGTGAGGTCGCGCGTGACCTCGCGGCTAGCGGCGCACGCTTCGTGATCATCGACGAGCAAGGGGAGAACCGCGATCACGTCGAGGACCCCCGCGTGCGGTTCATCGAGGCCACGCCGTCTGACGACGGCTCGCTTCACGCGGCCGGTATCGAGCGGGCTCGTGGAATCGTCGCCTGCGTTGATTCGGACGCCGAGAACATCTTCATCACGCTGACCGCCCGCGAGCTGCGGCCCGACATCACGATCATCGCTCGCGCCAGCGCCGAGGAATCAGAGAAGAAGCTCAGACGCGCGGGCGCCGACCGCATCGTCTCGCCCTACAAGGCGTCGGGGCAGGCGATGGCCCGGCTCGTGCTGCACCCTCAGGTGACGGGAGCGGTCGACGTCGCCCCCTCCTATCTCATGGAGGAGATCGAGGTCAGCGGCGACTGCGCGGCGACCGGCAGTCGCCTGGAGGACGTCCGTGGCGATGCGTTCGTCGCCGCCATCCGCAGGGCAAACGGGAGCTTCCAGGTCCAGCCTCCCGGCGAGACCGTCCTGGCGCCCGGCGACGTGCTCGTCGCGATGGGAAGAGTCGAGACCATCGAGCGGCTCACGGCGCTGTTCGAACCCGACGGCGCCAAGCGGCAGCGGCCGCCGTAGAAGCCCGGGCCGGCCAGATCGGGGCCGGTGATCGCGGGCCGGTGTCGGCCGCCGCCCCGCCGGTAGGCGGTGTCGAACCACTCGCTGAAGAAAAGGCTCAGTCGGGCATGACAGCTGGCGCTCTGGACCGGCAGCCACCGCTGGAAGGCCGTCTCTAGCTGCTGCTCCGTGATGGTCCCCCCGCCGTAGCGGCGCTGAATCTGGGCCAGCGCCGCGGCGAAGGGTCGATGGCCGATGATCTGACGCAGAGCCACGTACGCGGCCGCGGGCCGAGCGTACGTGGACGAGCCGGCGAACAGCGTGAACGGCTCAGGGTTCGAGGGCGCGCCCGTCCAGAAGCTGCCGCCGCTGCGGTAGATCGCGGCGAACTCTCGCGTCAGGGTCGCCTGAAAGGCGGCTCGGCCCTTGGGCGAGTGCGGTCCGCCCGCGGCGATCTCGGCCGACCTGGCGCGGTAGAGAAGCTCGGCGAGCGTGGCCAGCCCCTCCTTGTAGAAGGTCATTCGGTAGCCGCTCTCGGTGACGTTGTCGCCCCACCATTGGTGCATGTTCTCGTGGTAGAGGGTGTCGGTGTTGATCCGCGCGCCGGCGGCGGTGATCATCGTCTGCATCTCCTCGTCGAAGCTGGCCGACGAGGTACCAACGACGATGCCGCCCGAGCTGAACGGGTACGGCCCGTTGAACTGGCTCTCAAACCTGGTGATGTCCGGCTGCTTGTTGATTACCGCCTGGTTTTTCTTGCGCCGGGCGGGGCTGATGGCGGCGTCTTGGGCCTGATAGAAGGGAATGCCGTGCAGCGCGGTCCGCTCGGTCAGACGGTAGTTCCCGACGCTGTCTTCGACCGGGTAGCTGGCCACACGCGCGGCGGAATGCCAGTGCCAGGTGACCGAGCCATGAGGGAACTCGCCGCTGGGAGGGTTGCGCTTGACCGAGGTCGGGATGCCGTTTGCGATCACCGTCCGGCCGCGGGTGACCGTGTCGGCGAAGTCGTAGGTGGGCTTCGCCGCGGGGTAGTCGTTAAGCGGCATCCAGTCCTCGGTGCCGACGGGCTCGGTCGTTACGAAGCCGCCGTCGTTGACACGAAACCAGCCCTCGGTGGTGCCGTCCCCGTCGTTGTGGACGCCGGGCCTGCCCGTATAGCGGACCGTGACGCTGAACTCCGCCCCGCCTTTGAGCGGCACACGGGGAGTGATCACGAGCTTCGTCGCCGGGCACTGGGTGCCGTTCAGCGAGTTTCTCTCGCTGGGCTTGGTGGACGACAGCTCAGGGGAGCACGCGGGCGGCAGCGGATTGTGCCGCGGTCCCCCCACCGGGTTGGTCTGAGACGCCTCATGGGCGGCAGGGTTGGGGTCGTTCTGCCCATGCGGGTCGCCCGGATAGGTCGGCTGGACGAACTTGAAACGGGCTGGTTGGCCGTCCACGGCGACCGAGCCGACGGTCATGTCTGGACCCGCTCTTCTGTTTCGCGACCGTCGCTCGAAGTCGAGGCTGAGGCTGGTGAGGCAGTGGGTGGCCCGGTCGGTGAGGACCACGCGCGTTCCGCGCAGAAACCTGTTCGCCTTGGCGTCGTAGACCAGGTGCACGAGCGTGTGCAGGCTCGTGTATCCGCCGTTACCGGTATCCGGGTACAGGCGTGAACCCGGGGGCGACAGGGTACGCGCGCCGGCGAAGCAGCCCCCGACGGCGGCCCCGGCAACTGTGCGCCCGCTGAGAGCCGCCGGCGCGCCGGGGCCGAGCGCGACGATGACGGCCCCGCCCACCGAGACGGCAGCCGCGAGCGTTCTGGGTTCAGGAAACATTTGGGCCGCTCACCGTCGTGACGCGAAGAATCTTTGCAGCAACTCTGCGCACTCGAGCGCCAGCAGCCCGGGCTGTACTTGTGGGCGGTGGTTGAGCTGTGGCTGGGCCAGCACGTCGAGGACGCTGCCGGCTGCGCCGGCCTTCGGGTCGGTGGCCCCGAAGACCACGCGGGGAATGCGGGCGAGCACGATCGCTCCTGCGCACATCGCGCACGGCTCGAGCGTGATGTACATGACGGAGTCGAGCACCCGCCAACTGCCGAGCGAGCGAGCGCCCTCGCGCAGAGCGATCATCTCAGCGTGCGCGGTGGGATCGCCGCGAACCTCGCGTTCGTTGTGGCCCAGCCCGATCACCTCGCCCTCGCGCACGATCACCGCCCCGATGGGAACGTCATCGTGCTCGAGGGCACGTGAGGCCTCCCGCAACGCCAGACGCATGAAGTACTCGTCGCGAGGGAAGAAGTGAGATTTCAAAGAAGCCGCGTCAGTGCGATCACGATGCCGGCGAGGACGAAGATGACGATCAGCGCCTGCATGATCAGCCATGACCGGGGCATCTGAGACACGAATCTCAGGCTAGCGCGGGAGGGATGGGGCATACTTGGCACCCATGCGCAAGGCCCTCGCCCTATCCGCGGCCATCACGCTGAGCACTGCCGCCGTCGCGATGGCCGCCGGCCCCACGGTCAAGGTCACCGTCACTCCGGCCACGCCCAGCGCTCAATCCACGCTCAAGGTCTCGGCGACCGGGCCGTACTCGGAATCGGGGCTGCCGAAGTCCCTGGCGCTCACGGTGCAGAAGGGCTTTCAGTCGAGCGCGAAGTCCGTCCCGGTCTTGTGCAACCCGAAGTCGAGCAAGGTCACTTCAAACCAACCGAACCCATGTCCGGCCAAGAGCAAGGTCGGATCGGGGAAGGTCGTCGCCAACGTGAGCGGGTTCGGCACGGAGAAGGTTCCCTTCACGATGTACCTCGGCACGCCGAAGCACAAGGGGGACATCGCCTCCGTCATCCTCTCGGGGACCTTGCCGATCGCGGGAACGACCGAGAACGTCGTCGGCCGCCTGTTCAAGACCACGAGCGGCGAAGTCGAGATCCTCTTCAATCGTTTTCCCAGCGCCCCTTCGGGCATCACGATCAAGGTCAAGAGTCTGAGCTTCAGCGCCCACGCGGTCCAGGGCAAGAGCTCGCTGATAACCAACCCGCCGTCATGTAAGGGCGGACATTGGACGAGCAGCTTCACGCTGACGTTCTCCGGCGGCACGGTCTCGACGCAGCCCCAGATTCCCTGCAGCAAGTAGCCGACTCCAAAGGCGCGCTGCACCCCGCACTGGAAGCGGTGAGCGATGCGGTGCTGGCGGTCGCCTCGCAGCGCTCGGTGGAGCAGGTGCTCCAGCAGCTCGTGCATTCGGCTCGCGAGCTCGTGGGTGCGCGATTCGCGGCACTGGGAGTGCCGGACGGCGAGGGAGGATTTCGCAGCTTCATCGTCTCGGGGATGAGCGACGAGCTGATCGCCGCGATGGGCCCACTTCCGCGGACCCACGGAATGCTCGGCGCGATGCTTGAAACCGCTGAGCCCTTCCGCACCGACGATATTCACCGCGACCCGCGCTTCCGGGGATGGTGGCCCCGTCAGCACCCCGACATGCGCTCCTTTCTGGGCGTGCCGATCGTCTCCCGGGGCGACGTGATCGGATCCTTCTACCTCACCGAGAAGCGCGAAGCCCATGCCTTCGATGCCGTCGACCAGGCGCTTATCGAGCTGCTCGCCGCGCATGCGGCGATCGCGATCACCAACGCGCGCCTTTACGAGCGCAGCCGCGAGCTGTCGATCCTGTCCGAGCGCAACCGTCTGGCGCTCGAACTGCACGACGTCGTGAGCCAGAAGCTGTTCAGCCTGATCCTGACGGCGGAGGCAGCGGTGACGCTGCTGGATCGCGGCCGGCCTCCGACCGCCCAGCTCGAGCGCGTTCGGGAGCTGGCCAAGGAGGCGCTCGAGGAGCTGCGCTCGCTGATCCTGGGTCTGCGCCCGCCCGAGCTCGAGCGCGACGGCCTCGCTGGAGTCCTGCGCAAGGAGATTGTGATGCTCTCGCGCGTCCACGACGTCCCGATCGAGCTGGTCGTGGACGGCCAGCCGGCGGCCGCGGACGCCCGCCGCGACGCAGCGATGCTCCGCATCGCCGACGAAGCGCTCCACAATGCGCTTCGCCACGCCGGGCCGCGCGTAATCGTGGTCCATCTGGATGAGCATGGGATCGAGGTGCGCGACGACGGAGCGGGGTTTGACCCTGGCGAGGCCCGGCTGCGCTCGAGGCATCTCGGACTCACGTCGATGGAGGAGCGCGCGCGCGAGCTCGGCGGCCGTCTGGAGATCAATTCCGCTCCACAGAAGGGGACCACGGTGCGCCTGGAGCTGAATGGCTGACCCGATCCGCGTCATGCTCGCCGACGACCACGCGGTCGTGCGCGAGGGACTGCGCGTGTTCTTAGAGCTCCAGGAGGGCATCGAGGTGGTGGGCGAGGCAGCCGACGGCGAGGAGGCCCTCGCGGTCGCGCAGCGGCTGCGGCCCGACGTGATCCTGATGGACCTGGTCATGCCGCGGTTGGACGGGGTTGCGGCGATGCGCGAGCTGCGCCGGCTGCTCCCCGACACCCGCGTGATCGCATTGACGAGCTTCCTCGATGACGAACGGCTGCTGCCGGCGATCGAAGCGGGAGCAGCGGGCTACCTGCTCAAAGACGTCGAACCCTCGGAGCTCGCGCGTGCCGTGCGGGTGGCGAACGCCGGTGAAGCGATGCTCGATCCCGCCGCGGCGGCGCGCCTGGTCGATGCCGTCGCACACGGCGCGACGCCCGCACCCGCGGCGCAGGATCGCCTCACCCGCCGCGAGCAGGAGGTGCTCGAGTTGCTCGCTGCCGGCCGGTCCAACAAGCGCATCGCTTTCGAGCTCGGCATCTCGGAGAAGACCGTCAAGGCTCACGTCGGCCGGGTGCTCGCGAAACTCGGAGTGAACGATCGGACCGAGGCCGCGCTGCTCGCGGTCAGCGAAGGACTCGTAGGCGCGCGCTCCTAGTCCTTCCCGCGCCGAGGAGGACTTAAGACCAATTGCCTCTGGTAGGTAGGACCGCTCCGGGCCTACCTTGGTGGCATGCCGCTGGCAGTCATCACCGGCGCGTCGAGGGGGCTCGGGCTCGCCCTCGCCCGCGCGCTGGCCCGCGAAGGCTTCGCGCTCATGATCGACGCGCGCGGCGCCGAGGATCTCCGCCGTGCAGCGGACGAGCTCACGGCCGTAACTGAGGTCGCCGCGATCGCCGGCGACGTTGCCGACCCAGCCCACCGTGCCGCGCTGATCGCCTCGGCTTCAGAGCGGATCGACGTGCTCGTGAACAACGCCAGCGTGCTGGGCCCGAGTCCGCAGCCGGGGCTGGCGGACTACCCGCTGGGCGAGCTGCGCCGGGTGTTCGACGTCAACGTCTTCGCCCCTCTTGCGCTGGCGCAACTCGCGCTGGCCCGTATGGCCGACGGCGACCGGATCATCAACATCACCTCGGATGCGGCCGCCGAGCCGTACCCGGCATGGGGCGGATACGGTTCCTCCAAGGCGGCGCTCGAGCAGGTCTCCGCGATCCTCGCCGCCGAGCAGCCGTCGCTGCGGATCTACACGGTCGATCCCGGCGACATGCGCACGCGCATGCACCAGGAGGCCTTCCCCGGCGAGGACATCTCGGACCGCCCGCCGCCGGAGGAGAGCATTCCAGGTCTGCTCGAGTTGATTCTCGGCGAGTTGCCCAGCGGCCGCTACCAGGCGCGCGAGATCGGTCTCGTACGGCGATGAGCGCCCTGGCCGCAGAGGCGCGCGAGCCCGCCGAGCGCCGCGGCCTCGCCCGCGATGGCGTGCGGCTGCTCGTTGCGCACAGCGCTGACCGGACCATCGAGCACCGGCACTTTTTTGATCTCCCCGACCTTCTGGAGCCCGGCGACCTGCTCGTCGTCAACGTGTCGTCGACACTGCCGGCCGCGGTGGTCGCGCGGCGCGGCGACCTGAGGGTCCATTTCTCCACCCGCGTGCCCGGCCTGGACGACCGCTGGCGCGTGGTGGAGCTGCGCAGCCCCGACGGCTCCACGCCGCTCAAGGCGCGGACGGGTCAGCGGATTGCACTGCCGGGCGGGGCCGAGCTCGAACTCGCTGCGCCGTACCTGGCCGGCGGGCGGCTGGTGGTCGCGCGCCTGCACGGAGCGGTGGCCATCGAGCCTTACCTCGAGCGCCACGGCGAGCCGATCCGCTACGGGTACGTGGCCGAGGCATTCCCGCTCGAGGCCTACCAAAACGTGTATGCGCGCATCCCGGGCAGCTCGGAGATGCCCAGCGCCGGGCGTCCCTTCACCGCCGAGCTGATGGGGCGCCTGGTCGCTAAGGACGTCGAGATCGCCCCGCTCACGCTGCACGCCGGCGTCTCTTCGCCCGAGCGCCACGAGCCGCCCTTCCCGGAGGAATTCGAAGTCCCGGAGACGACCGCGCTGCGCGTCAACGCCGCGCGGCGGGTGATCGCCGTGGGGACGACCGTGGTCCGTGCGCTCGAGACGCAGGCCCGTCCCAACGGCAAGGTCCTCGGCGGGGCGGGGTGGACCAAGCTGGTCATAACGCCAGAACGCGGGTTGCGCGCGGTCGACGGCCTCATCACCGGCTGGCACGAGCCCGAGTCCTCACACCTGGTGCTGCTGCAGGCCGCCGCCGGCGGTTCGCTGCTCGAGCGCTCCTACGAGGCGGCGGTCACCCGCGGCTATCTGTGGCACGAGTTCGGCGACTCGTATCTGGTGCTCCCGTAACAAAATGATCGGGCGCGCGCATGCGCGCGCCCGCCGGCCGGAACATGTTCCGGCCGGGCTGCCGGCACATGTGCCGGCAGCTAACTACGCATCTGACCCGACCCGCCTGGCCAGTTCCTTGGGCCGCGGATTGAGCAGGATCGCTCGCGCCGCGCGCTCGATCGGCACGCGTGCCAGCCTGGGGACGGAACCGGGGTCGACCGAGAGGCCGTAGGTGACCCGCGTGCGCTGATCGCCCAGCGACTCGAGCTCCCAGTACCCCTCCAACGAGTGCAGGTCACCATCATCGATCTGGTGCCAGGACAGCCGGTTGGGCGCGTCATAGCTGAACCGGACCCGGCTTTTGACCTTGCGCACCTTCGCATCGCTGATGGTTTCGACGACGAGAGCCCGGCCCTCTTCGTCGCGCTCGACCACGTCCATGGTCTCGAGGCCGCCCTGCCACTCGGGGGCGCTGGGGACGTCCTCGACCACCGCCCAGCACCGCTCGAGCGGAGCGTCGACATCGGCCGTGGCGGAACCGCTGATGACCGTCACGCGGGGATGCTATCCGGGAGGGTGCTATCTAACGCTCGTATAGCGATCAAAACTTCGCAGTCCGGCTCGGGGGGCTGGCACACTGTGCGCATCGACGGCGTCGCAACCACAGCCATCCACGACTCCATCCTCGAGACGATCGGCGACACCCCGCTCGTCCGCCTCGGCCGGATCGGTGCGGGACTGCGGCCCCAGCTGGCCGCGAAGCTCGAGGTTTTCAATCCAGGCGGCTCGATCAAGGATCGGGTCGCTGTGGCCCTGATCGAGGCCGCCGAGCGAGACGGAAGGCTGCGCCCGGGCGGGACGATCGTCGAGCCCACCTCGGGCAACACCGGCACGGGGCTGGCGATCGCCGCCCGGCTGAAGGGCTACCGGGTGATCGCGGTGATGCCCGACAAGATGTCCAAGGAGAAGATCGACCTCTTGCGGGCCTACGGCGCCGATGTGGTCGTCGCGCCGACCGATGTACCGCCCGACTCTCCTCAGTCCTACTACCGCGTGGCGGATCGCCTGACGGCCGAGATCCCGGGCGCGTTCCAGCCCAACCAGTACTTCAATCAGGCCAACCCGCAGGCCCACTACGAGTCGACGGGGCCCGAGCTGTGGGAGCAGACGGAGGGTCGGATCACCCATCTCGTGGTCGGAGTGGGGACCGGCGGCACGGTCACCGGCACCTCCCGCTATTTGCGCGAGCGCCGGCCCGACCTGGTTGTCGTCGGCGCCGACCCCGAGGGCTCGATCTATTCGGGCGGTCAGGACAACGTGCGCCCATATCTCGTCGAGGGAGTGGGCGAAGACTTCTGGCCGGAGACTTTCGACCGCTCGGTGATCGACCGCTGGATCACGGTCTCCGATCGCAACGCTTTTTTGACCACGCGCCGCCTCGCCCGGGTGGAGGGAATCCTCGCGGGAGGGTCGGGCGGACTCGCCGTTCACGCCGCGCTCGCGCTCGCGGCCGAGGTCGACGATCCCGCTGCGCTGATCGTGGTCATCGTCCCCGACGGAGGGCGCTCCTACCTGTCGAAGATCTTCTCCGACGGCTGGATGCGCCAGTACGGGTTCCTCGAGCGCGACACCCGGCTGGTGGTCGGAGACGTGCTGGCGCGCAAGACCGATGCGCGGGAGATGCCGCCGCTGGTCTCGGTCGAGACCCATTTCCGCGTCCGCGACGCGGTGGCGCTCCTACACGAGCACCGCGTCTCGCAGCTGCCGGTGGTCAGCGCGCACGATCGGAGCACCGTGGTTGGCTCGATCTCGGAACGCGGCCTGCTCAAGCACGCGACGGAGGATCCGATGCTGCTCGAGGCCGAGATCGTCGAGGTCATGGAGCCGTCGCTTCCCGCAGTCTCAAGCCACGATCCGGTTCCGGATGCGGTTGACCTCCTTGTCGGCGAGCAGCAGGCGCTGCTCGTGACAGATGCCGGCCGGCCGGTGGGGATCGTCACCCGCACGGACCTGCTGGAAGCGCTGGCGACGTGAGTGGGGCCGCGCGCGGCGACTCGTTCGCGACGCGAGCCGTCCACGCGGGGCTCGAGCCCGATCCGAGCTTCGGATCGGTCATCCCCGCGATCCACCAGACCTCCACCTATGCACAGAAGCGGCCGGGCGACTTCGTGGAGGACTACGACTACGCCCGCTCGGCCAACCCTACTCGAGCCGCGCTGGAGCGCGCGCTGGGCGAGCTGGAGGGGGGAGAGGCGGTTTGCTTCTCCTCGGGTCTCGCCGCGGAGCACGCACTGATCACCGTCGTCTGCGAACCCGGCTCGCACGTGGTCATGCCCGCCGACCTCTACGGGGGCACCTATCGCCTGGTGGAGAAGGTGATGAGGCGGTGGGGGCTCGAGTATGAGCTCGTCGATCAGACCGATCTGGGCGGCCTCGAGCGCGCGGTCAGGGACGACACCAGGTTGATCTGGGTGGAGACACCCACCAACCCGCTGTTGAACGTCGTGGACGTGGAGGGCGTTATCGCGCGCAGGCGGTCCGCGCTCGTTGCCGTCGACAGCACCTTCGCGACGCCCTTCAACCAGCGGGCGCTCGAGCTCGGGGCCGACTTCGTCGTCCATTCCACGACCAAGTACCTGGGCGGCCACTCCGACGTCGTCGGCGGTGTGGTGGTGTCGAGCGAGCACGAGTGGTACGACCAGTTGCGCTTCGTCCAGAATGCCGTCGGCGCCGTCCCCGGACCGCTCGACTGCTTCCTCGTGCATCGGGGCCTGCGCACCCTGCACCTGCGCATGCCGGCGCACGCCCAGGCCGCCCGCGCGGTGGTCGAGCTTCTGTCGGCTGCGCCCGATGTCACCGATGTGCGCTGGCCGGGGTTCAGCGGGATGGTCAGCTTTCGCCACCCGCGCGCCGGCGCGGTCGCCGCAGCCACGCGACTGTTCACGCTCGCCGAATCGCTGGGCGGGGTGGAGTCGCTGATCGAGGTGCCACAGGCGATGACCCACCAGTCCGTCGAGGGGTCGAGCGCTGCGGTGCCCGCCGATCTGATCCGTCTGAGCTGCGGCGTCGAGGCGCCGGATGACCTGGTGGAGGACCTGCGCCAGGCGCTTGAGGCGGCTGGGCGCTAGCCCGTCTTCGTCGCGGCACGACGAAGCAGACCCCGGCTCAGCGAGGGCAATTCCGCCCCGCGCAGCGCCGCGAGTCCGATAAGCGCGGCCGCGAAGCACGTCAGCGCGCCCACGCCCAGCCCGGCGCGCGCGCCGGCGAGCGCGATGATCGCGCCGATGATGGGGCCGCCTATGGGGGTCGACCCTTGGAAGGCCACGAACCACAGCGCCATCACACGGCCGCGCATGTTGGCCTGGGCTCGGAGCTGGAGCGTGGAATTGCCGGTCGACATGAACGCGATGCTCGATGCGCCGGCCAACGCGAGTGCCACCAGTTCGAAGGGCAGGTTCGGCGCGATCGTGGCGAGCGCCATCGCGACCCCAAAGGCCGTCACGGCGACGGTCAACTGTGCGGTGCCGGTCCGTCCCTTCGCGGCCACCAGCAGCCCGCCGATGACCGCTCCGACGCCCATCGCCGCCGTCATGAAGCCGTAGCCGGTGGCGCCGGCGTGCAGTCCCCGGGACGCCATCACCGGTAGCGAGACCTGGAACTCGTAGGTCAGGCAACCCACAGCGGCCATCATGAGCAGCGGGAAGGCGAGCCCGCGCGTGCCGCGCACGTAGTTCAAGCCCTCGCGCAATTGGCCCCGGGCGCGCGGGGCCGGCGTGGTAGGCGCGAGCGCCGCCCGGTTGAGCGTGATCAGCGAGAAGACGACCGCCGCGAAGCTTGAGGCGTTGACCAGAAAGCAGATCCCCTCGCCCAGGGTCGCGATCATGATGCCCGCCACGGCGGGGCCGATCACGCGCGCGACGTTGACCAACACCGAGTTCAGAGTGACCGCGTTGCGCAGGTAGTCGCCGCCGACCATCTCGAGCATGAACGACTGGCGTGCGGGGTTCTCGAAGGCGTTGTTGAGCCCCAGCATCGACGCGAGCACGCCGATCTGCCACACGGTGACCTCCCCGGTAACGGTGAGGACCCCGAGCGCCAGCGCCTGCAGGCCCATCGCACTCTGAAGCACGATCATCAGCCGCCGCTTGTCTATGCGGTCCGCGATCACGCCGCCGTAGGGCGCCAGCAGCAGCACGGGAAGCGTCTGCAGCGCGACGATGAGCCCGAGCATGGTGCTCGAGTGCGTCAGCGACAGCACCAGCCACGCCTGGGCGGTCATCTGCATCCAGGTACCGATCAGAGAGACCGCCTGCCCGGCGAAGTAGCGGCGGTAATTGGGTACGGAGAGGGCGGCGAAAGTGAGGCGGGAGGCCCGGACGACGCGCGTCACAGGCGCCCTCCCTTTAGCTCTTCTGCGAGCCGTTCCAGCGCGGGCAAAGCGCGCTCCAGCGCCCGACGTTCGCTCGGCGACAGGCCGTCAAGCGCCAGGCTGAGCACATCGGTTCGCTCGCGTCGCATGCGTTCGACCAGCCTGCGGCCCTCGCGCGTGGTCGTGACGAGCGCGGCTCGCCTGTCCTGCGGATCGCCGACCCGCTCGATCAGACGACCTTCGGCGAGATCGGCGACGATGCGCGAGAGCATCGTGGGGTTGATCCCTTCCTCGGCGGCCAGCTCGGACAGCCGGATCGGTCCGAGTCGGTTGATCGTGTTGAGCAGGGAGATCCGGGTGGGCGTTAGCCCCGCTGCCGTGCCCGAGGCGGTCGGACGCAGGCGGCGGTGCAGGCGACCGAGTGCGGCCCGGAGCCGGGCCGGTGTATCGGTGTGCGGCGCGGACGCCGTGACGCTCACGGAACCTCCCATTCCAAAATACTTGCTTATCGGCAAGCAATATGTTAGCAGACGGACCGCTAGGGCGTCAGCGAGTGTCCGGTGAAGGTCAGCGCGCTCATGATGACGAGCAGCGTCGCGTTTGCGCCCAGCAGCCACCCGTAGGCGCTGCCGCGCAGGCGGTATGCGAACACCACGACCACCGGAAATGCGGTTATCAGCACGCGCGCGTTGGGCCCGACGTGCTCGGAGAACACGGCGAGCGCGCCGACCAAGGCGGCCCATGTGACGGCCTGGAACGACACGAGCCGCGGTCGGCGCAGCAGCAGAACGAGTCCCCAGATGAGAACCACGGCCCCGACCAGCGCCGCGAGTGGAGACAGGTCGACGGTGAGATGCGAGGACTGCAGGTGGGCCACTTGTGAGGCGAACAGCTGTCCCTGATGCAACAGCGCAAGCGGGTCGAGGCGCTCATGCCAGCCCGTGCGCTGAGCCCGAAGCGACGCCAACGGCGTTCCCGTCCACTGCCACAAAAAGATCGCGAACGCGGCGATGCCGATCAGCGAGAGCAGCGGGGCCAGCACGCTTCTGAGCGTTTCGCGATCGAGTGGACCGTGGCGATGCACCATCACCGCGGCCGAGATTGCGCAGACCACCGTGAGTGCTAGGGCGTCGGCTCCGGTCGCGGTCGCCAAACCCGCCAGCGCGCCCGCAAGCAGCCAGCGCCGGCGCTCGAGCGCGAGGATGCATCCCGCTGCCAGAGGGATGAGCAGCCCCTCCGAGTAGGCCATCGAGAAGACCACGGAACCCGGGAAGAGACAGAAGAGGACCGCGGCGCGGCGACCGGCCGCCTCACCCCACCACCCGGTCGCGAGCCGCTGCACCAGAATCGTGGCGACCAGGCCGCCGACCCCCGAGATGAGCGCCCCCGCGAGCACCGGCGACTGGATCCCGAGTTGCATGAGGATCCAGATCAGAGCCGGAAAGAGGGGAAGGAACCCGAGCGTGCTTGGCCCGTGCACGGGGTGGGTGGGGTAGCCGTGCAACGCCAGGCGCGCATACCAAACACCGTCCCAGTGGCCGATTGCCGAGTGCAGGGAGTGGTGCTCGAGCGCCGCGACGGCCGCGCCCACGCCGACGAGGAGCACCCGCGTGGCCACATACACGACGACCGCGGTCCGTGTTCCGTCCAGTGCTTGGGTGGCACGCGCCAGTGGCCGACGACGTTCTGCCCTCGCAAGCGCGGCGGGAGGCAGGGCCACCGACGCTTCCGGTGCGGGTGGGATATCGGCGACGGGTGGAGTGCTGATGGCGAAAAGCTAGCGGCAGCGGCCGGCTAGGACTCGCCGTCGCCGTGAACGTTGAAGACCTCGCCCACCGCTAGGTCTCGGGATCTTCGTCGCCCGGCTCGGTCGTCGCGGTGGCGCCAAGCTCGAGCCCGGGCACCCGCTCGAGCGCATGAGTCAGGCGATCGAGTGCCTCGGTGACATCGCCGCGGTCGGCCTTTGCCTCCAGCGTAAGACGGATGCCGGCGATCTCACGGCCTATGAACTCCATGTCGGCGAGAGCTCGCGCGTTGCGCTCACGGTCGCGCTCCATCTCGGCCTTGTCGCGGTCGGCTTGGCGGTTCTGCGCCAACAGGATCAGCGGCGCGGCGTAGGCCGCTTGGGTCGAGAACACGAGGTTCAAGAGGATGAACGGATACGGATCCCACTTGAACGAGAATGCGAAGGCGTTGAGGATGATCCACACCGCTACGATCACCGTCTGCCAGATCAGGTACGTGGGAGTGCCGAAGAAGCGCGCGAACTTCTCCGCCGCCGGCCCGAAGGCGTCGGGGTTGTAAGAGGGGCCGCCGGCGGTTCCCCTGGGCTTTCCCAGATCGTCGAGGCGGGGGCTCATGTGACCTGCGCGCGCGTCTCGCGCCAGTTGGCGGGGAGGACTCGATCGAGCACGTCATCGATCGTAACCGCGCCGGCCAGCCGTCGGCTCCCGTCGCAGACAGGGAGCGCGACGACATCGTAGGCGGCAAGTCGAGCGGCCACGTCGCGCTCGGGCAGATCGGGTGGGATGGGCTCCCATTCTTCGTCGAGACAGCGTCCCAGCGGCTTGCCGGGCGCCTCTCTGAGCAACCGCTGTATTCCCACGACGCCCAGAAATCGACCCGTGGGTGTCTCCAGCGGGGGCTGGCAGATGAATACCTGCGCGGCGAGCGGAACCGGGAGGTCCGGATCCCGCACACGGGCCAGCGCTTCGGCCACCGTCGAACGGGGGTCGAGGATGATTGGCTCGGGCGTCATCAGGCCCCCGGCGGTGTCGGGGTCGTAGCTGAGCAGCCTGCGGACGGGGCCAGCCTCGTCCGGGTCCATCGCGCCAAGGAGCTCGTCCTGGCGTGTGGCGGAGAACTCGGCCAGCAGATCGGCTGCGTCGTCGGCCTCCATCTCCTCCAGCACGTGCACGAGCCGTTCCTGGTCCAACCCCTCGACCAGCCGCACCTGCTCATCCTCGGAGAGCTCCTCGAGCAGATCGGCCAGCCGGTCGTCCTCCAATGCCTCTGCCAGCACGCGCCGGCGGCTCAGCGGGAGGTTGCGAATCGCGGTCGCCATCTCCGCAGGATGAAGCCCGCCGAGGGTCGCGGCCTCGCGGTCAATCGAGCGCTCGTCGGCAAAGAGGTTGCCGGCCTCGCTCCAGTCGACGATCTCGGGCGGACGCCGGCGGCCCGGAAGACCGCGACCGCGCACCGCGACCGTGGCAACCTCCCAGGCGAAGGGCTCGGGTGCGGGGGCAATGCCGACGTCGACAACGCGCCCCCTACGCAGTCGTTGCCCGATGAGCTCCCCGTTGACCAGCCGTTCTCCGGGCCGGAGCTCGAACTGACGCAGATTGATCGACCCGCGCCGCAGGCGCACCCCGTCGCCGGTGATCTCTCCGGCCCGGCCAGCGCCGACGAAGACGCGGCGCCTCCCCACGCTGACCACGAAGCCGTTGACCCGTGGGGGACGGCCGCCGAGATCGATCACGACGTCGGTCACGTGCCCGACGTCAGAGCCGTCGGCAGCCACCAGGGGCAGCCGCGTCAGGCGCGAGACATACACGACGTTGTCGTTCATGTCTATTAAGCGTAAGCCAGCATCGGACGGTCGGTAGGCGGCTGCTCTACCCCCCGGCTGGCGGGTTTGCCCTGGCCGCAGTTTGCGAGCGACGCTCCGGTCGCGGAGCTTGTCATGGTGGCTATCACTGCCCCGACCAATGGTGCTGCGCCCATCGACGGCTCGCCCGCTTACGCGTTCGACGATTCGGCGGTTGTCGTACGGACGCTGACGGGCGCGGCGATCGCCTCCGTCGGCGCGAGTCTGCCCGAGACGGTCGTCCCTAGCGCCCGGATCGCAGAGAAGTTCGGTGTCGATGCCGACTGGATCGTGCGGCGGACCGGAATTCACGAGCGGCGCTTTGCCTTGGCCGGAGAGCGCCTCTCCACGCATGCCGCTCGCGCGGCGTTGCGGGCGCTGGAGCGGGCAAATGTGCGGCCGGCAGATGTTGAGTTGGTTCTTGTTGCCACCACCACCCCTGATGAGCTTCTGCCGAACACGGCGCCGCTGGTGGCGGCGGAGATCGGAGCCCGTGGCGCGGCCGCATTTGACGTCGGCGCGGCCTGCACCGGATTTGTCTCTGCGCTGGCCGTGGGGTGCGCACAGATCGAGACGCAACGCGCCCGCTGCGTGGTCGTCATCGGGGCAGATTTCATGTCCCGGGTCACGGATCCCGACGACCGCGCCACCGCCGCGCTTTTTGGCGATGGCGCCGGCGCCGTGGTGCTGGTACCGACTGAAGCGCCGGGAAGGATCGGACCGGTCGTTATGGGCTCGGACGGGGAGGGGGGTGCCGGCAAGATCGTCGTCGAGCGGGCGCCCGGGAGGATCCAGATGCAGGGCCAGGACACCTTCCGCGAGGCGGTCGATCGGTTGTCGTGGGTGACTCTCGAGGCCGCGCATGCCGCCGGCGTCGATCTCGATGACATCGATCTGTTCGTCTACCACCAGGCAAATGGCCGGATCCTGCACGCGATCGCCGAACGACTCGCCCTCGAGTCCGAGCGTGTCGTCGATTGCATCCGCGAACACGGCAACACATCGGCCGCGAGCCTGCCGCTGGCGCTCGCCTACAGCGACGAGCGATTTCGCCTGCATCCCGGCGACCGCGTCCTGCTGGCCGCGTTCGGAGCCGGCACGACCTGGGGAGCGACGGTCGTGCAGTGGGGCGCGGACCCGGTCGATCAATTGCGATGATCACCGACGTCGCACGGTTCCTCCCGGACGATCCCGACGAGCTCGTGATCGCCGCGCTTGCCTGTCCGCTGTGCTTGCGCTCCGAGGAAGTCCACTTCACCGCCGCGCTCGAGGGATACGATCCGCGAGTGGAGTGTGAATGCCCCTCGTGCCTCGAACGGTGGCAGGTCTACCTGAATCCTGAGCAGGCCCTGCGCTTCGGACTGCTTACGGCACGCGCCGGCGGCTGAGTCGATGAGCGCACCCGCGCCGGCCGGCGAGCGCTCGGGCGTGGGCGTCTCGGCGCTCGATCTGTTCGTCGAAGTGCTCGCGCGGGCGGGCGATGGCTCGGCGGCCGTCGATGACTTTTACGACCGCCTCTGCGAAGCGATCTGCAGGCTGGCCCACATGCGCCGTGCGATCATCTTTCGCTATGACCCGGCCCGGCGGCGGGTGGGCGCGGTCGGAGCGCACGGGCTCGAGCTGGAGCGGTTCGCTGAGGCGCACGTCTCGGTCGAATCGGCGCCCGTCACCGCGCGTGCCCTGCGTGACGATCGCGTGCTGGAGGTGGAGGGCGACCTGCGCGATGAGATCGCCCCCGAGTTCGCGGCGCTGTTTGATCAGCCGGTGCGGCTGGTGTGCGCGCCGATGATCGCCGCAAACCGCCAGATCGGGGTGATTCTTGCCGACCGCCTTTTGTCCGACCCCCCCACCACCGACGAGGAGCGGGACCTGCTCTGGACTCTGGGCAAGGCGGCGGCGCTGGCTTCTGTGGCGGGAATAGTGGCGACCCAGGTGGAAAACGCCCGGCAGCTGGAGCATCGGATCGACATGGCCCGCGAGATCCACGAAGGCGTTATCCAGCGGCTGTTCGGCGTATCGATGGCGCTGGACGGCGGCGGCGACCTCCCCGCGACCGCGCGTGCTCGCTGCGCGCACGAGGTGCAGGTGGCGCTCTCGGACCTTCGAGCTGCGCTCAAGCGGCCCCTTGGCCGCACGCCCCGGCAAACACAGACCACCTTGCGCGCGGAGGTCGGGCGGCTGGCGCGCGCCTATCCCGAGCTGGGGATCTCGCTGGAGACGGACGGCGGCAAGCGCGTGCCCGCCAACCTTGAACCGCTGGCCCAGTCGGTGCTTTCGGAGGCGATTCTCAACGCACGCAGGCATGCCCGACCGAGCCGGGTCTCGGTATCCGTTGGCCGGTCAGATAACGCGTTCGTACTCGAGGTCGTAAACGATGGAGTGACGCGCGGCCACCCGCACAGTCCTGGAATAGGGCTGAGGCTGGCTGCGCTGGAGGCTCTGCAGTCAGGAGGGGTGCTCGAGTTCGGCAAGCAGGGGCCGGGCACCTGGCAGGTCCGCCTGGTGGTGCCGTGTGATGAATGAGTACTCCGTGAGTGAGTCGCGCGATTTCTGAGGCGCGGGCGAAGCCGCGGCCGGTCGCCGGCGAGGCTCCGCGGAGCCCCGACCGCCTGACGGTCCTCGTGGTCGACGACCACGACGTCGTGCACTGGGGGTTCAAGCTCATGCTGACCCAGCAGCCGTGGGTTGACCGCTGCCTGAACGCACGCACGGGTGCCCAGGCGCTCGCGCTCGCGGCACGGTATCGGCCCCACGTGGCACTCGTGGACCTGTTCGTGGGCGAGGAGTCGGGTGCCGAGATCTGCGAGAAGCTCCGCGCCGCCGAGCCGCGTACGCGCGTGCTCCTTTTCTCGGGCGCGGGGGAAATCTCGCCCACGGCGGCTGCCGCGGCGGGCGCCTCCGGGTTCGCATACAAGGACTGGCCGGCGCGGCGCATCGCCAGCGCGGTGCGCGCCGTCGGTATGGGACGCTCGGTGTTCGAGGGTCACCGACCCGCCGGCGTCCACGGTCTCTCGGAGCGCGAGCAGTCGGTGCTCTCGCTGATCGCGTCCGGGGCGACCAATCCCGAGATCGCCCGTGAACTTCACCTCTCCCCGTACACGGTGAAGGAGTACGCGAGTTCCCTCTACAAGAAGCTCGGAGTTCGCAACCGGACAGAGGCCGTCCAGCGGGCGCAGCGGCTCGGGCTGCTGGCCTAATTAGAGCTTTCCTCGGAAGGCTTAATGCGGGTTTGAAGCTGGCTGACCAACATGGCGCCGTGGAGGCGCACGACCCTGCCCGGACGCAACCCAAGCCGTCACTGCGGCTGCTGTCTGGTGTATGGCGCGCTCTGGTGGGCGGAGGCCCGGAGGGAAACGAGGAGCTGACCACGATCGCGGGAGCGATCCTGATCGTGCTGCTCGCCGTTCTCGGCATCACGATCATCCGGATTGGCCAGCTGCTCTGGCTGCACCTCTTCCTTGGCCTGCTGCTGCTCGGCCCGGTCGTCGTCAAGATGGCCAGCACGGGTTACCGCTTCGTCCGGTACTACACCCTGGACGCGGTCTACCGGAGCAAGGGCCCGCCCGAGCCGATCCTGCGGGCGATCGCGCCCATCGTCGTGGCCTCTACGATCATGGTCTTCGTCACGGGCATCGTGCTGCTGGCCGAAGGCGTAAGCGGGAGAGGCATGCTCGTGGAGCTCCACAAAGTGAGCTTCTTCGTGTGGGTCGCGTTCACGGCCCTGCATGTGCTCCTCCACCTGCCTGCGCTCGCCCGTTGGCTCCGGGTGCCGGGATCGCGCCCCGAGGGTCTCGGCACCCCTTCCGGCGCCGCCGGCCGCTGGCTCATGCTGGGAGGCGGACTGGCCGTGGGGCTGATCATCGCGGTCGCGCTGATCCCCGACTTCGGCACCTGGACCGCGCACACCGCGGCGCTGCATCACCACCACTGAGCGTTGGGCGCTTCTTGCGGAGGCCGTTGCCGCGGGCCGCTCAAACGGCGGGCGCGCCGAACTTTGCGGATTGAGTTCCGGGGGGCGAAACTGAATCCGCATCGTTCGCGGCCGCGAGCGGGAATCGCACCTCGACATCGAGGCCGCCCGCGGCTCGCGGTCGGACGGCCAGCTTCGCGTCGTGAGCGTCTGCGATTGCCGCGACGATCGAGAGCCCGAGGCCGACGCCGTCCCGGTACCCAACGCGATCCGCCCCGAGTCGCTGGAAGGGCTGCAGCAGCCTCTCGATGTCGGCGGCCGGGATCACGGTCCCGGTATTGAAAACGTGCAGCTCAGCGCGGCCGTCGGCGGCACCAACCGACACATCCACGGTTCCGTGCGGGACGTTGTGGCGGATCGCGTTCTCGACGAGGTTGGAGACGAGCCGCTCCACCAGGCGTCGGTCGCCCAAAACCGGAGCATGCTCAAGCGAGACCTCAAGCGACAGCCCTTGAACCGCGATCTCCGTCTCATGCGAGTCGACGATGCCGCGGGCAACATCAGACAGGTCAACCAGCTGACGGCGATCGATCCCGCGCTGGCCGTGGGCAAGAGCGAGCAGCGCGTCGATCAGCTGCTCTTGTTGCTCGCCCTCCTCCAGCACCTGATCGCAGGTGGAGCGAAACGTCTCTACGGTCGCCCTGGGATCGCTCATGACCATCTCGAGCAGGGCGCGGGCGGTTGTGAGCGGGGTCCGCAGCTCGTGTGAGGCGTTGGCCACGAACCGCCGTTGTGCGTCGAACGCAGCTTCGAGACGCGCCAGCAGTCCGTCGATCGTGTCCGCCAGCTGGCGCAGCTCGTCACGGGGGCCGGACATGGCCAGGCGCTCGTGCAGGTTGGCCTCCGAAATCTGTTGGGTGGTCGCCGTCATCGTGCGCAGCGGGCGCAGCGCCCGTCCCGCCACCAGCCAGCCCAACAGAGCGGAGATGATCGCCATGATTCCCAGAGCGACGCCGGATTCCGCGATCAGCTGGTGGAGGTCTGAGATCCGCTGGTTGGACCCGACTGTGAACACAACTTTTCGCCCCGCGCTGGACTTCAGCAAGTTCTTGCCAATCCGCGCGACGGCTTGTGGCGGTGGGAAATGGGCGTTCGTTCCCTTGAACGTGAAGCTGCCCTTGGCCGGGGGATGAATAAAGCGCGGCTTGACGGCATGCAGGCCGCGCGGAGGAACGAGAGGTCCTCTGGCCTGAAGTAGCTCCCGCGGGGCAGTCCGCTCCATGGGCGCGTGGGCGACCAGGGTGTAGGTGATGGCGAGCAGCGCGGCGCCGCAGACCAAAAACAGGCCGCCGTACAGGAGCGTCAATCGCCAGCGAACGGTGGTCTTGGGATGGCGCAGCCGGGATCCCAGCGCACGCGATGTGGCGCCGAGCTTCATGACGACGCCTCCCCGATGCGGTAGCCCACTGGGGTGACGGTTTCGATCACCGGCGGATCGCCCAGCTTGGCCCGCAACCGGCTCACCGTCATGCGGACCACGTTAGTGAATGGGTCGACGGCGTCATCCCAGGCGCGCTCCAGTAGCTCCTCGGTCGAGACCACCGCACCCTGGGCGCCGAGGAGGATCTCGAGAACCGCGAACTCCTTGGGAGCGAGCTCGAGACGGTTTCCCGCCCTGGTCGCCAAACGGTGGGCAGGGTCGAGCGCCAGGTCGCCGCTCACAAGCTTGGGAGGAAGGGCGCGGCGCGAGCGCCGCGCCAACGCGCGAACGCGGGCGACCAGCTCAGCGACATGGAAAGGCTTGGAGAGGTAGTCGTCGGCGCCCAAAGCAAGTCCGTCCACTCGATCCTCCACGCGCCCGGCCGCGGTGAGCATAAGGACCGCGGCCTGGCCGTCGGCCGCCAGCGAGCGGCACACCTGGTCCCCGTGGACCGCGGGAAGGTCGCGATCGAGGACCACCACGTCATACGCGGTCAGCGATGTCTTGTTGAGCGCCTCGCGGCCGTCGAAGACCACATCGACGGCCATGCCCTCGCGACGCAGCATCGCACCGATCGTGGCCGCCAGTCGTGGATGGTCCTCGACCACCAGAACTCTCATTAGTCAGATTCTCGCGCGCACGCTGGTTGTGCCTGGGTCGCGACGCCGACTGGTTGTGCCTGGGTGGCGACGCCGGTTGGTCATGCCTGGGTGGCGACGCCGGTGCGGGGGGAACTGGCCCGCGCCGGCGTCGGGTTCTCAGCATGCCGGGCTACGCGTAACAGCGGCGTAACAGCGTTATCGGCGTGTTATTCAGGGTGGCGTACACATCGCTGGGCCGATGACCAGATCGCTATCGATCGTTTCCGCCGTCGTGGTGTGTGCCTTGGCCGTCGCTGCGTGTGGCTCCTCGCATAACCACGCCGCAAGTGACCCCCACTTCGCGCAGGCGCTCAAGTTCTCGAACTGCATGCGGGCCCACGGGCTATCCAATTTCCCGGACCCCGGCGCCGGGGGCGGTCTGAAGCTCGTGCCCGGGTCAGGGCTCAACCCCCAGTCCCCGTCGTTTCAATCTGCCCAGAAGGCGTGCTCAAAGTACGCGCCCGGCCCCGCGACCCCGCCGAAGATGTCGGCGAGCGAGCGCCGCAAGGCGGTCAAGTTCGCAGAGTGCATGCGCGCCAACGGCGAGCCCGACTTTCCCGACCCCACGCTGGGGACGGCAACCCCGAGCGCGGGTTCGCCGGTCTTGGCCCTACGCGGCATGTTCTTCCAACTGACGCCGGGACTGAATCCCATGTCACGGGCCTTCAAGCAGGCGGCGTCGAGGTGCGGGATCACGCCGCCGTCGGGAAAGACGGCGAATGTGGGGTAGGGCGCTCGGTCCGGGGTCTCGGTCTCGGTCTCGGTCTCGGTCTCGGTCAGGGTCTCGGTCTCGGCTCGGTCAGGGTCTCGGCGGAGGGCGGGCGTGGGCAAGAATCCCCTCACCCTCGGCCCCCGCGCCGGGTGTGGCGATTTTTGCCCGGATAGCGGGGAATATTCGCCTCACCTTTGGCCCAGACGTGTGGTGTGGCGATTTTTGCCCGGCCTTCGGCTTGGGCCCGTAACGCTCCCGCCCTCTTCCCGGCCATAACAGCGACGAGCCGCGAATAACAGCCGCGTAACACCGTTACGGCCGTGTTACCGGCCGCCCCGTACAACACACGCCACCGATGTCTTGGGCCTTCTCGAACCCCTCGTACGGCAACCCATGCGCAGGGGCGAGAAATGCCCCCCTTTAAGTCCTTGGAGAGCGGTGATGCCTAACACAGGTCTTCGACTCATCTCGCGCAGCTGGCGCTGGCCGCGGTTTGCCGCCGGCCTGACGGCGGTCGTAGCGGTCGCCGTGGCGGTGGCGGCCGGCGCTTACTTTCTCACCAACCGAAACGGGTCGGCTCAGGCCGCGTCAAACCACAACAGCGATCCTGCCGGTGCGGCATCGGTTCAGCGCCGCGATCTAGTCGAGACCGACACCGAGTCCGGCACGCTCAGCTACGCCAATTCGCAGACGGTCTACAACAGCCTCAGCGGGACGATCACGTGGCTGCCCAGCGTGGGCCAGGTGATCAATCCTGGCCATCTGCTGTTCAAGGTCGCCGAGCAGCCGGTGATCCTCATGAACGGGACGACTCCGGCCTATCGCGATCTGAGTCCGGCGGACACCCCGGGTCCGGATATCAAGCAGCTCAATCGTGACCTCGTCAAGCTTGGCTTCAACCCTGACGGGATCGTGGTCGACGGCGACTGGCAGGCCGCAACAACGGCGGGCGTCGAAGAGTTCCAGGCCGCCCACCACATCACCGAGACAGGCACCTTGACGCTGGGACAGATCGTGTTCTTGCCGGGTCCACAGCTGGTCGGAACGCTGAACGCGACGGTGGGGTCGGGTGGTAGCGGAGGGGGATCGAATTCCAACTCGAATTCGAGCTCGTCAGACAGCTCGAACAGCTCGTCGAACTCCGGCAGCCCCAGCAGCGGTGGGAGTGCGCAGGGGATCATGCAGACGAGCTCCACACAGCTGGTCGCCACTGTCGACCTCGACGCGTCCAAACAAAACGAGGCCAAGGTCGGCGAGAAGGTGACCGTCGAGATGCCGAACAGCAGCACGGTCAACGGCGTGATCAGCGCGGTCAGTCCGGTTGCGCAGAGTTCGAGCGACTCCGGCAACTCCAACGGAAATAATGCCGGCGGCGGGAGCAGCGACAACAGCAACACCGGCAGCAGCAGCTCGTCTGGCGCGACGATTCCGGTCACGATCAGGCTCAAGGGCCACCGCAGCAATACCGGTCTCGACCAGGCCGCTGTGAGCGTCAACTTCGCCCAGGCGCGCGCGAAGAACGTCCTCTCGGTGCCGGTCACGGCGCTGGTCGCGACCTCCGGCAGCAGCTACGCCGTGCAAAAAGCGAACGCGTCCCGGAGGCTGATACCGGTAACGGTCGGGCTGTTCGCCGCCGGCTATGTGCAGATCTCCGGCTCGGGGATCTACCCGGGTCTCGAAGTCACGGATTCTCAGGGATGAGCGCCGAGGTCGAGAGGATGAGCGCCGAGGTCGAGAAGACGAAGGTGCTGGCCGAGCGATCGGCGGTGGAGCTGCCGACCCCGCCGATCCGCCTGCAGCCGGACGGGCTCGCCGTGCGCTTGGATCACGTCACCAAGGAATATCCCGGCGGCGTCCAGGCGCTACGTAGCGTCACGGTGGAGGTGGCCGGTCGAGACCAGGTGGCGGTCATCGGCCCGTCGGGATCCGGAAAGACCACCATGCTCACGATCATGGGCACGCTCGAGCGGCCCACCTCCGGTGAGGTTCACGTCGCCGGATACGAGGCGGGCGCCGCCTCCGACGGCGAGCTGGCCGGACTGAGGGCGCACCGGATCGGGTTCGTCTTTCAGGACTTCCACCTTCAGGAGCACATGACCGCGCTGGACAACGTGGCCAACGGCATGCTCTACATGGGCCTTGGACTCAGGCAGCGCCGGGAGGCGGCCCGTTTTGCGCTCGAACGCGTCGGGCTGGCCAACAGGATCGATTTCAAGCCCAAGCAGCTCTCAGGAGGCGAGCGACAGCGGGTCGCGATCGCCCGAGCGATTGCAAAACGGCCACTGATCATCCTCGCCGACGAGCCCACCGGCAACCTCGACACGAAGGCCGGGGTGGGGGTCGTCGATTTGCTGCACGGGCTCGCCGCCGATGGCGCCACGCTCGTTCTGATCACCCACAACCCGACGATCGCCGCAACATTCCCGCGGCGGATTCAGATGCGCGACGGCGAGGTCGTCGCGGACGAGCGGTCATGAGTGCGACCACGACGACGTTGCCAGGCGGCGGCCCAAATGGGTCCGCGCGACTGCCGGCCCGAGAGCTCCTCGGCGTGGCCCTGCAAGGAGTCCGCACCCGGCGGCTGCGGGCAGCGCTGTCCGCGCTCGGGATCGCGATCGGCATCGCCGCCATGGTCGCGGTGGTGGGCGTCTCCGCATCGGCGCAAGCAAACCTGCTCGCGGAGATCGACGCGCTGGGCACGAACCTACTGACGGTCACACCGGGTCAGAACTTCCTGGGCAACAACGAGGTCCTCCCGGCGACCTCGGTGCCGATGATCCACCACATGGACAACGTCGACAGTGATGTCGCCGTTTACCAGCTCGCGAACGAGAGCGTGTACCGCACGCCGTACGTGCCCCAAGCGCAGACCGGGGGCATCGGTGTAGACGCCGCCGGCGACAACCTGCCCCAGGTGATGGGAACCTCGATGGCCTCGGGCCACTTCTTGGACGCGGTCAGCAACCGTTACCCCGAGGTGGTACTGGGAGCGGAGGCGGCAAGCATCTTGGGGATCAACCGCGTGGGCGGCCACTTGATGGTGTACCTCGGCAACAGGTGGTTCAACGTCGTCGGGATCATGAGGCCGGCGGTGCTCGATTCAACACTCGACTCGACTGTGTTCATCTCGCTTGGAGTCGCGGAGCGGCTGTTCGCGCAACAGCCCAATCCCTCGGAGATCTACGTACGCGCGAATGTCAACGACGTCAAGCACGTGTCCAACCTGCTCGCTCCCACCGCCGATCCGCAGAACGCGAGCGGGGTGCAGGTAAGCCGCCCGTCCGACGCGCTCGAGGCTCGCGCCGCGGCCAAGGGCCAGTTCACGACCCTGCTGCTGGGCCTGGGCGCGGTCGCGCTACTGGTCGGCGCGATCGGGATCGCCAACATCATGGTGATCTCGGTGCTCGAGCGGCGCGGCGAGATCGGTCTGCGCCGCGCGCTCGGCGCGACCCGGCGCCACATCAGCGTTCAGTTCCTGACGGAGTCGGCCTTGCTCGCGGCGCTGGGAGGACTGGCCGGTCTGCTGATCGGCGCCGGCGCGACTGAGGTGTACTCGGTGGCGCAGAACGAGCCCTTCGTGGTGCCCCTCTACGCGCTCATCGCCGCACCCGTCGCGGGCTTCGCGATCGGCGCCGTCGCGGGGCTGTACCCCGCAATCAAGGCCGCGCGGCTGAGTCCGACGGAAGCGCTGCGGGCCTAACCGGCACCGAGCACGCGTTTTTCCAGCCACCGGTTGCGAAAAGCGCCGCGGGGGTCCACCCGCTCCAGCAAGGCGGCGAAGTCATCGCGCCGCTCGTAGAGCAGGCCGATCGACTCCGCGCCCATCAGGAACAGCTTGCCCCAATGCGGCCGAGCCTGAAACGGAGCCAGCTCTCGCTCGACCTCGGCCAGCGCGCGCTCGACCTCCCGCTGCCGAGGCTTCCAGGTGAAGTGGATACCCACCGTGCCCTGGCCGTACTGCGGACTCATCCACAGCCCATCGGCGGCGACAGTCCGGATCTCGCTCACCTGAGTCAACGGCCCGACGGTCGGGCCGAGGCGCAGCACCGTCTCGATTGCGTTCGCAGCGTGGCGACGCGCCACGAGGTACTCGGACTGAAGTTCTGCCCCGCTACTTGGGGTAAAGCCGAGGCGGAAGTGAGGCAGCCGTTCAGACCAGCGGCCCGCGATCCCAAGTTGGGGGGTCGCGTGCACGGGGTCCAACCCGATGATGGGGTGCTTGTCCTCAGTCGCGGCAGGAGCACCGAATAGCTCGGCGATGACGGCCTCCGGCTCGCTGCCGACGCGGGTCTTCACCCACACCTGGTCCACCGTTTCGCCCCAGCGACTGAAAGCACTGACGCTGTAGCCGCTCGTGAAGATCGCGTCGAAGTGCTCTAACAAGTCGGCCCACCGCAGTCCCTCGAACACCCGCTGGCGCACCTCGTAGGCGGGTTCGACATCGAGCGTGATCCGGACGATGGCTCCGACCGCACCGAGGCCGACCACGAGGCCATTGAAGTCGGGGTCGCCCCGCGCGGCCGCCAGCACCCGGCCGTCCGAAGTGACGATCTCAAGGCCTTGAACGGCCGTGGCAAGGTTGCCGTTGCGGTCGCCCGAGCCGTGCGTGGCCGTGCATACCGCTCCGGCGATCCCGATGTGCGGCAGGGAGGCAAGATTCGCGAGCGCCAGGCCTTCTTGGCCGAGTCGGTCTACGAGCTCGCCGTAGCGCACGGCGCCAGCGACTGTCACCGTCATCCGTTCTCTGTCCACGACGATCTCGGGGTCCATGCGGTCGAGGGTCACGAGCTCCTCCGAGTCCACGATGTCCGTGAAGGAGTGACGCGAACCCAGGACACGGACGCGAGGGCGGTTGCTGACGATTTCCTGGAGCCCTTCCAGAGTGGTCGGCGCATGAATTGCCCGCGCGCCGTAGGTGTAGTTGCCGGCCCAGTTGGTGTGTGCCGTTTTTGGTGTTCTGCCCATGGGTAGCTGGAGCTCAGACTACGGCCGGCAGGGAGGTGCCATGACCACCACAACGAAGACGCCGAACACCCGGGGGCTGGCGATCATCGTTTCTCTGACGGCTGCCACGGTCGGGGTCGTCTATGGCTACGACACGGGCAGCATCGCCGGAGCGCTGCTCTTCTTGCCGAAAGAGTTCAACCTTTCGACCAACGAGGTCGAGTGGATCACGACGTTTACCGGTCTCGGGCTGATCCTCGGTGCGCTCGTAGCCAACCGGCTGGCGGATCGGTTCGGCCGCAAGGCGGCCATGGTTGTGATCGCGATCGGCTTCACCGTGTTCGCGATTCTTCAGGCGGCCGCACAGGGCATCGTGTGGCTCGACATCACGCGCTTCTTTCTCGGGGTCAGCATCGGCATCTCGGTGGTCGCCGCGCCCGTCTTCATCGCCGAGTCGGCGCCGGTCACGATTCGCGGAGCGCTGATCGTGGGCTATCAGGTCGCGACCGTTGTGGGGATCATGGCCGCCTACTTCGTCGCCTACGGGCTCTCCTTCAGCGGCTCGTGGCGGCTGATGCTGGGACTTTCGGCCGTCGCCAGCGGCCTGGTCCTGCTCGTGCTATGGCGCCTACCCGACACTCCACGCTGGTACCTGATGCGCGGCAGACGCGAAGATGCTCTACGGACGCTGGAACGCGTGGATCCCGAGGGCGATTCCGAGCGCAGTGTCCGTGAGATCGAGTCAGATCTCACGGCCGAGAGCGGCGGCCGCGCGCGCGAGATGCTCCGCATGCCCTACCTCCGCCCCGCTCTCTTCGTCCTCATCCTGGGCTTCCTGGTGCAGATCACCGGAATCAACGCCGTCACCTACTACAGCCCGTTCATCTTCCAGGCCCTCGGGTGGCACGGCAACGTGGTGCTCCTGATCCAGGCGCTTGTCGAGGTGTTCTCCGTGGCCGCCACGGTCGGCGCTGTACTGCTCGTGGACCGCATCGGGCGGCGACTCACTCTTCTGATCGGAGTCGGGGTGATGATCGCCTCCAACGCGCTGCTCGTCGTGCTCTACGCGACAACCAGCCACTTCAGCGGTGTCACCTCAGCGCTCGGCTTCGTCGGAATCCTCTTCTTCACCGCAGGCTTCAACTTCGGGTTCGGCGCGATGGTGTGGGTGTACGCGTCGGAGAGCTTTCCTTCGCGCCTGCGCACCGTCGGCGCGTCGACGATGCTCACCGCGGACCTCCTCGCGAACCTGCTGATCTCTCGCTTCTTCCTGACCGTGCTCGGCGACATGGGAGGCCTTGGGACGTTCGCGCTGTTCCTCGGACTGGCCGTGATCTCCTTCGTGTTCATCGCGGTCATGGCGCCGGAGACCAAGGGCCGTCCGCTCGAGGCGATCCGCGTGTACTGGGAGAACGGCGCCAAGTGGCCGTCTGAGCGAGAGACGGCGGCCATCCTGGAGCGCCGCCAGCGCGAGGAGCGGGCCGCATGAAAAGCTCCTGTAGATGACAGGAACGCAGATGGCCCACGAGATGGCCGAGCAGCCAGACCGGCTGCGGGCCCTGATCGCCCGAGCGGAATGGATCGGCGAGATCGTGCGGAGGGTCGCTCCGTCGCCCCTGCGCGGCGTCACTATCGTCGCGCGCGGCTCCTCGGACCACGCTGCGGTCTACGGCCGTTACCTCCTGGAGGCGGCCACCGGCAAGCCGGTCTCGCTCGCGGCACCGAGCCTGCACACGCTGTACGGGATCGACGTCGACTATGACGGCCAGCTGGTGATCGCGGTGAGCCAGTCAGGGGCAACCCCCGAAATCGTGCGGACGCTCCACGCGCTCCAAGCCGCCGGCGGGCGCGGGCTGGCGATCACCAACGATCCGCGAAGCGAGCTGGCGCAGGCGGCGGCCGGGGTCATCGAGCTCGAGGTGGGGGAGGAGCTGGCCGTCCCGGCGACCAAGACCGTGAGCGCCCAGTTCGTTGCCTTCGCGCTGATCGCAGCCGCGCTTGGGAGCGTGCCCTTCACGCGTGACGAGCTGAGTGCCGTGCCTGACGCGACGGAGGCGATCCTCGATGATCCGGAGCCCACGGCCGCCGCGGCAGACGGACTCGCGGGAACGTCTCAGCTGATCGTGGTGGCGCGCGGCTATCTGTATGCCGCGGCGCTTGAGAGCGCGCTGAAGGTCAAGGAGACTTGCTCGCTGCTGGCCGACGGCTACTCGGCGGCAGATCTTCGCCACGGTCCGATCGCGGCGGTCACCCGCGGCTTTCCTGTGGTCGCGCTGCGCGCGTTCGGTCCCGCGTTCGAGGACGTCTGCTCGCTCGTCGACGAGCTGCGGGCACGGGAGGCCAGCGTGCTCGTCATCGGCTCCGATGAACGCGCGGACGTGTCGCTGCCCGCCCGGGTGCCCGAGCCGCTCGCGCCGATCGTCGCGGTCGTGCGCGGTCAGCAGCTCGCGCATGGGCTCGCTATCCGGCTCGGCTACGACCCGGATGCTCCCGAGGGGCTCAGCAAGGTCACCGTGACGTGACGGTCGTCGAGGAGGAGATCTCCAGCCAACCGCAGGTGTGGCGTCAAGCGGCAGCGCTTGCGCGCAGCGTCCACGACCTACTGCCCGCCCCGGGGGAGCGCGTGGCGTTCCTTGGCTGTGGCACCTCGTACTACATCGCCCAGGCCGTGGCCGCAAGCCGCGAGCGCGGCGGCCACGGCGAGAGCGACGCTTTTGCCGCCTCCGAGCTACCGCTTCACCGCCACTACGACTTGGCGATCGCCTTGTCGCGCTCCGGGACGACGACCGAGGTGCTCGACGCGGCGCGGGCGCTGCGCCCCGAAGGCCAGGTGCTTGTGATCACCGCGGATTCCGACAGCCCTCTGGCGCGAGAGGCCGATCGCGTGGTGGCGATGCCGTTCGCCGACGAGCGGTCGGTCGTGCAGACCCGGTTTGCGACCGCCACCGTCGCGCTGTTCCGCGCTGCTCTCGGAGACGAGATGCCCCGCGTGGCCGCGGACGCCGGGCGTGCACTGGTCGAGCCGCTGCCGCTCGAGCCGACTGAGCGGCTGCGCCAACTGGTGTTTCTCGGGCGCGGCGCCAGCGTCGGGCTCGCCCGGGAAGCGGCGCTCAAGGCCCGCGAGGCGGCGGGGGCATGGAGCGAGGCCTACCCGGCGCTTGAGTACCGCCACGGTCCGATCAGCGTCGCAGAGAGGGGCACGGTCGTCTGGGCGCTCGCCCAGCTGCCCGCCGGACTCGCTGGAGAGATCGAGGAGACGGGAGCCAGAATCGTGGAGCCCTCTAGCGACCCGCTGGTCGAGCTCGTCCGTGTGCAGCGCTTCGTGGTCGCGCTCGCCCTCCATCGCGGGCTTGACCCGGACCGCCCCCGTCACCTGAACCGCTCCGTGGTGCTGGACCACGATGGCCAGCCAGGCTGAACACGTAGTCGCGATCGACGTCGGCGGTACGACGATGAAGGGCGCCGTCTTCGACCGTCAAGGTCGCACCTGGAACGAGACGCGCCGGCCCACCGGCACAGACCGTGGAGCAGAGGCTGTGATCGAGTCGATTCTCGCTTTTGCGGGCCGGCTCGCGTCGCCGAGCCCGGGGCCGAGGGCCGTCGGCATCGCCGTTCCCGGGCTCGTCCGCGACTCCGACGGCATGGTGCTCGAGGCCACGAACGTCGGACTGCGAGACGTCCCGTTGCGCGAGCTGGCTTCGCGCCGGCTGTCCTCGCCGGTCGCGGTGCTACACGACGTGCGCGCCGCAGCGTTGGCCGAGGGGACGCTTGGGGCGGCACGCGGACGCAGCGATTACCTGTTGCTCACGCTGGGAACCGGGGTTGGGGCCGCTGTAATCATCGGCGGCCATCCGTACACGGGAGCCCACGGCATTGGCGGGGAACTCGGGCATGTCGCGGTCGACCCCCGCGGACCTGTCTGCCGATGCGGTGGTACCGGCTGTCTGGAAGCCATCGCTTCTGCCGGGGCGGTCGAGCGCCGCTTCGGCCACGGGATCGATGCCCAGGCGGTGGCCCACCGCGCCGCCGCGCACGAGCCTGCTGCGACGCGGGTCTGGCACGAAGCCCTCGACGCGCTCGCGCTGGCAATTGTCAACTACGCGACCCTGCTTGACCCCGAGGTGGTCGTAATCGGCGGAGGCTTGGCAAACGCCGGCCCCCGGCTCTTTGATCCGCTCAGCGATCTGGTGCGCGCGTCCACCCGATTCGGCAAGGCGGTCCCCATTGTCCCGGCGGCTTTGGGAGAGGAGGCCGGTTGCTTTGGCGCCGCGATCGCGGCTTGGCGAGCGGTCGGATTGGATGCCGACTGGGCGCAGGCACCCGTGCACCAGGAGTCAGAGACTCGTCGCCAGGAGCCGGAGACTCGTGCGGCTTCGTAGCCGGCGAATCGTCTGCCCGGGCGCAACGCGCGACGGCGAAGTTGTAATCCGAGGAGGAGGTATCTCCTGGGTCGGTTCGGCCTCCAGTGCCGCTTCCCTCAGCGACGACGAGGTGATCGACCTCGGCGACCACTGGCTAGTCCCCGGGTACATTGACCCGCACGTCCACGGCGGCGGAGGGGCTCAATGCAATACCTCGGATGCGCAGGAGATCGCAACGGTCGCACGCTTCCATGCCCGTCACGGGACCACCGGACTGGTCGCCACAACCGTCGCCGCCCCGATCGAGGAGCTTGAAGCCGCGCTTGACGCGATCGCGCGCTGCAAGGCGCCGACCCTACTCGGCGTCCACCTGGAGGGACCTTTCCTGAGCCGCAAGCGACCGGGAGCGATGGACCCCGAGGTGTTCATCGAGCCCGACGTCGAGCGGCTGGGCCGCCTGGTGCAAGCCGGCGCCGGGCAGGTGCGCGTGATGACGCTTGCTCCCGAGCTGCCGGGGTCGCTCGAGCTCATCGAGCTACTGGTGCGTGAAGACATCGTTGCTTCGATCGGGCACACCGATGCCACAGAAGTTGAGGTGCGCGCGGCCGTGGACGCCGGTGCCTGCGCCGCTACACACGTGTTCAACGCGATGGCGCCGTTCCATCATCGCGAGCCCGGCGCGGTCGGCGCGGTCATGGATCTGCCCGGCGTGAGCTGCGAGTTGATATGCGACGGGGTTCATGTAGATCCTGTGGCGATGCGCCTCCTGGCTGCAGCGAAAGGGGTGTCCGGAATACGACTCGTGACCGACGCCATGTCCGCCGCGGGGATGCCCGACGGCGAATACCGGCTCGGCGGACGTCCCGTGTCGGTCGTGGATGGCCGGGCGGTCCTCGCCGGCGGTGAGTCCATCGCCGGGAGCACCTTGACGATGGAGGAGGCGGTCCAGAACGCGGTGCGCCTTCTCGGCGTCACGGTGGAGGAGGCGATCGTGATGGCGTCGGCAAACTCGGCGCGTCTGCTTGGAATGGAGGGACGTAAGGGCGAGATCTCCGCCGGCTCCGACGCTGACCTGGTGGTCTTGGACGATCGGCTTGCGGTGCAAGCCACAATGGTCGCGGGTGAGTGGGTATTCGGGGCGCCTCAGGAGAGCTGCTTCACGTCGACCCGTCCGCGCATCCGGCGATAGGCGGTGGCGTCGAACGAGCCGGCCAGCGGATGCAGGACGGAGGCCGCAGCCACGGCCACCGCCTCTCGCAGCACCTCCGTCCAAGTCATCCCCCGCTTCAGCCCGGCTGCGATCGCCGCCGTGGCCGCGTCTCCGGCGCCGGTGGGGTTGCCGTGCTGGCGCTCCGGAGGGCGAGCCTCGAAGGTTCCCTGCTCGCTGACGGCCACAAGCCCCGCAGCGCCGCGAGACACGACCACGGCCCCAGCGCCTCGGGCGCGCATGTCGGATGCCGCGTCGAGCAGCGGCGCCCCCGGCATGTAGCCCTCGAGCTCTTCCTCATTTACCTTGACGATCGCCGGGGCACCCTCGACGCCGTGGCGAAGCCACTCGTCGCGGGTATCAATGATCCCCGGCACGCCGGCATCTCGCGCCATCTCGATCAGCCGACCAACCCCGTCCACCGGGGCACCCGGAGGCAAGCTCCCAGACACCGTCATGAGGCTCGTACCACGCAAAAGCGCAGCGCAGCGTTCCTCGAGCGCCCGCCAGTCATCGGGCTCGATGGCGGCCCCGGGCTCCGAGAGTCCCGTGACCTCCCCCGACGCTTCGACCACGAATACCGTCAGTCGTGTCTCGGCCTCGAGCTGGACAGTCTCGTCGCGCAGCCCGCTCGCGGCTAGCTCATCGCGAGCGACGGCGCCCGTCATGCCGCCGAGGTATCCGACAATGGCCGCCTCCTCGCCGAGCTGGTGCAGGACGCGGGCTACGTTGATGCCCTTGCCGCCCGCTCGCCGCGCCGCCGACTCGACCCTGTTCGACGGCTCGTGCCAGCGCACGCACGAAATCTCGTAGGTGATGTCGAGTGCCGGATTGGGAGTGACCGCGAGGATCAGGGCACGAGACAGATGATGTTTCGCCGTGTCGTATGGCCCGCCACCGCGGTGGCGGAGCCTCGGCACACAAGTCCGTGCGAGTTCGCGACCAATTTGTAGTGACCCGGCGAAACCCGCAACCGGTAAGCGTTGTCGGGCGATTTGGTTTTCGTCTTGGCGACCGTGTGACCGGCTGAATCGAGAGCCGAGACGGTGAACTTACGCGTTATGCAGTGCCCCGGGGAGTTGCAGACCCGAACATCCCCAGCGATGCGCCCGGTCGTCGGTGCCTGGGCCGCGGCGACTCCGATGGAGCCGACGACGCTCGCCGTCAGGCAACCAGCGACCAGACCAATGGAGACGACGCCGCGGTGCACGAGGCGGACCGTATCACCGGTCCTGCCCCCGCGACAAAAATGCCGCGGGGGAGACCGTCCCTACGCTCATACCTGGCTGTGCGACGGCGTCTGGGTCAGCTGTGCGACGGCGCTTTACACGACTTGGCCCACGCGCAGGCGTTGAACCCGTCGAGATCGGGGTCCGGAGCTGACGGCGCGCCGATCACCTTGCTGTTCGAGTTGACCAGGCTGATCCGCTCTGAGGGCTTCAGCTTTGCGGTGGCTCCGTTCACTGTGCCGTGGTCGAAGACCGGACTGCTCAGGTTCGGCAGCGCAGCAAAGCCTGCATTGGTACCGATGATCAGCGGCGTCTCCTCGATCCACTCCGCGGTCGCATACGACGAGGTGTACGAGACGCTCTTGGTGAACTTCTCCTTGCGCGTGACGTCGCGAAGCGTGATCTTCCAGTTCTCGGAATTGCGCGGCTTCTCGACGATGCTCGAGCTCATGTGATCGCCCGGTCGGACGGTCATGTGGATCGAGGTGGAGGGCTCGGGAATGATCTCCCACCAGGCCGAGTACGAAGCCTTTCCCTTCTTGCTCACGTCCTGCTCGGTCCCGTCCTGGATCAGGGTGTTGTCGGTCACTGTGCACTTAGCGTTGTCGCAGCCACCGCCGATTCCGATCCAATCCGACGAATGCTCGGCCTTTCCCTTGGCGTGCTGCGTTGCCTTGGGAACGATCCAGCTGCCGCTGATCGAGTGAAAGAGGGTGTTGTTCTTTTCGAGCACGCCCTGCTGATAGCCGAACCAGTTGTTGGAAGTGTTGGTCGAGAATGGGTGAATCAGCTGCCCGTGTGCTGCCGGCACACGCAGCGACCGGCCCAAACTCGTCGGAACAGCGCCGGCGGTTGCCGACGGAGCCGCTCCCATCGCTACCAACGTTGCGGCGGTCGCGATGCCGCCCAAGAATCTCGCTCTCATTGACCGCTTCTCCTCCGTGTTGGAAGTTGCACAACGGGACAGCCCGTGGCCTGCCCGCCCTGAGCGATGGCAACCTACCCACGGGCTGGTCAAATAAACCTTTAAGTGGAAAAATGGGAGAGCGCGGATCTCCCAGCGAAGATGGATGCGGGCGAGCGGCACGACGAGGGCGATGCGGAGAGGCTCTTTGAACCTGCGCAGCGCTAGCGTTGCCCGCCGTGCCGCCTGCCGCAAACGCGGAACTGAACAGGCGCTTCAACGTGCCGATCCCGATGCGCGACGGGATCTCGCTGTCCGCCGACCTGGTCCTGCCATCCCACCGGCCCACACCCGCCGTGGTTTGGCGCACCCCCTATGGCCGGAGCGGCAAACAACAGACCGAGCTCGCCGATGTCTTCGCGAAGGCGGGATACGCCACGGTTTGGATCGATGTGCGTGGACGCGGGGATTCGGAGGGAACCTTCGAGCCGTACCGCAACGACGCCGTCGACGGAGTCGACGTCATCGCATGGGTCGCCGCGCAGGATTGGTGTGACGGCGCGGTGGCCACCTACGGTGCGAGCTACAGCGGCCGCATCCAGTGGCTGACGGCTCTCCTGCATCCGCCCGAGCTGCGGGCGATGATCGTCCTGGTCACCCCGGCCGATCCGTTCGTCGAAAACCCCACCGGCGTTCCGGGGCCGATGCATATTCACTGGTATCGGATGACCGACGGCCGCGCCATGCAATACACGGATGCGGTCGACTGGGCCGACGTCTACGGCCACCGCCCGCTGATCGAGATGGCGCAGGCCGCCGGTTTTCGCTCGGAGCTGTGGCGCGAGGAGTGCCGCCATCAGGTGCTCGACGAGTGGTGGGAGCCGGTGCGCTACCAGCACCGCATCGGCGAGGTCGACGTGCCGGTGCTTCATATCTCGGGCTGGTACGACGACGAGGAGATCGGCACCCCCGCGAACTTCGCGGCGATGACAACTGCAGGCCGTGCCGGCCAGAGGTTGCTGATGGGTCCCTGGGGCCACCGGGTGAACGCCGACAGGCGGCTGGGCGAGCTCGACTTCGGCGCCAGGTCTGTGATCGACCTCGATGCGACCATGACGGGGTTTCTGGAAGAAATGGTGAGGGGACGCGCCCCAGCCCAGCCGCGTGCGCCGGTCCGGCTCTTCTTGATGGGCGCCAACGAGTGGCTCGATCTACCTTCATGGCCGCCGCCCGGGAGCATCGAGCGCAGCCTGTTTCTCGATAGCGACGGGCATGCAAATTCCCGCTTCGGGGACGGGCGGCTGGTCGAGGCTCCCCCGCTTCGCCAATCTGGGTGGGACGAGTGGGTACATGACCCGAGCCGGCCGGTGCCGTTTATTACGGCCCCATCCTCTGCGCAGATCGGCGGCCCGGATGACTACGCGGCGATCGAGACCCGAGGCGACGTGCTCGTCTATACCGGCGAGCCGCTCGCCGCGTCCCTGAATGTGGTCGGCCCGATCCGGTTGGTGGCGCATGTGGCCACATCGGCAGCCGACACGGACATCTGCGCAAAGCTGCTCGATGTCCATCCGAACGGCTTCGCTCAGCGACTTTGCGACGGGCTTGTCAGGCTTCGCCATCGCGGCGGCCACGACGGCGTCCTACCGGTGGAGCCCGGAACTGCCTACGAGATCGAGGTCGCGATGTGGGATACCGCTCACCGCTTCCTCCCGGGCCACCGCGTCAGGCTTGAGGTGGCCTCGTCCGCGCACCCCAAGTTCGCAGTCAATATGGGCACCGGCGGCGACGAGGCCCAGGCTCGCGAGGGCATCATCGCCAACAACCTCATTCACCACACGGCAACCCACCCCTCACGGCTGGTCGTGACCGTGCTGTCGTCAGGATGAGGGACTAGTCCGCGGCGAGGGTCCGCCTTCGGCTCAGTACGTCGATGTAATTCGCAATCCGCTCGGCGCGGCGGCGCGGGTCCTTGACGTGGTGCAGCCGGTACAAGAACGCGTAACGATTGGATCCGGTCAGCGTCTCGAAGAATTCGCGCGCTTGTGGGTGTTGATCGAGCGCCACCCGGAAGTCCTCGGGCACGGTGGCCTCGCTCTGCGACGGATAGGCCTCTTCCAGGCGCCCGTCAGCCTCCGCGGCCTGGTATTCCCGAAGCCCGGCCGGCTCCATCCGCCCATCGGCGATCAGTCTTCGTGCGCGCTCTCGGTTGATGGCCGACCATCTGCTCCGCGGCCGCCGAGGTGTGAAGCGCTGTAGGAAGAAATGCTCGTCGAAGCGCCGAATCTGTCCGTCGATCCAGCCAAAGCAGACCGCCTCGTCGATTGCCAGCGCTTGCGACACCGTCGGTATCGGGGAGCCCTTTTTGGCGATCTTCAGCCAGACGCCCTGCGATGAGGCGTGGTTGGCGCTCAGCCAGTCCCGCCACCCGAGTCGGTCGGGCGCCTCGATGATGGCTAGCTGCTGTGTGTCGGGCACCACACACAAGGATGACGGATGCTCAACCTGCGGGAAGGAGCCGCGCGCCCACCGCGTCTTTCAACGTGGACGGCCCGAGACCGTTCTCCAACGAGCCGGCCCGGTGACCGTAGGAATCAGAAAATGAAAAGTTCGTCTGCACACGGATGCAGAGGAAGGTAAGACATGATTTTTAAAGCGATACGCATACTGGGCGCGTTCGCGCTACTTGGTGTCGGTGCGGTGCATCTTCAGCAGTACTACGTCGCGGATTATTCGGGGGTTCCCACGATTGGGCCCCTGTTCTTTCTCAACGGGATCGGGTCCGGACTGCTCGGCATAGCTCTTTTGTTCCCGATCGAGCGCCTGCTCAAGGGCCGCTCCGGTAGTGCGGTCGTGGGCGCTGCCGCGCTGGGCGGCGTCACGATCGCGGCTGGCTCGCTCGCCGCATTGTTCATCTCTGAAAATGGCGGTCTCTTTGGATTCATCGAGCCCGGCTACTCGTTGCCCGTCGTGCTTGCGATCGTCACCGAGGCCGCAGCGCTGCTTCTGCTGGCGCCGGTCGCCATGATCAACCTGGCACGCGCGTCGCGCGGGCGCGCGCGGCCTCCGGTCGCCGGCGGTTGGCCGGCGGCCCTCGACGGCAGACAGGCGAGGTAGCCTTAAGCTGTGCCTGGTTGACGCTGACCGCTTGCCTTTGCGCTGTACCCGCGTCCGCCGCCTCCGGTGTGCATTAGCTGCGCCGCGCCATTGTGGGGCCGGACGCGGTTACGATCCGACTCATGACAGAGACGCGAGCGGTTCATGACCGGGGAGGGCGGCCCACCGATCAGCCCATCGACCGCAGCGAGCACGAGCTGGCCGACTGGGAGTTGCTGACCGATGCGCTGGTGGGAGCGCTGGGGGCGCGCGGGTTAATGGGTGTGGACGAATTGCGTCGCGGGATCGAGAGCATGCCGCCCGATGCCTACGAGCGGGCGTCGTACTACGAGCGCTGGCTTTACGCCGCAGAGCTTGTGCTGCGCGAGAAGGGCGTGCTTGCCGAGGGCGAGCTCGAACGCAGAGCAGCCGCATGAGCTACCGCCCCGGCGACCGTGTGCGTGTCTCGAGCCGGACTCATGCCGGACATCATCGAACGCCCGCGTACCTTAAGGGGCGAACGGGCACCGTCGAGCGCGTCCATGGGTCGTTCAGGAATCCTGAGACGCGTGCCTATGGCGACGATGGGCTCCCGGTCCGGCCGCTCTACAGCGTCGCCTTCGCGCAACAGGATCTCTGGTCTTCTTACCGCGGAAGACCGGACGACCGCCTATTCGTCGACCTTTACGAGCACTGGTTGGAGCCGCCTGATGACTGAAGACATTTCCCACGCCGGCCACGAACATCCTCACGCGCCGATCACCGATGGCTCCGAGTCACCCGAGGCCGGACGAGCCCGCGCGCTCGAGGAGCTGTTGGTGGAAAAAGGAGTCCTCACCCTCGAAGAAGTTCGCGCCCGGATCGACTGGCTGGTGTCGCGCACCCCGGCGGACGGCGCTCGGCTGGTCGCGCGCGCGTGGGTCGACGAGGACTTCAAGTTGCGCCTGCTCGCCGACGCCCGCGAGGCCGCGCTCGAGCTGGGTCTGGACCCTGGGCCTGCCCCGGTTGTAGTGGCGGTCGAAAACACCGAGCAGGTTCACCATCTGGTCGTGTGCACCTTGTGCTCCTGCTACCCGCGGGCGTTGCTCGGCCCGCCGCCCGCCTGGTACAAGAGCTTGGCATACCGCTCCCGCGCCGTGTCCGATCCACGCGGTGTGGTGCGGGAGTTCGGACTGGAGCTCGACCCGGAAGTCGAACTGCGGGTACTCGACTCGACTGCGGATATCCGCTACCTCGTGGTGCCGCGGCGTCCCTCGGGTACCGACGAGATGAGCGAAGCCGAGCTGGCAGGGCTCGTCACTCGTGATTCGATGATCGGCGTCGCTAACCCGGTCACGCCGGCGGCCCTACATGCCTGACCAAGCGCTATTGCTGGCTCGGCCGCTCGAGCAGATCCGGGCCGATTTTCCGGGCCTGGACGACTCGAATGTCGCGCTCGACGGCGCCGCGGGGACGCTGGTACCCGCAGCGGTGACGGAAGCCGTGGCCGCGGCAACGCGCTTCTCGATGGCCAACCTGCATGGCGAGTTCGCAGCCAGCGCGCGCAGCACCGAGACAGTCGCTTCGGCGCGCCGCGCGGTTGCCGACCTGGTGGGCGGACAGCCACACGGCGTGGTCTTCGGGCCCAACATGACGACCCTTACCTTTCACCTCGCCGACGCCCTGTCGTCGGGCTGGCACGCTGGCGATGAGGTCGTCGTCACCTCACTTGATCACGACGCCAACATCCGTCCCTGGATCATCGCCGCCGAGCGCAGCGGCGCGACCGTTCGCTTCGCGGAATTCGATCCTGACACCGGCGAGCTTGCGCCCGAAGCGTTCGACGCGGTGGTGGGGGAGAACACTCGCCTCGTCGCGGTCACTGCCGCGTCAAACGCGATCGGCACCAAGCCTGACGTATCGGCGATCAGCGAGCGGGCCCACAACGTCGGCGCGCTGGCCTACGTGGACGGGGTGCACGCTACTCCTCACGGGCCCATCGACATCGCCGCCCTAGGCGCCGATTTCTATGCCTTCTCGACGTACAAGATGTTCGGGCCCCACATCGGCGCCGTCGTGGCGAGTCCCGCCCTGCTCGACCGCCTCAGTCCGGCGAAGCTAGCTCCGTCGCCTGAGGAAGTGCCAGAGCGCTTCGAGCGCGGCACGCCGTCCTTCGAACTGCTTGCCGGCGTCACCGCCGCGATCGACTGGCTCGCGGATCTCACCGACGCCGGCGGCAGCCGCCGCGAGCGCCTACTCGCCGCCTTGCAGGCGGTGGAGGAGTATTTGCAAGAGCGGCTATGTCAGGCGCTCGAAGGGCTTGGAGAGATAGACGGCGTCCGTGTCCTCGGTGCGCCACGACGCCGCACGCCGACCATTTCATTCCTGATCGAGGGCCGGTCGCCCAACGAGGTGGCCCGGTGTCTCGCGATGCAAGGCATTTCGGTTTGGGACGGCGACAACTACGCGTTCGAGCTCATGCACCGCTTTGGCCTAGCCGAGAGTGGCGGCGCCGTCCGCGCCAGCATCGTGCTCTACAACGATGCGAGCGACATCGACCGCTTCCTGGCGGCGGTCGCAGACATCGCGCGCCGCTAGTACAACCCCTCGCGGCGGGCGTACCGCTCGGCCCGCTCCCGGTCATACGCAGAGGCGTCGAATCGCGCTTCGGTCAGTGACCGCAGGATCTTGCCCGAGCTCGGCAGCTCCGAGCGGTCAATGTGATGTTCCGGGTTCCATAGATCCGAGCGGATCAGCGCCTTGGGGCACTGCGTATAGGCCTCCTCGATCGTGACCAGGATTCCCAGGTGAGGGACCTTGTCCTGCACCGCGCTCGGGCGTAGCAGCTCGGCGTCATCGACGATGGCCGCGGTCCCGTTGACCCGAAAGGTGTCTCCGACCCCGGGGATCAGAAACAGAAGCGCGACGCGTGAGTCTTCGAGCAGGTTCGTGAGCGTGTCCGCTATCCGGTTGCCCGGTCGCTCCGGAAGAAGCAAGGTGTGTTCATCGATTACGCGGACGAACCCCGGCGGATCCCCTCGCGGAGAGATATCGAGGCCGCCGTCGGGCCTGCCAGTGGCGACGCACACGAACGGCGAGCGCTCGATGAATTGTCTGGTCAGGTCGTTGAGCCGATCGGCGATCTTCGCGGTGGCACCTTCTTTCGGCGGCCCGATGATCTCTCGCAACCGTGGCTCTTCGGTGACGTGGTGGCCCTTCTCCATCGCTGAGACGCTACACGGGACCGGAGCGGCGGGGCCCGCAGGGCCCCTAGAGGCACCAGCCCGGGGAGCGTCCTTCGCTCAATGCAGCCAGTTCTCGCAGATGCTGGTGATGTGGCGGGTGTCGGTTCCGCAGCAGCCGCCAATCACGCGAACACTGGCGGTCCGGGGCTTGATCCGTTTGTATTGAGCGCCCAGATCGGTCGGATCACCCGAGTCGAGTGTGGGGCTCTGATCAAGCTCGGCGTGGCTCTTGGTCGAGGCATTGGCCCGAATGCCACCGAGGCGCGCCATCCAGGCCCCGCCCCGCTCGAGCTCGTCCGCGAAGTGAACCGGGTGGGCGCAATTGATCATGAAATATGCGCTCGCTCCGTCGGTGGCGGCATCCACCTGTTCGATGGCCTCTCCCAGGCTCTGACCGCTTGGCAACCGTCCATCGGTCTCGACCGTAAACGAGATCGACACGGGCACCCTCAGCGTGGCCGCCGCCCTCACGATGCCGATCGCTTCGTCCGCATAGGTCAGCGTAAACGCGCTCACCATGTCCGTCCCCACATCGCGGAAGATGGCGATCTGCCATGCGTGGTAAGCGTCGGCCTCCTGCGCAGACATCACACCCGCGGGGTGGTAGCCGTCACCACGAGGACCGATCGTGCCGCAAACGGCGATCGGCGTCCGCGGCGCCTCATGCTCGGCGCGGATCCCATCGGCAAACCCGACCGCGGCCCGATTGACCTCGGCCAGCCGCGGCCTCGAATACCCGAGCTTCTCGCCCCAGTCCGGGTTTGCGCGCCAGGTCGGGGTGTCGAGCGTAAAGGCGAGCCCGTGCTGCCGGGCGATCTGGATGTAGCTGCAGTAGTAGCGCCGTAGCGCCTCTCGACGCCTCTGATCGTTCAGCAGCACGAAGGCTGCAAATTCGGGCAGCTCGATGCCCTCGCGGTACATCATCGTGGTCTCGAGCCCGCCGTCCGCGAGGTATAGCCGGTCGCGATCAAGACGCGGAATGCGGTCGTTGGGGGTCATCAGTGTGGATTTTGTCCAGTCCGCGGCCCGGGCACCGTGTGAGTACTCGGCTACAGGGATGTGTCTGCGATGCTCCACCGATGGAACAACGAATCAGCCTTGTGACCCTTGGCGTGCGGGATCTTGCACGTGCGCGCGAGTTCTACGAGACGCTCGGGTGGGGCGGGGCGCGTCAGCCCGACGACGAGGTGTGCTTCTTTCAAGCCGGCGGGATGGTATTCGGCCTCTGGACCGCGCTCGGCGGTCACGGCGCCCCGGGAATCGAGCTTGCCCACAACGTACGGTCGCCCGAAGAGGTCAGCTTCGTGCTCGATGAAGCGCTGAGAGCCGGCGGCACCATCTTACGTCCGGCGGACGTCGCCGAGTGGGGAGGCACCACCGGGGCTTTCGCCGATCTGGACGGCTACGTGTGGGAGGTGGCGTACAACCCGAGCTGGACCCTCGACGACGCCGGCGCTGTGACGATCTAGCGCTCGGAGACATACATCGCCATTCAGGATCGTCACAGCTATGCGGGCGGGCTCCCGGTATCGCCTGCGCCAACCAAGGCAGCTGCCGCGAGGCGCGTCGCAGGGGTGCTCTTCGCCGAGGCGCGCAAGCGCGTAGGCGGGTCTCGCCCACTGTCGGCGGCGGAGGTGCCGCGCTCTCCGGCGGAGATCGACGCCGCATGGCTCACCGCGGTTCTCTGCCCGCGAGCGGCGGGTGCGTGCGTGACGTCGGTGCGACCGAGCGGGGGAAGCTCTGGCACAACTACCCGGCGGGCGCTGGACCTGATTTACAACGATGCCGGGACCGCCGCTGGGCTTCCAAGCAGGGTGTTTGCGAAGTGCACCACCACCCTTGCTCAGCGGCTCATGCTTGGTCTGGGCGGGTTCCTCTACGGCGAGCCCGGGTTCTACACGCTGGTCCGGCCAGAACTCGCGCTCGAGGCCCCGATGGGGTACTTCGGAGCGGTCGATCGGCATTCTTGGCATTCGATCGTGCTGATCGAAGACGTCGTGGCCACTCGCGGAGCAAGCTTCTGGCAGCCCCGCACTCAAGTTACGCGGGGCCAGATCGAGAATCTGTTGTCGACCGTTGCCGGATGGCACGGGGGGCTCTGGGGGAGCGCAAGGCTGGCCGGCTGGCGGTGGCTGAAGACGCCGGCACAGCTGATGCGCCTGATCGATGCGCTGATCGGGTTGGCCAATCGCCTGCCGGTCGGTGCCGAGCGCGCCAGGGGGGTGATCCCTTTTGCGCTGCGAGACCGCCAGGAAGACCTCTACGAGGCGATGCGGCGCTCGATGGCGATCTCAAGCCAGGGGACGCCCACGTACCTTCATGGCGATCTCCACATCGCCAACACGTACGTTCTGGCTGATGAACGGATGGGCACAGTCGATTGGCAGGCCGGCCTGCGGGGTTCATGGGCTTACGATTACAGCTACATCGTTGCCACCGCCCTCGACGCAGAGGCGCGACGTGCCTGGGAAGGCGAACTGCTGGACTTCTACCTCGAGCGCCTCGCCGCCGCGGGCGGTGATCGGATCCCCCGAAACAAAGCGTGGAGCGCGTACCGATCGGCGCTCTTTTATCCCTACTTCGCGTGGATGTACACGATCGGGCGCTCGCGGCTCCAGCCAAACTTCCAGCCCGACGGCGTCAGCCTGACGATGATCGAGCGAGTCTCCACCGCGATCGACGACCTCGAATCGCTGAAGGTCGTAGGGCTGTGAGCCAACCGCGCGGTCCGGTTGGCGTCGTGCTCAGACGGGACGGCTGCGGTCGAAAGCCTTGCGCAGGCGCCGGTCGACCAGCGCGACCACGACCGTCATCAGCGCACTGAGCGTCGCCCGTTGAATTCGCGCCGACACCCGCGCCTGCAGGGCCGGTTGCGTTTGCGTCGAGCCTAGAACGAGGATCCGGCTCACCTTCGTCTGACCATGTCGGCTAGCAGCGCTCCCGTGAACACGGCCGCGGCGGCTCCGAATGTGGGCGTCGTCCACTTCGCCGCCCGAGGCGCGGTGGCGGTGATCGCAGTGCTCACCATTGCGGTGGCGGCGGTGAGGCCAAGCGCCACCCGCTTCCCGGCCGTCCCGATGGCATTGGTGAGGTCTTCGCCGTCCGGAATCTCGACTCTCAGCCCCGCGCCGGGTCTGGCGCCCGTGACGCGCTCGAGGCTCTCGAACAGGCGGTCCAAGCGCACACCGAGCTTCTGGCCCTCGTAAAATAGTTGGCGCGGATGGGCCGAGCCTCGCAGACGGTTGCCAAGTTGGCGGACATAGAAGCTGCCGGCGACCGAAAACGGATCGAGTGAGGGGTCGAGTTCGGCTGCGGCCTGCTGCATCTGGCCAAAGGCCTTGCCGATCAGGGCCAGGGCAGCCGGCAGACGGACGCCGTGGCGGAGCGAGATCTCGGTGAGCTGTTGCAGCAGCGGGCCCAGACGAAGCTCGTTGAGCGGCAGCCGGCGATAACGGTCGACGAGATCCGCGAGCTCCGAGCGGAACTCCGGCGCTCCCAGGCCGGGCGTCGCCTCCAATGACAGCGACGCCATCAGATCAGCGATGAACTCGGTGTCTCCTTGCCAGAACGCCAAGAGCAGCAGCAGCAGCGAGCGCCGCAACTCGCCATCGACCTCGCCGACCATTCCCAGGTCCAACAAGTACACCTTGTCGTTCCACCACATCATGTTTCCGGGGTGCGGGTCCGCGTGGAAGAACCCTTCATTGAGCACTTGCTCGTAGTACGCCTCGATCAGCTGACGTCCCGCCGCTAAACGCGCTTTGCCTCCCGGGGCCAGCAGCACGGGGATGCCCTGGACCTCCTCCATCACGAGTAGGCGCGCAGTTGATAGCTCACCGTATACGCGCGGAACATCGACGTGGTCGAATCCCTTGAGCACGGAGTGCATGCGCTCAAGGTTGCCGGCCTCGTGTCGGAAATCGAGCTCCCGCCGCAGCGACGACGAGAGGTGCGCGACCATGGCAGGGACGTCGATCACTTCCGTAAAGGCGCGCCGACCCGCCGCCTTGCGGGCGAACTCTTCAAGCAGGCCTAGGTCCTGGAGGATCTCCCGCTCTGCGCCGGGACGCTGCACCTTCACCACGACTCGCCCACCGCCGAATAGAACTGCTCGGTGCACCTGGGCGATCGTTCCCGCCGCCATGGGCTGGGGCTCGAGGCTCTCGAACACGTCCTCCCACGGGACGCCGAGTTCACGCTCCATTGCGGCCACCACCTCTGGCTCGCGCAGAGGTGTGACGTTGTCCTGCAGTGCCGAGAGCTCCTGTATGAACGGCGGTGGAAGCAGGTCGGGTTGGGTGGAGAGGATCTGGCCCAGCTTCGCGAAGGTTGGGCCAAGCTCTTCGAGCGCATTGCGCAGGCGCTGAGCCTGAGCTTCCTGCGAAGTCTCGGGGTCGCCGTTTCGTTCCAGCACACCGCGCAGTTGGTATTTGGCCACGACCGCAGCGATGCGAGCAGCCCGTCCCAATACCTCACCCTCGCTTGCGGCGACGCGTGGCGCCTCTTCCTTGCGGGGCGGTGAAGTGGGGGGCGCTCCGTCGGTTCCACGGGTGTTCACGATCACCACGGTGCAGGGAGCCGCGTGCGAGACGCGGTTGGGAACGCTCCCGAGCAGGAATTGCGTTCTCCCACTCATGCTCACGTTTCCGACAACGACAATGTCGGCACGCTCCTCGCGCGCTACCTCGACGATCGCCTCAGCTGGTTGGGAGTCGAACTCGAGCCTCGCCCTGCCGCGTACTCCGGCGAGACGCTCAGCCAGCTCCGAGAGCTCAGCGGCCGCGCCGGCGGTCCCCCCGTCGCCGCCGGCCACGTGCTCGGGCGCGACGACGCGTACCACGAGCAACTCGGCGGCGTAGCGGTCGGCCATCTCGGCCGCCCACTCGACCGCGCGGGTCGAGGTGTCCGTTCGGTCGGTGGCGACCAGGATCCGCTTCACCAACTTAAACCCCCCCTTTAAGCTTGCCGAGCCGCAAATATACGCCACGGCGGTAGACCACAACCGCCGTTTTGGGACCATCGCGGAGGGGGTGAACGGCTTTCATGAGGCAGAGGACCGTGCGTCTGGAGGACCGGCGGCGCTACCCGATGTCTCGGGACGAGGCCTGGCGCCTGCTCGCTGATACCGATCACCTCAATCGCAGCATTGGTCTGCCGCCCGTCGAGTTCTCGGCGCTCCCGGAACCTCTGCTTCGCGGTGCGCGAGCGAAAGCGTTCGGCTTGATACCGGTGCGCTGGAAAGAATTCCCCTTCGAGTGGGTGCGCGGGGAGCGCTACGTGGTCCGTCGCGAGTTTGAGAGCGGGCCCGTCGGCGCCGCGGAGATCGGGATCGAGCTCGCGGCGGATGCCGACGCCGTCATCGTCAGTGCCTTTGCCGACCTGACCGCTCCAACCCTCCTCACACCGGCCTTAAGGCGGCTGGCCATGCCCCAGGTGACCGAACTGCTGAACTTCTGTGACCGTTACCTCGCACGCAGGGCGGCTGGGAAGGTCGACCCGGTGCCCATACCCGATCGGCAGCCGACGGTGGACACCGATCGCTTGGAGAGGCTGGTCGCGCAGCTGCGAGGGCATCCAGTGCGCACCGATTTGATCGCGGCGTTGCGGGACCGCGTCCTTGAGGGAAGCGACGATCAGCTGGTGAGAGTGCGGCCATTTGCCCTGGCCGACACGTGGAAGGCGGACCGGCGAGAAGTACTCCGGCTCATGCTGCACGCAACTCGGTGCGGACTGTTTGAGCTGCGCTGGGAGTTGATGTGCCCGAATTGTCGGGTGCCCAAGGACGAGGTCGGAAGCTTGAGCGATCTCCCCACGCGCTTTCACTGTGAGATCTGTGGAATCTCGTACGGAGCCACGTTTGACCAGAGCGTTGAACTGCGGTTCTCGGTTCATCCCGCGATTCGCGCGGCAACTGACCACGTTTACTGCATCGGCGGGCCACTGCGCATGCCCCACATCGCCGCTCAGCAGTACTTGGAGCCGCGCGAGGAGCGCAGGCTTGCGATTGCCGCCACGGCGCCGCTGCATCTGCGCACCGTCGGTTCTACCAGTCGGCTGGCGATCGCCCCCGGTCCTGCCAACGGCAAAACCGAGACGGTCACGCTGACCTACGCCGATGGGCGTTGGGCGGCTCCGCACAGCCTCACGGCCGGCGACACGCTTTCCCTGCCGGATGGCGCCTCCCTGTCGCTGCGCAACCAGACCGCCGCACCGGTCCTCGCGGTGCTCGAAGACGCCGCGTGGAGCGCGGACGCGACCACGGCGGCGGAGGTCACGACGATGCAGGAATTCCGGGATCTGTTCTCCTCGGAGGTGCTCGCGCCCGGCCAGCAGCACGCAATCCGCCATATCGCTCTGGTCTTCAGCGACCTCAAGGGATCCACGCGACTGTACGAGGGCATCGGCGACGCGGCGGCTTACAGCCGCGTGAACCGCCACTTCGACTTCATAAAGCAAGCGGTCACGCGTCTCAACGGGAGCATCGTCAAGACCTTGGGGGACGGCGTGATGTGCGCGTTCGCGCAACTCGACGACGCGCTGGAGGCAGCGATCCAGATGCAGCAACAGGTGGATCCGTGGTGCCGGTTGCAGCAGATCGATCCTCCCCTGGTCCTCAAACTCGGGGTTCACGTGGGCCCGGCCATTTCCATGACCGCGAACGACCGGCTCGACTACTTTGGCCGGACCGTGAACATCGCCGCGCGCCTCGGCGACCAGAGCCGCGGCAACGACGTCGTGATGCTCCGTGAAGTTTTCGATCAGGCGGCGAGTTGGAACACGCTGGAGCACGAGAACGTTGCTACCGAGCCGTTCAGGACGCGCCTGCGCGGCTTGGACTCCGAGCACGAGCTGATTCGTCTGACCTTCGACGGGCGTCAACCCATCGACATGTCAAATTAGCTGCAGGTCAGGGTCAGGCTGCGACGGCGATCCGGACTCCAGGGTGATCACGATGGCGCTGCCCGGTGGCGGGTCGGAGGCCGCCAGTAGCTGCCACGACGTCGCGGGCGCGACACACAACTGTCCGGGGCGGAGATGAGCCGCCCAGGCGGGGCCGTCCGGTGCCCGCTCGAGCACGTTGGCCCCTCCGAGTCGCGTCGCGATCTCTGCAGCTAGGCGCACGGCGTTGGCTGCCGCCGGCCCTGGACGAGGCGCGTCGGTCCGGATGAGCTGGACCTCTTTGATGCTCTTCAGATCGCCCATGAGGATGGCCACGGGAACCGGTGTGGCCGCGGCGACGGCCTCGGCGGATGTGCCCAGCGCCGATGCAGCCTCCGCAGACCGCTGGCCGATGAGTACGAGCGATGCCTGCTCTGCGAGTGCCGCGTTGAGGATCCCTTCGGCGAGCGCGGCGTGGACCATCAAGCGAGGTTCGGTGTCCACGCCGGCTGCGAATCCGGCCGCGCTGAGCTGTCGCAGCAGCGCGGTTCGGGCTTTGGCATCGCTCGGCGAACTCGCCAATACCCCACGCACGACACCGCTGTCCGGTGCGGCCACGCGAGCTCCGATCGTGAATCCGAGCGGCGCCTGCGCGGGGTCCTCGACGGTGACGAGGACGCGCGCACCCAGATGCCGACTCGCCACTGCCGGCACGGGCACCTGGTCCTTCGTGCGTTCAACGATCAGCGTTCCGACCACGATCGAGACGAGGATCAGCACCAGCGCGGCGTTCACCACGGACTCATCGAACAGCCCGATGTTGAAGCCCACCACCGTAGCCGCCAAGGTGGCAGCCGCCTGTGGGATTGTGAGTCCGAGCATCAGGCCCGCTTGAGGCCTGGAGAACCCCATGGTCCAGTGCGCGAGCAAAGAGGCGAGAGACTTGCCGCCAACACTTGCCGCGATGAAAAGCGCGGCAAGCTTCAGTGTCTGTCCCTCGATCATCACCTTGGGATCCAGCAGCATGCCGACCGAGACCAGAAAAATCGGCACGAACACCGCGGAGCCGAAGAAGTCGATTCGCTCCATCAGCGGACCTTCGTTGGGGACGAGGCGGTTCAGGGCGAGCCCCGCAAAGAACGCGCCGACAATCGGCTCGATCCCGAAGCTCTGGGCCAGGGTGCCGGCCGCCAGAAACGATGTGATCGCGAGCAGGTACCGGACCACGCGATCCGTCCCCAGGTAGCGAAAGGCGAGCCGCGCAAGTCGGGGCAACAGACCCAGCGAGAACACGACGAGGACCGTCAGCCCGACGACGATCTGAAGGGCGATCGATGCCGTCGACCCGCCCGCGAGCTGTGATCCCGATACGGCCGCGAGGACGACGAGCGCCGCCGTATCCGTGAGGACTGTCGCGCCCACGGCGACCGCTACGCCGAAGTCCGTGGAGAGACCGCCTTCCCGGACCGTCGGGTAGAGCAGAAGGGTGTGGGAGGAGAGCAGACCACCCAGCAGCAGAGCTGCGGGCGCAGACCATCCCAGCGCAAAGCCGATCGCGCTGCCGAACAACATTGGAAGCGCAAACGTGACGCCGCCAAAGGTGAGCACCGCCCGGCGGTGTACGCGTATGAGTGCCAGGTCGAGCTCGACGCCGGCCACGAACATGAGGTAGAGCAGGCCCAGCTGTCCCAGTTCAGGGATGGTGGTGTTGCCCGCTCCGATCAGGTTCAGCCCGAAAGGGCCGATGACGTAGCCGCCAACGATCAGGCCGATGATTCCGGGAACCCTGGCGCGTCGGACCAGGGGCGGGCCGAATATCACCACCAGGAACAGGATCAAAAACTCCCAGGCAGGCCCGGTGGGCGATGCGATCGAGAGGGAGGCGAGCGAAAGCCCCGAGAGCTGGGCCGTCATCCGAGTGTCGTGTGTAACAGCGGGATCGAGCTTCCGGCATCGGTTGCAGCCGGTCCCACCCACTTCTTGAGCAAGCGGTCAATGGTGCCGTCCGCGCTAAACGCACGGATCGCGGAGCTCACGGCCTGCTCGTTATTTGAGTCCTTGGGCAGTGCGGCCGCAATGGCCTCCTTTGTCGGAAGCTGCGCAGCGGCCTCGAGCTTGCCGTGAGACTGGCTGGCGGTGGCGACCGCGAGGGGCAAGTCCTCAAGCACGGCGTCGATCGCTCCTCGCTTCAGCGCGGCCATCATCTGTGTCTCCTGATCGAAAATCCGGAGAGGGAGATCCGGGTTGATCCACTTGTTGATGTCTCCGATGAAGGTGGTCGCACGTGTCGCTCCCCACCTCAGAGCCTGCGCGGTGTCCAGGTCGGGAATCGGGGTTCCGCTGCGTACGACGACGGTTGGCGCGTCGGTGAGGTATGGAGACGAGAACTGCAGATGCTGTTCGCGTTCCGAGGTCGGGGTAATCAAATCCAGTGCTAGGTCCGCGCCGCCCAGGTTTCCGGCGACGATTTGGTGGAAGTGCTTGACGACGATTCGCACGGATCTCAAGCCAAAGCGAGTGGCCATCGCCTTCGCCAGCTCGTATTCAAAGCCGCCGGTCGGATGCTCAGGGGTGCCTTCCCAAAAGCCCGCCGTGGGATAGCCGGACATGGCCACCGTCAGCACGTGCGGAGTCCGGGGAGTGAAGGTCCCGGCGGCAGGAGACGTCGACAGAGTCCCGCACGCGGCCGAGCCCGCAGCCACCAGCGCCGCGCCAACCAGCGCTCCCCATAAGCGTCGTATCAGCGCTGTCGAACGGCTCCTGCGCACCCGCAAATCGCTGCCCCCAAAAGACAAACCGACCAACGTCACGCGACCGGCGCCACAACCGCCCGTCGGGCGTGCAGCTCGCCCGTCGCCAGAGTGAACCGGTCAATCTTGTCACCAAGGCAGGCGCGAAGCGCGGCTCTTGACAAGGGGGCGAACATATGTTCTGGTAATGACGAGCGACGGGAGCGCGTACGCTCGCTTCAGGCGAGCGCTTCAGACAGGCAACGAGCTACTGGTTCTGACAGCGGCGCGTGAGTTGCCGAGAGTGGCTCTACACGACGCGCTGCGAATCTGTCTGGTGCTCCGCGACGGCGACCCCGACCGGTACGAGCGGGCGGCGGTACGCTGGCTCGGGCGATTCGCGCTCGAGGCCGATCGCGTGACGATCGATGATCTGCGCCTCGCCGCCGATGCGCTCGACGCGCTTCCACACCAAGCAGCTGAGGCGATGGAGCGCCTTCAGGGTCTGTGCATCGCGCACGGGGTCAGGTGAGACGGACGGCCGCTTCCGCCGTCAGGCTGGAGTGACCGCTACCTCGAACCAAACCTTTGTATGCGGAGTGCTCTCCACTCCCCAGCGAGTGGACTCTTTCTCTAGGAGATAGAGACCAAAACCACCCCCGAGCTGGCCAGGGCTGCGCTTTCTCGGCGTGAATCCGGTCCCCTCGTCGGAGACCTCCACCCGAATGGTTTCCTTGCCCAGCTGGGCGAAGAGCTCGACCTTTCCAGGCGGATCGAGCTCGGGGTGCACGACCGCGTTGGTGACGACCTCTGAGACCAACAGCATCACCGTCGCGATAGTGCTCGGCGATGAGTCTGAGTCCTGGCAGAAGCCCACGATCGCGGCACGGGCCACCGAGGGCGCGTCGACGCTTCGCTCAAGCTCAAGCTCGAGGGTTGAAGGATCTCTTTCCTGAGACGCCCTTGTCGAGAGTGTCATCACGGCGAGGGCGTCTCCGCAAACGGCAGCGCTTTGTCCGCTCCTGTGGCGCGTAGAACCAAGACCGCGGCTTCGTACTCAGGGGCGACCATTTTGAGCTTCCACGACTCCGCTCGTGACCGGTCATGCAGGTCAATCAGAGCCTTCAGGCCGGAAGAGTCCATGAAGCTGAGTTTGGCGAGGTCAAGAGTCACATCGGTGACACCGTTCGCGCGTTGTTCAGCGAGGCACTCCGAAAGCTGTCTCGCGGTGCGCATGTCAAGCTCACCCACTATCGCCAGGGTCGCGCGCTCGCCGTTGACGAGTTCCTTGATTTCGAAGTTGGCTGGTCGGACCATGTACCGGGCGCCGGCGTCAGTTAGGCGGGTCCTGCCAGGGCCTCGGTTGCCTCTCGCACGCGACCTCGTTCTTCCTGTAGGGATTGATCGGCTTCCGGCATGTGCCGGATCGCCAGGATGGCTGTGTCGTCGGCGTGGCCGCCGACCTGGAAGTTCGCAAGGGCGTCGTTCAGTCGCCGTACAACTTTGCTCGCGGTGAAGTCGCGGCAAGCATCGAGAGTGTCGCGCAAACGGAACTGTCCGTAGCGTTCACCATCCGTACCTACCGCATCCGTTACGCCGTCTGTGTACATGACCAAGATGCTCCCAGGCGGGAGGGGCACCATGGTATCCCGCCATGCGACGCCCTCGAACGCACCGAGCATTGGTCCGAACTCGCCAACCTGTTCGGCTCCGGCTGAAGTGATGCGGATCGGCAGCGGATGACCCCCCATCGCAAGCGTCGCGCCGTCCTCGTCCAAGCGCAGCAAGATGGCCGTGCAGGTTGAGCCCCCGCGTTGCTTCTTGAGCACGAGATCGAGCCGGGCGAGTAACTCCGCCGGACTCGAGACGAACTCAGACATCGCCCGCAGGTTGTGACGAACGAGAGAGGTCAAAGCAGCCGCCTCGAAACCTTTACCCGTGACATCCCCGATCGTCATCATCCAACCATCGCCCACTCCCCAAGCGTCATAGAAATCGCCGCCCACCTCGGTGCCCTCGAACGCTGGGAGGTACGCTCCGGCAAGCTCATAGCCGGCAATCTCGGGGAGCCGCTCGGGCAACAGGCTCTTCTGGAGCGTACGGGCGATCGTCGATCGTTCGCTGTAGAGCCTGGAGTTCTCGATCGCCACGGCGGCGCGCGAGGCGATCTGTTCAGCCAACTCGAGGTCAGCGCGGTCCAGTACGCGCCCCGACTCAGCGCCGACGAGTGTCATGGCACCGAGGATTCGCTTGCCCAGACGGATGGGAACGATGGCCGCCGACCGCATTTCGACTGCACGCAAGAGTGCGAGATGCTCATCGCTCACGGCAGCTTGTAAGAGCATGTCCTCCGGTATCTCGGGATAGAGCACTGACTCTCCGACGCGAAGCACCCGACCCAGACCATGTTCGAGGTCGGCCTCGGTGAGTGGATAGCGGCGTAACTCGTCGGCGAGCTGCAGCCGAGCCGGGTCTACGTGGGCCACGGCCACCGGAACTCGGTCACCGTCGGCATCCAGCAAGTCGACCCCACACCAGTCGGCAATCTCTGGCACAGCTAGCTGGGCGACGTTCTGGAGCGTCTGCTCGTAGTCGAGCGATGAAGCCAGCACTAGGCTGGCCTCGCCCAAGACGGCCGAGCGCTGCTGCTCCCGTTGCTGTTCAGTGACGTCTTCGATCAGCATGATGGTCGCCTCTAGGCGACCGCTCTCATCGAGCACCGGCGCCGCCTTCAGCAAATTCCAGCGTTCAGCTCCACTGTCACGGTGGATGGTCCGGATCAGCAAAGGTTCGGGCGTTTCGCCTTGAAGCAGCCTCACCGACGGGATCTGCTGCATCGAGATCTCGCCGCCGTCCTCCCCCAGCACTATGTAGTCCGCCATGATCCGTTCGGGCGGCGTTTGCTCCAGCTCCGCCACGGACTGGAAGCCGAGGTGCGAGAGGGCCGCTCGATTCGCGTACACGATCCTGTCAGTGCGGTCGCGAATGGTTACTGGCTCGCTCAGCGAGCCGACGATCGCGTCGAGCCGTCTTTCGGCTCCCCTCAACGCGAGACGTAACTCCGCGACCAGTCGCTCTCGCTCCTTGTCGGCAGCGCGCCGCTCCGAGATGTCCTGCACGAACGCGGTGAAGCTCCACTCACCGCCCGCACGCCACGCCGAGATCGTCATCTCTACCGGGAATTCGCTGCCGTCGCTGCGGCGCGCCGGCATTTCGACCCGCCGATCGATCAGTTGCCCGGCGCCGCCGGCCACCAATCGCCGAATCCCGGAGCTGTGGGCCTCCCGCAAGCGCTCCGGAATGATCAGCTCCGCAACCTTCCGGCCCACAGCCCGCTCGCGGCTGACGCCGAACACCGTCTCGGCGGCGGGATTCCAATACGTCACCAGTCCACGCTGATCCATCGAGATGACCGCGTTGTGGGCGCGGTCGAGGATCAGCTCCGTCAATTGACCAGCCATCGTGTCCGACAATTATCCCCTCCGCGACGAGGCCGTATGACAAGAGGCCTGGCACGGTCCGAGCGTTCCTTGATAGAACGCGCCTTCGCTGGCCGAGGGCTGGAGGTGCAAACGCTGTTCCGTGGGTCCGCCGGTCGCGCGATGGAGACCACGCAAAAAGGAGGAGGAGAGGATGCGGTACTCGCGCGAGCAGTCCGAGTTCGATCGCGCGGTTGCCTTCATCGACGCGACGTTCGCCGTCGCGTTGACGCTGCTGATCACAACGCTCGACATCGGAGATCGGTCCAAGGCCTTCAAGAGCCTGTCGAACCTCTACGCGGCGGTCGGACCGCAATTCCTTGCCTTTTTGATCGCATTCGCCGTCATCGCGGGCTATTGGTTCGCACATCACCGCATGCTCGCGAACTTTGTCGCGATGGACAGCCGGACGCTCGTCGCCAACATTTTTTTGATCGGTGCGGTCGTGCTACTGCCGTTTACCACCTCCTCGGTCGGGGACCCGGGCGTCGCCGACCTTGCACTGCCGACAGTCTTGATGGCCGTCGACGTCGCCGCGGTTTCGGTCCTTTTCACCCTGGTTTGGTGGATGGCTGATCGGGGCGAGCTTCTCGTGGACAGGCCGAGTGCAGCCGAACGGCTCCAGCGGTTGGCAAGCGGCCTGGCCCCTGCCGTCGTGTTTCTGTTGTCCGTGCCGATCGCGTATCTCGCCGAGCCGTACGTTGCGCGGCTGTTTTGGCTCTTACTCCTCGTGTTCAATCCGGCGATCGGAATGATGGCGGCGCGGATCGGCGGATCGCCAAATCAGTCCTGATCTTCGGTCGTGAGGCCCGCGTGCGACATTGACGCGTGTTGCCGGGAACCCATCGATGCAAGACTCACGGTATGCCGACTGACATCTACTTCGCCGGCGAGAACGTGCGCGTACAGGTTGACGAGGACCCCGGTCAAGTCGCCGAGGCCTTCGCCGCCGCCCGCGGTCTCCCATTTCCGCTAACCGTTCAGGACGGCCGCCAGAGCGCGGTGTACGTGAATCCCTTGACCGTTGCGTTTTGGTCAGCCGCGGAATCCGGCCCTCCGCCAGAGCCTCCCCAGGATCCCGCGCCACCGACGAAGAAGCGTCAGGTGGTCACCGACATCTGGGGACGGCCGATCCGCACCGCCCCGCCCCACTGAAGCCGCGCTGCAAACCGCACGATCTGGAGTCATAATTCCAGATTGGGAGAGCACCGAAGAATGGGACATGCGATTGCATCCTCGTTCATGCTGGGGCGCCCTTAAGCCTTCCAGCTTGTGGCAGCGCGCAAAATCGGCAGGGGGCCGTTCTGTTCGGCTGCGTGGAGGTCGCGCCGCGGTCGTTGCCGTGGTCACGGTGCTCGCGCCTGGTGTCTTTGCTGCTCCCGCTGCCGCGGGGGTGACGACCGGCCAAGCGGAGCAAGCGGCCACACAGGGTGTGACGGTGGCCGGGAATCAGTTTTATCTCAATGGACGGCCCTTTGTGCCTCACGGGCTCAACTCCATTTCGCAACTGAATTCTCCTTGGTGCACCACGAACCTGACCGCGGCGGCGGCTGCCAACTACGGCGATTCTGAGATTGAAGCTGCGAAAGACACCTGGCACGCGAATACGGTGCGCTTCCAGGTCAGCCAACCGGTCTTGGCTGGTCCCAACGGACCGGCCTATGCACAGCAGATCCAGACCAATGTCGAGGAGGCTCTGAATGCCGGCCTGGTCGCGATCATCTCGATGCAAGATGAATCGTTGGCGTGCGGTCCAGCGGAGCCTTTGCCCAGCCAGGAGACGGAAACCGCCTGGGCCACACTGGTCACTAACACCACGCTCCAGGACGATCCATACGTCATGTTCGAGCTCTTCAATGAGCCGCAAAATCTCGCCACCAACACCCCTACCACCGACCCGCAGCAATCCACGTGGGTGGACTGGGAGGACGGCGGCCGCGAGCTTGCGCCGACCTCATCGCAGACCTGGACAGCCTATACGCCGGTGGGCCACCAGGATCTAGTCAATTACCTGCGCAGCCTCGGTGTCGGCAACGTCTTGATCGTCGATGGGGCCCACAATGCCGGCCAGCTACAAGGTGTGCCGATATTGACGGACCCGGGCTCCAGCTACCAGATCGCCTATGCGATCCACCCGTTTTACTACACGGACGGCCAGGCGGGCTGGGACAACCGCTGGGGTTACTTAACCACCAGTCAGGCCGTCATCGCGACGGCGTGGAACTATGGCGCGAGTGACTGCGGGAAAGCGGCTGAGACCATGGCGCCTGCGCTCCTCAGTTACATGCGCAACACCGTGAACGTGGGCATGATCGGACACGCGCTCGATGTCTTCAACGGGCTGCTCATGGCCGACCCCAGCCTGACGCCAACTCAATGCGGAACCAGTTCTCCCGGGGGCGGCCAGGACTTTCTGAGCGCCTACATGGACTCGTTCTACGCCCCTCCGCAGACACCGGCCAACCTCGCCGCCAACCCAAGCAGCGCGACTGAAATCGACCTCACCTGGGATCCCGTGAGCGATCCAGCGGTAGCGGGCTATGACATCTATCGCAACGGAGCCCTGATCGGTACCAGCACCGACGCGTCGTTTAGCGACGCCAGCCTCAGCCCCAACACTAACTACAGCTATACGGTTGACGCCTACGACTCGCAGGGAAACATCAGCGGGCGGAGTGTCGCCGCCAGCGCCACGACGCCACCGGACACGACTCCTCCGACGGTGCCAACTGGGCTGACGGCGACGCTGGCGGGATCACAAGCTGACCTCAGCTGGCACCCCTCGGGCGACAACGTCGGGGTGACGGGTTATGACGTCTACCGTAACGGCGCCAAAATCGCGAGCACCACCGGCACCGCCTATGCCGATTCCGGTGTGTCGCAGGGCAAAACCTATCGATATAGGGTCGACGCGTACGATGCGGCGGGGAACTTCAGCGCCAAAACTGCGCCGCAGAGCCTGAGCGACCCGGATACCACACCCCCGTCGGCTCCAACCAACCTCACACTGAGGCCCGGGTCCAAGCGCATCGCCCTGACGTGGACGGCGTCGACCGACAATGTGCGCGTCGCCGGCTACTACATCTACCGCAACGGCAAGGTTATTGCGACCGTTACCGCCACTCGCTACACCGATACCGGGCTTGTCAGTGGAAAGACGTACAAATATCACGTCGTCGCTCACGACGCCGCGGGGAACAGGAGCGTCGCCGGCGCGACCGTTAGCGGCAAAGCGAAGTAGGCGCCGCCTCGGGGGATTGGTCTCGCTGCTGCTCGTAGTCGCCATCGCCGGGTGCGGGGCCGGCGGCGGCCACCGCGACTACTCAAGCGCGATTGTTCGCAGCATCGACACCAACGGTGCTCACCAGATCCGCCTAGCCGCCAACGGAGCCGGCCCCTTTGGCAACGCGAAGATCAATCACGCCAGTTGCGTTCAAAGAGCCGGTACCGAGCGCTACTCGTGCATCGTTGACTACACCTACGGAAACTCCGAGGGAACTTATACGTACAGGGTCGATGTCTCAGCCGCGTGCGACGACCGCGGGTCCTGCCGATGGCACGTCGTCGGGGGTGGAACCCTGCTCGGCGCAGAGCCAGACTGACGGATCGGATGAGTTGGGTTCGTCGAGACGGGTCGCCGTTCCACCGCGTCGTCGTAAGCTCCGTGCGGGGTATGAATGGTCTATCCAGCCGAGGAGATTTTCGATGAGCAAAGCCGAGTTTCACCACGCCGCCGACGGCCGCCCGCTGGCGATGGTCGTGCGCGCGGACTTCGACGACTTTGCCGCTCACCCTCCGACCTTCGAGAACGAGGAGGAGCGGAGATGGCTCGAGCGCTATTACCGGGTCTCTAGCCCTGAGGTGGAGCGCGACACCAAGGCGCATCTGACCGATGATGCGCTGCCCTTGCAACTCACGGTGCTCAACCGTCCTCGGGGCGCGTACGTCAAGCCGCACTACCACACCAACGACCGCGCCACCGAGAGCGCGACACGCCACCAAGTGATGGTGTGCGTGGCGGGGCGTGCGCGAATCGGTGTGTTCGCCAAGGAGGGTGACCACGTCGTCGATGTCGAACTCGGGACGGGCGATCTGGTGTTGCTCTACGAGGGTCACTCGATTGAGACGCTCGAGGATGGAACGCGGCTCTTGGAGATCAAGCAGGGACCGATGCCTGAGGATCCCTTCGCCGACAACGTGGCATTGCCCAGCGTGTCGGCCACGACCGGGTAGGCGCTTGCGCCTCCGGATGACCACCCATCAACTCAGGACGCCTCTGTGATGACGACCGGCGAGCGGTTACCGGAGCGGACGGACCTTGTGATCCGGGGGGCTCATCTCGTTTCTATGGACCCCGCGATCGGCGAGGTTCGCGACGTCGACGTGCGCGTGCACGACGGCGCGATCGCTGAGGTCGGGCACCGTGTCAAGGCGGCGGGGGAGGTCGTCGAGGCTCAAGGAATGCTGCTGCTGCCGGGATTCGTCGATACGCACTGGCATCTGTGGAACACGGTGCTGCGACCAGCTGTCGGCGATGCACCCGGCCGCGACTACTTCACGGTCAAGCGCGCGGTTGCTCCTCACATGGAGCCGGAGGACCACTATTGGTCAGCCCGCCTCGCGCTCGCTGAGGCAGCCGACGCGGGAATCACCACGGTCCACAACTGGGATCACAACGTCCGCTCGCCCGCCGACGCTGACGCCAATATCGCCGCCCAGCTCGACTCGGGGTTGCGCGGGCGGTTCTCCTACGGACCACCTGACTCCAGCGAGCCCCAGATCCCCAACGATCTGCAAGACATCACTGGCCTGACCGAGCGGTGGCCTCCCGAACGGCTGGACGGCCGGCTCAATTTCGGGATCGCCGTGCGCGGCCCCTACCGCACTCCACCCGACGTGTGCGAGGCGGAGTGGGGGCTAGCCCGTCGACTCGGACTGCCGATCACCATGCACTGCGACCGCTGCCTGCGCGAGGCCGACTGTGACCGGTGCGGACTGGACCGCCTCGAGCCGCTTGGGTTGCTCGGACCCGACGTGCAGATTGTCCACGCAGTGCACGCGACCGAGGCCGACATTGCGGCGCTTGCCCGTACGAACACGCGCGTGTCGGTGAGTCCGATGACCGAAATGCGCACCATGGGCTTCCCGCAGATCACGGAGTTGCTCGAGGCCGGCGTGCTGGTATCGCTCTCGCTCGACACGCTCGCGATGCCCACCAACGCGGACGTGCTGGGACACATGCGCACTGTCCTCTCGGTCGAGCAGGCCCGGCGCGGATCACCGCTGATGACGGCTCGCCGCGTACTTGAGATGGCCACGATCGATGCCGCACGTGACCTCGGTCTCGAAGCGATCACTGGGTCGGTGACACCCGGGAAGCGAGCCGACCTGGCCCTCCTCTGTATGGACGAACTCCACGACGCTCCCGGTTGGGATCCGGTCGAGTTCCTCCTCTACGTGGCCCAGAGCACGAATGTCGACACGGTCATCGCCGACGGTCGCGTGATGAAGAGACGCGGATCATCCACCGTGATCGCGCCGGCCGAACTCAGCCGATCGATCAAAGACCGCGTCGGCGGGCTGCTTGCGCGCGCGGGCCTTGCGCAGGCCGTCGCGAGCTCTGCGTAGCGTCCCGTCAGTTCCGTGCAGCGCTGCGTCCGAGGTCTGATAGCGGGTAGCCGAGGTGGCCGAGCTTGTCAGGGTTGATGATCGATCTGATCGTCTGGATGAGGCCGTCTGCAATCTCGAAAATGAATACGTTGATCAACCGTCCTTCGGCGTCGAGGTTGAGTGTCCCCGGCGCGCCATTAATTGTCGTCCGTTGGATGCTCGCACCGGCCTTTGCGTACCGGTCGTGAGCGGACAGAAGTAGGCGACCGACACGCTCGGCGCCGTAGATGGGGCGCGGGAGCCCCTGGCCCTTGCCGCCTCCATCGCCGTAGAACGCGACATCCGCCGCGAGCAATCCGACCAGCTGATCCATCTCTCCGTTCTCGAACGCGTCCAAGGCGCGGTCGGCGAGCTCGCGCTGTCGTTCGCGGTCGACTTCGAAGCGGGGTTTGCCCTGGTCGAGTCGCCGACGGGCACGTGCGAGGATCTGACGGCAGTTCGCCTCGTTTCTGTCGACGATCTCGGCGACCTCCTCGTAGTCGTAGTCGAACACCTCACGCAGGAGAAATACCGCTCGCTCCACCGGAGTGAGCGTCTCCAGCAAGACGAGGAACGACAGCGACAGAGAATCGGACAACTCGGCGGCCTCCGCCGCGTCGGGCTCCGTGGCGGTGACCAACGGCTCAGGCAGCCAGGGCCCGAAGTAGCTCTCGCGCTGCGTCCGCGCCGAGCGCAGCTGATCGATCGCGATCCGGGTCGTGACGGTGATCAGGAAGGCCCGGTGCGATTTGATCACGGTTCCCTCCCGGCGAGCGCGCTCCAATCGCAGGAACGCCTCTTGAACGACATCCTCGGCGTCGGCGACCGTCCCAAGCATCCGGTAGGCGATCGAGAACAGTTGCGGCCGCACCTGCTCGTACCACGCGGGATTGCTCTGGTTTCGTTGATCCATCCCAGTACCTATGACGAGTCACACACTGCGCGTGTGACATCACGGTGTCACAGCCGGGGCGGGTTGCTCGTCTAAGTCATTGCAAGTCCAAACACGTTTTGATCGGAGACGCAATGAGAATCCTCGTAACAGGAGGGACCGGTCACCTCGGACGGGCGATCGTGCCCGCCCTGCAGCACGAAGGCCACCACGTTCGGATCCTCTCCCGCCAACCCCGCGGCGGCCCGGGCGTCGAATGGATCCAAGGCGATTTGTCGACTGGCGACGGCCTGCCCGATGCCGTCACAGGCGTCGAGGCGATCATCCATGCCGCCACCAACTCGCCGGCAGCGCGGCGCGGGCGGTTCAACTTCGCTGATTTCCTGCGCTCACCCATCGATGTCGACGTCCGTGGAACGAGCGCTCTGGTCGCCGCCGCCGAGCTTGCCAAGGTCGAGCACTTCCTCCACGTATCGATCGTCGGACTCGAGCACCTCAAACTGATGCCCTACGCGCGCCGCAAGCTCCAAGCCGAGCGGATCGTCAGGAGCTCGAGCGTGCCGTGGTCGGTCGTACGCGCGACTGGGTTCTTCTGGCTTGTGGAGCGGATGTTCGCCAACCTGGTCAAACAGCGGATCCTGGCGCTCCCAGCGCACGTGAACATGGCGCCAGTTGACTCCGACGAGTTCGCCGGATTGATCGTCGAGCGGGTCGCCCAAAGATGGCGCGGACGCCAAGAAGACTTCGCCGGACCGCAAACGGTCCGCATCACTGAACTCATGGAGCAGTACCTGGCTGCGAACGGACTACAGCGTCGGATCAGGCGTGCACCGCTGCCGAAGAAGATCCAAGCGGCGATTACCGCCGGCAACACGTCGCCCCATGGCCGAGTGGGAGCCACGACGTGGGCGCAATGGCTGCAGCGACGTCAAGCGATAGAGCATCCAGAACTCGGCCTGGTCGCGTGATGCTGCGAGTGCGAACGGGGAGAGCCCAATGAGCGAAGTCGTGCGACGGTTTCGGCTCGCCCTTGAGGCACACGACGCGGACGCCGTAGGGGAAGTGCTTGCCGATGACGTGGTATTTCGAAGCCCCGTCGTGTTCAAGCCCTATCACGGTCGTGCGCAGGTGAGGCCAATCCTGGAGGCGGTATTTTGCGTCGTGGATGAATGGCGCTGTCTACGAGAGATCGGCGCGCCCGACAGCCGCGACCATGGGCTCGTCTTCGTAGCGAACATCGGCGAGCGGCAACTTGAGGGCTGCGATTTTCTTCACCTCGATCACAACGGCTTTGTCGACGAGTTTTACGTCATGGTTCGTCCGCTCTCGGGAGCGCTCGCGCTGGCAGAAGCCATGAAGGCCCAGCTTGCCTCCGCTAAAGCCAGACGATAAGCGTGGGTACCGACTGAAGCTGTGGGTACCGACTGAAGCTGTGGGTACTGACTGAAGCTGTGCGGGTTAAGCTGCAGGGTCGATGCGGTCCCGCCTTGCAATGCTCGCAGTCTTGGCGTTGCTCGCCGCCGGTTGCGGCGGGTCCGGGGGCGCGTCGAGTAACGGAGTCGCTTCCAAGTCCCCAGACGCGATCGTTGCGGCCGCGACGGCAGCTATCAGAGACGCTAAATCGGTCCACGTCTCCGGCTCGATTTCAAACAGCGGCTCACCGATCACACTGGACCTAAACCTCGCTGCGGGGAAGGGGGGGACTGGCGAGATGTCTGAAAACGGCCTGAGCTTCCGCATCATCGTGGTGAAAGACGTTGTTTACATCAACGGCAGTGACGCCTTCTGGCGTCACTTTGGCGGCACCGCCGCGGCTCAGCTGTTTCACGGAAAGTGGCTGAGGGGACCCGCCACCGGCCAGCTCGCGTCAGTTGCCGTGTTGACCGATTTGCAAACTCTGTTCAACAGGCTCTTGGCCAGCCACGGCACGTTGGCGAAGGGCGGAACCTCCACCGTCCACGGACAGAAGGTGGTCGCTGTCAACGACAAGACCAGGGGCGGGACGCTGTACGTCGCGACGACGGGGAAGCCGTACCCGATTGAGATCTCAAAGACAGGGCCACAGGGCGGCCACGTGATCTTCGATCGCTACAACGAGTCGGTCTCGCTGAGCCCACCGGCGAACTCGATCGACGTCTCCAAGCTGCGGTAATTAATCCCATGACGTGCGAACCCACGCTGGTCGGCGGGCTGCGGTAAGCCGCCGCTTTCATTTTCACGGACCGGCCTCGAGTGAGGGGTCGGTCACCGCTGCGTCCGCGAGCGCGGAGGAGGCGCCGAGGTATCGGGTGGGATCGAGCGCCGCGGCGATCCGGTCCGCCGAAAGATGCTCGGCCACCCGCGGATCGTTCGCCGCAACCTCAGCGAACGGCCGGGTGCTCTCATCGGCGGCGCGGGTCAGCTCAATCAGCAGGTGGTGCGCGCGGTCGCGGCCGATCGCCTCATCGAGGGCCATCATCAGTGACTCCGCCACGATCTGGCCACCGGTGAGGTCTAGGTTGCCTCGCATCCGGTCCGGGCGCACCATGAGCCCGTCGAGCACCTGCCGCAGATCGGACACCATGGCGCCGGTCACGATCATCAGCTGGGGGACCACGAGCCACTCCACCGCCCACGCAGCCATGTCACGTTCGTGGCGGTGTGACCCGTTGCCGAGCAGGGTTGCCGCGAGGCCGTGAACGATCCGAGCCTTTGCCACGATCGCCTCCGAGGCGTGGGGGTTGCGTTTTTGCGGCATGGTGGAGGACCCGATGTGGCCGCGCTGGAGCGGCTCGGCGAGCTCGCCGAGCTCGGTTGACTGGAGATGCACGATCTCTGCGCCGATCCGCTGCGCTGCCCCGGCAAGCAGCGATGCCAGCGCACTCAGCTCCGCGATCCGGTCGCGGGTAGCGTGCCACGGTACGGCCGGGTCTCCAAGCCCGAGGCGGGCTGCCACTCCGCGTTTGACCTCCAGTGCCCGCTCGCCGTAGGCAGCGAGGGTGCCCGCAGCGCCGCCCACCTGCGCGACCAGCAGGCGCGGTCGCAGTTCGCGCAGTCGCTGCGCCGTGCGCCGAAGCTCATCGAGCCACGTCGCCGCCTTGAGCCCGAAGGTGATCGGCACCGCGTGCTGACCGTGGGTGCGGCCAGCCTGGGGAGTGTCGCGGTGAGCTCGCGCCAGCGTCCGGGCGGCCTCGACGGCAGCCGCCAGGTCGCGCTCGAGCGCGTCCAGTGATGCGCGCAGCTGCAGTGATTGCCCAGTGTCCATGATGTCCTGGGTTGTCGCGCCGAAGTGCACGAAGCGCTTGGCCTCTCCGGCTCGGTTCTCCAGCGCGTGGACAACTGGCACGATCGGATGCTGGCTGGCGTTGATCTCTGCGCGGAGCTCCTCGAGGTCATAGCCCGAGGCGTCGCAGGCTGTGGCGATGCGCGCCGCAGCGTCTGCGGGAATGACGCCCAGCTCAGCCTGGGTGTCGGCGAGCGCTCTCTCGACGTCGAGCCATGCTTGTAGCCGGGCCCGGGCGTCAAAAATGCGTCGCTGCTCCTCCGATCCGAAAAAGTCGCGCAAGAGCTCGTCGTCGAGCGTGGTTGACATCACTTTCTCCTCTCTGCTGCCCGCTGGCGCCGACCGTCTCAAGGACAGCGCCCGCAGTTCGTTGTTCGCGCCCAGTGTCAGCGGCGGGCGAGCCAATCGGCGAATTCGGTGGCCACAATCCGTTGGTCGTGGATTCCGGCGGCGTCGTCCGAAGCCAGCCACACGATCGGTGGACCCATGATCGCCGGGTCCAGCAGCCTCGTGCGCATTTCGGCTGAAACGTCATCGGGGATCATCCCGGTCGCGGTGGCGCCGCCCGGAAGCAGGATGTTCACCGTCACGGGCGTTTCGGCCAGGTCGGCGGCCATTATCCGGGAGAGCGCTTCGACACCGGCGCCCGCCGGCCCGTATGGCACAAACCCGCGGCGGGTCATGGTCTGCATATTCATCGAGACGTTCACGATTCGACCGCCGCCCGCCTCGAGCATCCGAGGAACGATCGCGCGGGCGGCGAGGAAGACGCCGGTCATCTTCGTCTCGATCACATCGCGAAACCCGTCCGGTGACACCTCCCAGAATGCCTGCGGTGAGCTCATGAAGCTCGGGTTGAAGGACCGCATTCCGATCCCCGCGTTGTTAATCAGGACATCGATCCCGCCGAAGCTCTCGTAGACCTGCTCCAGGCACGCCTCCACGGACGCTTCGAGGCGGACATCCAGCTCATAACCGGCGGCTGCCTGGCCGAGCTCGCTCGCCACCGCCTCGGCGCGAGTCCGACTTCGACCGGTGACCGCAATCTGCGCCCCTGCATCAACGAGCGCCTTTGCCATCGCGCGCCCGAGGCCGCTGGTCGCGCCGGTAACGATTGCCCGGGTCCCAGTCAGCGTCTCCATCAATCGAGCGTAACGTCCCGCTGTGAGACATCGCTCGGTGCTCGATCTCCGCAATCAATCGTTTAGCGCTAAGCCGCTTTGACCACGAGTAGCACGCCGGAGCCCGTCGGAGCGAGCGCCTCGTACACGCCGGGAGTTGTGCTGACGAGCGTCCTGAAGGCGCCGAGCTCGTCGGCGTGCGAGAGGACGTTGTCGACGGTCAGCAGACCGCCGGGCCGCAACACCCGCTGGAGGTCTGACCAGTAATCCACGTATGCGGGGCGCTCGGCGTCGAGGAAGATCAGATCCCATTGATCGTCGTTCGAGCTGCGCAGGGCCTCGCCGGCGTCCTGCACGCACAGGTCGACAAAGTTCCTTAGTCCCGCACGCTCCAGGTTGGCTGCCGCCATCGCGCTGCGGGTGCCGTCGATCTCGATTGTCGTGAGCCGCCCACCAGTTGCGCGGACAGCGTCCGCCAGCCAGACCGTTGAGTAGCCGTTGGAGGTACCCAACTCCAGGACCGAGCGTACGCCGGTGGCCCGCGCCAGCACGGCGAGTAGCTGCGCACTGGCAGGCTCGAGGTTGCGGAGCCGGTCGAGCCTGTCGGCCTTGTCCGCGTCGTGTTCGACGCCGTAATCGTGAAGCTCTTCGAGCAGCTCCCGCAGTTGCGCGTCCAACTAACTTCCCTTCGTGCGGGCGTGTCAAGCGCTCACGCCGCCGGCGGCGGCCCCAGCGCAGCAGATATCTCGTCGAGCGCCTGATTTTCGGCGTCGGTGACGTGCTTGCCGCCGATGCCGAGAAAGCTGCCTTCCTTGTGCGCGCTGGCGACGGCCTGCGCGACGGTCATGACAAACGTCTTGTAGGAGTCGACTTCAGTGGGGGTCGCCTTGGATCCAACGATCCCGGTCGCCTCGCGGAGTCGCTGCGCGCTGACCTCCGCGATGTTGCCCTGGGCGTGGCGGACCTCGTCGGCATCGATTGCGGGTGGGGACTTGACGAGCTCATCGAGCAATTCGCTTTCCCCGTGATTCGCGCGGGCATCCTGGTATGCGCGGCCCATTGCGAGGCTCTCCCGCAGCCTCCCGCCGTGGGACGCTGCGATCACGCGCAGCGCGGCGTACACCGGGCCATCCACGACGGTGGCCCATTCCTCGGCGTTGAAGTCGGCTCTTTTGGTCATCCAGTTCTCTCCTTAGCTATAGCCCGCGGATCGGCAGATGCTAGAGCGCGGTCTCGGCCCGGACCGTTCGGGCGTGCGACTTGCTCAGCGCGCCGCGATGGTGACCATGCGCGGACTTTGCGCGGTCAGCGGTTCGCCGGAATGGTCGACGAACTCGACGCCCGAGAAACCAGCGGCGAGGAGCCAGTCGCGCAACTCGAACGCCTCGTCGAAGTCGAATGCGACCATGGTCCTAGCTCAGGTCAAAGGCGCGACGATCACCGGCGCGTGGGTGGGGACGCGGCTTCCACCGTCAGGCTCGGGCGTGACCAGAATCTGTGTCACGCCGCGAAGCCGCGTCGGCAACCCGATCTCCCCCTCTCCCGACGAGGTCACGCTGAACAGCACATTGGTTGGTGCCGGGGCACGGCGCGGCCGCTTCAACCACATCTCATAGATGTGGCCGGGCGGAGGAGGGGAGAGATGGTGCACGATTAACTGGCCGCGGAGGCCGGTGAGGTGCAGCGAGGCGCTCCCCGAGATTCCGGATACGTGCGCCTGGATCACCCGAGTGTGACTCCCGGTCGAAAGGTCAAGCCCGACGAGAACCGCGAGAGCGATGACCGCGCAGGCGCCGGCCAGGAGCGCCCCTCGCCAGAACCGGCTGGGTCTGCCCTGGACGGCTCGCGTTTGCGGCTGCTCCGAGGTGATCGGCTTTGCTTCTTCCTGCACGGCGGCGAGCACCCGCCGGCGCAGGCTCTTCGGCGCGCGGTGCTGGGGCGCGGCCATGGGCAGGGCGGTCGCGACCTGCGTCAGCGCGGTGACCTCGTCGCGGCACTCTGTGCAGCCCTCCAGGTGGCGCTCGAACGTCTCCACCTCGACGGGGTCGAGTGCGCCGAGCACGTAGGCGGCGGCATCTTCGCCGTAATCATGGGTATGGGACACGCTCTCTCTGTCGCTCATCCTAGGACCCCCTCGACGCCTCCCAACAGCAGCCGCAACTTTGTGAGCCCCAACCGCATCCGGCCCTTCACGGTGCCCGCGGGGAGGCCGAGCATCTCAGCGATCTGACTGTGGGTGAAGCCGCCGAAATACGCCAGCTCGATCACGCGCCGTTGGTCGCTCGGCAGCTCCTCGAGGGCGGAGCGGACGCGACGCGCGTCGTCGCGGCGCTCGGCTTCGGTGTCGGTCTCCTGGGGTGAGCGCAGCTGCTCGGCGAGCCGTTCGTCGACCACATCTCGCGAAGTCGTGGCGAGCTCGCGGCGCAGCGCATCGATGGCGCGATTGTGAACCGCGCTCAATATCCAGGAGCGCACGCTACCGCGGGCTCGCTCATACCGCACGCCGGTGCGCCACAGCGACAGAAATGCCTCCTGGACCACGTCCTCCGCGCGCGCCGCCGAACCGCAGATCCGATAGGCCAGCGAGAACGCGGCGTCGGCGTGGCGGTCGAAGACCACCTCAAACGCGCGTGCATCGCCGTGGCGGACAAGTTCCATCAGGTCCTCGTCGGCGCACCGGCGGAGATCGCCGGGTATCAATGGGCGGGTCGATCTGAACACTGGGTGAGTCCCCGGGAGCGAGCCCGTCGCACGGAGGCGGACTATTCCGCCCACCATTCTCTACGGACACGGACCGCGTGTGGATTAGTTGATCGCCCGGCGGCGCCGCGCCGATGCGGCTAGGCACCTGGGCGTGAGATCTCGTGGTCGTGCGCGGTGACCGCAACCGCGCGCTTGTTGCATAGGGTCAAAGCAGGCACAATGCCCGCTCAGTGAGGGAGGGCGTTGTGAACAAGAACCTGGTGTTGGCGGCGATGGTCTTCGCCGTCGCGATGACGTTCATCGATCAGACGATCGTCGCGATCGCGATTCCCAAAATCTCGAGGGAGCTGTCGTTGTCGTCGACGGGCGCTCAGTGGGTGATCAACGGCTACCTGCTGTCGCTGTCGGCTCTGTTCGCGTTCGGCGGGAAGCTGGCGGACGTCTATGGGCGACGGCGAATGGTCGTCATCGGAGTAATCGGGTTCGCGGTTGCGTCGGCGTGCTGCGGGCTTACGCCCAAGGGGAGCGGGGCGGAGGCGTGGATCATCGGCTTTCGCGTACTACAGGGTGCGACCGCGGCGTTGATGTTTCCGGCGGCGGTCGGAATTGTCGTGTCTTCCTTCCCCTTGCGTGAGCGTGGGCGGGCCATGGCCATCTTCTTCGGCATCTCCGGTGGTCTGACGGCGATCGGGCCAATCGCGGGTGGCTTCCTGACGCAGTGGACCTGGCGCGCGATCTTCTGGATCAACATCCCGGTCGCGATCATCGCGTTGGTCTTGATCTGGGTATCGCGACCAGACGACACTCGGCGCCCCACGAAGCTCGACTATCGCGGCGCAGTACTGATCACCGCAGCGATGGGCCTGCTCGTGCTGGGGCTTCAGCAGTCCGCCACGTGGGGATGGGGCAGCGTTGCGACGTGGGCCTGCATCATCGCCGGCTTGGCGTTGATGGTCGTATTCATCCGCATGGAGGCTCGCACCTCGCGGCCACTGCTCCGCCTGCAGATCTTCGCCAACCGGGCGTTCGCCACCGAGAACATGGTCCTTGCCCTGATGTCGATCGTGTTTGTTCCGTTCTTTTTCTTCGGAAGCGTCTATGCCCAAGTGTCGCTGGGAAAGAACTCCTCGAACGCAGGTGTCTATCTGCTGTGGTTCTTCATCGGCTTCGTGATCATGTCCCAGGTCGGAGGTCGAATCCTCGACCGTCGCGGGGCCAAGCCCGCGGTCGTGGGTGGAGCCGCGCTGGCGGCGGTCGGTTTTTTCCTGCTCGCCGGCAAGCTGACCGACCTTTCCTTCAATGCGCAGGAGCTCTACGTCGCGATTGCGGGTGGGGGCATCGGGCTGATGCTCGGAACGTCGAGCACGGATGCCCTCAACCGCGCGCCGAGCGGGAGCTACAGCGAGGTCACGGGAATCACCCAGACCTCCCGCAACTTCGGCGCCAGTCTAGGGCTCGCGGTTCTCGGCTCGATCTTCACCAGCCGGAACAAGGTCAACGTGACGTCTGCGCTCACCAGCCACGGGGTGCCGAGGCCAGTGGCTGAGAAGGTAGCGGCGTCGTTCGGCTCCGCGGGAGCGAGCACTCAGCATTCCGGGCAGCCGCACGCAATCGTCCACGCGGTGCAACTCGCGAACGCGCACTCGACCCAGACCGTGTTCTACATCATGGCGGGCGTCATGGTCGCCACCTTCATCGTCGCGGTGCGTGGGCTTCCTATAGGCCGAGTGGAGCAGCAGGAGATATTGGACGACCCGGCATCAGGCGCGGACCAATCGCCGCAACCGGCGGGGGTCGGCCCGGCCGCCGAATCAACGTGACGGCTCACGCCAGGGCGCGAGAGCGCGAAATCTAGGATTCGCCAGGCCGTAGCTCGGGCGCGCCGATCGGCGTGTGGGGCGGTCGTTCGGCGAGCCGGGCTGGTCGTTGGCCGCGATGGCGAGGGCGCCACACGCCGCGATGGCGAGGGCGCCACACGCGCAGGTACTGCCAAGTGAGGTACGAGCCGAGCACGATCGTGACGGCACTGATTTGAACGGCGATCGCCTGGACGTTGGGGAACACCGAGAACCACTGACCCGCCCACCCCGGGATGTGGACGCCGATCGGAGTGGTGCCGATCCAACCGGCGAGCTGCATCTCCGAAACCTCCTCCCCGACCATCACGAACATAACTACGACCAGCATCGCGCCCGTGATGATCAGCAGCCGCTCGTACGGCAGCGGTTGGTGCAGCGCGAACGTCAACACTCCAACCGCGGCCGTGAAGAGGCAGCCGAGCACGACGCCCTCGAGCACGACGCTTGAGCCGAACGTGACGCGCAGGTTCTGCAGGAAGATCACGAAAGAACCAGTTCATCACCACCAGCAGCACGAGGATCGCCGGCAGTCCGGTCGCGGCTTGTAGATCGAGTCCGCGCCCACCGAACCCGTCGATTACCCACGCGGCAAGCCCCTAAACGGCCTCGGTCCATCGCGACGCGAGGAGCCTCGGCGAGATCTGGGGCAGTGCTACCGGACGACCAGTCCGGCCACGCTCAGGCCGGCGAGCAACAGCAGCATCAATCCGTCGACCCTGCGCCAATACAGCGATCGCAGGACGGATTGGAGGTAATCAAGGTGGTCGATCTCCCTGGCATCCCGCAATAACGCCAGACCCCGCGCTGTGCCGTGAGCGACCCCGACTGCGATGGCTAGAGCGGCCCCGATCTTGATACTTCCGAATGTCGCGAGCCCGATCAGAAGCGCTGTGAACCCGGCGTATGGATTCCGGGTGGCAAGCCCGGGGCCCAGCAATCCACCCCAGACCGCAAGTATGCGTCGTGACGATTTCTTCGTCACAAACGCAGGCGGCACTTGCCAGCGAGTGCCGGGCACCCACAGACCGTTCACGTCGGCAACCTCGGCGATTCCATAAAACAGCCCGTACAGAACCAGCGCAATTGCAGCACCTCGCGCAATCGGCGGCACGTTCACGAGTGCCCCAATCAACAGCCACGTGACCGCAGCGGGCAGAGCATAGGCTGCGAGAGTCGCGGCATATCGACGAAACCTCCCGACCGGAAGGTGGGCGGCCAATGAGGTCGCCGAGTTTGCCCCTCAAGGCGAATACGCTTTTGAATAGCCGTTCGCGGCCGCGAGCACGATCAGGACGCTCGCAAAGACGGTGGTCCTCGCAGGCGTTACTGCTCCTAGTCCGATTGCGCCAGCGAGAGTCGCGCCGGCCAGCAGCACAACTCGGGGCGAACTGGCTCTGGCAGCTACTGCACGGTGAGCGCTTGTTGCCGTGCCTGCTCCTTGTGAAAGTCCTCTGGGCTCCCGCAGTGACAGCAGTTCAGGGCGCTGAAACACGTGCACCAGTGCCCGCAATGTATCCACTTGCAGTCGTAGCAGAGCCGGTAACCGTAACCTCCACACAGGCCGCTGCAGGCGACCCAATAGCCACTTGCGTACTCGCAGCAATAACCCTGTACGTTGTAATGCCCCGCGCTGCAGGAGCAATAAGAGCCATCGTTCTTACACAGGCGGTACCTGCTCGGGCAGCCGTGATGGGGGCAGGGATGGCCCCAGTAACCGCAGTGATACGTGGGGCCGCAATAGCAGCCAGCTGCCTTGGCGGACGCGGGGGTCTCGCCAATCGCGAACGCCGCAACTGCTCCTGCACCGCCCAACATCCCGGTCCGCAGAGCATCCCTTCGGGATATCCTCCTCACCACCCGCTCGGCGATGCCGGCCACCTGATCGTCGAGCTTGGTTCCAACGTCACGTTTTAACCTCATGTGACTCTTCCTCCGTTATGGGCCTGGGCGGGAATATCCGCTGTTGCCGTAACTGCTTTGTCAGGATCGATGATCGTGACTCCAACCTCGTCGGCAGCTGTGGGCGCCAGCGCGGTGTGGATAAGCGCGCGAATGTCCTTGCGCTCAGTGGCTGTGCGCGCCGCCCGAATCACCCCTTCGCCATCTATCGCGATCAGCAGTGGGGTGGCGATCGCGTTGTAGGCCTGTCGTGCGGCTTCTGTCGGCGGCCGCCCGATCTCGATCGCCGTGGAGCAAAACGCGGGAGAGATCTCGGCGTACGCGGGGGGGTCGGACATGACCAGCAGCGTGCGAAAACCAGCCAGCTCGCCGGAAGCATCAGCGGCACTGAGGTTCTCGACCAGCTCCTCGCACGCCGGACAGGTGGGGTCGACGAAACCGAGCAGCGCCGGCCCGTCATTCCCCGCCGGTACGAAGATTTGGTTTGTGTTGTCGCGGATGCGCAGGTAATCGAACTCCTTTGCGCTGCTGCCGGGCGCGGGTCCGAGGGCGCCCGCGGGTCGCTTGCCCGCGAACACGCGGCCAAGCTGTCGGTAAGCCCCAATCACGAGTAGCCCCAGCGCGAGCAGTAGCGCCCACTGGGCGATCGCCAAATAGAGCGGAATCCTCATATCGTCTCAGCCTCGTTGGTCATCGCCACACCTCTGGCAGCCGTGTACGTGGCCATCGCGATAACGGCGGCTCCACCAAGGAGTAACAGGTGACCCGCAGTTGAAAGCGCGATCGCACTCCGCGAAACGGCGATCACGGACACCCCCGTCGCCAGTCCCACGATCACAACACTTCTCAGGATTCCGAGGCCGTCGAACACTCGATTCGATAGCCCGCCGAAGCACAGGCACGACTTTCCCCTGTGTCGGACATAGCCAATGGATGAAACCGTCAGGAACCCGCACGCCGTAGCAAGAACCAGCAGGTTGATGACCGCAACGGACGGAAACGCGAGACTCGCACTGCCGAGGGTCAGCTCAAAAGCTGCGATCCCGATGGCAATCCGTTCCAGCGCGCGAGTTGAACCCTGAACGGGCGCGAAGAGCTTTACGCTCGCGGCGAAACTCGAAACTCCGGCTAGCTTCGCGCTGCCCGCGACGATAAGCATCAGCGCCAACCCAGACTTCGCCGCCAGGACGAGGAAGTTCATGCCTCAGACCCCGGCCAACGCATTGTCGTGACGTGCGCGGCGGGAAGGCACCGCGTCCGATGTCAGTGGAACCTGCGCCAGGCGCCACAGTCTCTCGATCTGCCAGGCATCGGTCACAAGGCTGGAAGCGCGAACCATTCCGGATGAATCGACGAACATCATCCATGGCATCACGCGGACGTTGTACCGGCCGTAGAGCGATGCAGATCCGGTCACCACCGAAGCATCTGTAATTCCGAGGAGCCGCAAGAAGGGCTCCGCGATCCGATTCTCCCCTCGCAACAAGAACACGATCTCGAGCGCAGATCTCGGGGTACTCTGGATGAGTTCTGTCAGCCCCTCGACTACCGAAGGAAACGATTTCAGCGAATGATCTGCGAAGACGATCAGCTGCAGCGGCGTGGCGGATGGCGAGTTGCGCGTTATGCCTGATGAGTCGGCGAGCGACCATCGCGGCGCACGTACCCCGCGATGAAGACCATGCCGCTGGATCCCCTCCGAGCCCGACAGCGCGAGATCGGTGATTTTCAGGATTGCCAGGCACGCCAATCCGCACAGGAGCACGGCCACCGCGACGAAGGCGTAAGCCGCGATCACACTGGCCGCCTTTCTGCCTGCGTGTCACTCTCCGGTATGCCTTGACGCCCCATGCTCCTCCTGTGCCTCCGACTGGTGGAGAACGGCCACACCCAACCATCTCGCGGGGGGTTCCCGCTGACCAGTTGACGCTAGTCCCGGAACTCTCGCACAACTTGCCCCCTGCCAGCAACTACGTTTCCGCCCCCAAGCACGCGTACGTCTTCGGGCGCGGCCTGCAGGCCAACGTGCTGGCCCTCGGCTATCGCTGGGCGGCCGTTGCTGTCGGCGTTCGTCTGAACGGAGAAGCGGGTCAGGCGGACCAGCAAGCGACCGCGATCATCCCGGACGCTCACGACCGTGTCGGTGAGCGGGGTCGAGGCGGGATCGCACAGTCTGAGCTCCCACGGCTGGACGGCGACTTGGACCGCGCCGCTCGCCTGCTGGGCGCTGGCCAGCTGGCCTCCCGCGGCGAGTCGGATCGTCGATCCGTTGGCGTTGGGGGTGGCGGTGCCCTCCAGCACGTTGGCGCCCGTGAGCGCCGCGACCCTCGCGGTGGCTGGACTGTTGGTCAGTTCGGCGGCGCCGGCGAGCTGCACGAGCTGACCGGCGTCGAGCACCCCGATTCGTCGGGCCAGAACAACCGCGTCATCGAACGAGTGGGTGACCACGAGCGCTGGAAGGCGCAGCGTGTCGAGCAGGTCGGCAAGTTGGTCTCGAACCTGCTCGCGGGTGATCGCGTCGAGTGCGCCGAACGGCTCGTCGAGCAGTAGCACGCGTGGTTCGCGGGCGAGCGCGCGGGCGAGGGCCGCGCGTTGGCGCTCGCCGCCCGAGAGCTGACTCGGCCGCGCGCCGGCGAGATGGGCGATGCCAACGCGCTCGAGCAGGTCTGCACGCTGTCGCTTGGCGGCGAAGCGCACGTTGCCGGCGACCGTGAGATGCGGGAAGAGCGCGTAATCCTGCGGCAGGTAACCGACCCGTCGCCGCTCCGGCGGGACGTTGAGCTCGCGCTCGGCGTCGAACCACACTTCGTCGCCTAGCACGATCCGTCCCGCCCGCGGACGCTCCAGGCCGGCCACGCTGCGTAGCAGCGACGTCTTGCCCGAGCCGGATGGACCGAGCAGCGCGACTGTCTCCGCACCGAGCCCTAGGGCTGCGCGTAGCTCGAACGCTCGGCGGGGGAGGGCGATGTCGATCTCGAGGAGGCCCATGAGCCCACCAGTTTGGAGGCCAGCAGGATCGCGGCGCTTACGATTATCAGCAGGACGCCGATCGCGATCGCCTGGTCGAGGTTAGCGTCGAACAGCGAGTAGACCGCCAGGGGCAGCGTTTGTGTGGTTCCCTGAAAGCTGCCGGCGAACAGGATCGTGGCGCCGAACTCGCCGACACCGCGGGCGAACGCGAGCGCCGCCGCCGCTCCCAACCCGGCGGTGGCGAGCGGCACTGCAACCCGCAGCATCCGGCGCAGCGGGCCAGCGCCCAGGGTGCCGGCGACGTCGAGGAGCGTCGAATCGACGCCCTCAAAGGCCGCAATCGCTCCACGCAGGTAAAACGGGCTGGCGACGAAGAGGATCGCCAGCACCACCGCGGCCTGGGTAAAGGCGAGATCGATCCCGAGCACGGTCAGCGTGTGCCCGAGCAGCCCAAAGCGACCAAACGCGACCAACAGGCCGAGCCCGGCGACCGCCGGCGGCATCACCAGCGGCACCTCCACCAGCGTGATCACGACGCTTCGCCCCCGGAAGCGCCGTCGCCCGATCAAGTACGCGAATGGAGTGCCGAGCGCGATCATGATCGCGAAGGCGATCGCGTTCGTCTTCAGCGAGACGAGGATCGCGTCGGTCGCGACCTTCGCGCCGAAGTTGTTGATCAGGTCATGGACCGGCTGATACGTGAACAGCGCGACTATCGGGAGCAGCAGGAACGCCATCACGACGGCGATCACGATCGTCGCTCCTACGACGACTGCGACGCGTCCCAGCGCACCGCGCCACGACGGTTCGTGTGTGTTGTTAGGTGAGCCGCTGCGAGCGGCGGTCGTCACGGCTTGCCGAATCCGGCGTCCTGGAGCATCGCCTGACCCTGCGGTGAGAGGACCTTCTTTACAAACGCCTGGGCCGCGGACTGATTCTTGCCGGCCTTGACGACGGCGATGTAGTCCTTGGTATGCGGCTTGGCCTTCGCCGGCAACTCGATCACGCGCACCTTACCCGCAGCGGCCTTTGCGTCCGTGATGTACACAAAGCCGGCGTCGGCCTGCCCGGTGGCGACCTGCGCAACCGTCTGCGTCACATCGGTCGTCTCGCTGACGACGTTCTTCATCGCCTGCTTCGTTATGCCGAGGTACACGAAAGCTTTACGCGCATAGTCACCACACGGCACGGCCGCCTGGCAGATCACGAGCTTGACGCCAGGCTTGGTGATGTTGTCGACCGAGGTGATATGTGCTGGGTTGCTCTTCGGCACGACCAGCACCAGCCTGTTGGTAGCGAACTCAACCGGCTTGTCGACGAGGTGCTTTGCGTACAACGCCGCCGGCTGCTTCGGGCTCGCTGCCGCGAACACGTCAGCGGGGGCGCCCTGCTCGATCTGCATCTGCAGCGCGTCTGAGCCGCCGAATGTGTACTTCGCGCTGGAGTCGATCATCGGGAACACCTTCGTGAGCGACGCGGCCGCGAGTACCGTCGGCCGCAAGCCAGCCGATGCGCTTGACGAGGACGACTGCGTCTTCGTGCTCGAGTTGCCGCTACCGCACCCGACCACCAACGCACACGCTGCGATCGCGGCGGCCGCGATGGCGGTGGCTCGTGCCCGAGGTGCACTGCGCAATTGTGATTCCTCCTTGGTGGGCGCTAGTATCTGAGCACCCTACTAGGATCCTGGCAATGACGGCGCGAAGAGCAGCGCTTCGCGAGCGCCGACTGCAATGCGGTCTTACTCAAACGGAGCTCGCGGCTCGGGCGGGCGTAAGCCGCCAACTCGTCGCCGCGGTGGAGGCCGGCCGCAACGTGCCGGCGATCGACGCCGCGCTGCGGCTAGCCCACGCGCTGGGAACCACGGTCGAGAATCTATTCTCGCCTCCCGCGCCAGATGTCGTGTCGGCACTCGGCGGTCGACTCCGCGACCGCCGGCCCTTGCGCCTCGGTCGCGTCGGCGATCAGCTTGTCGCTGCCGAGATCGCCGACCATGGGATCGCCGGCGCAGCCTGGGCGAAGCCAGACGGTGTGTCCGAGCACGGCACGCTGCGACTGTTCCCAGGCGCGAACCCCGCCGGCGCCGTGATCGCGGGATGCGACCCCGCATTTGGCCTGGCCGAGAAGATGCTCGAAGGTCTCGGGCCGCGCAGCCTGCTGGCGATCTCGGCGCCGACCGACTCCGCTTTGTACGCGCTTGCGCGAGGTCGCGTGCACGCGGCCGTCGTGCACGGCGGCACGCGCGCGCTGCCCGCCCCTCCCGTCCCGGTGAAGCGCTGGCATATCGCGCGCTGGCGCGTGGGACTCGCCGTCGCACCCAGGGTGCCGGGCCGATCGCTCGAAGCCGTACTCGCGTGCGACGTCCCAATCACGCAGCGGGAGTCCGGCGCGGCCAGCCAGCAGGCATTCGAACGCGCCCGGCTCGCGGCCGGCACTCGCACGCCTGCAAAGGGACCGACTGCCACCGGACATCTCGAGGCCGCTCGCCTCGCCGCCACCCTGGGCGGGGCCGGGGTCACAAACGAAGCAGCCGCACATGCGTTCGGCCTGCGCTTCCTCGCCCTTGAAGATCACGTGGTCGAACTCTGGGCGGCGGAGCGCTGGGACGAACATCCCGGCATCGGCGCACTCGCCGAGCTTCTCAACACGACTGCGTTCACGGAGCGCGTCGCCCATTACGGCGGTTATGACCTGACTGACTGCGGCCGGCTGGCTGACACCGAGTAGAGCTCGGCGCGCAGGCTCGCGCTGTGCTAGTCCTCCGTCAAATCAACCAAGGAGAGACGGATGAAGATCAGCGCCAGAAATCAGCTCGCAGGAAGGGTTGTCGCAATCAATCGAGGGACCGCGATCGCGAACGTCGAACTCGATGTCGCAGGTCAGCGGCTAATCGCGTCGATTACGGTCGAGGCCGTGGACGAGCTCGGCCTCCAACCCGGGAGCGACGTCACCGCCGTGATCAAGGCCTCCGACGTCATCCTCGCGGTCAGCTGACGCGTGCGGTCCGCACGCTGGCACGCGCTTCGCCGGGTGGCCGTATTACTCGGCGTCGTGTTGGTCGGCGGCGCGTTGACGTTCGTCGCGCAGACAGCGGCGAAGGCCCGGCCCTCGCAGGTCCGCGAGGCGGCGGTGGTCCAATCCTGCCCCGGACACAAGCGCGTCCTATGCGGCAGGATCAAGGTGCCACTCTACTGGAGCGTTCCCGCACGAGGGGGCCTGCATGTCCATTTCCAGGTGTTCAAACACACCGACTCGTCGCTTCGCGCCCTGGAGCCGATCGTGGCGATGGAGGGTGGGCCGGGGTACCCCTCCACCGGTACGGCGGCGAGCTACCTGTTCATGATTGGTGCCCTGCACCGCCGCCACGACCTGATCCTGATGGACCAGCGCGGCACCGGCCACTCCAGCGCGATCAACTGTCCCGGCGTTCAAAACTACAACGGCCTCTCCCGCCCGCATGACTTCCCCGCGGTCGTCGTCGCATGCGCCAGAAGGCTCGGAGTGCAAGCAAACGCTTATGGGAGCGCGGCCGTGGCCGAGGATCTGCGGGCGGTGCTCGAGGCTCTGCACGTCCGCAAGATCGATCTGTACGGTGACTCCTACGGCAGCTACGCCGCCCAGGTGTTCGCCCTTCACTACCCGAGCTTCGTCCGCGACCTGGTGCTTGACGCCACCTACGACCAGCGGTTTGACCCGCTGGAGCCGGAGGCAGTGAGCGCTCTTCGTCGCGCATGGGACACGATGTGCGCAAATTTTCCCGGCTGCCACGGTCACCGCCTGCTCGCCGACATCGCTGCGTTTGATCGCCGGCTGGCCCGCCGTCCGATCGTTGACATGACGAGCGGCGATTCCCATAAGCGCCGCCACGTCGACCTCACGGCGACTGCCTTCGCCCAGCTTGTGAATGATGCGACGTATACCTATACGGTCTTCCGCGACCTGCCGGCCGCCCTGGTGGCAGCCCGGCGCGGCGACCTTGTTCCGATCGAGCGGTTGGCCGTCGAGGACGCGGGCTCGAACGCCCCCGGTGGTTCACCGAGCGGCTACTCCGCCGGCGATCTGGAGGCGGTGTCCTGCCATGACTATCCGACCGCCTGGAACACCAGTGCGAGCGACGGTCGGCGCGCGGCGCAGTTGGGGCGCGCGATCAGGCGGCTGCGAGCGCGGGTCTTCTTCCCGTTCACCAAGCGAGTGTGGCTGGCGTCGCTCGATGAAAACGAACTCGTCTACGGATGCCTGCGCTGGCCGCGCCCGACCATCCACGACCCGCCGTTCCCGCGCGGGGCCTCCTTCCCGCGGATCCCGGTGCTCGTCCTCGATGGGCTGCTCGACCAGGCGACTCCCCTTCGCGACTCAAGCAGAGTGGCGGCGGCTTGGCCCGATTCGACGTTTATCCGCGTAGCCAACACAAACCACATCAGCGCCCAGGTCGACTTCCTGCACTGCGTGTCGGGCATCACGCGCCGCTTCCTCGCCCAGCGCGCAGCTGGGGATACCTCCTGCGCCGGGCGGGTGGCCGCGCAGTACGTCGTGCCCGCATTCCCGGAGAGCGTCCGGCACGCCCCACAAGCGGTCCGCGCCGCCCGCTCCGCCCGCTCCACGACACTCGACCGCCAGATCGCGTGGGTCGCGACGGAGACCCTCGGCGAGGCGCTTGAGCACTGGTACGACACCGGCCGGCCCGGCCGCGGCCTCTACGGCGGATCCGTCAATGCCACCGGCGGCTACTACTCCTACGGGCCGCTAATGCTGCGCTTCCACTCCACCCGGTTTGTTCCTGATCTTGCCGTCTCCGGGAGGGCGCGCTGGAACCGAACATCGTCGCTGCTGAGTGCGACGCTCACGGTCGCCGGGCCGCACGGCGTGAGCGGGTGCATTCGGATCACTTGGTCGACCAACAAGCGGTCGGCCACCGCCAGAGAGACGGGGACGATCAATAAACGAAGCGTGGCGCTGACAATGCCGGCAACCTACTCCGCCCACGGCTGACTTCTAGCGCGTGACCCAGGCCTCCGGGTCGCTGGCGGCCGTTTTCCGCTCCGCGCAGCGGGGTGAAGAATGGCCGCAGGCGAGCCTGCGCTCTCAGAGCTAGGCCTGGGTTTGGCAGACCAGACCCCTGCGTGAAAGTCTTCGCCCACCCGAGTCAGAAAGGAGTCTCTGTGACTGCGTACATCGTCGTCGACGTTGACATCCATGATCCTGAGCAGTACGAGCTCTACAAGCAGGCCTCGCCAGCAGCCGTGGCAGCCGGCGGGGGCCGCTTCATCGCCCGCGGCGGTGAGCTGGCGGTCCTGGAGGGAGATTGGCGGCCCAAGCGCCTCACGCTCCTCGAGTTCCCGGATCTCGAGGCGGCGAAGCGGTTCTACGAGTCGTCCGAGTACCAGGAAGCAAAGGTGCTGCGCGAGGGCGCGGCGGGTTTCAACATGGTCGCAGTAGAAGGAGTGGCTTGAGCCGAGGCTGCGCGCCCGTATCGCCCGCGCCGGCCACCGGTCGACCAGTACCTGCTGAACGCCTGTGGCTTGTGCGAACGTCAGCGACCGAGTACGTCGTGTACAAACCGCACGACCAGAGTCCCGTCGCCGACCGCTGCGGCGACCCGGTTGGACGCGCCCGAGCGAACGTCTCCGGCGACGAACACGCCGGGTCGAGTCGTCTCGAGCAGGTACGGATCGCGGTCGGGCACGGGCCACCGTAGGTGGCCGTCGTGCTTTGCGGCATCGTCCCCACACAGGATGTACCCGGCGGCGTCAACCGGCAGCATGCCGGTGATCGCCTCAGTGCACGGATCCGCGCCGATCATTACGAACACAGCGGTCGACGGGATTTCGTTCGTGGTGCCGTCGCGCCGGTCGGCAACGGTTACAGACTCCACGGTCGCCGAGCCGTTGACACCGATGACCTCTGTTTCGGTCATGACCTCGATTACGCGCGAGCGCTTGATGCGATCCACGAGGTACTGCGACATCGTTGCCTTCAGGGTTGGGCCACGGACCACAACGCGGACGCTGCGGGCCCTTTGCGCAAGGTAGACCGCGGCCTGTCCCGCCGAGTTACCCCCGCCTACGACGACCACATCCTCGTCCCGGCAGCGCTCGGCGTTGATTCCCATCGCCGCGTGGTAGACACCGGCTCCGCGGAAACGATCGACACCCTCGGCGTCCAGTTCTCGCCAGCGTGCGCCGGTCGCCACCACAACCGTGCGAGCGAGCACATGCTGGCCGTCGTCGAGGTCGATCCGCAGCAGGTCCTCCGGCCCATCGGCAAGTTCGACCGCTCGATGAAAACTCGATAGAACCGCGTCGAAGCGCCGAGCCTGGAGCGTCGCCGCGCGCGTGAGCTCAGTTCCGCTGATCCCGGTGCGGAAACCGAGATAGTTCTCGATCCGAGTACTGGTGCCAGCCTGGCCGCCGGGCGCCCAAGCCTCGGCGACGAGCGTGCGGAGACCTTCCGATCCGCCGTATACGGCTGTGGCAAGCCCAGCCGGCCCCGCACCGAGCACGACCAGATCGAATCGCTGCCCGTCGACCTCTGCCCGCAATCGAAGCGCCCGCGCGACCTGCGCCGCCGACGGATTGCGCATCACGTCGGTGGCGTGCACGAGCACGGGCGTCTCCGAGCGTGGGATACGGAGCCACTCGAGCAGAGCGGCACTGTCCTGGTCGGTGTCAACGTCATACCAGCGCACGGGCAGCAGGTTGCGCTCCAGGAGGTCGCGCACCTCGAACGCGCGACGCGAGCCGCGGGGGGCGATCAGCCGCATGACCCCGTGTCCCTCGGCCTCGTGCCACGCACGCCGCGCCAACAGCGTCGCGAAGACCTGCTCGCCGAACTCGGGCCAGCGGGCGATCATGTCGCGCAGCCCATCACGGTCAAACGCGATTACCTCGGTCGGCTCCACCGCCACGCAGGCGCTGACCGTTGGCTCCCCTGTAAACGCGGCGATATCGCCGATGTACGTGCGGCTGTCCGCGTTCGCGATGTACACGTCCTTGCCGGGCTTTCGATCGACGAACTCGACCAGCCCACTGACGATCACGTAAAACGGCGCATCGCGCTGGGCATGCTCGTAGAGCACATCCCCGGGCTCGAAGCTCAGGCTTGCGCCGCGCTTTGCCAGCCAATGGAGTTTGCCGTCCGAGAGCCGCGGGAAAAGCACCTCGTCATCGAGATCGGGAAACCGATCGCTCCGCACCACATGCGTCGTCGCCACACCCCTAGGCTAACGTGCCCACGCGCCCGTCACGGCGCGGTAGACACGCGTCGTCCGTCAGTTGGACGCGGTTGGCGTCGGCGGGCCGAAGTGCTAAGGAACGCCGCTTGCCACGGACGCACGGGCGAGCTTCACGCGCTCGATCGCCGGCAGCACCAGCTTGCGCAGACGAACGCTGCCGGGCGTGACCTCCACACACTCGTCGTCGCGAATGAACTCAAGCGCCTGATCAAGAGAAAGTTGACGGTGCGGGACGAGCTTCACCGTCGCCTCCGCAGTCGATGAACGCACGTTGGTCAGCTGCTTTTCGCGCACCGCGTTGACGTCCAGGTCCTCGGTACGCGAGTTCTCCCCGACGATCATCCCCTCGTAAACCGTGGTGCCGGGCGCAATAAACAGCGCACCGCGGTCCTGCAGCTTCAGCAGCGCGTAGGTGCCGGTGCTTCCGGCTCGGTCGGCCACGAGCGAGCCGGTGGGACGGGTCTTGATCTCGCCGAACCACGGCTCGTAGGCATCGAACACGGAGTGCATGATTCCGGTGCCGCGGGTCTCGGTGAGAAACTCAGTCCGAAGGCCAATCAGCCCACGGGTCGGCACCAGGTACTCCAGGCGGACCCAACCAGTGCCGTGGTTGACCATCTGCTCCATCCGGCCCTTACGCAGCGCCATCATCTGTGTGACCTGACCGAGAAAGTCTTCGGGCACGTCGATCGACAGGCGCTCGACGGGCTCGTGCAGCCTGCCGTCGATCTCGCGGGTGACGACCTGCGGTTTGCCGACCGTCAGCTCGAACCCTTCTCGACGCATCGTCTCGACCAGCACCGCGAGCTGCAGCTCGCCCCGGCCCTGAACCTCCCAGGTGTCGGGCCGGTCGGTGTCCTCGACACGGATTGACACGTTGCCGACGAGCTCGGCATCGAGCCGGTCCTTGACCAGGCGCGCGGTCAGTTTCGTGCCTGACTTGCCGGCCAGCGGAGAGGTGTTGATACCGATGGTCATCGAGAGCGCCGGCTCATCGACGGCGATGAGCGGCAGCGGGCGCGGGCTATCCGGATCGGCGATCGTTTCGCCGATGGTGATCTCGGGGATGCCGGCGACGGCGACGATCTCGCCGGCCGAGGCCTCGTCGGCCTCCGCCCGCTGCATCCCGTCGGTCAGATACAGCTCGCTGACACGAGCCCGCTCGACGCTGCCGTCGCGCCTGCACCATGCGACCGGCGCGCCTCTGCGCAACGTCCCGTTATACACGCGACAGAGCGCTAGACGGCCCACGTATGGGGAGGCGTCAAGGTTGGTGACGAGCGCCTGGAGATTCTCGGTGTCGTCGTAGCTCGGGCCAGGGAAGTGCTCGACGATGAGCTCGAACAGCGGTCGTAGGTCGTCGCCCACCTCTCCGGCGTCGCGCGATGCCCAGCCCGCCTTCGCATTCGTATAGATGACCGGGAACTCGATCTGCTCCTCGGTGGCGTCAAGGTCGAGGAACAGCTCGAGCACCTCGTCCTCGACCTCGGAGATGCGGGCGTCGAGCCTGTCCACCTTGTTAACGACGAGGATGGTCGGCAGCCGCCGGGCCAGGGCTTTCCGAAGTACGAACCGCGTCTGCGGCAACGGACCCTCGGAAGCGTCCACTAGAAGCAGAACGCCGTCGACCATGGTCAGTGACCGCTCCACCTCGCCGCCGAAGTCAGCGTGACCGGGAGTGTCGACGATATTCAGCTTCACCTCGCCGTAGCGGACCGACGCGTTCTTGGCGAGAATCGTGATTCCCCGCTCCCGCTCCTGGTCCAGCGAATCCATGACGCGCTCGACCACCTGCTCGTGCGCGGAGAACACGCCCGACTGGCGAAGCATGGCGTCGACCAGGCTCGTCTTCCCGTGGTCGACGTGCGCGATGATCGCGATGTTGCGGACGTCCTTCCGCTGCGGCACGCGAGCGATATTAGGCGCGCGGGGGCCGGCGGCCCCCGGCTGGGCTACTTCTTGCCAGCGCCGCCCAAGGCCCGCGACCTTGTCGCGGCCGACTTCCCGGCTTGCTTGGCCGCCTCGCCGGCTGCGCCGGTGACTTTCTTGGTTGCTTTGACCATGCCACCCGCGGCTCGCCGCGCCTGACCGGCTGCCTGTCCGGCCGCCTTGCCCTGGCGGGTGGCCGCCGCTTTGGTGCCCGCGCTCTGCGAACGTGCCTTCTTTTGGTTGCGCTGTCGTGTTGCAGCTGCCTTCTTTGCCGCCGCCGAGCGGTCCGCTTTCGTCTGGGCCATCGCTCCTCCTTGTTGCGTTGCAGGGTTTGGTCCCGTCCTACCCGTACACCTAGATCGAACGCAGCTTTCCGTTGCTGACGCGCGCAGGTTTGCGCCGTGGTTAGGCTCAGCGACGGAAATGGCGCCGAGGCTAGGAGGTCGGAGTGCGCTACGGCTTGAAGTGGTGGGAGCGGGTGGCGCGAGAGGTTGCCGGTGACCCGCGTGAGTTCGTGATCAACCTGCCCGACAGGTTTCTCGAGCTTCGGGAGGTGCACGCCTCACGGACCAAGGGTGGGGGCTTTATGCCGTGGCCGCCGTGTCCGTATGAGGTTGACCTCGACTGGGAGGAGCGTCTGCACCGGGCGCTGGGCGTGCCGTGGCCGTGCCCCTTCTCGAGCGAGTTCTGGGATCTGTGGCCTCGGGTTGTAGAGCCGATGGTTCAAGCAGGGGTGCAGCTGGGTCGAGGCGCGTTTGCGGGTTGGGGGGACGGAGAGCCGGGATTTGCGCGGGCCGTGTGGTGTGTCGTGCGGCACCTGAAGCCGCACACCGTTGTTGAGACGGGCGTTGCGCGGGGCATAACGTCACGCATTGCGCTCGAGGCCCTCAAGAGCAATGGCGAAGGGCATCTTTGGAGCGTCGATCTGCCGCCGGCCAGCGCCCCGCAGGCGCACGCCCAAATCGGTATGGCAGTGCCCGATGCCATTCGACACCGGTGGACTTACGTGCGGGGATCGAGCAGGCACCGTTTGCCGAGACTGCTTGCCGACCGAGGGCAGATCGACCTGTTTATCCACGACAGCAAGCACACCAAGCGGAATCTGTTGTTTGAACTCGATCGAGCTTGGGCTTCGATGCGCCCGGGCGGCGTGGTACTGGCAGACGACATCGACCTCAACTGCGGCTTTCATCGGTTTCAGACGGCTCAGCGCTCCTGCGCGACGCTGCTGGTCTGTCACGCGGAACCGCTTCAACCAGATCTCGGGCGCCAGGACGACAGGGGTCTTTTCGGTATCGCCCATAAGACCTAATCTGCGCGCCATCGACTTCTTTGTCTACAGCCGCGCCGGAGGCCTCGAACCCGACGCCGAGCTCACCGAGCAGCACTGGTCCTACATGGATCAATTCGCCGACGGCATGATCGCTCGCGGCCCCACACTCGCCGCCGACCGGGTGACCTGGACGGGGAGCCTTCACATCGTCGGTCTGCCGAGTATCGGGGCGGCTCGCGAGTTCGTTGGCGCGAGCCATACAACCGCGCGGGCCTGTTTGACGACCACGTCATCCGCCGCTTCGAGAACCTGCTCGGCCGGACCATGTGGGACTCGCCGCAGGAATCCGTTGACCCGCGCTTCATGGTGATCGCGCACCTTCGGCCCGAGGCAGGCGACGATGGACCGGCGTCCCCGGCCGACTTCACAGCTCTGCCGCGCGAGCGCTTAATTGTCCATGGCGAGCTGTTCACACCAGACGAGGTAGTGCCGGCCGGACTCGTGTTGGCGCTCCAAGCGCCAACACGAGCAGCGGTTGATGGCCTTCTCAGGGGTGGACTAGCCGGTGCGGATCACCGCTTCGACGTCGAGATCCATGACTGGGAGTTCGGCGGCCGCCGCTGAGCGCCGGGGGCTATGCCGCGCTCGCTCTCTGATCCCTAGCGCGTCGGGTGCACCGCCAGCGCGCTTCCGCCACCGAGGCGGACGGGCTCGGCAATCGCTTCCGCGCGTCCGTGGCTGAGGATCTGGAGGGCGGTGGCGTCGCCGGGGTAGTGGTCCAGAGGCAGGATGGGGCCGGTGGCCTCGGTGAACCGCTCGCCGAACTGTCTGTGCAGTTGCTGGGCAAGGGAGCTGTTGTAGAAGGCGGGCTCGGCGAGAGAGGTTTTCGAGTTCGTCTGGCTGACTCGTGGGGCAGCCAGCGCGGCGGGGAGCGACATGCCGAAGTCCACATGGTTGATAAGGGTCTGGGCGACGGTGGTGATGATCGTCGAGCCGCCGGCGGCACCGATCGCGAACACCGGCTTACCGTGCCGGAACGCGATGACGGGACCCATGCTGGAGCGTGGGATCTTTCCCCCCGCGGGAAGGTTGGGGTCACGCGCGCCTGGTGCGGGCGGTGCAAAGTCGAAGTCGGTCATCTCGTCGTTGAGCAGGAAGCCGTATCCCGGAACGGTTTCGCCGCTGCCGCCGAAGAAGTTGATCGTATTTGTGTAAACGACGATGTCTCCCCACTTGTCTGTCGCCACGATGTTGTTGGTGTGCGTTGGTTCGGGAGAGGCCGTCGACGTCGAAGCTGACGTGCGGCACTTCGCGTACGGCGGGTACGGGTGGCCCGGCGGCTGGGGTGAGGGCAGTGCTGTGTTGTGAACCAGGCAGCGACGGGTCGCGGCGAACGCCGGGCTAAGAAGGCCGCTCAGTGGGACGCGTACATAACGCGGATCGCCGACGTACGCGTCGCGGTCGGCATACGCAAGGCGTGACGCCTCGAGGTATTCGAACAGTGCCCTCGCCCTTGGCTGCCGGCCCAGGTTCCAGCCGCTGAGGATGTTCAGGATCTCGCCCTCGGTCGAGCCTCCACTTGACGGCGGGCGCATGCCGTAGACCTGCAGCCCGCGATACCCGATCCGGGTTGGTGGTTGGATCCTCACGGCGTAGGAGCGCAGGTCTCGCTCCCTCAGGATCCCGGGTCTGGTGATTAGCGTGGTGCCCGGGTGGAGCACGGGGTGATCGTCGGCCTTGACGATCGCGCGGCCGATCGGCCCGTCGTACAGATACGACGGGCCGTGACTGGCGAGAAGCTCGTACGTCTTGGCCAGGTCGGGATTGCGTAGCAGCGTTCCAACTGGCAGCGGGTTCCCGGTCTTGGTCAAGAACAGCGCGCGGCTGGCCTTGTATGCGCGCAACACGCCGAGCCCGGAGTCCTCGAGCTGCTTGAAGTCGAAGTTGGTCCTGAAGCCGTGCTTCGCGACCGCGATCGCTGGTTGCAGATCAGCGGCGAAGCTACGGCGACCGTACAGGTGAATCGCTTTCGCCCAGTTCGCGACCATGCCGGGCACGCCGGTGGACAGAGGTTGCTCCGACGCGTAGTAGTAGTCCATCGGCCGGCCGGTCCCCGGGTTGACGAACATCCTCGAGGTGCACGCGGACGGGCACGTCTCCCGACCGTCGATCGTCACGACTCGATGGCTGTGGGCAAGGTAGATGACCATGAAACCGCCGCCGCCCGGTCCGGCCACGAACGGGATCGTGTCGCCCATCGTGCTCGCGGTCGCGACCGCAGCGTCGATTGCGTTTCCTCCCCGCTTCAACACTTCGATGCCGGCCTTGCTGGCATCCAAATCCATCGACGCAACCGCACCGCCAGTACCAACCGCGACCGCCTGCTTCCGCGCCGCGACGGGAACGGCACCCGCGCGCACGTGTCGAGCGGTGGCGGCGCTCTCGTTTGGCGGCGACACCACCAGCAATGCGGCTACTGCTGCCGCCGTGAGCCCCAAACCCACTCGACGCATGAATTCCGGTTACCCATAAAGCGTTGGCCACCAAACGCCGACTCAGGAGTCCTCACCCGGCTCCCTCCGACCCCTTCTTTCGGTGCGGATCCCGCAAGTGCGGTGCGCCAGCATTCCGCATTCCGTCTTCCCGCTACGACCGGCAGTCCGGCGCCCGCGACGAGGGCGAGCACGCACGACGTTCGGTGCAGCCGCCTCGTCGCCGAGCCGCTCGCTGAGTTCGGCCAGGTCAGACGAGTCCAGCCAGACTCCGGGCGGCGGGAGGTAGCCGGTCGAGTTCTAGGCGACTTGACTTCTCCTCACTCGCCGGATTTGATTTGCACCATCCTGTGGGCGGCAATTAAGGGAGGAAGCCTCATGAAAATACGACGGACACTGCTGATCGGCACGGTGGCCGCAGCAACACTTGGCCTGGTGCCTGCCGGGCTGGCAGTCGCGTCGGCGCATTCGCGATCCGCGACCACGATCAAATTCGTAGCGACCCAGACTGGGCAGCACCGCAGCTCGAAGACCACGTTCGAAGAGGTCGGCACGGCCACGAAGAATGGAAAGCTGATCGGCTACTACACGTTGTCCTGCCAGTTCACTTCCGCCACGGTCGCCAAGTGCGGCGGGGCAGGGTCACTCTCCCGCGGGATGATCTACTTCAAGTTCCCGCTCTCAACAAAGAGCAACACCTTCTCGGGCACGGTCACCGGCGGCACGGGTGCCTACAGCGGCGCGAAGGGAACGATCACCGGGAAAGCGATCAGCAAGAAGAAGGAAGCGGTGACCATCGTCGTCACCTGACAGCAGTTCGGACCGGCCGGCCGATCGGCTGAAAGCTCTCCGGCCTAGTTAATTTCGTTGCCGGCGGGCTAGACCGCGGCGGTGGGTCCAGGACAAGTTAGTGGGTGGGCGTCCTGCGAGGACGCCCGCCGCATGCATCGCTCCAATAAGCTGGCGCGAACCAACCCGGGACTGTCCGGGCGGGATCGTCAAGGGCCGGAGACTCATGTTTCGACCGCGTGTCGATGGTGACGCTGCCTTTGCTGAAGTCCTCGGCTAGGAGTTCGACGTTGTCGTGTCCGCAGCGGGGAACCACCGTGCTTTTTCCTCACCGGGGCGCGAAATCAAGTCGCCGACTCGCAACCGCTCCAGAATTGAAACCAACTCCACGAGCCCAACGAATCGAACCTCGCTGCCGGATTCGTCAATTACGCGGCCCACGATGGGCTGTGATCCTGCGTCAAGCTCAAGCATCACGCGCACGTGCTCAATCGTCATCCGCGTGCGCCGGCTTCGCAGTGGGGACTGGCCCTACTCTTTCGTCACGACCCGCTGGTCATCAAGCGCAGCGGCCAGCGCACGCCGGTCGGAGATGTCAAGTTTCATGTAGCAGTTCGCGAGATGCTTCTCGATGGTCTTCCGCGTTACAAAGAGGCTTTGCGCGATCTCAGCATTGGATCGACCCTCAGCCGCCATGCGTGCGACCCGAAGCTCGCTTGCCGTGAGCGCCTCGACGCCGTGGAGCCAATCGCGGCGAGGGCGGGCGCCGGCGGCTGCAAGTTCGCTACGTGCGTCCTCGGCCAGCGCTAGAGCACCGCAGCGCCGCGCCAGCTCAAGCCCTTCGCGCAGCGGCTGACGTGCGTTTGATCGCTGATTGGAGCGTCGGGCCGCACCGAGCGCGATCAAGACGCGAGCTCGCTCGAGGGCGGCTCCACTTCGCTCAAGCTCGCGAAAGGCCTCCCGGCTTAACCTGATCTGGACTTCCCCACTCTCGCACCGGCTCAGAGAGAGCAGCGCGATCGCCCTTGCCCGAGGGCCACCGAGCGACCGTGCCAATGCCACTTCCTCCTGGGCCAACAGTCGTGCTTTCTCGACCTCGCCCGCGTGCGCAAGCGCTTCGGCGAGCGCGGCGCGCCAGGGGATGGTGCTCGGATTGCGCGCGCCGATGGCTTCCAGCCTTCGGCCGCAATCGCGCAACTCCTCTATGGCGCTGGTGACTCTTCCCGCGGCTAGGTAGACGCGGCCGCGCGTATGCAGCAGATGCGCAGTCGCGCCCGAGGCTTCGGGCGGCATCGCAACACCAGCTACCAGCGCGAGCGCCTCGTCAAGCTCCCCTCGCTCCAACAGCGCGTCCCCCAGATACGCGGTGGTAGTCAGCCACCAGGCGAGGGGCTGCTGCTCGATTGCGCCCAGCGCTTCGCGCGCGTCCGCTTCGGCGTCGGGGACCGCCCCGCGGCGGTAATTGAGGTGAGAGCGAACGCCCTTGGTCCCACACAACCCGATTGGTGAGCCGTGCCGAACGGCGTACTCCAGCGACGCTTGCAGCACCTTCGACGCCGCCTCGTATTCGTGGACAAACATGAGGGCAAATGCAGCCAGATACGCCACGGGGGACCCTTGAACCGCCACAGCAGCCAGTTCATCGCCACCCGTCGCCCGCTCGGCGAGCGCGACCACGGACTTCTTAGGACGTCCTTCCATCGCGGCCACACACGCCAGCGTCGAGAGCGCCAGACGCGCTCCCGGTCCGTGCTTCGATGCCACTCGCTCGCGAAGTCGTGGGGACCATTTGCGGCTCACGCGAGCGGTTCGCGTGTCGAGCAACGACGCGTTGACAAGCTCGGCCTGAGCCGCCAACGCCAGGTCGGTGGCCGAGCCTTTTGGCAGTTCGGTGACCACGCGCTCGAGCCGCCGGACGCCCTCCTGGACACGGCCTCCGAAGGTGAGCAAGCGCGCAACGGCGAGCTGCGCTTCCGCGCGCAGCAGCGGGTCGCTCGACACGTCTGTGGCCTCGTCCAGGCGCGCTATGCCGGATGCATCGCCCGCAATGATTTGTGCCACTCCGAGATCGAGCAATGTGCGCGGTCGCTCGCTCGGCGGCGGAGGCTCGCTCAGTGCGCGCTGCAGATACGCGATCGCGGTCGTCGGGGCTCCCCGGTCTAGCGCGGCGCTAGCGGCGCGCCGCAGTTGCTCAAAGACCCACCACTGCCCGCCAGGCTCTGCCTCGAGCAGGTGGCTGCAAACGCGGTCGCCGTCCGCCCCTTCCTCCACCAGTAGAGCGGCGATCCGATAGTGGGTGAGCGCTCGCGCTGCCGGAAGCTGGTCCACGTATATCGCGTTTCTGACGAGCGGATGCGCGAACTCGAGCGGACGGACCGTCCGGAGCACTCCCGCTCCCAGCAGGCCGTCGGCGGCATGGGCGGCCTCCTCGTCGGCGAGCCCGGCAATTTTTGCCGCGCGGTGCAGTACGCCATCCTTCCCAAGGACCGCCGCCGCACGTGCAAGCGCGATGCAGTTCTCCCCGAGGCGACCGACGCGTGCAACGGTTGACTGGGAAATGCTCTCCGGTACAAGATTCTCGATCGCGTCTGCGGCTCTGCCATCGGGCCGGAATCCATCGGCAAGGAGCGTCGAGCAGAGCTCGTGCGCCATGAATGGATTGCCGCCGGTAGCGCGGTAAAACCCCGAGACGAACGCCGGAGCAGGCACACCCCCCATCCGGGTAGTGATCAACCGTTCCGTGGCGGCCCGCGATAGCTCCTGCGGACGCAGCCGATGGGCGGCCCCACTCAGTGAGCTGAGAAGCTCATCTCTGGCACCGGGTTCGCGCGGACGGCGCGTGGCGCACACCACCGCAGGGACCCCGTCTAGACGCAACGACAGATAGTTCGTAAATGCAAGTGAGGGAGCGTCGGCCCAGTGGGCGTCGTCGATCTCCAACAGCAGCGCTTCGAAGATCCCCGTCAAGTTCACGGACAGCCAGTACAGGCCATGCAACGCCGCAAACAGGCGATCAGGTGACGCTGGCGTGGCGAACGCCCGCGCGGCGCCGGCGGGCATCAACACGCGGCGTGCCAGACGCGCCCCACCCTCGAACGCCGACCTCCTGGCGACATCGTTCACGTCTCTCAGGACAGGCACCAGCAGCTGCCGGACGACCCCGAACCCGTCCTCCCGCTCAAGTTCCGTACCTGTAGCCCGGGCGCAGGCGAAACCCGATCGCTTGGCGCGACGAGAAATCTCCGCAAGCAGTCGGCTCTTCCCGATCCCGGCAGGCCCCTCGATCACCAGAACGGCACCATCGCCGCCCTTAGCCGAGCTCAGCACACACTCGGCTGCGTCTAGCTCAGCTTCGCGTTCGTAAAGCTCGGCGACGCGGTCCTGAAGCACCCGGTCTCCCCAGCTCGTTTCGGACAGGCGTATTGTGCCGCGCCGCGGCGGGCGAAGGCAATTTTTTGCTGCGATGGTGGGGCTTCGGGCCGGGGTACTTGAGAGCAAGGAGGTAGCTTCATGCCAAGCGGCATCAGCCACTGGCATCGGGACCAACCGTCGAGGATCTAGCAGCCTCTCGCTAAACGCGCCCGGAGAGATTCGAACTCGCGCCCGCAGAGATTCGAATCCCGACTTTGGGTTCCGTAAAGTGGATCACCGAGCGGCGCGAACACGCCGTCCCAGGGCTCGTCCTCGAAGGGATATCGGCGACTGTACCGTCCTCGAAGAGAGCGGGTCGATGTCGAGAAGTGCTGATTGGCTTCGCTCTGGAGGTGAAGGGCCGCGCCGCTCGCCGCCCTTCACCTCCAGAGCGAAGGGCGGCGAGCGGCGCGGCCCGCGAGAACAGGAGACGACGATGCCGAAGCATCTGCTGCCCGACGAGTGCTCGCCGCGAGAGGTGAAAGGCGTGCGGCCGTGACCGTTCAGCGTTTGGAGCACGTCGGCGTCGTGGTCGATGATCTCGCGGCGGCGACCGCGTTCTTCGTTGCCCTCGGGCTGGAGGTGGAAGGCGAGGCATCCGTCGAGGGCGGCCTGGTGGACCGCATCAACGGGCTCGCATGCGTGCGGGCGGACATCGTGATTCTGCGAACCGCCAACGGCACAGGCAGCCAGCTCGAGCTGGCCAGGTACAGCTCGCCGTCATACGGTGCCGACGTCGGGCCCGCACCGCCCAACGCCCCGGGCATCCGCCACATCCTGTTCGTCGTCGACGACATCGAAGCGTCACTTGCCGCCCTGCGTGCGCACGGTGGCGAGCTGGTCGGCGAGCTGGTCAACTACGAGAACGCCTACATGCTCTGCTACGTGCGCGGGCCGGCTGGGGTCATCGTCGAGCTGGCGGAGGAGATCCGCTGATGGGTGCCTTTTTGTTCGGTCAGCAGCACGTCGACCGCTACCGCGAGACCGACGGTGAAGTCGGCCACGACTGGCAGGGCACCACGGTGCTGC
>DASRHQ010000032.1:0-19692 GCA_035650455.1 Solirubrobacteraceae bacterium
GATCCGCTCAGGCCGGATGCGGCGAGTCGACGAAGCGGTCCGGGAAGTCCTCAGCGACGGCATCGCCACCCAACTGCACGACCCTCGCGTCGGATTTGTGACCGTTACGGGAGTCAAAACCAGCTCAGACCTGCGGCACGCACGCGTATACGTCAGCGTGCTCGGGGACGAGGAAGCACGCGAGGCGAGCCTGGCTGGGCTGCGCTCGGCGCACGGCTTCTTGCAGGGACTGCTGGCCTCGGAGCTCAAGCTCAAGCACACTCCGGCCCTCACGTTCTTCTACGACGAATCCGTCGACCGGGGGATGCGCATCTCCCATCTTCTCGAGCACCCCACAGGCCCTGAGCAGCCACATCAAGGCGTGGCCGAGAACCCGGAGTCCGAGGGAGCGGGATGAGCGAAGACGGCCACCAATCCGACCGCGAGCGCCTGCTCTCGGAGTTACGGGACACCGTGAAGTTCGTCGTCGTCACCCACGAACACCCCGATGGCGATGCACTTGGCTCTTTGGTTGCGATGCAGGAGATCCTCAGCTCCCTGGGCCGGGACAGCCTCATGTTCATCGACCAATCCGACTTTCCCCTGCCCGAGGAATACGACTTCCTGCCACTCCCTCGGCTGATCGACGCCCCGCCCAAAGACGCGGATCAGCGGACGATCGTGTTCCTCGACTGCGGCAACATCGAGCGCACGCCCGGCCAGGTTTTCCAGCGTCCCGGTGTCCAGATCGTCAACATCGACCACCACCACGACAACACGCGCTTCGGCACGATCAACTACATCCGGCCGGACGCGTCGTGCACCGCGGAGATCGTGTGGGAGCTCATGCACGAGCTGTCCGTGAAACCCAATGCAACGATCGCAGAGGCCCTCTACGTCGGGCTCATCACCGACACGGGGCGCTTCATGTACGAGAACACGGGGTCGCGCGCACACGTGATGGCCGCCGAGCTGATCGAGGCGGGGGTCGACGTGCACGAGATCTACAGACGCGTCTACGAGGACGTGCCCTACGCGAAGGTCGCGCTGCTAGCGCGAGGTCTGCAGAAGATCGAGCGCTACGACGAGGGCAGACTGACAGTGAGCGCTCTGGACGCTGCCGATTTCACCGACGCGGGCGCGGAGGCGAGCTATTCCGAGGGTCTTGTGGACCTTTTGCGCGCGGTCCGCGGCACCGTGGTGGCCGCTCTGGTCCGCCAGCGGGTGGAAAACGGCGACGGATCCGCCCAGCACAAGGTCTCGCTGCGATCAAGCGACGACAGCGTCGACGTCTCGCGAATCGCCCGTGCTCAGGGAGGAGGGGGACACCGCCAGGCCGCGGGGTTCACGACCGGGATGTCACATCAGGACCTCGTCCGGTTTCTCCGCGACGAGGTCGCGGCCCAGCTCTAGTGGACGCTGGCGGCCACTCGCTCGGCGCCGACGGGCTGCGCTGAAGCGATCCTCGGCGGGGGCCATCGTGGACGGCGTGATCCTCCTCGACAAGCCGGCCGGCATCTCGTCGGCGGCCGCCGTCGCGGGCATACGACGCGCGCGACCACGCGGCACGAAGGTCGGGCACGCGGGCACGCTCGATCCATTTGCGACGGGCTTGCTCCTGATACTCCTGGGGCGTGCCACCCGCACCCAGCGGTTCCTGCTCCCGCTACCCAAGACCTACCAGGTCACGGCGCGCTTCGGCGCGCGCTCGAGCACGGGAGATCCCGAGGGGGAGATCACGCACACCGGCCACGTCCCCAGCGGCGATCTGCACCTTCCCGAGGGCACGCTGCGCCAGCGCCCGCCGGCCTTCTCGGCGGTCAAGGTCGGCGGCACCCGCGCGTACAGGTTGGCCCGTCGGGGGGCCGAGGTGGAACTGCCCGAGCGCGACGTCCTCGTATACCGGTTCGAGGAACGCTGGCGCGATGGCGATCGCCGTGGCTTCGAGATCGAATGCTCAGCGGGCACATACGTTCGCAGCCTCATCGCCGCCCTGGGCGACGCCTATTGCGAGACCCTCCGGCGCCTCCGGATCGGTCCGTTCGACGTCGCCCAAGCCGATCCGGAGCGAGTGCTCGGGGTCTCCGAGGCGCTGTCGTTCCTGCCCGAGATCCGCCTGACCCCCGGCGAAGCCAGGCTCGCTTTGCACGGCGGCGCGGTCCCGGGAGAGGCCGGGAGCCCCGTTCGTCTGGTGGATGAGGACGGTCTGATCGGGGTCGGGCAGTCCGTCGCGCCCGGCAGGGTGCGCCCGGTCGTGGTGTTGCGGGCGTGAGGCGGGAACGGATGAACTCTAGGCTTGCACGCCACATGCGGATCACGATGCTCCAGGACGTACTTCCCCGCCCGCGGCGCATCGCCGTGGGCGAGTTTGACGGAGTGCATCTCGGCCATAGGGAGGTGATCTCCGGCAGCGACACCGTCCTGACTTTCGATCCCCACCCGCTCCAGGTCGTCCGGCCCGAGGCGGCTCCGAGATTGCTGACCAGCCTCGAGGTGAAGGCCGAGCTCATCGCGGGGCTGGGGGTGCAGGAACTGGTGGTCATTCCGTTCGATGAGCGGTTCGCGCAGCAGAGCCCGCCCGAGTTCATCGACCAAGTGCTGGTGCAGGGCCTGAGAGCGGAGCTCGTCGCGGTGGGTGAGAACTTCCGCTTCGGTCACCGCGCTGCCGGCGATCCTGGCCTGCTCGCCGCAGATCAACGCTTCCAGACGCGCGTGGTGCCGCTGGTGGAGGTCGAGGGGGAGGTCGTATCCTCGAGCCACATCCGCGGTCTCGTGCTCGCCGGGGAGGTCGAGCTTGCCGCGCGCTTCCTCGGCGCTCCGTTTCAGACCCAGGGCGAGGTCGTGCAGGGCGACCGGCGCGGCCGCACGCTGGGCTTCCCCACGGCCAACATCGTTCCCGACGAAGCGCTCGTCTGCCCCGGCCACGGCGTGTACGCCGCCTATGCGGACGGGGTGCCGGCCGCGGTCAGCGTCGGAGTGCGCCCCACCTTCGGAACCGGCCGAGGGGTGCTGATCGAGGCGTATCTGATCGATCGAGAGGTGGATCTCTACGGGCGTTGCCTGCGAATCCAGTTCCTCAGGCGGCTGCGCGGCGAACGGCGCTTCGAAACGGCCCACTCACTGATCGCCCAGATGGAGGAGGACGTGGAGCGAACGCGCAGCTTGCTAGCCTCGGGCCCGGCATGACTGTCACCCAGGAGCGCAAACGCGAAATCGTCGAACGATTCGGTTCCACGACCGGCGATACCGGTCGCACCGAGGTCCAGGTCGCTCTGCTCACTGAGCGGATCGCCGCCCTCACCGAACATCTGCGCGCCCATCGCAAGGACCATCACTCCCGCCGGGGGCTGCTCATGCTCGTCGGGCACCGCCGCCGTCTGCTGGCCTACCTGCAGCGCTCGGATCTGGAGCGTTATCGCTCGCTGATCCGGGAGCTGGGCCTGCGCCGATAACACGCGCTGCGTCGTGCCGCCCGAGGTGAGCGAGGGGCTGCTTGCGCCGGGATCGCCGGCGCCGGAGTTCACGCTGCGGCGCGAGGACGGTAGTGCCTTCACGCGCGCCGAGCTGGAGGGCAAAACGACCGTACTGGTCTTCTATCCGTTCGCCTTCAGCCCTGTGTGCACCGACCAGCTCAGCCTGTATCAGGAGATACTCGGCGAAATCGAGGATCGCGGCGCGACCATCTACGGCGTCTCCTGCGATGCCAACTACTCACAGCGGGCTTTTCGCGAGCAGTTGGGGGTGACGATCCAACAGCTGTCGGATTTCGAACCCAAAGGGGAGGTATGCCGCGCTTTCGGTGTCTACCACCCGAAGGGGTTTCCCCAGCGGGCACTTGTCGTAATCGGCCCGGACGCCGTTGTGCGCTGGAGCTATCAGGCTCCCTCGCCGAGCGAACTTCCGGGCGCCAATCTGATCTTTGACGGGCTGGCAGCCGTTTGACTGATCTCCGTTCGGCACCGATCCCGCCGGTCGGAGACTCAGACCACGTCCGAGGGCCGGCCGACGGCATCGAGGTGATCGAATACGGTGACTTCGAGTGCCCCTTCTGCGCCGCGCTCAGCGCCCGGCTCGCCGCCCGGGCCGCGCTTCGGCACACCTTCCGCCACTTCCCGGTGCGCTCCAGCCATCCCCGCGCGTGGGCGGCGGCGTGCGCCGCGGAAGCGGCCGCGCTGCAGGGCCGTTTCTGGGAGATGCACGACTCGTTGTTCGAAGACCAGGCGCGACTCGAGGACCCTCACCTGTGGCGCCGGGCCCGCGAGCTGGGGCTCGACGTGGAGCGGTTTGACTCAGACCGGCGCAGCGAGGCGGTCGCGGCCCGCGTGCGCGAGGACTTCCGCGGGGGAGTGAGGGCGGGGGTGGTGACAACGCCCACCGTGTTCGTGGACGGTCGCATGCATGCGGGGCGGATAGACGAAGGGGTGCTCTGAGCGGTCTTTGTCTCTTGTGTTTCGGAAACCGAAACGCGGAAGACATCGTCCGCGGGCGGCCCCTGGGGCGAATCGCCCCGCACCGCTAAGGGCGAACCGCCGGCGGCCCCTGGGGCGAATCGCCCCGCGGCCGCTACCATCGCCTTAGTTCGGAACGAAAAGAAGAGAATCGAGATTCCCTCGCCAACCGAAAGGCGGGGGTAAGAAGGGAATTGAATATATGTCTGACGCCGTTACGCGCGTGTCCGTCGAGATCGAGGGCAAGGAGATCTCGTTCGAGACCGGCAAGCTGGCCAAACAGGCCTCCGGCGCCGTCCTTGTCTCCTCTGGTGACACGATGGTCCTCTGCACCGCCACCGCGGGCAATTTGCGCGAGGTGGATTTCCTGCCGCTCACCGTCGACGTCGAGGAGCGCATGTACGCAGCCGGGAAGATCCCCGGCTCTTTCTTCAAGCGCGAGGGCCGCGCGGGCGAGAAGGCCACGCTTTCCGCGCGCTTGATCGACCGCCCGATCCGCCCACTCTTCCCCAAGGGATGGCGGTACGAGACCCAGCTGGTGGCGATTCCGATCTCGGTCGACCACGTCAATCCATACGACGTGCTCGCCATGAACGGGTGCTCCGCGGCGCTGATGGTCTCCCACATCCCTCTGCCCACGCCCGTCGGCGCGGTCCGGATCGGCAAGGTTCAAGGAAACTTCGTCGTCAACCCGAGCGAGGACGACCTACTCGAGGCGACCGATCTCGATCTGATCGTGGCGGGGACCGACGAGGCCATCCTGATGGTCGAGGCCGGGGCAAACGAGATTCCCGAGGCGGAGATCCTCGATGCGCTTGACATCGCGCACGGGGAGATCAAGAAGCTCTGTGCCCTGCAGCGCGAACTGGCAGAGCGCGCCGGCAAGGAGAAGCTCGCCGTACAGCCCCCCCAGGTCGACTCCGAGCTCTATGACCAGATCAAGACCTCGCACGGCCCAGCGCTCGATGCCGCCACTCAGGTCGTCGACAAGCTGGAGCGTCAGGTGGCGTCCAAGGCAGTGGAGGAGCAGGTACTCGAGCAGTACGCGCCCCCCGTCGGGGCCGGGGAGGCCGCGCCCCCACCCGAGTCTTCGGAGCGGCGCGCCGCCGTCCAGTTGGCATTCGACAAGCTCGAGCAGACGTTGATCCGTGAGCGGATCGCGGTGCACAAGAAACGTCCAGACGGGCGTACCGCGGAGGAGATCCGGCCGCTTTCAATCGAGGTCGACATAGCTCCGCGTACGCACGGGTCAGCCCTTTTCACCCGCGGGCAGACCCAGGCCCTGAGCGTCGTGGCCCTGGGCACTACACGTGAGGAGATGCGGCTGGACACGCTCGGTCTGGAGACCGCAAAGCGCTACTTCCACCACTACAACTTCCCGCCGTTCTCGGTCGGTGAAGCTGGTTTCATGCGCGGTCCCAAGCGCCGCGACATCGGCCACGGCGCACTCGCCGAGCGCGCCCTCGTCCCGATGATCCCGAGCCAGGAGAAGTTCCCGTACACGATCCGGGTCGTCTCGGACATTCTCGAGTCAAACGGCTCGAGCTCGATGGCGTCGGTGTGCGGCTCGTCGCTTTCGCTGATGGATGCCGGCGTGCCTATCACCCGCCCGGTCGCGGGAATCGCGATGGGGCTGATCAAGGAGGGCGATGACCACATCATCCTCACCGACATCGCCGGCGTCGAAGACCACCTCGGCGACATGGACTTCAAGGTCGCGGGCACCGACCGGGGCATCACCGCATTGCAGATGGATATCAAGATCACGGGTGTGACCTTTGAGATCATGCGCGACGCGCTGGCGCAGGCCCAGGTTGCGCGACAGTTCATTCTCGATGAGATGGGCAAGGTGATCTCGACCCCACGGACCGAGCTCTCGCGCTACGCCCCGCGGATCTCGACGATTCAGATCGACCCGGAGAAGATCGGGCTCTTGATCGGCAAGGGCGGGGAGACCATCCGTGCCCTGCAGGAGGAATTCGAGGCCCAGATCGACGTCTCCGACGAGGGCCAAGTACTCGTCTACGCCTCCGACGGCGAGCGAGGCGACGGTCTCGTCGATCGTATTCGCGCGATGACCAAGGAGGTAGAGGTCGGCGACGAGTTCACCGGCAAGGTGGTCAAGACGACAGCGTTCGGAGCTTTTGTGGAGCTCTCCAAGGGCACCGACGGACTGCTGCACATCTCGAATATCTCGCCCGGGCGGCGAGTCGAGTCCGTGGAGGAAGTGCTCAACAAGGGCGATGAGCTCGCCGTGCGCGTGGTGGAGGTCGACCGCGAACGCGGGCGCATCGGGCTCCGGCTCGCGTCGGACCCGGACGTGCTCGGCAAGTCGGTCGCAGACCTTCAGGCCGCGGGCACCGGAGACTCAGGACCTCCGCGCCGTTCGGGGGGCCAGCGCGGGCGCGACGGGCGTGGCCCACGTTCAGCGAGAGACCGCGGCCGGCCCCGCGACCGCGACTCCGAGCGGGTCCGCGATCGCGACCCGGAGCGGGTTCGCGACCGCGATCCCGACCGGCCCGCGACCTGATCAGCGCCAAGCAAGCTGACGCTTCCGTGGCAGACGAGCATCGCCTGACGACGCTGCACTCCGGTGTGCGCGTCGTCAGCGAGGCGATGCCCGCAGTCCGCTCCGTGGCGCTCGGCATCTGGATAGGCAGCGGCTCGCGTGGCGAGGACGAGGCCCACGCGGGGCTGTCCCACCTGCTCGAGCACCTCCTGTTCAAAGGCTCCGCGAAGTACAGCTCGCTCGAGATCGACCAGATCTTCGATGCGATGGGTGCCGAGCTCAACGCGGGTACGGGCAAGGAAACGACCTCGGTCTTCGCTCGGGTGATCGACTCCCATCTGCCGGAGGCGTTCGACGTGATGGCGGACATGGTCTTCAGGCCCACGCTCAGGGACGTCGATGCCGAAAGAGCGGTGATCCTCGAGGAGATCGCGATGTACGAGGACGACCCGCAGGAGAAGGTTTTCGACCTGCTCGGCGAGGCGGTCTTTGGCTCCCACCCGCTGGGGCGGGCGATCATCGGGCGCTCATCGGTGATCGCGTCCACCTCGCTGCCGGAGATAGCCCGCTTCCATCGCCGGCGCTACGTGCCCGCGAACATCGTGATCGCGGCCGCGGGGGCGGTCGACCATGACGCACTGGCCGAGCTCGCCGCGCAGCGCGTGCCAGACGGGCGTCGGCGAGCCGCTCCCAAGCCGGGTTCGCCGCCCTCAGGCTCAGAGCCGGGGCGGCGGTTCGAGTCAAAGGAGACCGAGCAGTTCCACGTGTGCCTGGGAGCTCCGGGCCTCTCGCGCTACGACGAGCGGCGCTACGCGCTACGCGTGCTTGACACCGTCTTCGGGGGCACCAGCTCGTCGCGCCTCTTTCAGGAGGTGCGCGAGCGCCGCGGCCTGGCTTATGCGGTTTATTCCTTCGCCAGCGGCTATCAGGATTCGGGCCAGGTCGGGCTCTACGTGGGAACGCGCTCGGACAACCTGGCTGAAGCTCTGGCGGTAATCAGCGCTGAGCTGGAGCACCTGATACAAGAGCCGGCGACGGACGAGGAGCTGACCAGGGCCAAGGAGAACCTGAAGGGCCGGGTGATGTTGGCGCTGGAGTCGACGGGAGCGCGCATGAACCGGCTCGGCTCTGAGGTGCTGGCGGGAGCGCCGCTGGAGTCCCTGGATGAGGTCGTGGAGCGGATCGAGGGCGTCACGGTCGACGAGCTCGCTGAGCTCGCAACCGAGTTGTGGGCGCCCGCGCGCCGCTCTGCGGCGGCGATTGGGCCTGACGGTGCCCGGTTCGAGGAAGCGATCACTTCGGTGGCACCGGCCGCGGCGCCCATGGATGCGGCGGCCGCGGAGGCGGCGGCGTGATCAAGGTCGCGGTCGCCGGCGCCGCGGGTCGGATGGGGCAGACGGTCTGCGAGGCGGTACAGGAGGCAAGCGACACCGAGTTGGTCGCCCAGGCCGATCCGCGCCTCGTGGTGTCCGTCTCGGAGGCGCTCGAGGCCGACCCGGAAGTCCTGGTCGACTTCACCGTCCCCGACACCGTCTTAGACAACGTGCGCGAGGCCGTCTCGGCCGGGGTGCACGTGGTGATCGGCACCACGGGCTACGACCAGTCCCGGCTGAGGGAGTTTGAAGGCGCGGAGGCCAATGTGTTCGCCGCCCCGAACTTCGCCATCGGCGCGGTCCTGATGATGCGCTTCGCGGTCGAGGCAGCCAAGCACATGCGCGCAGCGGAGATAATCGAGCTACACCACGACGGCAAGTTCGACCGGCCAAGCGGTACGGCCGCACGCACCGCCGAGCTGATGCGCGGCGCAACGGATCGTTCGCTCGAGGTGCCGATCCACTCGGTACGCCTCCCAGGCCTCGTGGCCCATCAGGAGGTGCTGCTCGGCGACGTGGCGCAGACGCTCAGCATCCGTCACGACTCGCTGGCGCGTGAATCATTCATGCCCGGCGTGCTACTGGCGGTCCGGCGCGTGGCCACCCTGTCTACCTCGCCGATGATCGGGCTCGAGCACCTGCTCTTCTAAACAGAACGGAAATCGTCTCCCGGCCCGGCCGGCCTTCCGGAACGGATCTCGAAACTGACCGGGGCTCGCGTAACGCACGTGATCTGCCCGCCGCACTCCGAGCTCGAGGTCGCGCCCGCGCCCCCGCACGGGTCCTCGCCGCTGGGGCCACTCGACGCGTTCGGCTGGGGTTCCAGCCACACCGAGGGCGGCTGATCGCCGGGGAACCCCCCTGCGATAATGGCGCCGATGGCCCTCGACCTAGGCGCGATTTTGACTGCGATGGTGACGCCGTTCGACTCTCGGGGAGAGCTTGACGAGGACACCGCTGTGCGCCTGATGGATCATCTCCTAGATCACGGCTCAGACGGCCTCGTCCTGTGTGGCACGACCGGCGAAGCCGCCACGCTCTCCGACGAGGAGAAGCTCCGCCTCATTGGCTTGGGGGTGCAGGAGGGGCGCCGCTCGCATCCCGAGGCAACGATCGTGGCCGGCGTCGGCCACAACGACACCCGGCACACCGTCGAGCTGACACAACGCGCCACGGAGTTGCGGCCTGACGCTCTTTTGGTCGTCAACCCGTACTACAACAAGCCGTCACGCAAGGGGATTATCCGCCACTTTGAAGAGGTGGCGAAGGCCACGGACCTGCCGATGGTGCTCTACAACATCCCTCAACGGACCGCACAGGACATGCCCAACGATCTGCTTTCCGAGCTCGCGCAGATCGACAATGTCGCGGCCGTCAAGCAGGCAAATCCACAAAACCTCGCGAAGGTGGAGGGCCTGGCGATCTATGCCGGCAACGATGACCTGCTCGCTGACGTGCTCGATCTCGGCGAGCCCGGCGGCGTACTTGTGGCCAGCCATGTGGTGGGAGAGGAGATGCGCCGCATGGTGGACGAACCCGACCGTCGTCACGAGGTCGACCTGAGCCTGCACGACGTTTACAGCGAGCTGGCGGTTGCTCCGCTCGCCTGTTCTGTGAAGACGGCGCTCTTCCTAATGGGCATCGACGTGGGGACCCCGCGATTGCCGTACGTCGAGCTGGACGAGTCCGAGCGCGAAACCGTACGTCGGCTGCTGGATCGGCACGGTCTGCTGGCCACGGCGGCGTGAGCGGCCTTCGCGCCTTGCCCCTCGGCGGGCTGGGCGAAATCGGCAAGAACATGACCGTGCTCGAACACGCCGGTCGCATCCTCGTGGTCGATACTGGCCTGCGATTCCCGACCGCCGAGATGCTCGGGATCGACCTCGTGTTGCCGGACTTCAGCTATCTCCGCGACCGCGCCGCGGACATCGAGGGCATCGTTGTGACCCATGGTCACGAGGACCATCTCGGGGCGCTCCCATGGATCCTGCGCGAGATCGGGCCCATCCACATGCCGCCCGTCTATGGCCGGCGTCTGACGGTGGCGATGGCGCGGTCAAAGCTCGACGAACATCGGCTCAGAGACGTCCCCCTCGTTGACTTGGAGCCTCCCACCCGCGCGCAGCTCGGACCTTTCGTGCTCGAGCTCGTGCACATGACCCACTCGATCCCCGACTCGTGCGCGGTGGCCGTCGGCACCGAGCTGGGCACCGTACTTGTGACCGGCGACTATAAGTTCGACCAGACGCCCGTCGATGGTCCCCCCGCCGATGTGTCACGGCTGGCGGAGCTCGGACGCGAGGGGCTGCTACTGCTGCTGGGCGATTCCACCAACGCAAACCGCCCTGGTTTCTCGCCGTCGGAGCGCATCGTGGGGCCACAGCTCGAGCGCGTGTTTGCGGGCGCCGGCGGCCGGATCATCGTGACCAGCTTCGCTTCAAACATCCACCGCGTGCAGCAGGTCGTCGACGCCGCCGCCACGCTGGAGCGCAAGGTAGCTCTGGTCGGTCGCTCCATGCGCAAGAACGTGGGAATCGGGCGCTCCCTCGGTCACATCGCGATCCCCGAAGGGATGATGATCGGCGCCCACGAGGTCGAGGACTGGCCCGACGACAAGGTCATCGTGATCTCCACGGGCTCGCAGGGTGAACCGCTGTCGGCCCTGCGCCGGATGGCCTACAACGACCATCCCCAGGTCAAGTTGCGCGCCGGCGACACCGTCGTGTTCTCCGCCACGCCGATCCCCGGAAATGAGCGTGCGGTTGGGGAGACCGTCGACCGCCTCTACCAGCTGGGCTGCAACGTGGTCACCACCGCCGAGGCGATGATTCACGCCTCCGGCCATGGCCACCAGGAGGAGCTCAAGCTCATGCTCAATCTCGCCAAGCCGCAGTATGTAATGCCGGTCCATGGCGACCACAAGCGTCTGCACCTCCACGCCCAGCTGGCTGACGCTGTGGGCATCGGACCCGAGCGGGTGTTTCGAGGCCAGAACGGGCTACCGCTCGAGATCGACTCAAGCGGCGCACGCTTTGGCGACCCCGAGCGCTCGGGGATGGTCTTCGTCGACGGCGTCGACATCGGTGACCCGGCGGACGTCGCCCTGCGCGATAGGCGCATGCTCTCGGCCGACGGCATCTTCATCGTCGTGGCCACGATCTCCGAGCAAACCGGCGAATCCGTCGCTGCACCGGAGGTTATCTTCCGCGGTGTGCCGTTCGCCGACCAGGCCGACGGACTGGTGGAGGCGATCCGGGCAGAGGTCGAGCGCTCGCTCCGAGACGCCGCCCAGGACGGCGTGCGTGAGATCGATCTCCTTCAGCAGGAACTCCACGAGGACCTGGGCGCGTTCGTGTACGAGCGGCTGCGCCGCAGACCGATGGTGCTCCCAGTCGTGGTCGAGGTTTAGAACGCCACTCGCAAGGTCGGGGCCAGTCGAAACTAGGTAGGGTGCTCGGCATTAGTTACCGGCGGGCCCCGTCCAGCGAGGTAGGCACCGGAGCCGGGCCTGTGAGGAAGGAGGAGGTTTATGCACGTCTTGACGTGGCGCCGCGCCCTCGCCTTGGGCGCACTGGCAGTGCTCACCGGGTGCATCGTGGCCGTCGCTTCCAGCGGGGGCAGCGTCTCGACTGCACGCGAACTCAAGATGACCAAGCTGCAGCGGCGGATCCTGTCGGGGTTCGCCAGCTTCGAGCTCGGAACAACGTCAGGCAACGAGGCCAGCGCGCGCACACGCGCGACCGACCTCAAGCCGGTCAGCAATCCGACGGCTGCCGCCTGCCCCACGCATCACGGAAACAACGTCAAGGTCAACCAGAACTGTCTCAACGTCTCAGACCGCGACCTCCAGGGCCGAGGCCAGGCGCAGAACGAGACCTCGATGTCGGTGAATCCACGGACCGGGCAGCTGGTCGCGACCTATAACGACTATCGCCGCGGCGACGGCACCTGCGGCCCGTCTTACTCAAGCAGCGGGACGCGCTTCACCGATTCAACGCTGCCCAACAACTTCGTGCGGGGCACCGCGTTTGGCGGCGTGGCCCGCGAGTACATGCAGGGCGCAGGCGATCCCTCCACCGCCTGGGACACAAAAGGCAACGCCTACTTCTCGTGCCAGGAGTTCCAGCGCGGCCCCGGCGTGACCAACAACCGCGACAACTCGAGCGGGATCTTCATGCATCGCTCCACCAGCACCGGCGGCGCCTCATGGAATTTCCCTGGTCGTCCCGTCGCGCAGGAGTACACCACCAACCCCAATGACCTGCCGTTCATCGACAAGCCCTACATGACGGTCGATAACGGCGCGGCCAGCCGCTTCAAGGATCACATCTACGTCACCTGGACGTTCTTCGATTCCAATGGGGCGGCAAACATCTACGAGGCGCACTCGAACAACTACGGGCAAGGCTTCAGCAAGCCGGTGCTGGTCAGCCACACCAGCGCGAAGCTCTGTCCCCGAGGGATCAGCGGGCCGGGCGCCTGTGACAACGATCAGTTCTCTGAGCCGTTCACCGCGCCCAACGGGACGCTGTATGTGGTGTTTGACAACTTCAACAACGGCAGGTCAGGCCACTTGGACAACCACAATCAAGTCCTGATCGCAAAGTCGACCAACGGCGGTGCGAGCTTCGGTCCACCCGTCAAGGTGGCGAACTTCTATGACCTGCCCGATTGTCAGACCTATCAGGGCCAGGATCCCGGCGTGGCCTGTGTCCCCGAGAAGGGAAAGAGCAAGCTCTCGGTCTTCCGGGCCGCCAACTACCCCGCGGCTGGGGTGAATCCGACCAAGCCGAACCAGGTCGTGGTGACCTTCGCCTCCTATATCAACCGCGACTCCAACGAGAAGAACGGGTGCAAACCAAACGGCATCAATGCGTCGTTTCTCACCAACCTGTACAAGGGAGTCAAGAAGCCGGGGGCGTGCAACAACAAGATCCTCTATAGCGTCTCCAACAACGGGGGTGCCAGCTTCACCGGAACCAACACTGATCCGCGCAAGCTGCCGGTGGTCCCCCAGCAGGGTCGACAGAAGCGCACGGACCAGTTCTGGCAGTGGGCGGCGTTCTCGCCCTCCGGCAAACTGGGCGTTTCCTACTACGACCGCCAGTACGGAAACGACGAGACGACCGGTTCCTCCGACGTCAGCCTCTCGGCGTCGAGCAGCCTCAAGGGTTTCGCCACCGTCCGCGTAACCAGCTCGTCCATGCCGTCGCCGACGGCGTTCCCGGACACGCAGGGCAACAGCGAGTTCTATGGTGATTACTCAGGACTCGCGGTTCGTGGCAACACCGCCTACCCGTTGTGGATGGATACCCGCGACCCGGATCTGTTCCTGTGCCCCGGCACCGGCAAGGCGTCAAGCCCTCCCAAACTGTGCACGGGCTCGGCCGGCTCAGTCGGACGTCGCGCAAACGACGAGAACATCTATACGCGCATGATGACTCTGCCGTAACGCGTTCACCATCCGTCGCCGGCTCCACCTGAGCGTCGCCGGGGTGGAGCCCGGCGACGGTCCTGCGTCCGCTTAAGAGCGTTCTCTAACTGTGAGTTCGCTGGCCTCGGAGCTCGCAGCTGGGATCCGGATCTCGAACTTCGTCCCGCTGCCGTCGGCCTCCGACGGTTTAAGCTTGACGGTCCCGTCGTGCGACTCGACCACGGCCCGCACGATGGCCAAACCGAGGCCCGAACCACGTCCGCCGTCACGTCCGCCGCGGACAAACCGCTCGAAGACTCGGCGGCCAAGCTCGGGGGCGATTCCGGGCCCGTCGTCGGCCACGACCAGCACCGCCTGCCCATCCACCACCGCGCTCGAAGCATGGACGTGTGTTCCCGGCGGCGTGTGTCGGACGGCGTTCTCGAGCAGGTTGAGCACGAGCCGGTGCAGGTCATCGCTCATCCCCTCGACCACGGCCTCTCCCGGCTCGATTGACAGCTCGTGACCTTCGGCCACGGGCTCGAGCTCGGCAGCCGCTTCGATCAGGACCTGGCCCAGGTCGGTGCGACGGCTCGGCGCGATCCGTCTAGCGTCGGCCCGGGCCAGCAGGAGAAGGTCACCCACCAGCCGGCGCATCCGGCGGGTGGAGCGAAGCGCCGCGTACGCGGTCTCGGCCTGCTCGCCGTTCAGGTCCTCTGAGAGCAGCTCAAGGTTGGCCAGAACGCTCGTCAGCGGAGTGCGCAATTCATGCGAGGCGTCAGCGATGAACTCGCGCTGACGCTCCAGCATGGCGTGCGTTTCCGCGCGTGAGGCATCGAGCGCCCGAAGCATCCCGTCCAGTGTGCGAGCCAGCTCGGCGACCTCGTCCTCGGCCTCCGGATAGGGAAGCTCCAGACTGGGGTCTCGAGTGCGCTCAATCTCGCGCGCCGCGTCTGTCAGCTCGGTGATCGGACGCATCGCGCGGCGGGCCACGAAGAGGCCCGCGAGCAGCGCCAGCACGGCGCCGCCAAGCACGCCCAACCCCAAAAACAGACGAACCCGCGCAAGCGTGTGATCGATCTCCGACAGCGGTCGGGCATAGAGCAGCCAGCCCGCGCCCGAGGGATCGATGCCGATCTGAGGAGGAATCTCGACGCGGTAGCCGTCCTGCTCATAGGTGCCCGGCTGGGTTGGAGGGAGGAACTCCGGTCGGTTTATGGGCTCGCCGTTTGACCCGATGATCTGCGAGCAGATAACCCGATTGGTGGTGTCGCTGAAGACTCTGATCTGAGCATCGTCGGCACGGGCGAACTCACTCAGGCTGACGTTCTGGCCGCAGTTGACGTGGCCGGTCGCGGTGTCGGATACCGGCTTGATTTCGCTCGCCAGCTTGTTAGCCGCTGAGCGCACCTGCTCGTCAAACTCGCGCCTTACCTGGCCCTCGGTAAGCGCTCCCACCACGGTCGCGAAGGCTGCAAGGATCACGAATGTCAGAACCGCCGAGCCGCCGGCCAGCCGCCAGCGGACCGGAACCGACCTATACGCGGAGTACGTAGCCCGCGCCGCGGATCGTATGTAAGAGCCGAGGCTCTCCACCGGCTTCCAGCTTCCTCCGTAGGTTCGAGACGAAGACTTCAATCGTGTTGGTCATCGAAAAGGGGTCATAACCCCAGACCTCGTCCAGGAGCCGCTGGCGAGAAATCACGATCCGCTCGTTGCGCATCATGTACTCCAGCAACTCGAATTCGCGCTGGGTGAGTTCGATTTCGCGCTCCGCGCGTGCGACCTCGTGCGTGTCGGGGTTGAGCTTGAGATCGCTGACCGTCAACGTGGCCTGACCCCTGGGCGGGCGCCGCCTGAGCAGTGCCCGCAGGCGCGCCAAAAGCTCCTGGCGCTCGAACGGCTTCACCAGATAGTCGTCGGCTCCTGAGTCAAGCCCCTCCACGCGCGACTCAACCGCGTCGCGTGCCGTGAGGACAAGGATCGGGACGTCGTCGTTGCGCCGCAGCATCTTTGCCACCTCGATGCCATCGAGTCGCGGCAACCCCAAATCGAGGATGACCAGATCGGGCAGGAACACATGGGCCGTGTCGAGCGCGCTTATGCCGTCCCCAGCAATCTTCACCTCATAGCCCTCGAGGCGCAGCGAGCGCTGCAGTACGTGCGCGATCGCGTCGTCGTCCTCGACGACCAGCACGCGTGGCGGACGCTCATAGTCAGACATGCCGTCTGAAAGGTTAGGGGTCCAGCTAAGGGAGGAGCAAACGAACCGGCGTCGAAGCAGGCCTGACGGTACATGGCCACTCGCGCTTCAAAGAAGCCGCCGCCGAGGCGGGCCCGGCGTTCGCTGCTCGCCCGCACCAGGCCCACCGTTCCGCGGCTCGAATTGGCGCCGCACCACCTCGACGTCATCGCGCTCGCGGTGGTCGCGCTCAGCATCTTCCTGGTGTGCGTGGCTTACGCCGGGTTGAACGGCGGGGCGCTCGGATCGGCGCTGGTCGTCTCCTTGAAATTCGTCTTTGGCGTCATTGGATATGCGGTACCCGCCGCGCTGCTTCTCGCCGGGGCACTCGTCCTCGCGCGGGAGTTCCGGGTCCCCGGAAGGCCACTGCGAACCGGGGCGCTGTGCCTCACGATGGGTCTCACCCTGGCCCTGGCCGCGGGCACGCTCGGGATCGGCCCCGGGCCGACTCCTGGGCACGAGTTCTGGCGACCGGCGGCGTTCGAGGTGCGCGGCGGAGTCCTCGGCCAAGGCGAGCTGTGGGTCACGTCTCACCTTGTCTCCACGCTCGGCGCGCAGATCCTGGCGGTGTTCCTGCTCGTTGTCGGCGCGATGCTGGCGAGCGGAGCTACCGCCGCGGGTGTTCTCCGTGCCACCGGCACCGGCGTCGGACGGACCACGCGGGTGCTAGCCCGTTCCGGGGAGCAGTTCACGACCTCGCACCGGCTTGTGCGGGCTGCGGCGCTGGCGCGGGCGGGCCGGCCAGGACGCGGGCGGCCCGCTGAGGCGGTCGGGCCACCGGAGGCCGGCCAGGCCCCCGCCCCCGCTTCGTCGCCGGGCGATCGCGCCGAGCGGTCCCTGACGCTGTTTCCGCCCGAGCCCGATAACGACGAGCTTGTGGTGCGCGCCACGCATGTCGAGGCCCCCCCGGCGCGTCCGGTAGAAGATGACGCAGGCGCACGCGACGATGAACCGGCCGTGTCGGAGGCCGCCGCGAGCGGAGCAGAGCACGCCGAGCAGCGACCGCGAGGGGCGGAGAATGGCGATCTCACTCCTCAGGGGCGATTCCGCGCGTCGATTACCGACGACCCCTCCTTTCAGTGGCACGTGCCCAGCCCGCGGTTCCTAACTCGGTCCGGGGGAGAGGCGGCGCGCCCGGATACGGCAGGGCAAGAGCAGGTGCAGCGGACGTTGATGGAGACGCTGGGCCATTTCGGCATCGACGCCGCAGTGGTCGGCCGCGTGACCGGCCCTCACATCACCCGCTACGAGCTGCGACTGGCGCCCGGGACGAAAGTCTCCAAGGTGGCCCAGCTCAAGGACGACCTCGCGTACTCGCTGGCCGCCACCGAGATCCGAATCCTCGCGCCCATCCCAGGCAAACAGGCGGTTGGGGTGGAGGTGCCAAACGCCCGCCGGCGCATCGTCCACCTCGGCGACGTCTTCCAGGAGCCGCCCCCGGACTGGTCTCCACTCAGCGTCTGGCTGGGCAAGGACATCGCCGGTCGTGCGATCGGCGCCGATCTGGCCAAGATGCCGCACCTGCTGGTCGCCGGCACGACCGGATCGGGCAAATCGGCGTGCGTGAACGCGATGCTGGCGAGCATCCTGCTGCGCGCCACGCCGCACGAGGTTCGCTTCGTGCTCGTCGATCCCAAGCAGGTGGAGCTCAACCACTACGAATCCATTCCACACCTCCTCACGCCCGTGATCACCAGCCCGCGCATGGCCGCCAACGCACTCCAGAACCTGGTGAAGGAGATGGATCAGCGCTACGGGATGATGTCGCTGGCGCGAACCCGCTCCCTTCCGGAGCTCAACCGGGTGCGTGAGGGCCGCGGAGAGCCCTCGCTGCCTTATGTCGTCTGTGTGATCGACGAGTTGGCGGATCTGATGATGGTCGCCCCTGCAGACGTCGAGGACTCCGTCATCCGCCTCGCCCAGAAGGCCCGGGCGGTGGGCATCCACCTCGTGCTGGCGACCCAGTCGCCGCGGGTAGACGTAATCACCGGCATGATCAAAGCGAACGTCCCCTCGCGCATTGCCTTTGCGGTATCCAGCCAGACCGATTCACGGGTGATCCTCGACCACAACGGGGCGGAATCCCTGCTTGGTCAGGGCGACATGTTGTTCTCACCGCTGGGGTCATCGAAGCTTCAGCGCATACAGGGAGCTTTCATCGATGAGACCCAGATCGCCGAGCTGACCGAGAGCTGGCGCCGCCAAGGGGAGCCGCAATTCTCCGAGGAGCTGCTCGAGGAGGTCGAGTCTTCGGAGGGCGACAGTTCCGACGACGATGCTCTTCATCCCAACGAGGATCCCCTGCTCGAGGATGCAATCGCGCTCGTGGCGCAGATGGGCACCGCTTCAACCTCGATGCTCCAGCGGCGCCTGCGGCTCGGCTACACCCGCGCGGGACGCTTGATCGACATGCTCGAGCGGCGCGGGGTCATCTCCGGCTACGAGGGGTCTAAGCCCCGTCAAGTCCTGATCACCGAGGCCGACGTGCCACGAATCATCGCCCATCTTTCAGAGTCCGGAGGCTCAGAGCCGGTCAGGGTCCCCGAGGAGTGAGCGCTCCTACAGCAACTGCCAATGGGGCCGTCGGCGGAGCCGGACCCGGGGCACTCGAGTCCGGGCGGTTCGGGGCATCAACTGCGCTACGAAATCAGCCGCATAGCGGAGGCGTCTCGCCGACGGCCTTTAACCTTCAGAGCGCAATGCCAGGCATAGGCCCAACCCTTCGAGACGCGCGCATCCGCGCTCGGATCGACATGGCGGAAGTCGAGGCTCGCACGAAGATTCGCGCCAAGTATTTACGCGCGATCGAGAACGAGGAATGGGAACTCCTGCCCGGGCCGGTGTACATAAAGAGCTTCCTGCGTACCTACGGCGACTACCTGGGGCTCGACTCCAGAATGCTGGTCGAGGAGTTCAAGCGACGCTACGAGCAGCCCGCCGAGCATGAAATTCGGCCGATCGCGCCGCTCGGGCGCGATCGCGAACCCGACGGCAGCCGGCACCGGAGCGTGACGTTTCCTCCGTGGTTGGCGGTGGTGGGGGTGTTGGTCGCTGTTGTGGTCGTGCTTTACATCGTCGGCACCAACAGTTCGAACAGGCACCAAAGCACGCAGCCCACGAGCGCCCGCGCCGGCGCACACCAGCACGCACGCCACCATCACGCAGCATCACAAACGACCAATACCACGCCGCCGGCTCCGCCCAAGCCCAGGAAGGTGAGCCTCCAGCTGATACCCACCTCTGCCGTGTATGTGTGCCTTGAGAACGGTGCACGCAAAACGCTGATCCCCGGCGTGATCTACAACGTCGGCCAGACGATTCCAACCGAAACCGCCAAGGAGTTCCTGCTCACGCTCGGCAACACGAACGTGCAGATGAAGATCAACGGCAAGTCGGTGGCGGTACCCCAGTCGACTGCGGCCATCGGTCTGCGCATCGTCCCCCAGGGGCCATCCCTGCTGCCCGCCGGTACAGCGCCTACGTGCACATGAGCCCGCGCTGTGAGCGGCGGCCTCTGACACCGTGCTCGTGTTCGCCATAGGCGACGGCTCATGAACCCACGCGCGGGGATCCTCGTCACCGGCACCGAGGTCCTGTCCGGGATCATCAGCGACCGCAACGGCCCGTGGCTGTCGGAGCGGCTGCGCGAGATCGGTCTCGACCCGGCGGTGATCCAGATCGTGGCTGATCGCCCGCACGATCTGTCCGCCGCGCTTCAGTGGATGGCC
>DASRHQ010000033.1:0-3670 GCA_035650455.1 Solirubrobacteraceae bacterium
TGCCAAGGTGAGGGTCGCGGGTTCGAATCCCGTCGTCCGCTCGCGACCCGGCCCCGGCCGGTTCCCGAGGACGATTAGCTCAGCGGGAGAGCGCTTCCCTGACACGGAAGAGGTCACTGGTTCAATCCCAGTATCGTCCACTCGATTTGTGCAGGTAGAGGCTCTGTCGGAGGAAATCCGGCAGAGCCTTTCGGCCTTCAAGCCCGCGAAAAGCCCGTCGCTATCGATGGCGAACCACCACGCATTTGCCGGTATCGCGGCGACCGAAGTCGGTTGCTCGGCGGGGCCACGGAGGAGCGGCGCACCAGCGGACACGGCAACAGTTCGGGTTCGCATGAGTCGTTCAGCGGGCCGGGCTTGGCTGTGCTCGTAGCCTGCGAGAGTAGAAGAGTGACGGCTCGCGCGCCCATCCCGTAGTGCGGTAGCTCGACGGTGGTCAGGGGCGGGCAGCAGGCGCCGGCCGCGGTCGCGAGCGCAATGGACGGACTTGAGGCCACCCGCCGGATTCTCGCCGGGCAGGCCGGGTCAGCCGGATCCGCGGGGCCGGCCGGGGAACACCGTCCCCGAATGCTGATACTCACGACTTTCGACTTCGACGACTACGTATACGCGGCGTTGCGCGCCGGGCGAGCGTATTCCTGCTCAAGGACGCCCCGGCGGCGGAACTGGTCCACGCCGTCCGAGTGGTCGCCGCCGGGGACGCGCTGCTGGCGCCGTCGGTCCCCGACGGCTGATCCTCGATTTCGCCCGTCGCCCGCAGACCACGCGCAGGACGCCTGCCGGTCTGTCCGCGCTGGCACCGGGAGACCGAGGTGTTGCGGCTGATCGCCCAGGGCCTGTCGAACGCCGAGATCAGCAGCACCCTGACCATCGCCGAGCAGACCGCCAAAACCCACGTGGGGCGGATCCTGGCGAAACTCGACCTGCGCGACCGTGCGCAGGCGGTGGTCATCGCCTACGAGAGCGGGCTGGTGGTCCCGGGCGAGTAGCGCAAGTTTGTGCGAACGCAGCCGGGTCGGAACAGCTCGGCTTGATCCGTGGCGCCCGCATCGGCGGCTCCCGACTTCGACGCGCCGATCGGGTATCGGGGCGGTGGCCCAAGTCCTTCCAAGGAGAATCGCGGATGCGCTCGGAGTCGGTGACGGTGCGACGGGAGTGGTCTAGCGGGTTGGCGCACCGCCGTCGCCAGGAAGGTCAGAATCAAGGACAGCGCATGCCTAGTCCAGAGCCTCCCATTGAGACGGTGCCCGCCTCGAATTTCACCGTATGGCGCCGATGGCCCGGGTTCGTCGGAGCTGTTGCAGGGTGTCTTGGCGGTGACCATGACTACGCTCGGGGACGGGTCATTGGGCGCGGGGCAGCACGAGCCACTCCTGCCAGGTGATGTCACGGCCCAGATAGCGGGGGCTGCGGAACGGCCAGTCGGCCGCAATCCACTGGGGCACCAGCACGTCTAGCGCACGCTCCGCGTCGCCGCCGACGAGGTCGTTGACCACACACCAAGAGATGAAGTGTCGTACCTGGCACAGGACCGAGAAGAGGGTGGACGAAGTCTTTGGGCAGCCAACTCATGAGCCCGAGGCTACAGCCGTCCATCGCACGACGAATGCCGGGTGAGCGGACCACGCCAACGCGCCGACAAGGCTTACGCCGAGCGTCCGCCGATGGCAGGTCCCGCGCCCCGGCTGGACAGAAGCCGATTTCGTCTTGACTGAGATAATCTCAACTCGTACGATCAGCCCGTGATCATGCCTGTGCCGCCCCCCTTCCGCGGACCGCTGCCCGAGGCGGCCCCACCGTCTGACATGGCGATCTACCAGCTGCCCACCGGCACCTACGAGACCAGGGCGGCGTTCGCGTTCAAGGGCGGCTCGTGGCGCGAGAAGCGCAGCTTCGCGGCGACCGCGGTCCTGGTGCGCCACCCGGAGGGCGACCTGCTGATCGACGCGGGCTTCGGCGCCGACGTCGCGGCGCACGTCAAGGCCCAGCCCCGGCTCGCCCGCGCCCCCTACAAGGCGCTGAGCACCGTCAGCGACCAGTTCGACGCGGCCGGATACGACCGCGACCGGCTGCGCGGCGTGCTGATCACCCACGCCCACTGGGACCACGTGGGCGGCCTCGACCAGCTGCGCTCGCCCATTTGGATGAACCGAAGCGAGCTTCGATACGCGGCCGAAGACGGCGACGCAAAGGTCTACCGGATGGTCTCCCAGGGGCGCGAGATCCGTCAGTACGCGTTCGACGACAAGCCCTACCTGGGCTTTCCCTCCAGCTACGACGTGTACGGCGACGGCTCGCTGGTCGTGGCCCTGGCCGGCGGGCACACGACCGGCTCCGTGATCGTGTTCGTGACGTTGCCGACCGGCAAGCGCTACGCCTTCATCGGCGATCTGGCCTGGCAGCTCGAGGGGGTCACGCGGCCGGCCGAGCGCCCCTGGCTGATGCGCAAGCTCGCCGACTGCGATGAGGGCCAGGTGCGCGACGGCCTTCGGCGCGTGGCGTCCCTCAAGGACATGATGCAGATCGTCCCGTCCCACGACCTAGCCGCCTACGCCGGGATTCCGCTGCTGCCCGGCCTGTAGCCACGCCGTCGCTCTGCCACCAGAGCGTTGATTACCAAGCGCAGGAAAGGAATGCGTCGTTTCGCCATGCTAAGTCAACCATCGTCCAGCCCGCCTGGCGGGGACCCGGTCGCCCCGCGCGACATACGCCCCTCCGTCGACTCAGAGATCACCTGGTTGCTGCACCGTGCAGCGCAGCGCATGCGCAACGCGACGGGTGAACAGGCCGAAGCGCACGGAATCCAGATGCGCGATTACATCATCCTGAGCGCCCTCGAAATCGACTCGAGCCTGACCCAGATCGAACTGGGCGCCTCGCTCGGCTTGGACAAGACCACGCTGATGAACCAGCTCGGCCGGCTCGAGCGGATGGGCCTGGTCGTGCGCAGCGTCGACCCGCGCGACGCACGCGCGCGCATCCCGAAGAACACCCAAGCCGGAAGCGAGTTACGTGCGAGGGTTGCGCACTCGTGTGAGCGGGTCGAGTCGGCGATGCTCGACGGCTTCAGCGAACAGGACATCAGCACCTTTCGACGCATGCTCATCGACATTATCGGAGACACCCGAGATAAGGGCTCGTGCCTGTAGCCGAGCACTGCCCGATCCATCGGTGCGATCAGGTCTGGAGCAGCATGCCGCTCAGCTAATTAACCTCGCCAGCCCGCAGCGGCTCTTCTGCCACGTCGTCAGCGCGGCCCAGCGGCGATCTGGAGAACAGGGAACTTACATCAGCAATCTTGAGACCGCCTCAGGTCAGCGGGCGACCCTGCATCGCCAGGCGGCTCACGGCATCCTCCAGACTGCCGGAGCGATCTCCATGCGTTCCAGCACGAACTCCGGACTTACAGTGGCGATCTGGCGGCGTTCGGAGCCATCAATGCGGCTTGCCTCAAGGACCGTCAGGCCGTTGGGTCCTTTGGTGCTCCACACCAGCGCGTCGCCGACGATGGTCTGCAGAAGACCGTTTTGACGTCGATCGCCGAACGGCGTCAACGACCCCTCGGACATGTCCAGAACGCTGTAAGGCGAGGTGTCGATCGCGCTGTCGTCTCCGACGAGTATCAACCGTGAGGCGTCAAGCCATACTCCGTTGGAGTGGTTGATCAAGC